>NZ_LT699743.1:451541-487726 GCF_900155365.1 Collinsella bouchesdurhonensis | reverse complement strand
CGCCGACGGCGCCCGGTACGGCCCGCGCGAAGCCCTCGCCGAGCGCCTCGGCGATGGAGATGCCCGAGTAGAGCACCCAGCCGTGGCCCGAGAACGGCCCCTCCTTGGCGGGGGAGAACGGGAACAGGTCGCGGATGCCCTTGAGCGCACCCGAGATCGTGGACGTGACGGAGCCGATGGCCCCCATGATGCCGTCCTTGAGGCCGTTCAGGATGGACCTGCCCGACTCGACCAGCCAGGAACCGGCCCCCGAGAAGAAGCCGAGAATCTTGTCCTTGATGGTCGTCACCGTGTTGTAGACAGCGCTCACGCCATCCGAGGCCGCGCTCTTGATGCCGTTCCAGATGTCGCTGAAGAACGACTTGACGGAGCTCCACGCGCTGTTCCACGCCGACTGAATCGAGCTCGTGACGCTCGAGATTGTCGAGGAGACGGCGTTGATGGCGCCGGAGACCAGCGACTTGATGCCGTTCCAGATGTCGGAGGCGAGCTGCTTGATGCCGTTCCAGACCCCGCTCCAATCGCCGCTGATCGCGGCCATGACGATGTTGATGACGTCCTGGATGACGGTCATGGCGGTGCTGATGGCGGTGCTGATGAGCGGCCAGACGGCGTCGATGACCGCCTTGATCGCCGGCCAGACGGCGTTCCACACGGCCTGGATGACACCGAGCGCCAAGGTTATGGCCAGCTGGATGGCGTTCATCACCGTGGTCACCACCTGCTGGATCAGCGGCATGTTCGCGTTGATGAAGGCCAGGAGCTGCGTGATGATGGGCATGACGAAGGCCATAATCTGCGTCGCAACGTTGATGACCGTTGCCTGTATGGCGGCGATGATGGGCGCCATGCCGCCCAGAACCCCGGCCAGCTGCTGGATTATGGGGAGCAGCATCGGCCCCACCGTGGAGACGAAGTTGCCCAGCGCCTGAGCCACGGGGGCGAAGGCCGGGGCGAGCGTCCCGGTCACGAAGTCCGCGATTGACTGGAAGGCGCCGAGAATCTGCGAGGCGTCCACGCTGGGCAGCTTGATGCCGACGGAGGAAAGCGCCTGAGCGGCGATGTTCCAAGCCGCCGCAAGGGCCTCGGACACGATGGGCGCGAGGATGCCTGCAAGCCCGGAGAGGGCCGCTGGGAAGGCCGCGATGATGTTCGCGCCGATTGTCGCCACGCGCGGGGCCACGTTGGTCGCCACGGCTCCGATTGACTCCAGGAGCTGCGTGGTTACCTTCGAGAAGTCCACGTCGTCGCGGCCCAGGGCGGTGAGGAAGTTCCCCCACGCGGCCTTTGCCATGCCGATGGAGCCGGAGATGGTAGAGGCCGCCTCCTTGGCGGTGGTGCCTGCGATACCCTGCGCCTGCTGCACGCGGGCGATGGCCTCCACCACGTCGGCGTAGGAGTCGATGGTGAGGTCGGAGCCATCGCGCATCACGCCGGGGAGCTTGTTGGCGTCCGCGATGAGGCGCTGCATCTCGGACTGCGTTCCGCCGTAGCCCAACTTCAAGTTGTCCAACATGGTGTAATTCTGCTTGGCGAAACCCTGGAAGGCGTTCTGCACGTCCCACATGTTGGAGCCGAACACGTTCACGTTGTCGCTCATGGTCGTCATGGCGAGGTTGGCGTAGTCGGCCGCCTTGGACGTGTCGCCCGCGCAGGAGGCGATGAGCGACGCGGAGAAGCTCGTGGNCGCGAGCGCGCCGCGCATCGACTGCACGCGGTAGGAGACCATGCCGGCCGCGCCCGCGTCATCGTAGGGGAATGACGCGACCTCGGAGACCTTCACCCACTCCGCGCCGTCCACGCTCCGCTCGATGGCATACGAGGTGGCGGTGTTGACGTTGGTCACGTCGGCGTCCACGCGCACGGTGCCGGCAGAGACGAGCGAGGCCGCGACCGACCTCGGCGCTGCGGGTGTGTTGTACACCGTGCCCGCCGTCACGTAATCGCTGTACTTGGTGTTCGCCGCGCGGAGCCTGTAGGCGTACGAATGGTTCGCGCTCACGCCGTTGTCGATGTAGTTGGTGACGTCCCAATTCAGGGCGGCGATCTGCGAGTATCCGCCGCCATCCGTGGAGCGCTCGACGTAGACCTTGTGCCAGTGACGGCCGGAGGCGTTGTCGTAGTTGCTCCCCCACGTGACCTTCGCCTGGGTGTCCGAGACGCGGGCAACTGCGGGGTTCTTGGGCGGATAGGGCTGGTTGTACTCGCTCGCGGGAGTCCACGCCGTGGCGTAGACGGGGTTGCCCGTGTTGGTGCCGTTGCTCGACCAGCTGAGGTCTGCCGACACGTGGCAGCTGAAGCTCCTGGCGTCGTAGGACGTGCCGACGGAGTAGTAGTCGCTGAAATCGTAGCTGCCGCCCCTGGTGCCGATGCTGGCGGTGTGGCCGCGCGAGCCGTAGCCGCTCACGCCAGTCTCGACGTGGAAGCCGTTGGCGTTGTAGGAATTCCGTCCGAGCTTCACGCGGCCGTTGACGCGGAAGCCCGTCGCGGATACCTCTGTGATCCAGATGGAAAGGTCGTGATCGTAGGAGGACACTACCTCATCCCCTTCCTGGCCTTGACGCGCTCTGCGACCGCCATGAGCGCTGACGCGAGGCGCTCGTCGTCCGCGACCTGCGCGCCGTCGATGTAGAAGGTGTAGGACGGGCCTGCCGCGACTGCGCGCGGGCTGGCCGTGATGCCGGGCGCCGCCATGGACGTGACGCCCGACAGGCGGGACATTCCCGCCTCGAAGTCGCCGACGGCGCCCGGTACGGCCCGCGCGAAGCCCTCGCCGAGCGCCTCGGCGATGGAGATGCCCGAGTAGAGCACCCAGCCGTGGCCCGAGAACGGCCCCTCCTTGGCGGGGGAGAACGGGAACAGGTCGCGGATGCCCTTGAGCGCACCCGAGATCGTGGACGTGACGGAGCCGATGGCCCCCATGATGCCGTCCTTGAGGCCGTTCAGGATGGACCTGCCCGACTCGACCAGCCAGGAACCGGCCCCCGAGAAGAAGCCGAGAATCTTGTCCTTGATGGTCGTCACCGTGTTGTAGACAGCGCTCACGCCATCCGAGGCCGCGCTCTTGATGCCGTTCCAGATGTCGCTGAAGAACGACTTGACGGAGCTCCACGCGCTGTTCCACGCCGACTGAATCGAGCTCGTGACGCTCGAGATTGTCGAGGAGACGGCGTTGATGGCGCCGGAGACCAGCGACTTGATGCCGTTCCAGATGTCGGAGGCGAGCTGCTTGATGCCGTTCCAGACCCCGCTCCAATCGCCGCTGATCGCGGCCATGACGATGTTGATGACGTCCTGGATGACGGTCATGGCGGTGCTGATGGCGGTGCTGATGAGCGGCCAGACGGCGTCGATGACCGCCTTGATCGCCGGCCAGACGGCGTTCCACACGGCCTGGATGACACCGAGCGCCAAGGTTATGGCCAGCTGGATGGCGTTCATCACCGTGGTCACCACCTGCTGGATCAGCGGCATGTTCGCGTTGATGAAGGCCAGGAGCTGCGTGATGATGGGCATGACGAAGGCCATAATCTGCGTCGCAACGTTGATGACCGTTGCCTGTATGGCGGCGATGATGGGCGCCATGCCGCCCAGAACCCCGGCCAGCTGCTGGATTATGGGGAGCAGCATCGGCCCCACCGTGGAGACGAAGTTGCCCAGCGCCTGAGCCACGGGGGCGAAGGCCGGGGCGAGCGTCCCGGTCACGAAGTCCGCGATTGACTGGAAGGCGCCGAGAATCTGCGAGGCGTCCACGCTGGGCAGCTTGATGCCGACGGAGGAAAGCGCCTGAGCGGCGATGTTCCAAGCCGCCGCAAGGGCCTCGGACACGATGGGCGCGAGGATGCCTGCAAGCCCGGAGAGGGCCGCTGGGAAGGCCGCGATGATGTTCGCGCCGATTGTCGCCACGCGCGGGGCCACGTTGGTCGCCACGGCTCCGATTGACTCCAGGAGCTGCGTGGTTACCTTCGAGAAGTCCACGTCGTCGCGGCCCAGGGCGGTGAGGAAGTTCCCCCACGCGGCCTTTGCCATGCCGATGGAGCCGGAGATGGTAGAGGCCGCCTCCTTGGCGGTGGTGCCTGCGATACCCTGCGCCTGCTGCACGCGGGCGATGGCCTCCACCACGTCGGCGTAGGAGTCGATGGTGAGGTCGGAGCCATCGCGCATCACGCCGGGGAGCTTGTTGGCGTCCGCGATGAGGCGCTGCATCTCGGACTGCGTTCCGCCGTAGCCCAACTTCAAGTTGTCCAACATGGTGTAATTCTGCTTGGCGAAACCCTGGAAGGCGTTCTGCACGTCCCACATGTTGGAGCCGAACACGTTCACGTTGTCGCTCATGGTCGTCATGGCGAGGTTGGCGTAGTCGGCCGCCTTGGACGTGTCGCCCGCGCAGGAGGCGATGAGCGACGCGGAGAAGCTCGTGGCCTGCTCCATGTACTGGTTCGCGGAGAGCCCTGAGGTCCTGTAGGCCTCGGCTGCGTACTGCTGGAGCTTACCGGACGCGCTGCCGAAGAGCTTGTCGACGCCGCCAACAAGTTGCTCGTAGTCGGCATAGTTGCCCAGCACCGCGCCCGTTACAGCTGTTACCGCCGCGACCACCGCCGCAGCGCCGACACCCGCCGCCTTGGCTGCGGTTGCCAGCGCGTCGGTCACGTGGCCTGCTGCATTGGAGATTCCCTCCTTCAGCCTCGAAGCCGCCTCGGTACCGGCCTGCCCCAAGGCCGATGCCATGGGCGCGAGGGCGGCCTTGGCGGTCGATGCGATGGGCGACAGGATGGTGCCGACGGTGGAAGCCATGGACTTCAGCGGTGCGGGGATCATCGACGCCGCCGTCGTCATGACGGTGCTGCCGATGCTTCCCACATTGGAGAGGCCCGCCTTCACCGCAGACCCCACCCCGGAGAGCTTGGAGGAGATGCCCTCCTTGATTCCGGCGAAGGCGCTCTTGATGCCGTTCGATGCGCTGGTGGCGTAGCCCGTCAGGGTCTGCCACGCTCCGCTCTGCGTTATCGCGGCCTTGAGCCTCGCCCCCGACTCCTCGAAGGCGAGGCCCATGTAGCCCGCTTGGTCTTTGGCCGTTGCCGCGAGGTTGGAGAGGGAGCTCTTCGACTTGGAGGTACCCTTCTCGGTGCCGTTGGACAGGCCGTCGCCGAAGGTCTTGCCGGCGGAGCTGCCCGCGCTGCCGAAGTCCTTGCATATCGCCTTCGCGAAGCCGTCCATGGACGGCATGATCGCCACGTATGCGGTTCCGACGTTAGCCATCTACCATGCCCTCCAATCCCAAGAGCCTCGTGATCTCTTCCTTGTCGCGCAGGGCGTTGTCCCTGTGCGCCCTCGCCTCCGCCAGCTCCCCGGGCATCTTCACCGGCTCGGGCGGCTTGGGAGGCCTCTTCTTGGTGTCTGCCATGCCCCAGACGAGCCCCGCCAGCTCGTTCTCGATCAATCGGAGCAGGTACGCCTCCACGCCCCACTCAAGCTCTGGACACTGCCTGCGGGCAGTCCTCGAATCGGCGGGGAGGTGCTTCCAGAGCAGTGCCATGCGCCTACAGTCCTGCGGCCCGCCCTCCAACGGGAGGGCGATGCCGTAGAACTGCTGGAAATCCGCTATTACTTCGCCTCTGTGGGCTTCGAGGTCTGAGGCGAAGCCGACGAGTTTTTTGCGTCCTCGCCAACCGCGTCGAGCGCAGCGGCCAGAAGGTCGTTCAGGCGGTCGACGCTGCCGCCAAGGCGCTCGATGTACTCCTCGTCGTTGCCCATGAACACGCGCTCCATCACGTCGAACGAGAGGGAGAAGTCCTCATCGGCGCGTGCCAGCTGCTTGGCGGTCTTGTAGCTCTTCAGCTCGTCCGCGTCGCAGACGAACTCGCCATCCACGCCGTCAACGGTGAAAGTGATCTCCTTCATGTCCCCTCCTAGGCGGCGTTGGTCTCGGTGGACTGGATGTAGTCGTAGCAGGTGTTGCCGCTCTCGTCGGTCAGGTACTTGGCCGTGAGGGCGCGGGCCGCGAGCTCGCCGACCGCGAGCGTCAAATCGTCCAGCTCCGAGCACTGGAACAGCGGCACGACCTTGCGCCACTTGCGGTTGTTCTTCAGGAGCAGGTCGAGGACGACGACCCACGTGCCGTTCGAGTTGCCGTTGTGCTTCACCGTAATGACGCCCGCCTTGTCGGTCACGTTCTCGTCGCCGTACATGAGCTTGAGCGTCATGGCCTTGATCTCGGCGAGGGTCAGCTGAGCCGACTCCACGCGGGAGGTCTGCGGGCTGTCCATCAGGTCGCCGTTCATATCGACGAGGTCCTCGGAATCGCTGTCGACCGTCTCGACGTAGCCGTCCTCGCTGATGAAGCCGAGGCACTTGTAGGCGCTTGCCAGCGCGGTGCTGTAGTCCGTCGGGAGGGCAGTGCCCACCGGGGCGACGAAGATGTAGCCGCCGCGCACGCCCTTCGTGCTGGAAACGTTGTCGGTGGAGTTAGCTGTGTACTCCTTGTTGGTTCCGGCCATTTCTGTTCTCCTTACTCGCAGATCGTAAGCTCTGCGTTCGTCTGGTATCTCTCCTGCCGCGAATCCGGGTCTGGCCATCGGTAGGTGCCGTCCGGGACGGCCTTGAAGACGTTCGGTTCCTCGGTCAGCCCGTAGATGGCGACCTCCACCAGTCCCGCGATCTCCGCCGCCCGCCTGCGGGTCTTGGCCCACGACTGAACGGCGAGTGAGCAGGTCTTCGGGTAGAGGCCGGTGCCGGTGCCCGTAAGCTCCACGGAGAGGAACTCCTCCGGGCGCTCCTCGGGCACTTCGAGCACGGCCCTGATTCCGGTGGCATCCATAAGGCGCTTGGCCACCACGCGCTCAACGTCAATCATTGCTTCCTCGAATCGAGCGCCGACTTGAGGCGGTTGTGGATAAGCTCGCTGCTGTAGGCGTGCGGGGTGCCCGTGGCCACGCCGCAGTAGTTCGCACGCTTGCCGCGAGACTTGAAGACGCGGTAGCCGGTGCCGAGCTCGCCGGTGCCCTTGGTGAAGGTCGCGTTGCATTCGGCGGCGATGGCCCTAGCCGGTGCCTCGCACAGCGCCTGGACCGCGCCGCTGTCCATGATCTCGACGTATGCGGCCTTGTTGGACTTGTAGCCCTTCAGCCTCACGCTGCACTTAGCCATCGGTGCGGGTCACCTCCACGGTTAGATTCCATGTGCCCGGCGTGTTCGCCTCGGTGTAGCGCTGCGGGTCTCCCACCACGCGGAAGCGCTCCCCGCGCACCTCCACCGCGCAGCCCTTCAGCTCGCCGGCGTAGGTCTTCGGGAAGCACAGCGTGTAGGCGACCGTTACGCCTTCCGGGCGCGATGCGTCCAGGTCTGCGGTCGCGCCGGGGGCGACGACCACGCTCTCGACCTCTTCGCGGGCGTCCTCCCCGTAGGTCGGCTCGCCCAGCTCGTCCAGAACCCGCCCCGTGCGTATCACGGTCACGGTTTCGCCCTGAATCAGGTTCATTCCGTCACCTCGCTGCGCTCGATTGGGGTGAGGACGCGCATGCGCTGCACGTCAAGGCCGAGGCGCTTCAGGTCCGACTTGCCGAGGTACATCTCGCCGAGCGCCGAGCCGTAAGTGACCGATGCGGTGTAGCCGCCGGCCCCCTGGCTGTACTGGGTGGCCCCGAGCATCGCGGCCGGCGCGGAAAGCACGCGGTTCACCACCATGCAGCACACGGCAGCTGCCGCGCGGTCGAACGCCGCGTGCGCGCCCTCTGTGTAGTCTTCGCCCCAGAAGCCCTCGTAGGCGGAGAGCAGCAGGGCGCTGGCGTCCTTGAGGAGCGCCGTCACGCGCCCGGCGTCGCTTGGCTCTCCGTATCTCGCCGTGTAGTCCTCGACGGATGCCAGCGCCTCCATGGCTACTGCGCCTCCATGATCCCGGCGTCGACGAGGGCCTGCACGACCTTCGCGACTGTCGGGCTGGCGCCGGGGTTGGCGACCTTCTTGGGCAGCACGAGCGCCTCCCCCTCGGGAGACACGAGCGCCACGTGCTGGGGGAGGATGCTGGACGCCTTGTCCGCGTCCTCCACGATGAACTTCTGTACCAGTTGTGCCATCTCGGTACCCCCTAGGCGCTCTTGAGGACGGCGAAGGCCTTCGGGTCGAGTACCGCGTATGCCAGGACGGCCTCGGTGCGGTAGGCGATCTGGTTGTAGCCCTTCAGGTCCTGGCCGGTGTTGTCGGGATCGCCGTACTCGATGACCTCGGCGGTGGCGTCGCGGACCATGCCCCACTTGATGGCGGAGAAGTCTCCCATGATGGCGGATACCTTGGTCGGGGTCTTGGCGAGTCGGCCGTTGACTGTGCCGGAGACGGCGGCGGGGATGCCGTCGAGGTTGCCCACGGAGAGGGACAGCGGCACCTCGGGGTAGAGGCGCTGGCCGGTCGCGGGGACGCGCAGCTTGCGCAGCTCGGAGGCGAACTGGCGGCTCATGGCGATGCCGTTGATGCCGTAGTCGAGCAGCGCGTCGGAGAGGGAGTCGATGTCGTCGACAGGGGAGTCGGTCTTGGTGACGATGTTGACGCCGGCGGCCGCGGTGAGGGCGGTGTAGCCGTCGAGGGCGAGGCCCGTCTTGGGGTTGATGGCGTGGTAGAGGATGTAATCGAGCGCGCGGCCCGCGGCGGCGGTCTGGTCGGCGATGATGTTGGAGATGATCTCCAGCTGGTTGTCCTCGTCGGCCCACTTCAGCTCGTCGGAGACGCGCGTGGTCGTGACGATCTTGGCGCGCTTGGCGACCACGGGCGCGATGGAGATCTCGGAGCCGGACTTCCTGCCGCCCTCCACGACGACCTCGGCCTCGGCGGTCGGGTTGAACACGAGGTAGGTCGTGTCGGCGAGCTTCTGCGGCTTGTTGGGGCTCAGCGTGGCGATGGTGGAGGTGTCTTTCACCTTGCCGATGATGGTGGAGACCACGCTGGACGGCAGCTTGATTTTCTTGGTGTCGTTTGCAGCCATTTCTATGCCTTTCTTTGGTGGTGTGGCTTACTTCAGGAGGTGCTTGGCGAAGTCTCGCAGCGCCTCGTCGCCGCCGTTGCCGCCCCTGTCGAAGCTGCCGGGCTTCTCCACGCGCGGCGCGGGCTTCTTCTTGAACGCGGCGAGCATCTTGTCGGCCCATTCGGCCATGCTCTCCTCGTCGTCGCCGACGATCAGGTCGGCGGGCACGCCCTTCTCTTGCGCGACCTTGGCTGCGGCCTTCGCGCGCCGCTCGGCCTTCTCCTTGGCGTCGAGTCGCTTCTCTAGCTCCGCGATCTTCTCGTCGGCGCTCTTCTTCGCCTCGTTCGCCTCGTCCAGAGCCGATGCTGCGCCCTTGTTGGCCTTGGCCTGCTTCTCCCACTTACGCGAGTTCGCCTTCGCCGCCTCGTAAAGCGCCTTGTAGTCGGGCTCCGTGACGCTGGTCGGCTCCTGGCCCGGCTCCGTTCCTTGTGCGGGTTCCGTTGCGCTCTGGTCTGCCATGTCGCGTCCTTTCCCGGACCGTGCGGCCCGTCGGGCAGGCCGTGCGGCCAAGCCCCTTAGATGTGCGTTTTGGGCCGTGCGGCCCTGTCGCATGGCAGTGTCCTATGCGCGTGAGATTTCGGGTTTTCGGCATGAAAAAAGCCGCCCTTTCGGGCGGCTCGGAAACCGTTCTATGGAATGCCTCTAGCGGGCCGCTTCGAGCACTGCGTATGCGTCCTCGTACTTGCCCTGCCTCAGCTTGTCGGCGAAGGTGATGCGCCCGTGGATGCGGCTCAAGTCCATGTTGTCGCGCAGGTCGGCCATCTTCACCGCGCGGGCGTCCGGGTCTTCGGCGATCTCGCGGATGTACGCCATGTACTCGTCGTACCTGAGGCCCCTGCCGTGGGTCAGCGCCTTGACGACTCTCACGACCTCGGAACCCACCCCGGCGGCGAGCAGGTCCGCCTCCGTCGCGTCGGTGTCCTCCAAAACGTCGTGCAGGAGCGCCGCGCACCTCCGAAGCTCGGTGTCGCAGCGCAGGGCAACCCTCATGGGGTGCTCGATGTAGGGCGCTCCGCCCTTGTCCACCTGCCCCGCGTGCGCCTCACTTGCCAACGACAGGCACAGTTCGATTCTCGATTGCATCCATGGCCTCCGATTCGGGCACCTCGTCCCACCAGCCGTCGCCGAGCTTGACTTTCCCCACCAGCTCAACGTCGTAGACCCAATCCTCGGCAATCCAGTCCCACCGGTACATCAGGTGTCGCTCGTCCTCGCGGGCGACTGCCAGCCTGCTCTCTTCAAGGTAATACCTCATAGCCTGACCTTCTCGATGCCGGGAGGGGTGGCGATGCCGCTTGCGTTGCTGGCCATCGTATCGGCCAGCTCGTCAAATCGCGCCTTACCATCCTCCGTGGACGTGTCGAGGACGCGCTGCTCCTCGTAGAGCCGGTGGTTCATTTCCTTTACCTCAAGACTCTCGGCTGTATGGAACTGAAGCTCGAACTCGTAACCGTCCGGGGTCTTTACCTTGGTGTTGACGCCCCGGTAGGGCGCGGTCGCGTCGCCGAGGCTGTTCTTCACCTTGACCCAATCATACCCCAAGTCCTCCAGCTGCTCCCGGATCTCAAAGAAATCCGATGCCAGCGTGTCTGTGTCGCACTGGTAGGTGTAGCGCAACACGTCCGTGATGGCGTCCGCTGCCTCGGAAAGCCTCAAGCCCTTGTCCGCCGAATCGCTCAGAATCTTGCGTGCAAGGGAGCCCTCACCCTTGAGCCGGAAGTTCAGCCCTTCGAGGTGCCGCGTGTCGGATTCGAGCGATTGCAGGGCCTTGGTTACGTCCGTCTCCTGCCTGACCGCCTTGGCGATGGAACGCGCCGCAATCTCCGTGGCGCTCTGCTGCCGCGCAGCCTCCTTCGCCGCCTCTATCGCCTTGGCCGTGGGCGCTGCCACCGAGAGCGCCTGCTTCGCCGCCTTACGCGCCTCCTCGGTCAAGCCCATGCCGTCGAGGTCTTGGTACGCGCCCCACCTCGCAAGCCACTCGTCGGGGTCGTACCCCTCGACCTCCATGCCGTCGAAACCGGGAATGACCTTGCAGCGGCAGTTCTCGTGGTAGTGGTTCCCCTCGCCCGCCATCTTTGCTGATTTGTAATAGAACCCATTGGAGGCGAGCATCGCGCAGAAAGTGCAGGTCTCGCCGCCCATGGGCACGCGGGCGTATCGCAGCCCGTCGCGCTTCGCGTTGATTCTCATGGTCTGGTTGGCACGGCGCTGGACCTGGTCCTTCGCCTTCTTGCCGCACGCCTCGGCGAAGCCCTCCGAGTCCCCGGCGAGCCACTTGCGCAGCTGGTAGCGCACCTCCCGCTCGACGTATCCGGACACGTCGGACGTGTCGATGAGGGCGCTTTTGACCCTTCTCCCAGCCGCCTCGGCCATGCCCTCGTAGAGTTCTGCGGCGATGCCCGATGCGCCGTCCCCGTAGGCCGACACCGCCGCGTCCACGGCCCCTATGGCGAACTCGCGCACCTGCTCCGCCGTGGCCTTGGGGAACTCGGCGAGGAAGGCCGACACGCGCCCGGATGCGTAGTCGTAGGCCGCGCCCTCCAAGGTCGCGAGGCGGCTGTCGTAGCTGCTAAGAAGCTTGCGCGTCAGCGTCGCCATCAGAGGCCCCCATCATCTGCTCCACCATCTGCCGCGCCTCGGAGCGCCGCGCGTCGCTGTTGATGCGCTGCATCTGCTCGTCGGTGTAGCCCAGCATCTCCAAGGCAACGTCCGAGGCGGCAATCTTCGGGAAAGCCTGCGCCTGCTTGAGCATCGCGTCGCTCTGGGACACGACGGAGGGGTAGGCGGGGGACATGAAGCGCGCGTTCACGTTGTTCCCGGCGTCGCGCTCCGTGGCGAAGTCGGTGCCGTGGAGCACCGCGAGCGCCATGTATGCGACGTTTCGCAGGGCGTGCCCGTTCTCCGCGTTGAGGTTCTTCGCGTCAATCACAAGCGGTTCCAGGCTCGCCGCGATGGCGTCGCTAGAGGAGGGGTTGTCGTTCGAAACGCCGAAGAACGAAACCGGCACGTCGGTAACGCTGCTCATCTGGCACGCGAGCGCCCTGAAGTACTCCGTGAGCGGTGCCATCTGCAGCTGCGATGACTGCCAGACGGTCGGCGCGTCGCCGTCGGCGTCCTTCGTCACCTCGTTGATGGCGCCCATGGAGGCGCTGTACCTGTTGCCGTCGTTGGTGACGCGCTTGTCGGTGCCGAGGAGCCACATCTGCGGGAGCGTGGCGGATTCAGCCGCCACCTCCATTCGGGCGCGCTGGCGGATGGCGTCGTCGGTGATGCTCATCACGGCTCGGGTGATCCTCGACGTGCCGAACGGCCTTTCGAGCGTCGCGCCGTGGGCCATGGGCTCCATGAGGCATCTGCCCATGGAGTGCTCGCGGTACTCCGCATGCCACGAGCTGCCCTCCCGAGTGAGGGCCACGAGGCTGCCTGCGGTGAGCAGGTGCACCACGGTCGGCACCCTCTCGGTGTCTCCCGGCATCTTCTTCGACTCGGCGACCACCAGCCCGGCCTCGATCTCCTTGCGGGCGTCGTCCCACAGCGCCGCCGCCGCTGTGGCGGGATACGCCGAGATGACCGGATAGCCGCCGCCGTCGTCGGTGACGGTCCAGAAGCCGCAGCAGTGCTTCAGCTCGCATATGAGGTTCTTGCGGTAGAGCAGGTCGAGGCTGTTAGCCGTGTAGATGCCACGAAGCTCCTCCGTGACCGCCTCGTCATCGCTCGTGAAGCCGTTGAGCACGCTGCGGTCGGCCAAAGCGTGGACGGCCTTGCGAGGCCAATCGATGCGCGGGTCGATCTTCTGCGCGAGGCTTTGTGGCATGGCGATTCCCAAGTCCCGCACCCGGATGTGGCCGAGGTAGTACTTCTCCCTAAGCAAATTACGCTCGGTCTTCTGCCGCCACACCTTCATGAGCTTCACCGCCGTGTCGCGGTCCTCGTCGGCGAGGCCGTCCGCTCGTGAAATGCCCTCGACGATTTCCATCTCGATTTTCTCCATCTAGAAGTTCGCCTCCTGTTGCCGTCTTGGTTCTCGCTTGGTCGTGCGGCCCGCGTACAGCGCACCCGCCGCAGATTCAACCGGTATTGACATGCAGCCGTCACCATCGCCGAAGCCCCAACCGCCGTTGCCGCCGATATCGCGCTTCACGCTTCCAGTGGCGCTCGCGTCAAGTGCCGGTGACTCGATATGCGTCAACGTCCCCGCTTCAAGTTCGTCCTTGAACATCGCGGATGCGGCCTGCATGGTGGCCGGGGTGCCCGCCATGATCGCCCTGGCGGGGAAGTGCCCATCTTTGAGCCTCTGCACGAGCGTCTCCGTCTTGCCCTTGCCGTCGATGAACACGGCGGCGATCTCGTCGGCGTTGCGAATCAGCATGTTCGCTATCGGCCCGGTACTGGCGTCGGTGATGTCGTACAGCTCCACGTATGAGCCGCCGTTGCGCTCCGTCAGTGCCCACGAGATGGCGGCCTTCTCCCCATCTGGGTCGAACTTCACGCCGAAGCTGAGCTTTCCGCCCTCCATGGGTTCCTCGCGCAGCGCCTTCGCCCAATCGTCCGGGTTCAATGCCAGCTTCGCGCCTGCGGTGGGTGCCCAGTAGCTCAGGCGCTCCCTTGCGAAGACCTCGGGCTGCATCTGGTTGCACTCGGATTCCACGGCCTTCACGCTGAGGACGGTGCCAAGGCTGGGGTTGTACTCGTACCAGCGGGCGCGGTCGTGCTTGTCACCCACTTCGGTAGCGCCCCACTCGACCCACGCCATGAGCGAATCGCCCTTGCGAATGTCGGTGCGGAGGCTCCTGAACACGGTGCCGGTGCATTTCGTGTCAGGCGGGGTGCCAAGGTAGATGGTCTGCGGGTTGTGCTTCGGCCCCGCGCTGATCGACGGCAATAGAGCTGCCTGCTGCGAGTCGGTGAGCTCCTGCGCCTCGTCGAGGATGAGCACGTCGAACGACTTTCCGCGCCCGCCGGAGTCGGTGCGGGTGGTGAAGCGGATGAGTCCGCCGTTCTTCAGCACGATCGCCTGCTTGCCGTTGGTCTTGCGGACGTGCTTCAGCAGGTCGTGCAGTTCGTCGTTCTCCTCGTCCTCGAAGATGGCGGAGAGCTCCTGGAACATCTCGTCCGAGGTGTCCCCGTGGTGGCACGTGTATAGGATTTTCTCGCCGTTCAGCGCGCCGTAGAGGCAGCGGGCGCGCACGATGAAGCTCTTGCCGTTCTGGCGGGGGATGGAGATTCCCACCTCGGGCGCAGCGAACTTGTCGTGGCTGTCGCGGGCGAGCATCACATCCAGCAGGTGCGGTTGCCAGGGCATAGGCTCGCCGAAGTAAAGGGCGGCAAGCTCAGCGGCCATCGCGCCGTCACCGGTCAAGTCCTCCGGGATGTTCGCCTCGTATGTTGGCGTCTGGTTCGGCTCCACTAGGCATCAGCCGCCTTGCGCTCCTTCTCGGCGCGGTCGCTGAACATCAGCGCCAGGAACTCCGCCTTCGCGCCGTCGCGCTTGGGTCTGGACTCCGCGCCCATGCGGCTCCTGGCCGCAGGGGTCAGTCCGAGGGCGTCCGAGAGGGCGCGAATCTCGGCCGTGGCCTCCTTCAGCACCGCGAGGGCGGGGGACTTGCGCACCATGAACGGCGCCTTCCCGCTCGCGTCGGTGAAGGGCTTCAGGGCGATGGGGTCGAATATCGCCATCTTCCCGTTGTGGGTCATCTGCCGCTGGGCCTCCATGGCCACGGCGTGCCAGAAGCACAGCAGCCGCAGGGCGGGCACGTCCTGCTCCGTGAATCGGCTGTCATCGGCCACCAGCTCGGACCATATCGCGGCCTGGGCTGCGTCCTGCGCTATGTCCTGCGGAATCTCTACCATGCTTCCTCCTTCAGGAGGGATGGTAGGCGGGGCGTGAGATACCCCCCCTGTTGCTGGAAACCCTCGGGGGGATATCGGCATATCGCCGCGGGGTGCTGAGCGGCCCCTGGGGAGGGGTAACGCCCCCCGTCAATCCAGAAGCGCCGCCAAACGCCACAGAATCGCACCTGAGCCACGATATGCCCTTGTGCCTAGCCCGTGCCGTGCAGCGCCATGCAGGCCCTAGAACAGCCTCGTGCGCCTTATCTCGAACGCCTGCCCGTCGGTCGGCATCCTCTTGCCCTTGCGCTGGTTGCAGATGCGGTGCGAGGCCGCCGCGTTCGCGTAGTCCCACGGCGCGCCGCCCCTAGCCAAGGGCACAACGTGGTCAAGCTCGAAGCTCCACGGGTCACCGCTCGGGAGGTCGTAGTCTATGGGTTGCCCGCACAGATGGCACGGCCTGCCCTCCTGCCTCAGCCTGTTGCGCAGCTTGGTCCTCGCGCTGCCGTTGTTCGCGTACTTCGTGCCCGCCATGTCTCCCCCTATCGTCTGGCCGTAGGGTAGCCGGGGCATGAGAAAGGGGCACCCCCGAAGGGATGCCCCTATGCTGCGCTGCATGTGGTCGCGGCTACGCCATGGCGGCCTTGCGCTCGGCGGGCCGCCCGGTTCTCGGCGCGTCCATCTTGCGGATGAGCACGGAGTCCTCGGACACCATGCGGGTGGCCCCGACCTTCCAGCTGTCGAGCTGGCCGGAGGCGCAGAGCTGCGCCACGCGGGCGGTGCTGACCCCAAGCTCCCGCGCCGCATCGGCCGCCGTCATGGCGGGCACGTCGCTCAAGCTCGCCTCCACGGCCACGGTTATGACCCTCCCGCCGTGGCGCGGCTCGTTTCCCACGCTGCCCTGCGGGAACTCCTTCCCTTGCCCCAATGCGTCCAGCACGTGGATGCGCAGCCACTCGGCGGCCATGAGCGCCGCGTCGTTCATGTCCTCGCCGCACGTCGCGCCTTCCATGCCGAACGGCTCGGCGCACACCATACCCTCGTCATCGAACAGCTCGAAGTCCCTCATGTAAAGCATCTCGTCCTCCTATCGTCTCGGCGGTGGCCGGATGGCCGGGCTATCTCAGCCCGGCCTCCTTGCGTATGTCGTTCGCCGTGTTCTCAGGTATCTCCCGGTGTCTCGGCACCGCCACCCTCGCGCCGTTGGGGGCTATCCAGATGTCGTGGTTGCCGCCCGGCTTCAGGAACCTTCCCCCGGCCTTGGAAAGCTCCTTCTCGAGGTCTCTCTTCTTGGTCACCGCTCCTCCTTTCGTTGACACTATATTAGCACTGCTAATACTTTATTGCAAGAAGAATCTTAACTCAATTAAGAGTTTTTAGAGGCATGAAAAAGCCCCTCCGAAGAGGGGCGTTGCTACTTGCTAAGTTTCTCCACCATCCGGCGCTCCCTCGCGCTCAGGCTCCATCCGTCATCGAATCGACACCTCGCCGCCGTTGGCCTGCACGGCCTCGGTTATCGCGTCTATGGCCGCGCGGTAGCCGTCCACGTCCGCGAACTTCGCGACCACGGTGACGCCCCCGTCTTCGAGCGGCGAATCTTCGGGCACGGCGAAGTCCTCCACCGTGCCAAGGTCGAAACCGAAGTCCGACATGTCGAAGTCACCGCTGAGCACGTCCAGCTCGTATGCTAGCGCGTCCTCGTCCCAGCCGGTCATTATGGTCGTTTGGTTGTCGACCAGCGTCAGCGCCCTGCGCTGCGCGTCGGTCAAATCGTCGCAGAACACGACCGGCACCTCGTCCATGCCAAGCTCCTGCGCGGCCTTGCACCTCGCATGGCCCGCCACGATCTCGGCGCGGCCGTCCTGGTCGTGCCAGGCGATGACCGGGTTCCTGAACCCGAACTCCTTGATGGAATTCTTCACCGCCTCAAGCTGCTCCTCGGTGTGCTTCTTGGCGTTGCCGTCGTAGGGTTTCAACGTGCCCAGCGGCACCTGCTCGACCTTCATTCGCTCTCCTTCCTGAGAAGGGGCGGGCATTGCGCCCGCCCCGCGTTGCCTGGCTTCTTCCTGAGAAGCCCCTTCTGCCCTCAAGGCCGCTCACGACAGCAGCCCCGAGATTCCCGTAAGCGCCCACACGATGCCGTAGCACGTGAGCGCGATGAGGAATATCTCGACTGCGGCCCCAAGGACCTTCCCGATAAACTTGCCGATCATGTCATCCTCCAATCTTGAGCAGGCGCTTCGTCTCCGCGACGGTCAGCTCAAGCGCCCTGGCAATCTCTCCTATGGTGCAGCCGCAGCACCTGCGCATCCTCTGCGCGCGCTTGGCCAGCTGCGCCCTGGTCCTCTCCTCGTTGGTCATAGGCACCGCCACGCAAGCACCAGGCCGTAGATAAGCAGGGCGTCCAGAAGCCCGACGAGAGCGATGAGCAACCAGACAACCGCCTTCCCGAGCTTGCGCACGTACCATGCGGGCGTGTGGCGTTCTCGCATCATTCCTGCTCCCATTTGGAACAGCCGTCCTCCTGCATATCGACGCGAAACCCGTCCAGGTAATCCAGGACCTCGCCCCAGGTCTCGAAGTCCTTCGGCTTGAGCGCGTCGAGCTTGCGCCCGCACTGGCCGTAGTCGCAGCACTCCTCGATGCAGTGGATGCATGTCATGCAGGTGCCCGAGCACCCGTTGAGAAACGGATTGTCCTCGTAAAGCCCGGGAGGGAGGTTGTAGCCGCTGCCGGGTTCGTATGACGCCATGCTCATAGGACACCACCTCGGTTGCCGACAATGTGCGCCCCGCATGTCGGGCAATATTCGGCACCGCCAACCGGCTCCACGTCTCCACAGCTCGTGCAGTGCCACGCATGGTTGCGGTACTCGTAAAGCGTGGTGCGTTCGCGGTATTCGTGCTCGGCGAGGAACTTGTCAATGAACTCCGAGGTTTCAATGACACTGAGACCGAGCTTGTTCGTTACGGCCATGCCGTACTCGCACAGGTCGGCAGCCGTTAGAAGGTATTTCTTCTTGCTCATTCCTCCACCACCTTCGCTCCGCATTCTGGGCAAAAGTTCGGCACGTACGATGGCTCGTAATACCTGAACTCATGGCCCGAATCATCGCCATCGTATATCGCACGGCACGTGCGCTCGGCTCGGCGATTCCACGCTTCGGCGGCTTCGGCTTCCGTGCGGAGGATTCTCGCGCCTTGGTTCATCAAGCACTCGGAGTTTTTGCAGGCGACCGCCCAACCCCTCTCGTCATGTGACGTAACCCATTCCACATTCAACGCTTCACCGCCGCAGAACGGGCAGGGAAGCAGGTCGGGCTTGTTGCCGCTCATTCCCATACCTCCTTTGGAAGCTCGCCGTTTTGCAGCGCGTCCCGCAGGCTTCCTGGCAGATTGGCCCAGAGGGAAAGCAGGGCCATGTTGCACGTCTCCTTCTCGGGGCAGTCCGGCAGCATCTTCACGGCGTTCATGGCGCACGCAATCACTGCCGCCTCGCGCATCTCGATAAACGTCATTCCGCACCTCCAAGCTCCCTGGCACGCGCCACGATATCGGCCATCATCGCGCAGACCTTGCCGCCGAGCCGCGGCTCGATGTTGTATCTCTCGCAGTAGAGCGATGGCGTCATCTGCGAGTCCTCGGCCAGCCGTTCCCAGCTGTCGTTAGAACAATCCCATATTCCACGTTGATCAGTTTTGATCGGTTCCGCTCCGTTCTCAGGGCGCTCCACGCGCTCGCGCAACTGCTCGCACACGGCCCTCAGCTCGCCGTTCTCCACCGCCAGCCGCTCTATACCAGCGGCCAGGCNTGTCGGGCAATATTCGGCACCGCCAACCGGCTCCACGTCTCCACAGCTCGTGCAGTGCCACGCATGGTTGCGGTACTCGTAAAGCGTGGTGCGTTCGCGGTATTCGTGCTCGGCGAGGAACTTGTCAATGAACTCCGAGGTTTCAATGACACTGAGACCGAGCTTGTTCGTTACGGCCATGCCGTACTCGCACAGGTCGGCAGCCGTTAGAAGGTATTTCTTCTTGCTCATTCCTCCACCACCTTCGCTCCGCATTCTGGGCAAAAGTTCGGCACGTACGATGGCTCGTAATACCTGAACTCATGGCCCGAATCATCGCCATCGTATATCGCACGGCACGTGCGCTCGGCTCGGCGATTCCACGCTTCGGCGGCTTCGGCTTCCGTGCGGAGGATTCTCGCGCCTTGGTTCATCAAGCACTCGGAGTTTTTGCAGGCGACCGCCCAACCCCTCTCGTCATGTGACGTAACCCATTCCACATTCAACGCTTCACCGCCGCAGAACGGGCAGGGAAGCAGGTCGGGCTTGTTGCCGCTCATTCCCATACCTCCTTTGGAAGCTCGCCGTTTTGCAGCGCGTCCCGCAGGCTTCCTGGCAGATTGGCCCAGAGGGAAAGCAGGGCCATGTTGCACGTCTCCTTCTCGGGGCAGTCCGGCAGCATCTTCACGGCGTTCATGGCGCACGCAATCACTGCCGCCTCGCGCATCTCGATAAACGTCATTCCGCACCTCCAAGCTCCCTGGCACGCGCCACGATATCGGCCATCATCGCGCAGACCTTGCCGCCGAGCCGCGGCTCGATGTTGTATCTCTCGCAGTAGAGCGATGGCGTCATCTGCGAGTCCTCGGCCAGCCGTTCCCAGCTGTCGTTAGAACAATCCCATATTCCACGTTGATCAGTTTTGATCGGTTCCGCTCCGTTCTCAGGGCGCTCCACGCGCTCGCGCAACTGCTCGCACACGGCCCTCAGCTCGCCGTTCTCCACCGCCAGCCGCTCTATACCAGCGGCCAGGCGGTCGATCTCCTCGACTATGCGGCGCATGCCCCGGATGGCGCTCGCCGCTGTCTGCATGTCCGTGTCCTTCATCTCTTCGATCCCTTCATCCAGCGCCTGGCCGTCCTCTCCTCCACGGGCGCGCCGACAGCCGCCAGCCGCGCCATCACCTGCTTCGTGGCGAGGCCCTTGGCACCAAGCCGCGCCGCGAGCTTGCGCTGGTTCCGGCGCTCGGCCAGCTCCCACTCGGCGCGCTCGTTCATCGTCCAGGGCGTCATTTCCGCGTTCCCTCCTCGCACGGAGGCACGTCCAGCCATGCAAGCCACCTGTTGCATTTTTCGCACCATCTCTCACACACGTCTCCGAAGTCCTCGCGCCTGTCCCTCGGCACGTTGTGGGCGCATGCCTGGCACCTCAGCGGTTCATCCTCGGTCATTCGTCCTCCTCCTCGGCCTCTTCCAGCTCCTTGACGCGCTTGTTGTAGAACTCGCGCAGCTCCGGCTCGAAGTAGTCGATGAATTCCTTGCGCTTCCAGCCCTTGGGGACGCAGCCCCTGTAGACTGCGTCGAAGCACCACTCCTCGAACGACTTCGCCTCCCCACCGACATCGGCTGTCGTCGTGGTGTACGCCACATTCTTGACGATTTCCGTTCGGCCCCAGCGCCTCACCTCGTCCTCGTGCGGGTCTTTGGCGTTGAGCTGGCCTTCCAGAATCTCAATCTGGGCTTGCAGACGGTCGTTCTCCTGCTCCAGCTTGTTGATGGCCGCTTGCGCCTCCTCGAGCTCGCCCAGCACGTACTGCTCGCAGTTCATGATCTCCATCGGTTACATCCCTTCCCGTATCATCTCGTGGCCGTCACGGTCCGTGACCAGCCAGTATCCGTATTCGTAGAGGCCGGGGCTGTGCGGCCCGTAGGTCTGCAGCAGCTCGCCGGACCACCAGTCCTCCTCGTAGACCGTCGAGCGCCACTTCCACTCGGCCTTGAGCCGCGCCCCGCCGTGGAACTTCTCGTGGCATCCGGTGGTGCCGCTGCCGCACAGGCAGAACAGCGGGCTTCGCAGGTCCCAGGTACCGCGCGGGGTCACCAGGCGGAACGTCTCGCCCCAGGAGCGGCGCGCCACGTGGTGCACGCTTCCGGCGCGCCTGCCGCAGACGCAGCAGTAGGGGGCGAGCGGCTCGTAAGCCTTGCCGTGGGTGTAGCGCGCTCCCAGGTGGGGCTTGCCGTACAGCTCGGCGCGCTCCTTCGGGTAGCCGCGCAGGATTCCAGCATCGAGAATCATCGCGCCCTCCTGTCCGGCCCCGACATCTCCACGCGCTCGCAGGCGCCCATGATTCGGGAGGCCAGCCGGTCCCCCTCGACGCCGCCCCAGATGTCGCGGAGCTGTCCCAGGCGGTAGTTGCTCGTGATGATGGTCGGCAGGCCCCTCATGGTGCGGGTGTCGATGAGGCGGGTGATGGTCTCCTTGGCCCAGTCGGTCGGCCGCTCCATGCCCAGATCGTCCAGGGCGAGGAGGTCGTATCGCTCGGCGCGCTCGAGGGTTCCCCTCTCGCCGCCGTCCCACTCGGCCTTGATGCCGTCCAGCAGCGCCTTGGCGGTCATGAGCTTGGCCCGCCCGCCGTCCAGGGCGACCATCCGCACTGCGCACGCCGCCGCATAGGTCTTCCCGGTCCCGCAGGTGCCCCAGAGGTAGGAGCCGCGCCCCTTGGCGTAGCGCTGGAAGCAGGCGCACCCCTCCGGGCTGTCAGCCTCGGCGTAGGCGCCGAAGAGGCCCGCCTTGCGCAGGCGGCTCGCCCTGATCCTGTGCAGGGCCTCGACCTCCTCAGAGGTCTGAGTACGGGCTTGCATCGCCGCTCACCTCCTCCTTGCCGCGCCGCTTCTCCCACGTCGTGCAGGCGGCCTTCCACGACTTCATCGGCTCGCGCCCCACCTTCCAGCCCTTCGATTCGTAGAAGGCCACGAAGGACTCGGCGTCGAAGCGGTAGCCCTTCTCCGCGATGTACTCCCGGACCTCCTCGACGGAAGGGGGCGCGAAGCGCTCTCTCTTTGTCTTGTCTTGTCTTGTACTGTCTTGTCTTGTATTGGCTTCGGCTTTTCCAGAACCCCCGTTTTCGCCGTCGCAAAGGGTGCTTTCGCCGTCTGCAAAGGGTGTCTTATCGCTCTGTAAAGGGGCCTTTGCGTTGCCGCGACCGCCCCTTTTGCCCGATTCGATGGCCCGTTTTGAGCAGTCGATGTCATCCCTTAATGATTCGAATATCGCGTCCAGCGGCCAGCCCAGGTCCGCCTCCTCGCCATAGGTGCCGTAGAGGACCAAGGCCCAGAGGAGGGCGCCGCGCTGCCCATCGGGCACCTTGGCGACCGTGTCGGTGAACTTCGGGAACCACGTGAATTTCAATCCCATGGCTCCTCCTAGAACGGGCAGTCTTCGTCGTACACGTCGGCTGGGGCCTGCTGGCGCTGGCTCATGAGCTCGATCTCGTCCACGATGACCTCGAGCTTGCTGCGGCGCTGCCCGTCCTTCTCCCACGAGCTGTAACGGAGCTTGCCCTCGATGGCAACCTTCGTGCCCTTGGCGAGATAGCGGCTCACGGCCTCGGCGCGCGATCCGAACATGGTGCAGTCGATGAAGTTGGGGTAGTCCTCCCAATCGCCGGTCTGCGGGTTCTTTCGGCGGTCGTTCACGGCCACGCCGAAGGACAGGACCTGCGTGCCGTTGCGCAGCGCCCTCATCTCCGGGTCGCGCGTGAGGTTGCCGCTGATGTTGCATCGATTGATGCTCATTGCTGGTTTCCCTTCTGCTCCTTGAGCTGGCCTACGGTCTCGTTGAGGTGCTGTCCGAGCTGGATGATCTGCTCGTCGGTGAGGTCCTGCATGTCCTCCGTGCCGAAGCTCGCGGCCATGTACTTCTCCGTGCTCCCGGCCGTGCCGCCCAGCTCGATGNGCTTGGCCCGCCCGCCGTCCAGGGCGACCATCCGCACTGCGCACGCCGCCGCATAGGTCTTCCCGGTCCCGCAGGTGCCCCAGAGGTAGGAGCCGCGCCCCTTGGCGTAGCGCTGGAAGCAGGCGCACCCCTCCGGGCTGTCAGCCTCGGCGTAGGCGCCGAAGAGGCCCGCCTTGCGCAGGCGGCTCGCCCTGATCCTGTGCAGGGCCTCGACCTCCTCAGAGGTCTGAGTACGGGCTTGCATCGCCGCTCACCTCCTCCTTGCCGCGCCGCTTCTCCCACGTCGTGCAGGCGGCCTTCCACGACTTCATCGGCTCGCGCCCCACCTTCCAGCCCTTCGATTCGTAGAAGGCCACGAAGGACTCGGCGTCGAAGCGGTAGCCCTTCTCCGCGATGTACTCCCGGACCTCCTCGACGGAAGGGGGCGCGAAGCGCTCTCTCTTTGTCTTGTCTTGTCTTGTACTGTCTTGTCTTGTATTGGCTTCGGCTTTTCCAGAACCCCCGTTTTCGCCGTCGCAAAGGGTGCTTTCGCCGTCTGCAAAGGGTGTCTTATCGCTCTGTAAAGGGGCCTTTGCGTTGCCGCGACCGCCCCTTTTGCCCGATTCGATGGCCCGTTTTGAGCAGTCGATGTCATCCCTTAATGATTCGAATATCGCGTCCAGCGGCCAGCCCAGGTCCGCCTCCTCGCCATAGGTGCCGTAGAGGACCAAGGCCCAGAGGAGGGCGCCGCGCTGCCCATCGGGCACCTTGGCGACCGTGTCGGTGAACTTCGGGAACCACGTGAATTTCAATCCCATGGCTCCTCCTAGAACGGGCAGTCTTCGTCGTACACGTCGGCTGGGGCCTGCTGGCGCTGGCTCATGAGCTCGATCTCGTCCACGATGACCTCGAGCTTGCTGCGGCGCTGCCCGTCCTTCTCCCACGAGCTGTAACGGAGCTTGCCCTCGATGGCAACCTTCGTGCCCTTGGCGAGATAGCGGCTCACGGCCTCGGCGCGCGATCCGAACATGGTGCAGTCGATGAAGTTGGGGTAGTCCTCCCAATCGCCGGTCTGCGGGTTCTTTCGGCGGTCGTTCACGGCCACGCCGAAGGACAGGACCTGCGTGCCGTTGCGCAGCGCCCTCATCTCCGGGTCGCGCGTGAGGTTGCCGCTGATGTTGCATCGATTGATGCTCATTGCTGGTTTCCCTTCTGCTCCTTGAGCTGGCCTACGGTCTCGTTGAGGTGCTGTCCGAGCTGGATGATCTGCTCGTCGGTGAGGTCCTGCATGTCCTCCGTGCCGAAGCTCGCGGCCATGTACTTCTCCGTGCTCCCGGCCGTGCCGCCCAGCTCGATGAACTCGGCGCCGAGCTTGGCGCACTTGACGAGCATCTTCTGGCGGTCTGGGCCGCTGTGGGGCGCTGTGGCGGGCGCTTTCTGCTGTCCCGGTGCGGTAGCCCGCGCGGCCTTGGAGCGGGCCATGTTCGTGGCGACCTGCCCGTCATCGTCCTCGCCGCACAGCCCGAAGGCGCTGCGGAGGGCGTAGCGCCGCATGTACGTCTCGAAGCTGCCGCAGGCCTGCGCGTCCGCGCTCATGTACATGGGTCGCTCGTCGAGCACCTGGCGCTCGGTGGAGTCGAATACGATGGTGCGCAGGACGTAGGTGTTCGTGATCTCATTCCACGCCACATGCTGGGTAAGCCCGATGCCGTGTGCGATGAGCGGCTGGCGCACCGCTGCAAGCACCTGGTCCAGGCTCTCGTAGTTGTAGCGGTACTGGCCGCCGTTCCTGGTGGGCACCGTGGCGGTGTTGCTCTTGGTGGGGTTCGCCATCTCTCCCATGGCCTCGATGAGGCGGTCTCCGAACGGCTTCCTCTCGGCCATCTACTCCACCTCCCCGGTCAGCATCCCCGCCACGGCGGAGGGGAGGGAAGCGCCCAGGGCCTCGGCCACCTTCTGCGGGTCGATGCGCAGGACGGTGCCCTTGGCGTGCTCCGGGACCGTCTCGGTGTAGGCCTCGCAGCCATCGGGCACCTCGCCCGTCTCCGCGAAGTACGCCTCGATGCGCTTGTAGTCTGGCTCGGCGCGCATGAGGTCGTGGTCGCACGCCCACTCGGTCAGGGCGTCGAGGTCGGTGGTGCGCAGCCCCGTGGTGGTCTTCTCCTTGGCCACGGTCACGCCGTACGTGCCGACCTTCTTCCCGGCCACCTTGGCGTCCAGGCTCTTGATGCCGTCGCTCTCGTACATCGCCAGGAGCTCCTGGTCGCACTCGCTGCGCAGCCCGTCGCCCTTGGTGGAGACGTAGTCTCCCATGACCTTGAACAGGGCCTGCGCCACGTAAAGGCGCTCGCGGCCTTGCAACGGCTCCACGGTCTGAATCTCTTCCGTCATCTCTCTACCTCTCTTCAATCAGTACATGGATACGCGGGTTCTCTTTGTCGACGCGGTACTCGTCGACGATGGCCCGAACCCAGTGCCAGTTGTCGTTTTCGATTACGTGCTCCGCCACAAGCGCGTCCAAGATGAACTTCACGCCGAAGCGGATGTTGTCCTTGTCCCTTCGGCGGTTCTTCTCGTACCACGTGATGCGCACGTCTACCGGGGCTTTCATTGGTTTTAAGCCCGCCTCGCGGATGGCGCTCCTCACGGAGTCCTGCGCCTTGTGCTTCATCTTGCCGCCCGCTATGGCCCGCCCACGGCACGCCGCGGTGTAGTCGTTCAGGCCGGGGAGCCTGCCTGGAATGACGAACTCCTGCACGCTCATTTCAGCCTCGCAGTCGTATATCCGTCTGCGTCGCTGCGGGCGACCCTCATGCGAATGCCCGGGTCTTCCTCCATGGCGATGCGTGCGAGGTACGGCGCGAGGTGGTTTGGCAGTTCGATGCTGAAACGGATTCGCACGCCGTAGATGCAGCGGTTCGGGCTTGCCTTGCGGTCATGGGCGCGGCTGCACTCCTGACGCGCCATGTCCTTGTACGCCCTCCACTCGTCCGGGTGCATGGCCACCCATTGGCGGGCGTCCTTCATGCGCTGCTCGCCCTTGGGGTCTAGGCCGGGGAGCGCCATCTGGTTGCTGGGGTTCTTCATCTGCCTCATGCGGACACGACCCCGCATGACGCGGCCTGCTGCGCCTGCTGCACCGCCTGGTCCATCGTAGGGATGACAAACAGCCAGAGCACGGCGAGGAAGACCATGGAGGCCATGAGGAAGCCGACCATGACGCCCGCCTTGAACTGGGAGCGCTCGGGCTGCGCCGCCCGGCGCCCGCCCTCGAATGGTATGATGGTCGCAGCCTCTTTCGAGGCTGTTGCGTAGCGGGTGCCCGATGTTCGGTAGCAGGGGGCGCTCGCTTTCTTTTTGTCTTGCATATCCGTTCTCCTTTCGGTGTTTTCGCAGGTCAGGTTAACCGTGGCTTTTTCCGTGGCTATTTTTCTTTTTCTTGGCCCGGCTCTTCGCGCTGTAGTGGCGCTGTCTCTCGCGGTCGTTCCGCTTCTCCCTGGCCGCCTCCTCCCTCATCGCGACGACCTGTTCGGCGAGGTCTGCCATGTGGTGCTCCTTCGTGCACTCGATGCACCAGCCGCTGATGCGGTTGAGGGGCCTGAACGTCCACCGGCCGCAGTTGGGGCATTGACGGCGCTTGCGGAGCGAGAGCCCGCATTGCCTTGCCTGCCACTCGACCGAGTCCGTCGAGCGCCCCAGCGCCTCGGCCACCGCCCCGGCGCCTTCGCCCGCGTGCTCCTCGAGGTACCTGAGCTCGCGTGTCGACCATGGCCTCAAGCCGTCTCCCTTCTCCTCATGTATTCCGGTATCGCGGACGTCCTTATGAGCGTCTTCGACCTCCCGACCCGCATCTGCGGGATGGGGTCGGCGCGGCTCCTCACGTACTCGTACATGATGTCGCGCCCGATCCCCGCGAGCTTGGCGGCCTGCTCCACGCTCACGTAGAGCGGCAGGCCCAGGGGCACGGGCCAGCTGCCGGGAGGGATGCCCGGAGACGTCTTCTCCTCCGACATGGGCTCCTCCTTTCACATGAGACTTATCGGCGTGCAACCGGCCACCTCGGATTCGAGAGACCTCAGCGCGCCGTCGACCTCAGCCTCGTTAAACTGCGGGATGTCGAGCGATGCGTACCACCGGACGAAGTCCATCTCGCCATCCGTGGCGTTCCCGCGCACCACCCTCTTCGCCATGACCGACGCGGTCACCGCCTGGTCAACGTTGATGGGCATCTTTGGGCCTCCTTTCTAAATGCTAAGTTTCACTAACATTCGAGGTGAAAAAAATATCCGCAACTGAGACGTGCAGAAAGTCACAAACAGCCTTTGCCTGTTCGACGCTCATAGATTCCGGATTGTTTTCGTAGCTGGCATATGTTTGTCGAGAAACACCGAGATAAGCAGCTACGGCAAGCTGTTTCACACCTCGAGACTCGCGCACTTCTTTAAGTGATTGCATGCTGCCTCCTTTCACAAAAGCATGTTAGCGATATTTACATTGTACTGTCAAGTTTATTTTCCTAAAATGTTAGAAAAGATAAGCAAAGGGGCGGCAATGGAAATTGGTAAAAACATCAAACGCCTTCGTAAAATGCACGGGCTCACCCAGGAGGAGCTTGCAAAGCAGCTCGATGTTTCTAGAGCGGCCGTCACCCAATGGGAAACGGGGTGGTCATCACCGCGTATGGGGATGATTGAGAAACTGTCCGCGTTCTTTAACGTTAGCAAATCAGAGCTGATTGATGATCCCAATCCTTTGTTCCCCGACGGCGCCATGCCCGTGGTCCCGTCCTCCGCGACCGTCCCGCTGCTCACCCTCGGCCGCGTCCACGCCGGGGCCATGACGGACGAGGAGGAGGTCGCGCACCGCGTCGAGGTCCCCGCCTCGGTGTGCGAGAACCACCCGCGCGCCTTCGCGCTGGAGGTCGAGGGGGACTGCATGGACCGCGTCATACCGGAGGGCAGCCACGTGCTGGTCGACCCGGACCGCGAGCCGGGCAACGGCTCAATCGCGGTGGTCGAGACCGAGTCGTACAGCGCGGTCATGCGCCGCTGGTACCGGGGGAGCAGCACGCTGATGCTCACGGCCGACAGCCACGCCGAGCAGGAGGACATGGTCTTCGGGCCGGAGGACGGCCCCGTGCGCGTGGTCGGCACGGTCGTCTGGTGGCAGGCGCCGAGGGAGATGGAGTAGGGATATGGACGGAATTGTCGGGCTTGATGACGTGTTTCGCGAGACAAGGGGCCTTCTGGAGATGGAGAAGGATATCGTGTCAGGCGGTTACAGCCATCGATGGCCCGCTCCTGGAAGTAAGCTATGCTTGGATCTCTATGCGAAAGAGGATAAGTCGCTGAAGTTCTACCTCGATATCCTCGAGGGCAAGAGGGCGTCTTCGATCGTCATCGGTCTGACTCCGCCGCGCAAGACGACGATGCAGAACCGATTGGCGGAGACGCCCATTTTGAGAATCGACCGCACCGATGAGCCTGATACGATGGTTCATAGAAATCCGGACGGCCGTCGGATCATCGGCTCGCACATGCACCTCGACCTTGACGGCTCTGGTGCCAGGTGGGCCGTTCCCCTGTCCGGGCAAACGGTTATAGTCGGCGCAGAGCGGATGGACGTCCCGCAGCTGTTCTGGGGGTTCCTCGACGTCTGCCATATCAATGAGAGACTGGAAGTAGAGCAATCGCTGGGGGTGTGACATGAGGGTAGAAGATGCCGGCGCGATTATCGATAGCTACGCGGACTTCATCAGGGCGAACATGATTCCGACCCAGCAGGGGGAAGGGGTGTGCATTGCCACCCCCATGCTCAACAGAAACAATGACTGCATGAACGTCTACGTCGGCGAATCCGACTCCGGCGGCCTCGTGTTCACGGATCTGGGCGAGACTATCGGGGACCTCGAGCTGTCTGGCTTCTCTTTGACCGGCCAGCGAACGGAAAAGCTTGAAAGCATCCTTGCGGGGTTCGGCATCGATCGGTCCAATGGTGAGCTCTTCGTGTGCGCGTCCCAAAATGAAGCTGCGGTCCGACTCAACATGCTGCTCCAGGCGATGGCGTCAGTTGATGATATGTACCTGTTGTCGCGCGGGGGCGTGCGGAATCTGTTCGCCGAGGATATCGGCTCATGGATGATGGATAACGACATCTCGTGCGTGCCCGGCCCGTCCTTCAATGGCAGATCGGGCATGCCGTATAAATTCGACTACGCCATCGGGCAGAACAAGCGCCATCCGATGAGACTTATCAAGGCGGTGAACAACCCCTGCCGCAGCGGCATCCAAAACGCACTGTTTGGGTGGGAGGATGTCAAGGCATCTCGGACCGACTGCGAGGGCTATGTTTTCCTCAACTCCCACAACACGAGGGATGGCATGGTGCCCCGGGAGTCCGTGGAGGCGTGTCAGAACTACGGTCTCAAGCCCGTTATCTGGGGGCAGAACGAAGCGGATTTCATCGCTGACCTCGCGGCATGAAAAAGCCCCGGATTTCGGCTCCGAGGCAGGGGCGCGTTTCTTTCAAATAAAAGGAAACGGCCCGCCATGGGCGGACCGCTCCAGACCTCTCAAGCTATCCCGAAGGAAGAACCCAGGGGTTCGTATCGAAAGAGAGGAACCTTTTGTCAAGGACATTAGCCCCAGATATCGGGCTCCGAGGCAGGCCACGTCCTGAGCTTTAAGCAAAGGGCTGATATCAATATACCAAATCCGGGGCCGGAGCCTATCGAACAGATTATGGAGATTGACAAACGGCAACAAAGGCTCTCGGGACTTACCGTGAATGGTGGTGGTACAGGTAAATTTGCTAGGCCCTCCAATATCGGGGCATGGTGCAGCCTCCCAAATCTTCGCAGGGTCGGGCAAAAACGGTGAACTCCTTCGAAATCGGGCGGAGACGGACATTCAGGCAATCGAGCAACTCGTTCGGCTCGATGGCCGTAATCTCCAAACGGTCGCCCCGATCTAGGGAGGACACGACGTCACCGACTTCGAGCTTTTCACCGGTTCTCGCATCTATCAGCATTCCGATACCTCCTAGGAAGGAATTTGATGAACGCATACATCCTATTGGACGAGCCAGATTTAAGAAATCACGCCATGAGCTTCGCGATGGACTGGCTTGAGGAGAAGGGCGGCGGAACCTATTTCTCCGAGACCAAGGACAACAAAACTCTAGGCAAGTGAAAATAGGCCCCGCGCATACGGGCGGCAACCTTGCGCGAGGCCATGAGTCAAACCAACCGAATACACGGAAGGCAAGGTGATTGTACATCATGGCGGTCCGGAAGCTGAAGAGCGGCAAGTGGGCGGCCGACGTCACGGTCGGCGTCAAGTGGGACGGCTCGCGCGACAGGCGCGTGGAGACGTACCCGACCAAGGGGCAGGCCCGCAAGGCGGAGACCCGCCTGCTCATGGAGAAGGAGCGCCTGCGCGGGCGCGTCACGGCGCGCATCACGCTGGCGGAGTTCGTCGACGAGGTGTACTGGCCGCAGAAGGCGGGGCTGCGCGCGAACACGAGGCAGGGCTACGAGCGCGACCTCAGGAGGCGCATCCTGCCCGCGCTGGGCAACATGGAGCTCGAGCAGATAAACAAGCTGAACATACAGCGCATGATATCGGGGTGCCCCACGCGAAAGACGGCGACCAACGCCCGCGAGACGCTGTCCTCGGTGCTGGGGTGCGCCGTCGAGATGGGCATGATTCCCGTGAACCCCGCGTCGTTCCGCTACACCTATCCCGGCGACGGCGCGGCCGACCCCGAGCGCGGCGGCGTGTGGCTCACCACCTTCGCCGAGCATATGCGCCTGCTGGGCCTCCTGCGCGAGACGCAGCCGGGCTCGTGCGTCGAGCGCATCTGCGTGATCGGGCTGTGCGAGGGGCTGCGCAAGGGCGAGGTGCTCGCCCTGCGCTGGGAGGACGTCGACCTCGCGCGGCGCGAGCTCACGGTGCGCGGGACCTACACCCAGGGCATCGGCGGCGCCCACGAGACCGACCCGAAGAACCGCAACGCCCGGCGCACCATCCCGCTGCGCGCCTACGCGGCGGAGCGCATGGCGGCGTGGGGGCCAGGCGAGGGGCCGATCGTCTCCGGGACGGGCGGCGGGCTGCTGAGCCCCGTCACGGCGGGGGAGCGCATGCGCCGCTTCACGGCGGGGAGCTACCCCGACGGGGAGCCGCTGCCGCGCGTGACCATGGCGAGCCTGCGCCACAGCTTCGCGACGGCCTGCGTCAACGAGGGCATGGAGGTCTCGAAGCTGTCGCGCATCATGGGGCACGCGGACGTCAAGACCACGATGCGTTACTACGTGCGCCAGAAGCTCGGCGACCTCAAGGCGGCGGTCGATGCCATGGACGGTGCGCGCGATAAAACCGACAAGTCTTTATAATTATGTTGCATTTTATTGGCAAGTGTTTATAATTTATAGGCGAAGGGAGGAACGATGCCCACGGAACAGGAAGTCAGGCACGTGCTCAAGCGCCTGAAAAAGGAGGGATGGGAGCTCGAGAGCGGAAAGGGGAGCCACGTGGTCGCCAGGAAAGACGGCAAGATGGTGACGGTACCCACTGCAAAGCGCGAGATACCCATCGGGACGTACAGGAACATAGCCAAGGGCGCGGGCTGGAAGTAGGCCCGCCCCGAAAGGGGCATCGAACAGATATGGGAAAGTACATCTACCAGGTGCTGCTGACGCCCGAGGAAGATGGCGGGTACAGCGTCGAGGTCCCGGACCTGCCCGGGTGCTTCACCTACGGGGACACCTACGAGGAGGCCGCGCTCATGGCGGCTGACGCGGCGCGGACCTATGTCGCGTCGCTCCTGAAGCACGGCGACGAGGTTCCCGCACCGACCGTGCGCGACGCGGGCGGCCAGACCCTCATGGTGTTCTTCGAGGCGGAGGAGAGCTACATCGTGGACGGCGAAACGGTCTCGGCCGCCAAGGCGTCCCGCATGCTCGGGGTGAGCGCCGGGCGCGTGACGCACATGCTCGACTCGGGCATCCTGGACGGGTTCCGCAGGGGCCGCAGGACGTACGTCTCCGTGAAGTCCATCGAGAAAAGGCTGGCATCCAACCCCGGCGCAGGGAGGCCCAAGACGGACGTCGCATAGCACGCAATCGGCCGTGTTTGGCAATCGATGGCAATCGTTTTAGACGTAACCGCAGGTAGACGGCTTGTCATGCTGGGGTTCGAATCCCCAGCTCTCCGCCAGTTTGACTTGGAAAGGACGTCCACCCGGGCGTCCTTTTTCCGTTTTGAAGGAGCCCGGGGATTCGAACCCGAGAGAGTGCGGAGCTGAGGCAACGCGCTCGCTTGCTAGGGCGCGATGACGATATCGTCGCGATGTGCTCGGATAGCGTCCCAGGAGAACAGCTCGACCAGTTCTGCTGCGCTGCGCGGTTTGACATCTGGGGCGATGCCAGCGAGATGCGCGATGTATCCCAAAAGTGCTTCGGGCGAGCCAAATCGTTCGCGAAGCTCGTCCATACCGCAGTCGTGATCGCGCTTGGAAAGGCGACGTCCATCGGCGGCAACGAGCAGCGGCACGTGGGCATAATGCGGGTGAGGATATCCCAGCAGATTCTGCAAATACATCTGGCGCGGCGTGGATGAGAGTAGGTCGTTTCCGCGCACAACTTCTGTGATGCCCATGGCGGCGTCGTCAACTACGACCGCAAGCTGATAGGCGAAGATTCCATCGCTGCGCCGAATCAAAAAGTCACCGCATTCTGAGGAGAGCGACTCGCGCTGTTCGCCGTAAACACCGTCTACAAATTCAATAGTATCGAAAGGGCTGTTGGCTTCCGGCACACGCAGGCGCGTTGCCGGCGGCCGTACGGCTGTGCGCTGCGCCACCTCTGTAGGCGAGAGGTGGCGGCACGTGCCCGCGTAGATGGGGGTACCATCGCTCGCATGTGGAGCGCTTGCCGCGTGTAGCTCGGCCCTCGTGCAAAAGCAGGGATACGTGAGGCCGGACGCGACGAGCTTCTTGAGGGCGACTTCGTAAAGGTTCGTACGGTCTCGTTGATAGAAGGGGCCTTCGTCCCAGTTCAGGCCAAGCCAGCGAAGGTCTTCGATAAAAAGATCGGACCACAGGGGATTGCGGCAGCGCGTATCGAGGTCCTCGATGCGCAGGACCATGCGCCCGCCCTGGCTTCGCACGGAAAGCCATGCCATAAGGGCAGAGAAGATATTGCCCAGATGCATACGTCCGGAAGGCGACGGCGCAAAGCGTCCCACGACGCAGGCGTCGCGTGGGCCGTTTGCGCTGTCGATATGTTCTTCGTTGAATTCCATGTCGCTCAGTATAGAGGTTGGAGTGCGTCTGCGCTTGCTCGACGTCATTTGATGTCTCGATGCTGAGTTTGGATTTCGTTGCAATCTGGACGAAAACGCGGCAGCGCGTGCGGGTATACTGTGCTCTCAATGTTACATGGAGGTGCGTGCGCGATGATAAACTGGCTGATACGTCGTTTGGTGGCGCAGCCGGAAGGTGGGCCTTTGGACGCTTCGGTGCGTACCCGTGCCGGACTGGCCGCAGGCATCATCTGCATTTGCTGCAATATCGCGTTGTGCGTGAGCAAGGGCATCGTTGGACTGCTTACGGGTTCCGTGTCGCTTGTTGCCGACGCCGTCAACAACGTATCCGACGCTTCGAGCAATATTGTGAGCTTGCTGGGCTTTCGCCTGGCGGCACGTCCTGCCGACGCGGGCCATCCGTATGGGCATGGACGCTTTGAGTACCTAGCGGGCCTCAGCGTGGCTGTGATCGTGTGCTCCGTGGGTCTTAACTTGATTACCGAATCGGTGAATAAGCTGCTCCATCCGTCGTTTACCGAATACGGCACGGCTTCGATGGCGGTGCTCATTCTTTCTATGGTGGTCAAAACGTGGATGGCCCTATTCAATAGGCGCTTGGGGTATCGCATCGATTCGGGGACGCTTCTCGCTACTGCCGTCGACTCCCGAAATGACGTGATCGCCTCTGGTGCGGTCTTGGCGGCTGTGCTCATCTCCCGTGCCACGGGTGTCGACCTTGATGGCTGGGCAGGCTTGGGCGTGGGCCTTTTTGTGTGTGCCGGTGGCGTCGACTTGGTGCGCGACGCGGCGAGCCCTCTTCTGGGCCAGGCTCCAGACGAGGGGCTTGTTGAGCGCATCCACACCAAGATCATGTCGTATCCCGGGGTCCTGGGCACGCATGACCTTATGGTGCACGATTACGGCCCGGGCCGTCAGTTCGCAAGCGCGCATGTCGAGATGCCGGGCGAGCGCGACGCCTTTGCCAACCATGAGGTACTCGACACCATCGAGCACGACATCCAGCGAGAGTTGGGGGTCGAGATAACGTTGCACTGCGATCCTGTTGTGACTGATGCTCCCGATGGCTTTGACTTGCGCTCGTGGCTTAACGAGCGCGTGAGGGATATCGACCCGCGGCTTTCGGTCCACGATGTGCGCCAGAAGCGAGGTTTTGTGGCGTTCGACCTGGTACGTCCTGTCGATTTTGATATGGATGACGATGAGCTTCTTTCTCGGGTGAGTGCGCTTGTGGGCGAAAAATGCCCCGGTGTCCCCTGCGTGGTGACGTTTGACGCTGGTTACGTTTCGCCGGTGAGCGATGGGAGCGTCTTGACGGATGATGCGAAGGGCTGATATGCCTGCCTTGTTGGGGAGCACCAACATCGAATGTGGACGCGCGCGCGTGCGAAACGTCCCTGCACGACTACAATAGGGCCACGGATACCGCCGACGTAAGGATGTACCATGCGTACCCGTTTTCGCGCAATTACCGCCTTGGCCTTGGTGCTGGTGGCGTCTTTGATTCCTGCTGCAGCTTATGCGAGCGCCTACCAGACATCGCAGGTGGATATGCGGGCGCACGTGGCGCCCGATGGCTCCCTGCAGGTGAGCGAAGAACGAACCTTCGAGTTCACCGACGATGTTAACGGTGTGTACTGGGAGATCCCGCTCGGACAAAATCAGCAGGGCGAGAACGTGACCCTGAGCATCAACGGCGTTTCTGTCGATGGAGATGAATTCCAAGAGGCGGATTATGCCTCCTCGGGGGATTACGGCGTCTATACCGTAGATACCAGCGGCTCGTCTGTGACTTTAAAGATCTTTATGCCTTCGTCCGATGGCTCGAGTGCAGATGTCGAGATCTCCTACACGATGAGCGGCGCGGTCATGCTTTGGCAGGATACCGCCGAGCTCTACTGGAAGTTCGTGGGAGACGGATGGGGGGAAGACTCGAACGACGTGACGCTTAACGTTTCGTTTGACGCCTCGCTGGTGCAGCAAAACCCCGCTACTGTAGGCGATACGCTGCGTGCCTGGGGCCATGGTCCGCTAACGGCGACGGTCACGCCCGACGACGAGGACGGCGAGGTTGATTACGATGTCCCCTGCGTGAGGAGCGGCGAATTCGCCGAGGCGCGCATCGCGTTCCCCGCGTCTTGGGTGCCCAGCATGCCGCTGAGCTCTCGATCGGACGAAGAGCGCCTTCCTGACATTTTGGATGATGAAGAAAAATGGGCCGAGGAGGCAAATGCTCGTCGCGAACGCGCACGGCTTCTTTCCTATGGCTTGGCGGTGTTGACGGTCGCTGTTTCCGTGGCGCTGCTGGCGGTGACGGTGATACAGAAACTGCGCCTCAAGCGTCCTGTCCCCACGTTTAACGAGACGTACTTCCGTGATGTTCCAAGCGACGACCACCCTGCCGTGCTCGCGACGTTTATGAACAAAGGCACGGTGCCCGACCGGGCTTTTGTTGCTACGCTTATGAAGCTTACGGACGATCGTTTGATCAAGCTGCAAAGTGTTGCCACACCTGGTCAAAAAGCTGCAAGCGACTACTGCATCTCGATGGATAACGGTGGCTTTACGAGGGCAAAGAACGGAATCGATCGCGCTGTGCTCGAACTGTATTTCTTGGGCGTCGAGCGCCAGGGAACTACTCTTTCGCGCACATTCCAGTCGTTCAAGCAATATGCCAGAAAGCATACGAGTACGTATTCCAGGCGGCTTGATAACTACACGCACAGCGTCACGGGCGCTATGGAATCCAGGAATCTCGTTGCTTCCGACGGCACGGCGGCTGTGGTGCTCACGATTATTGGTGGCACGTTTGTCATCGGAGGAGGGCTTCTCCAGATGTTCTTCTTGGATGCTCCCGTGCCTAACATCATTGCGTTTGGCGTCTCCGTTGTCTGCTCGGTGATTACCATTCTGTTGGGCTTGACCTTCCGTCGCCTAACGCAAGAGGGCACCGACTTGGAGAACAAATGCCGCGCGCTTAAGAGGTGGCTCGAGGACTTCACCCGCCTGGGCGAGGCCGTGCCGGGTGACCTTATCTTGTGGAACAAGCTCATGGTGATGGGCGTGGCCCTGGGTGTTTCCAAAAGGACGCTGCGCGAGCTTGCCGACGCCGTGCCGCCTGCGGTTCGTAACGCCGAGGGCTTCTACGATTACTACCCCGTGTACTGGTGGTGCTATAGCGATCCTGCACTCGACGCTCCCACCGATTCGATTGGCAGGGTCTACCACAATTCCGTGTCCGCGGTGGCAGCTTCGGAGTCCAGCTCCGGCGGTGGCGGCGGTGGTGGCTTTTCCGGCGGCGG
>NZ_LT699743.1:208434-451379 GCF_900155365.1 Collinsella bouchesdurhonensis | reverse complement strand
AGATGTGTATAAGAGTCAAGTCTACCACAATTCCGTGTCCGCGGTGGCAGCTTCGGAGTCCAGCTCCGGCGGTGGCGGCGGTGGTGGCTTTTCCGGCGGCGGAGGCGGCGGCTGCGGCGGTGGAGGCGGCGGCACGTTTTAACCTGCGAGTTTCGATAGTTCATGCAAAAGGGTCCGACGGAATGTTTCCGTCGGACCCTTTCATATCTGGACACGATCGCGGAGAGAGTTGCGATCGCGTCCAGGCACGGGCGTGTGTCCGTACCGCCTATGTGTTTTCCCCTGCGGGCGCGTTGGGCGTCAAGCTGCCCTCAAGACGTCCAATTCCTCGCAGGTTAGGCACTGAGGTCTAAACCGTAAAGATACATCTCTCGCGGAAGCAGACTGCGCTCTTCGCGTGTCGATTTGTATCTCCCTAAACGCTTCATGCCGCGGAGCTCGTAGAACGACCATCTGCAATCGCTGTCGGTATACAGATACGCCTTAAGATCGCCGAGTGCGGCGTAGTACGAAGATACGGCGTCAAACAGCACCGTTCCGATTCCGAGCCCCTGTGCCGAGGGGTCTACAACGAGCAGCGTGATTTCATTGTCGAGTGTAAGGCCGCTCGATGCCAAGAGGCGCTCGTCTACTTTGCGCATGCCGTCGTACCACGTTTGGAACGTGTGGGCGGCTTTGGCGTCGTAGGAATCCATGGCGCAAGCCGATTTTGCTTCGATGGTCGCCCAACGGGATAGATCTTGATTGTAGTCGTTTTCCGAGCGGGCGAGGATGATGCCGCGCGGCGCACCGTCGATAAGGGCTACCTGTGAGAAGGTGGATACCGAGAGGCAATGCGCAAGATCGCATGTCGCCTCGAGGGTGCCAAAGGCAGCGTCGGGGACGTCATCGTCGTCGTGCCATAGCGTACGGACGATCTCGACAAGCGGTTCGAAATCTTCATCTTCAAATGGTCTGTACAGCACGGTCGACACGCAGCGCACCTTTCTCTCGGCAGATTTAATACCACCGTTTGGGGCGCGGAATATGGTGCCTTCATGTTCACACGTCAACTGCGTCATTTCTACGCGAAAGCGCCATCGCCTCTCGGTATTTTCTTCAAATAACATGCGTATCGCCTGCGAGTTGGCGTGTCGATGCGCTACATTAGAGATGTATGTGAAAGAGGGGGTCGATGCCGCAACTTTTGCGGTATCAAGGCCCCTTTCGCGACAAGGAGGAAGGCATGGCCGCTGATGTGAAGATCGGGCGCGCGCTTATCTCGGTCACCGATAAGACCGGCGTCGTCGATTTCGCACGAGCACTGGTTGACGATTTTGGCGTTGAGATTATCTCGACGGGCGGAACCGCCAAGGCGATTGAGGCTGCGGGCGTTCCCGTTACCCCGATTGAGGAGTTTACCGGCTACCCCGAGATGATGGATGGCCGTGTGAAGACGTTGCACCCCAAGGTGCACGGCGCCCTGCTGTGCCGTCGTGACTCCGAGGAGCACATGGCTCAGGCCAGCGAGCACGATATCAAGATGATCGATCTCGTGGCGGTTAACCTGTACGAGTTTGAGAAGACCGTTGCCTCTCCCGATGTGACCTTTGCCGACGCCATCGAGCATATCGATATCGGTGGCCCTTCCATGCTGCGCTCTGCCGCCAAGAACAACGACTCGGTGACCGTGGTGTGCGATCCCTCCGATTACGCGATGGTTCTCGACGAGATGCATCGCCACAAGGGCGCAACCACCTTGGGCACGCGTCGTCGCCTGGCTGCCAAGACCTATACGCGTACCGCCGCCTACGATACCGCTATCTCCACGTGGCTCAACAGCTACTTGGCAGAGGAGGCCCCCGAGGCTCCCGCCTCTGCTGCTTTTGTTCCGCCTGCGGCAATCGATCTGCATCTCGAGAAGGTCGAGGACCTTCGCTATGGCGAGAACCCGCATCAGGCCGCTGCCGTCTATCGCTTTGCCGATGAGTTTGGCAACTTTGCCTCTTCGACAAATCCGCTCGTTGGCGCCAAGCAGATCCAGGGCAAGCCACTCTCCTATAACAACCTGCTCGACGCCGATGCCGCTTGGAATGCCGTGCGCGAGTTTGATGAGCCTGCTGCCATCATCCTCAAGCATCAAAATCCCTGCGGTTCTGCTGTTGCCAAGACGGTGACCGAGGCCTATGATCGCGCCTTTGCATGCGATCCCAAGAGCGCCTACGGCGGCATTATCGCCTTGAACCGCGAGGTTCCCCTTGAGCTTGTGGAGCACTTTGCCGATCGCGACAAGCTTTTTGTCGAGGTGCTCATTGCCCCGTCCTTTACCGACGAGGCTCTGGAGCGTTTGAGCCGCCGCAAGAACCTGCGCGTGTTGGAGACCGGCGCTGCCGATGGCCACGCTCACCTCGAGGCTCGTACCGTTGACGGCGGTATGCTCGTTCAGGCCGTGGACACCGTTTCCGAGGATCCCTCGACCTTTACCTTCCCCACGACTCGCAAGCCCACGGACAAGGAGATGGACGACCTCCTGTTCGCTTGGCGCGTGGTGAAGACCGTTAAGTCCAACGCCATCTTGATCGCCAAGGATCAGTCCGGTATCGGTATGGGACCTGGCCAGCCCAATCGCGTCGACTCTGCGCTCTTTGCGTGCGAGCGCGCCGAGGAGACCTGCAAGCGCATGGGCGTTGAGGCGGGCGGCTTTGCTGCTGCGAGCGATGCGTTCTTCCCGTTCCGCGACAACGTGGACGTGCTTGCGGCCCATGGCGTGACCGCGATTATCCAGCCCGGTGGCTCGATGCGCGACGAGGAGTCCATCCAGGCTTGTGACGACCACGGTATCGCTATGGTGTTCACAGGTGCTCGTCACTTCCGCCACTAGGAGTTTTTGCCGAATCCTGTTGTTTGTTCGAGCATTGGGATTTGGCTTTTGCTAAAGGCGTCCCAGCTGGGCAACCTGCCGCATGAGCGTGCAGCATCTTGCTTTTGCTGGGGCGTTTTCGCTATCGAGAGTTTGGCCCGTGCGCTTTTTCGAAGCCTGCGGGAATGGCGGGGTGCATGCCCCGCGTGCTTAGACGAAAAGGAGCCGTGTCTGCCATGACGGTGCGTGACGAGGATCTTTTCTCCAATCCCGAGGACCTTCGTGCCTACAGGGAGTTTTGCGAGACGCAGCAGGCTGTACCGGATTTTCAGCTCGATCAGCCCGCGCTTGTATGCCGCTGGCGCATGGCGCGCAGACAGGTTCCTTTGCTTAACAGACATATCCGGGCTCTTTCGCAGCGCTTGGTACAGGGTCGCCCCCTCACCACCAATATGCTTTCTTGGGCAAAGCAGCACGTGGAGTGGTCTCTTGCCGAGGGTACCTATGCGGATCCCAACGGTGTGCTCATGCTGGTGATTGACGTAAACGGTAACGCTGCCATGACCGTGGGCGCTTACGAACCCCTGGCCTCGACTTCCCATGATGCACTGTGCGCGCGTGCCGAGCTTGCTCACGCCGAGCAAATTGAGACGGGTGTGGCTCCGGAGGCGCTTTGCTGCGTGAAGTCGGGCACGCTTTATGTGGCTGCCGCGGAAGGCGAGCACCTGTGTGGCTCAATGACGCTGGTTGAGCAGCTAGCGGCAACGCGTGGCTATCACGTGTTGCGCGCGACGCCTGGGGCCGCGGACGATATCGTGCTTTCGCTAAACGACCTTGGCGGTGCGCATGTGCTTGTCTCCGATGAGCACGGCGTGGTTGTGGAGGACGCTGGTCAGGGAGATTCGGCAGAGGATCGCTCTATTGCCGAGTTCTTGGCCACGGGCGTATCAAAGCTCTTCTCCTAACGGGACGCTTGCTTACATTGTTGCCACATGCGGTGGCATCGCCTTTGTCTCGTCCATAATGGAGGGCAACCGAAAGGGGCTTTTCCATGTCGAAGATCTACATCGTCGAAGATGACGACGCCATTCGCACAGAGCTCGCCTTGGCGCTTGAGCACAACGGCTATGAGGCGCTTGCTTGCGCGACGTTTGACCATGTGGTCGACGACGTGCTGGAGGCGTCTCCCGACCTTGTGCTTCTCGACTTGAGCCTACCTCAGACGGACGGGCAGTTTATCTGTCGCGAACTGCGCTCGCATTCGGACGTGCCCATTATCGTGCTTACCTCTCGCACGACGGAGGTCGACGAGGTTATGAGTATGACGCTTGGCGCCGACGACTTTATTCCCAAGCCCTATAGCCTGCGTGTTCTCATTGCGCGCATGCAAGCGCTTTTGCGTCGCAGCTCCTCCGCGCAGGGAAAGACTGTGTTGCGACATGATGGGCTTGAGCTCGATGTTGCCCGTTCTCGCGCGCTGTACGAGGGCTCGGAAGTCGAGCTGACCAAAAACGAGCTGAGGATCTTGAGTTTGCTTATGCGCCATGCGGGAACGATTGTCTCGCGCGAGGCCATCATGCGCGACCTTTGGAATTCCGATACGTTTATCGACGACAACACCTTGACGGTTAACATCAATCGCCTGCGCGCTACGCTCGATAAGATTGGGGTACATGGGTATCTGACCACGCATCGCGGCCAAGGCTATTCGGTGTAGCGGCTTATGGGCAGGTATTTGAGGTCACATGGCGCTGTGGTGCTGTTGCCCCTGCTCGCTACGGGGCTTGCCTGCAGCGTTTTGCTCACCACGAGCGTGTACGTGCAGATCGTGGTCTTGGTCGCCCTTATTGGAGTTGCCGGCACGCTGATCGGCGCTGTGTCGGACTGGCTTCGTCACCGGAAGTTCTATCGCGGGCTCGAACGCTGTGCAGAACATCTCGAGAGCGTTTCTTGGGCGATGGAGATGATGGAATATCCGGAGGATGCCGAGGGCGAGGCCGTGTATGACGTCATCCGTGCTATCGCTAAGGCTGCAAACGATGAGGTCGCAGGCTATCGCCGCCAGACTGCGAATTACCGAGAGTATGTCGAAACGTGGGTGCACGAAGCGAAGACGCCGCTGGTTGCAGCCTATTTGATGCTCGAAAACCTGGATGATGCCCTTGTGAACAATGTTCAGCCTCAGGAGGTGCACGAAAAGGTCGATGCTCTGGCGGAGGAGGTTGACTGCGTTGAGGGATACATCGAACAGGCGCTGTTTTACGCTCGCTCGGAATCGCTCGACCGCGATTATGTAGTGCGAAATGTCTCCTTGCAGTCCATTGTCTCTTCGGCACTTAAGCGCAACGCGCGTGCGATGATTTCTGCCCATGTGGCGCCCGTTTGCCGCGGCCTTGAGCTTGGGGTGTTTGCCGACGAAAAATGGGTTGAGTTCATCTTGGGGCAGCTCATTCAAAACAGTGTGAAATACGCCCGCGACGAAGGTGCTCAGCTACTCTTTGCGGCGACTCGTGCGAACGCAGGGGGCACTGATGATTGCGTGAAGCTTGTGGTTCGCGACAATGGCTGCGGCGTTCCTGCCGCAGATTTGGACCGTGTGTTTGACCGCGGCTTTACCGGCGAGAACGGCAGAAACGGCAAGCGCTCCACTGGTATTGGGCTCTATTTGGTCAAGCGCCTATGCGACAAAATGGGGTTGGGAATCGTGGCCCGCTCCGAGCATGGGGAATTCTTTGAAGTCGAGATCACGTTCCCAACCAATCATATGCACTATTTTGAGTCGTAGACATGGTGACGGGTTTGGCGGCGGATGCCTGCCTTTAGGCGCCCGCATAAATAAAGCCCCGGTCTTGTGGCCGGAGCTTTATCGAATGCGTTTGATGACGATTGGGCGGAGCGTCGAGCTACTTCACAACTAGGATGTCACACTCGGTGTTCCTAAGCAGGAACGTGGAGATGGAGCCGAGCAGGGCGTACTTGATCGAAGAGAGGCCGCGAGCGCCGCAGAGCACCAGATCGGGCTGAATAATGTCGAGCATCTCGTCTTTGAGGGTCTCGCGAATGCGGCCGGCGCGAATGATGACTTCGACTTCGGGAATATCGGGGTTTGCCTTTGCTTCCTCAACCTGCTTTTCGATCGAGTTCTTAAATGCCTCCTCAAGGCCGTTTACCAAATCAATGGGGTAGGAACCGGCGGACTCGAGCGCTGTCGAGTCAATTACATGGCCGATGATGAGCTTGGCTTTGTTATTCGCGGCGACCTTGATAGCGCGCGCGAGAACAAAATCCTGCTGTTCAGTGCCGTCGAGCGCGACGAATACTTTTGAATAACCCTCGTTCATGTTTGCCTCCTCAATGGCTCTGCAGCTCCTTTGGCTGCGTTGCCTTACAGCGGTTATACCCGGCTTTAATCACCCGGTACCTCTAAATTCTGTAAATGACGCTGCTTTTTTTCGAGCATGCCTGCAGCGTGGGATAATGGTGCACGGAGTTGCTGCGGGTCCATGGCCGCAGCTCAGGCGAAAGGCTTCTTTTGGATATCATCGAACTGCTTAAATCGGCCTTCCTGGGTCTGGTCGAGGGCATCACGGAATGGCTGCCCATCTCGTCTACCGGTCATATGATCTTGGTCGATGAGTTTATCAAGCTCAACGTGAGCAAGACATTTCTCAACATGTTTTTGGTGGTTGTTCAGCTGGGTGCAATCCTTGCTGTCTGCGTGCTGTTTTTTCATGAGCTCAATCCGTTTTCGCCCAGCAAGGGCAAGGAGGGGCGCCGCGACACGTGGAAGCTTTGGGGCAAGATCGTGCTCGGATGCATTCCTGCGGCGGTTGTCGGCTTGCCGTTGAACGATTGGATGGAAGATCATTTTTACAATGCTCCCGTGGTTGCCATCGCGCTGATCGTCTATGGTATCGCTTTCATCGTTATCGAGACGCGCCGTGCCCGCACGCGCGAGACCGTGGATGTGCTGCCTGGCGCGCGTCCTGCCGGCGCTCATTTTGCAACGCCTTCTGTGAGCGAGGATGACGGCGGGGACTTTGGCTCCATCGCCACGCTGGATGATCTGTCTTGGAAGACTGCTTTGGGAATCGGTTTGTTCCAGGTGCTCTCGCTGGTGCCGGGCACGTCGCGCTCGGGTTCGACCATTATCGGCGGCTTGCTTTTGGGCTGCACGCGTGCGATGGCGAGCAAGTTTACGTTCTTTTTGGCCATCCCCGTCATGTTTGGTGCAAGCGCGCTCAAGCTCGTCAAGTTCTTTATCAAGGGCGGTACGTTTGGTGCGTCCGAGGCGGCGATTCTGGGCGTGGGCTGCGTGGTTGCGTTTGTTGTTTCCCTCGCGGCCATCAAATGGCTCATGGGCTTTGTGAAGCGTCACGACTTCAAGGTCTTTGGCGTCTACCGCATCGTTTTAGGCGTGGTCGTACTTGCGTACTTCCTCGTCGCTGTCCCCGTGCTGGGGCTATAGCGCTTTTTGCTTGTGGTGATGGTGCGCCGTTCGGCTTGGGCTGAGCGGCGCTTTTGCTATACCGCGACGACGTGCTCGGGCATGATGCCTCGAACAAGATAGTCGACCTGTGCCTTGAGCGTCATGCGGCGCAAGGTGTCGTTGGCCTCCTCGGTGCAGTAGGCGGTATGCGGCGTGACGATGCAGCGGGGGTGCTCGATAAGGGCGCGATTGGGAGCGGTCTCATCGGCAAGGACATCGAGAGCGGCAGCGCGGATGCCGCGTGTGCCGTTGCTGGAGATGTTTTCGTCCAACGCGGCGAGCAGCGCTTCCTCGTCGATGACGGGGCCGCGGGCGGTGTTGATCAAGAAGGCGCTAGGCTTCATGGCCTCGAGCTCGTGGGTGCCAATGAGTTTTTCGGTTTGCGGAATAAGCGGGCAGTGCAGGCTCACCACGTCGGAGACAGCGAGCAGCTCGTCGAGAGTTTCGGCTTTAGTGCAACCTGCTTGGGCAAGGTCCTCGCGGGTCTTGGTAGGCGCCCACACCACGACGTTCATGCCGAGCGCCTGCACGATGCTTGCCATGGCGCGGGCGATGTTGCCAAAAAATACGAGGCCGATTGTTTGCCCCTGCGTGCGGTGCGCGGTATAGCCTCCAGTGGGCTCCCAGGCACCGGCGAGTACTTCTCGGTTGGAGAAGGTGATGCTGCGCATGAGGTCGAGCATGAGCCCTGCTGCGTGCTGGGCGACATCGAGGGAACAGTAGCCAGGGCAGTTGGTGGTGATGATGCCGTGCTGTGCAAGGGCCGACACATCGACGTGATTGATTCCGATAGACATGCTCGAGACGATGCGGATGCCCGCGTCCGCCATGGCGCCTGCCGTCTTTGGCGATACAGGGCCGAACTCGCCAATAAAGCCCTCGCATCCAACCATCTGTGCGGGGCTGGGGTCGACAAGCGGTTCATGTGCGCACCCGATGAGCTCGATCTGATCGTCTACGCCCCATTCTTTCAGGATCTGCTGGGCCTTTGCTGTCGAGCCGTCCACCATGTAGTACAGGATGCGATGCGCCATTGGGTTTTCTCCTTCGTTTATTCGCCCCTCATTATGCGACGGCGTGCGCGCTTTTGCGAGGAGGAGGGAATAACGTAACGCCCGCGCCACAATCGGTATTGTGGTGCGGGCGCGTTATATGAAGGGACTGTGAAAATGTGACACATTAAACCTGTCGACTTTTTGTCACATTGGTGCCCGCTCGTGAGCCCCTGATGGTCACAGGGTTGCTTGCCCCGCGCGTCCGTGCGGGCGGCTATACTGGTACGGCTCATGTGTCTGGCGCCATCGCGCCGTTTGGAATGGAGTTCTATTCATGGCGTACGCCGTCGATATCGATTCGCTCAATCCCGCCCAGCGCGAAGCCGTGCTTACTACCGAGGGGCCGCTTCTGGTGCTTGCCGGCGCCGGTTCCGGTAAGACTCGCGTGCTCACCTTCCGCATCGCTCACATGGTTGCCGACCTGGGCGTGCGTCCGTGGCAGCTCCTTGCCATCACCTTTACCAATAAAGCTGCGGCTGAGATGCGCGAGCGTCTAAGCTCTCTTTTGCCGGAGGGCACGCGTGGCATGTGGGTATGCACGTTCCACGCTATGTGCGTGCGCATGCTTCGCGAGGATGCTGATCTTTTGGGCTATACCGGCCAGTTCTCCATCTACGATGATGACGATTCTCGCCGCATGGTGCGCGATATCATGCAGGCGCTTTCCATCGAGCAAAAGCAGTACCCCATCAACATGATTCGCTCCAAGATCTCGGCGGCGAAAAACGCCATGATCGGCCCGGACGAGATGAGCGCCCGCGCGTCGAGTCCTCAGGAAGAGAAGGCCGCGCGTGTTTACGCAGAGCTGGAGCGTCGCCTGCGTGCCGCGAACGCGATGGACTTTGACGACTTGCTCGTGCGGACGCTTGAGCTTTTGCGCAGCCGCCCCGAGGTGCTCGAAAAATATCAGGAGCGTTTCCGCTATATCAGCGTAGACGAGTATCAGGATACGAATCACGTGCAGTACGAGATCGCGAACCTGCTCGCTGCCAAGTACAAGAACCTGATGGTTGTGGGCGACGACGACCAGTCGATTTATTCCTGGCGCGGCGCCGATATCTCCAACATCCTTGACTTCGAGCAGGATTTTGCCGATGCCAAGGTGGTTAAGCTCGAGCAGAATTACCGTTCGACCGGCCATATCCTTTCGGCGGCAAATGCCGTGGTGCGCCATAACTCGCAGCGTAAGGACAAGCGTTTGTTCACCGCCGCGGGCGATGGCGAGAAGATTCAGGCCTATCAGGCAAGTGACGAGCGCGATGAGGGGCGCTGGATCGCCTCGGAAATCGACAAGCTTCATGACGGCGGCACTCCGTACGACGACATCGCCGTGTTCTATCGCACGAACGCGCAGTCGCGTATCTTGGAAGATATGTTCCTGCGCGCAGGCGTGCCCTACAAGATTGTGGGCGGCACGAGGTTCTTTGATCGTGCCGAGGTGCGCGATGTGATGGCCTATCTCAAGATGGTGGTGAATCCTGCCGACGAGATGAGCGTCAAGCGTGTGATCAACACGCCCCGTCGTGGTATCGGCTCCACATCCATCCAAAAGATTGAGATGCTTGCCGTCTCCAACCGCTGCTCGTTTTTCCAGGCGTGCGAACTCGCTTGTGCCGAGACAGGCATGTTCTCGGCCAAGGTTCGCAACGGCCTGGCCGATTTCGTCAACATCGTGCGCCGTGGTCGCCGTATGGATGGCGAGCTCAAAGACGTGGTCGAGGCTATTGTGGAGAGCGCGGGTCTTGTCCAGGCGTATCGCAGCGAGGGCACGATGGAGGCCGAGGGGCGCGCCGAGAACATTCAGGAATTCATGGGTGTAGCTGCCGAATTCGAAGAGAGCCACGAGGATATCGAGGGCACCTTGGAGAGTTTGGAGGAGCTGCGCGCTGCCGGTGTCGGCGACGTGCCACAGTCTGCTCCGGCGTCCACGCTTGCAGATGCGCCTTTCGCGTCAAGCGCGGCGCAGGCCGCCTCGGAGATCGAGCGCACCTATGGTCCGCTGGCGTGCAAAGCGCTTCCTGCGCTGATGGAATGGCTCGCCCTTCGCTCGGACCTCGACGCGCTTTCGGGCCAGTCGAGCGCCATCACCATGATGACTATCCATTCGGCAAAGGGTCTGGAGTTTCCTGCGGTATTCGTTGCCGGCATGGAAGAGGGCATTTTCCCGCATGTTGCCGGCTTTGGTGGAGAGGACGCGGCGAAGCTCGAGGAAGAGCGTCGCTTGGCATATGTTGCTATCACGCGTGCGCGCAAGCGCCTATTCCTTACCTATGCTGCCACCCGTCGTACCTACGGCTCTACGCAGGCCAATCCTCGTTCGCGCTTCATGAATGAGATTCCCGATGAGGATATCGAGTTTTCCGGTATCGGATCATCCGGTTTTTCCGGCACGGGCTGGGAGAAGCGCGGCGACCGCCGTGGAACCTTTGGATCCGGTCAGGGATCGGACATGTACGGTGGGCGCGTGTTTGGCTCGTATACGCGTTCGACGGGAGGCTCAGGCGCTTCTGCCGGGTCGTATGACAGCTTCTTTGGCGTGGCGGGAACCGAGCGCCATCGCGGCGTGAGCCCCGATGCGGGTCGCAAGCCAGCTACGTTTGGCAGCGGTGCCGCGCGTCCGCGTCAACAGAAGGCATCCGCTCCGGTCGAGCAGCGCCGTCCCGATGCCGCGCGTGCTGCCGAGGTCTTTGCCGTGGGTGACGCTGTGAGCCACAAGACGTTTGGCGCCGGCACCGTTATCTCGGTCGATGGCGACATGATCGAGGTCCAGTTCGAGAAGAGCGGGAAAACCAAGAAGCTCATGAAGGGTTTCGCCCCCATCGTCAAGCTGTAGCCCCATCGGCACGCTGTAGCACCGGATCTTCACCCTCAATCGTCGCTTGCGTACTTAAGTACGCGGCGCTCCTCTTTCGGGCGAACCTCCGGCACTACAGCGCGCCGATGACCTGGTCCCGCAGGGGACTAGCTGGGGACGTCGGGCGCCGCACGCTAGGCGCGGTACCCTCCTCTTTTGGGCGAACCTTCGGCACTACAGTGTGCCGATGGGTCTTGATCCGTGCGGAACGCCGGATAGGCGTGTGGTTACTACCACTCCACGATGCCTGAGGCACGATTGGGGCGTATCGCGCTATCATTCGGGCATAGCGATAATTACGGGCGATAAGCGCTCGCGGTGGAAAGGGAACGAACATGGCAGACGAACTCTATGTTGGCATCGACGTGGGCGGTACTTCGGTCAAGATCGGCGTTATGACCAAAGAAGGTGACGTCGTTGCCAAGGCGGGCGTCCCCACGCCTCCGCTGGTTGACGAGGCCGGTTATACCGCCGTCACGGATGGCGTCAAGTCCGTGCTCGAGGGTGCCGATGTCGATGCTTCCCTGCTCAAGGGTATCGGCCTTGCAGTTCCCTGCCCCGTTCCTGCCGACGGAAACATTTCTGTCATCGCCAACCTGAGTCTCAATTTGTTGGGCGTGCACGACGCGCTCCAGGCTTCCTTCCCGGGCGTATACGTTGGTTTTCTCAACGATGCCAACGCGGCCGCTATGGGAGAGCTTTGGCGCGGCGCCGGTGCGGGCTATAACAGCCTCGTGTTCGTGACGCTCGGCACTGGCATCGGTGCGGGCGTTGTGTGCGACGGCAAGGTTCTTGCAGGTGCGAACGGCGCTGCGGGCGAGCTGGGTCACGTGATTGTCAATCCTGCCGAGACGCGTCAGTGCGGCTGTGGTCGTTATGGCTGCTTGGAGCAGTATGCTTCGGCTACGGGCATCGTGAACAGCTATCGCTTGGAGTGCGAGAAGCGTGGTAGCGAGCCTGTTGAGCTTTCCGGTCCTTCCGATTCGCGCAGCGTGTTCGAAGCCCTCGTTGCAGGCGATGAAGCCGCGCGTGCCGCTGTCGATACCATGGCAGGCGCTCTGGGTTTCGAGCTCGCCAACGCCGCATGCTCTTTCGATCCCGAGGTCTTCGTGCTGGGCGGTGGCGTTTCTGCCGGTGCTGAGCATTATCTTGACCGCGTGACCGAGGTGTTCAAGAAGATGACGCTGTCTTGTTGCGCGGACACGCCCATCACCGTTGCCTCTCTTGGCAACGACGCCGGCATGCTCGGCGCCGCCTACTACGCGGTGACCAACGCGTAACACGCCTTGTCATATCGATCACAGCAAAAAGGGGGCGCCTCAGACGAGGCGCCCCCTTTGCTTGTTGGCGAATACAGCTCGCCTTGCACTAGACGAGAGTGATGAGCTTCATCAGCAAATCGACAGTGCCAACGTTGTAACCGGCGGTTGCATAGACGCCGCGCAGGCTGCCGTCGGGCTGCTTGCAGGCAAGCACCGTGAGCGGCAGCTTCTCGGGATTCGCAAACATGCGGCGAGCGAGCTTCTCGGGCAGCTCGGTAAAGTCGTCGTAGGCGATGGTCGCGCCGGTGAGCGTGGGAAGCGTGCGAGCGAGTGTGGGGTCATCGAGTTGGGCGGGGTCGCTGATCACGAGGACGAGCGGCAGATCGGCTTCGGCGACGCGCTCTGCCTGCTCACGAAGCTCGTTGAGCAGGTGCTCGGTAGGCTCCATTCCAGGCTCCAGGAACGAGATGGCAACCGGGTGTGAATCCGATCCGTGCTCGGCAGCGATTTTTGCGGCATCGACAACGTTGCCGTCGGCGTCGCACAGGGCGAAGGCCTCGAGTGCGATATCCTCGAGCATCTGTGATGCCTCGGGCTCGCGCAGGACGAGTTCGATGGGCTTGTCGGTGCCTGCGTCGCTTACATGGAAGGTGCGCTCGGCTGCCTGCGTATCGCCGTTGGGCAAGCGCGTGCTGCACACCAGGCGATAATCGCCGGCGGGAAGCGGCAGCGTGCACGAGCCGTCTTGGACCGAGGCGCCCCAGAAGTCGAGGGCCTCGAAGCCCAGCGCGCGAGTTCCGGCAACCGTAACGCTTGTCTCCAGACGGGCAACGCTCCAGGCCTGGAAATATCCAGGACCGGGCTCCACGGTGGAAGTGAACGTGACGTCGGCGGTATGCTCGGCGCGCTCGACGGCCACAAATGCGCCCTGGTGGTAATACTCGATGGCGCGATCATGCGGGTTTTGACGAGCGGCGATACCAAAGGTGCGGCAGATTGCCACGAACAGCGCGCGGCAGGTGACGGGGCTGCCCTGGCGAGAGAGCCAGGCACCGCGCGGGCTGGCGCAGAGCTTCTTGACGTGCTCGGAAGCGGTGAAGTCGAGGTTTTCGCAAATCATGTCCCAAACACGGCGCGGGTCTGCGCGGAACCCCTCGACTGTCGTCGCGTCAAAAGTCTCGACAAAATAGGAGCGGAAGCTCGAGAGCTGCTCGAACATGATGCGCGGAGCGAGGACGTACTTGACGTAGAGCTCCTCGGCATCGTCTTTTGCGCCCTCGCGCTCGAGGTAAGCGATGGCGGCGTCGTGCATGGCGCGGGCGCCGGCCAGATGGTCTTCCAAAACATCGGCGGTAAGGTCGCGGAAGTCCTTTGAGGTGAGCGTCGAGAGCAGCTGGACGCGATCGGCGCCGTTGTCCACGGAGAGGAAGCGATCAACTTCGGGGGCATTGGCAAAAGCCTGCTCATAATAGGCGAGACATTCGTCTTTGCCATGGCCTGCGGCGTTTGCCAGGCGACGCGCCTCCTCGACAAAGCCTGCCACGCGCTCGGTGCGCATCTGGTCGGCCTCTTGCTTGCGAGCACGGCCAGATGCTGTCTGTTCGGGCGTGAGGGGGCAGGAGGGGGCGGGATGGTCTGCCGGTGCGTGGACGTCGATATCGCGCCATGCGGCGGCTGCAGCCGTGTCCACGTCGTGCAGGGTAAGTTCCACGTGATCGCACTCATCGGTGTCGACCAAGGCATCTGCCATTTGATGTTCGGTTGCGGCGATAACGCGCAGAGTGCCCTCGCCGATCACAATCTGGGCATGGCCGCATTCATCGGTGATGAGGTGCGCGATGTCGCCCCATTCGGCGGAGTTTACAAGCGTCAGGCGCACGTAGGCATTGCGGACGGGCGCGCCGTCCTCACTGGTGACCGTAACCGTGAGCTTAACGGTGGGGCCGTAGGCCGCCGTTTGGTTCACGATGACCTGACTGCCTTCGCGCGCGAGGATGCTGCGATCACGCTCAAAATCGCAGCCGTAGTCGGAGAACAAGCGGGTGTGCACCAGCATGGCGCGTCCGGAGGCGGCGGTGAACCAACCGCGGTTAAGCGCCTCTTCGGGCTCGCAGGCGCCCAGATAGTACCATTCGCCATCGACATACGCTTCGACCCAGGCGTGGTTGTCATCGCAATGGGCCCAAAGCGGGGTGTAAATCTGACGAGCGGGGATGCCGTTTGCGCGCAGTGCGGTGACCAGATAGGTTGACTCTTCGCCACAGCGGCCATTGCCGGAGGCCAGCATGCCCAGCGGTCCCAGGGTGCGCTCGTCGGCAGTCTGATAGGTTGCGGTCTCACAGCACCAGTAGTTGGTCTCGAGCACGGCGTCGTGCGCGCTCATGCCCGCGATGCGTTCTGCAAGCTCCTTGCGCAGGATAGGCCAGGAATCGACAAACGGCTCGTTGTTCACGCGCGGGGTTGCCACAAAGTGGATAAAGATATCTTCGTCAACATCGCGGCACCACGGCGAGGTGGTACGAAGCTCGACGGCTTGGCGTGCGATGGATTCGAACACGGAGAAATCGGCGTCGAATACGTCGGTGAGCGGTAGGGTGCCATAGTAATTTTTGATGAGCGCAGCGACGTCGGCGTTGTCGACACGGGCAAGGCCCGCGGCGATGGTGCTCGCGAGCGGCTTGAGCAGCTCGGCACGCTCGTCAAATTTAGCTTGGGCAAAGGATGCGAAGGCGGGGGAGAGAATACGCATGTGTTAGTTCTCCTTGATCTTGACGGCCAAGACGGTGTCAACGGGATCGGGCAGATAGGGCGAGGGACCCAGATCGGCGAACGCGATGTCGGGATAGTCGCTGTGCGTCCAGCTGGTAGAGAGCTTGACCTCGCTGCCATCGCGCAGAAGGCGAATGGACTCGATGCGATCTTTGGGCACGCCCATGAGCGGCACGGGGCCCAGGGCATTCTCATATAGATGGAAGTAGTACGTATTGCCGTTGCGTGTGATGCGACCCCACTCGGGGCGCTCGGGCTCGATGGGGCCGCCTGCGGCCATGCCCGCGCCGTAGATGCTCTGGGAGTTGCGCGCCATCCAGGCACCGATCTCCTTCAGGATGGCGCAGGACTGCTCGGGGAAGCGACCTGTCGCGTCGGGGCCCACATTGAGAATAAGATTGCCGCCCTTGGAGACGCACTCCACCAGCTTGTGGATGAGCAGCGACGAGGGCTTGTAGTTGGTGTCGGTAGAGCAGTAGCCCCAGTTGTCGTTCATGGTGATACAAGATTCCCAGGCAAGGGGGTTGCCCTCAGCGTCCAGGATGCCGGTCGGCGGGATGATGCGCTCGGGCGTTACGAAGTCGCCGTGATAGGGTGTGGGGTTGCACTCTGCGAGCGATCCGTAGCCCTCACCCGAGACCTCGAGGCGATTGTCGGTGATGACCTGCGGCTGCAGCTCGCGCACCATGCTCATGAGCTCGGTTGCGCGCCAGGTTTCGCCGCGCATCTTCATGCCGTTGACGGGCGAGTCGTAGGCAAAATCGAACCACAGCAGGTCGAGCTTGCCGTAATTGGTGCACAGCTCGCGCACCTGCTCGTGCATGTAGTCGAGATAGCGGTTGAAATCGCGTTTATCGTTGCAGCCTGCTACGGGGTCGTTGCGCAGCGGGGCCTGGCGATCGCCGTACTGGGGGAAGTCGGGGTGGTGCCAGTCGATGATCGAGTAGTACAGGCCTACTTTTAGACCCTCGGCACGAAACGCCTCGAGGAACTCGGCGACGATATCGCGCCCAAAGGGAGTCTTGGTTGATTTCCAGTCGGTGGTCTGGGTGTCGAAGAGGCAAAAGCCGTCGTGATGCTTTGCGGTGAGTACGGCATATTTCATACCGGCCTCACGTGCGGCGCGTGCCCAGGCGCGGGCATCGAAGGCATAGGGGTTGAACTCATCGAAGTAGGGCTGATATAGTTCCTCAGGCATCTCCTCATCGCTGCGAACCCATTCGCCGCGAGCGGGGATGGAGTACAAACCGAAATGAAGGAAAAGGCCAAAGCGATCGTGCAGGTACCATTTCATGCGTTCGTTATACCGAACGCGGTCAAACTGATAGGTCATGGCAATCTCCGTTCTGCTGCCGACGTTTTGTGTACAAATCACGTGTTGTGGGCCGTGAAAGGTAGTTATTTAGGTGTGAGCGGTAAGTCGACCCACCGTTTACCTGCTCGGATAGTCATGTTAAAGCATCGTAAACGGAGAAACAGGGCGAATTTAATACAATAAGATGTGATGCGTGGTTCTTCGCGGAGACGAAAGACTTCGAAGGCCGCGTAGAGGAAAAAAGGGTGCCCGCGATTCTGGATGGCTCGCAGGCGCGAAAGGAGAGTATTCATGGACTTGGAAAACAAGCTTAACCCCGCCGTTTCCCGCCGTGGTTTCGTCGGTGCCGCTGCTGCTGGCGCCGCCGCTCTCGGTCTTGCTGCTTGCGGCAACACCGGTTCCGACACCAAGGGCTCCGCAGCCGGCTCCAGCTCTAGCTCCGTCGAGGAGATCGTTGCTGACAAGGACGGTTTCGTCGTCAAGGCTGAGAAGACCGACGGCAAGGCCCCCAAGAACGAGTGCGTCATCGCGCTCGAGGGCGAGATCCAGAACATGCACCCCATGAACTGGTCCGACGGCAACTCCGGCAACGTCGTGTACTACATCTACGATTCCCTGTATGCGTTCGACGAGGACTACAACCTCATCCCGAAGGCTGCCGACTCCTATGAGGTTTCCGAGGACGCCTGCACCTACACCTTCCATCTTCATGAGGGCATCACCTTTGAGGACGGTACGCCGCTCGATGCAGACGCTATCGTCACCAACTATCAGGAGTGCATCAAGAAGGAGAACGGTTGGCGCCGCCGCCGCATGTTCATCCGCACCATCGATGACAACACCGAAGAGACTCGCATCGACAACGTGTACAAGGTTGACGACGATCCGTTGAAGGTCGCTTTCCACCTGCCGAAGCCCTACGCTCCGTTCATGAACTCCATCACGCAGTTCTACATCGTTAATCCTAAGGTCGTCACCGATCCGGATTACGATTACGGCAAGAAGTCCGCTGGCTCTGGTCCTTACGTCCTCGAAGAGTATGCAAAGGGCGACCACTGCTCGCTCGTCAAGAACGACAAGTACTGGGGCGGCCAGAAGGACGAGGGCGAGGTCACGATCGACCGCGTCGATTTCAAGATCATTCCCGAGGCTGGTTCCCGTATCGCCGCTCTTCAGACTGGTGAGGCTACGGTCATTTACCCGATGCCGACCGACCAGGTCGCTACCGTCCGCAGCGCTGGCGACATCAACATGGTTTCCATGCCCTCCACCACCATGCGCTATGTGACTCTTAACACCAACGTCAAGGAGCTCTCCGACGTTCGCGTGCGTCAGGCCATGAACTACGCCTTCAACCAGGACGAGTACGTCAAGGTTATGTACGCTGGTGCCGCTACCCCGGCTACCTCCGTGCTCCCCGCTCTCGTTCCCGGTTACAAGGAGCAGGAGCCGTTTGCTTACGACCTCGACAAGGCCAAGTCCCTTCTCAAGGAGGCCGGCTACGAGGATGGCTTCGAGGTCGAGATCATCGGCGATAACTCCACGCAGGAGACCAAGGGCATGACCTTTGTCATGCAGCAGCTCAAGAAAGTTGGCATCGAGGTCAAGGTTGTCCCCAACGAGGCCGCTACCAACGCCGAGATCGCTGCCGAGCCCGAGGACACCACCAAGATTCAGATGTGGTACGTTAACTGGTCCCAGTCTGACGCTGACGGCTTCATGCGTTCGCTGCTTTCCACCGCTATGACTCCTCCGACCGGCTACAACACCGCCTTCTGGAAGAACGAAGAGTTCGACAACGAGCTCCAGCTTGGCAACGAGGGCAAGACCGAGGACGAGCAGAACCAGCACTACGCCAAGTGCCAGGACATCGTCTGGCCCGAGTGCCCGTGGCTGTACCTCGCTTCCGACAACACGCTGATGTCCTACAAGGCTTACCTTACCGGCATCAAGTACGTTGCTCAGGGCATCGACGTCACTCACGCTAAGCTCAACGCTTAAGGCTGCGCGTGTTTGATTCTGTAAGCTGACAAGCAAGCAGTTTTGGCTGCCGGCCTCCCGTCCGCGGAGGCCGGCAGTTTTGCGGTTTGATTGTCCTTGATTTGAAAGGGGAGGGAGCTAAATGGGGAAATACACCGTTAAGCGAATCATCAACATGATTCCGCTGCTATTCGTTATCTCCATCATCATCTTCTTGTTCATCCACCTTATCCCCGGTGACCCCGCCCGCCAGATTGCCGGTCCTACCGCGACCATCGGCGAAGTGGACGAGATTCGTAACCAGCTTGGTTTGAATCAGCCTTTGGTACCGCAGTACATCAAGTGGATTACCGGTATTTTCACGGGTAATTTCGGTGTCTCTTATGCCAATAAGACCACCGTCATCGCGCTCCTTGCGCCCCGCCTGCCCATCACCATCTACCTGACCATTTGCTCCATTACTTGGTCTGCGATCATGGGTATCATCATCGGCGTTCTTGCCGCTGTGAACCGCGGTCGTGCGTTCGATCTTATCGGCATGGTTATCGCCATCGCCGGCATCTCGCTGCCTAACTTCTGGCTGGGTCTGCAGCTCATGCAGATCTTCGCCGTGAACCTGAGGATCCTGCCTACAGGTGGTCTTGAGTCGTGGAAGGGCTACATCCTGCCCTCCATCGCCATGGGCGCGGGCATCATGTGTATTCTGGCGCGCGTGACGCGTTCTTCGATGATTGAGAACCTGGGCAAGGATTACATTCGCACGGCACGTGCCAAGGGTCTGCCCGAGCATCGCGTGATTATGCGCCATGCGTTCAAGAACTCCTCCATCGACGTCATCACCGTCACCGCGCTTCAGATCGGCGCATTGATCGCCGGTTCCGTCGTGGTCGAGTCGGTTTTCTCGATTCCGGGCCTCGGCCGTCTGCTCGTCGATTCCATCGGCTTCCGCGACTACGAGGTTGTGCAGGCGCTCATTTTGTTCTTCTCGCTGGAGTACATGGTGATCAACCTGCTTGCGGACATCCTGTACGGCATCATTAACCCGCGCGTGCGCTACGAATAGGAGGTTGCCATGTCTGATACCACTGCTAATGCTGCCTCCGCAACGCGTGAGGCTGAGGAGCTGCCGAAGGCGCAAAGCCCCGTTAGGCAGTTTGTCAAAAAGTTCTTGCGCCGCAAGACCGCCGTTATCGGCTTTCTGTTTATCGTCTTCATCCTGATTCTTGCCGTGATCGGACCCAACATCACGCCGTACGATCCCAACGCGTACGACTACAGCGCGATTTTGGCTGGCCCTTCCGCTAGGCATCTGTGGGGCACCGACGAGTTTGGCCGAGATGTCTTTAGCCGCATCCTTGCCGGCACGCAGCTGTCGCTTGGCACGGCGCTTACCGCTTCGATCATCGGTACCGCCGCGGGCGTCGTCTTTGGTCTTATCGCCGGCTTCTTTGGCGGCATTGTCGACTCCCTTATCATGCGCGTTTGTGACGTTATGTTCGCGTTCCCGGGCATCCTGCTCGCCATCGCCATCGTGGCTATCATCGGTCCGGGCATCACCAACATCATGATTGGTGTTGCCGTTTTCACGGTGCCGTCGTTTGCGCGCATTATTCGCGGCGCGGTGCTCGAGGTGCGTGGTGAGCTGTACGTCGAGGTGGCGCAGTCCATTGGCTGCTCGTCCGCTCGCACCATGTTCGTGCACATCTTCCCGGGTACCATGCAGGCCCTCATCGTCAACTTCACGATGAACATCGGTGGCGCCATCCTTTCGGCATCATCCCTGTCCTTCCTGGGCTTCGGCGCATCCGTGACGCAAGCCGAGTGGGGCGCGATCCTGTCTCAGGGCCGCAACTACCTGGCTATTGCTCCGCACCTGGTCCTTTTCCCCGGCTTGGTGATTTTCTTGACCGTGCTTGCCTTCAACCTGTTCGGTGACGGTCTGCGCGACACGCTCGACCCGCGACTGAACTAAGGAGGCCCTGATGTCTGAAACTCTTTTGGAGGTCAAGGACCTCAGAACGCAATTTAAGCGTGGCAAGAAGGATTGGATTACGGCGGTAAACGGCGTGTCCTTTAATGTCAACGCTGGCGAGATCGTGGGCTTGGTTGGCGAGTCCGGCTGCGGCAAATCCGTAACCTCGCTTTCTGTCATGCGCCTGCATAACGAGCGCCTGACCAAGATTTCCGGCTCCATCAAGTTTGGCGGCAAAGAGGTTCTCGACCTCACTACGAGCGAGATGCAGTCCATGCGCGGCAACGAGATGTCCATGATCTTCCAGGAGCCCATGAGCGCTCTTGACCCGATCATGCGCATCGAGGACCAGCTTGCCGAGGCCATTAGCCTGCATAACAGCAACATGAGCAAGGCCGAGATTCACGAGCGTTGCGTTAACTCCCTCAAGCTCGTGGGCATCCCCGAGCCCGAGATGACGCTTCGCAACTATCCGCACGAGCTTTCGGGCGGTATGTGCCAGCGCGTCATGATCGCTATGGCTATGTCTTGCGAGCCCAAGCTTCTGATTGCCGACGAGCCCACCACGGCTCTCGACGTGACCATTCAGGCGCAGATCTTGGCGCTGATGGAGGACATTCGCAACCGTCGCAACACCGGCATCCTGCTCATCACGCATGACTTGGGTGTTGTTGCCGAGACCTGCAGCCGCGTCATCGTTATGTACGCTGGCAATATTGTCGAGGAAGCACCGGTCAAAGAGCTGTTCGCTAACCCGCAGCACCCCTACACCGAGGGCCTTATCGCTTCGGTGCCGCGTTTGGGCAAGCGCCTGCATCGCCTGCCGTCCATCCCCGGCTCCGTTCCCGATCTGTCCGTCATGCCCGAGGGCTGCCGTTTCGCTCCGCGCTGCAAGTATGCACAGGACTCCTGCAAGCAGAAGCTGCCTGAGCTCCAGACGGTTGCCGAGGGCCATCGTTGCGCGTGTCCGTTCTATCGCAATGCTCGAGAGGGGGCTCAGCAATAATGAGTGCAACTGAGACCAAGCCGTTGCTGTCCGTTCGTCACCTGAGCAAGAAGTTCCCTGTGGGCAAAGACTTCTTCGGTCGTGCCAACAAGTTTGTGCACGCGGTGAACGACGTGTCCTTTGACATCATGCCCGGCGAGACGTTCTCGCTCGTAGGCGAGTCCGGCTGTGGTAAGTCCACCACCAGCCGTCTGATCAACCACCTCATCAAGCCCAACGAGGGAGAGATTCTCTTTGAGGGCAAAGACGTGGCGAAGCTCTCCGAGAAGGAGGTTCGTCCGCTGCGTGCCGAGATGCAGATGGTGTTTCAGGACCCGTATGGATCGCTCAATCCTCGCATGAAGGTGCAGGACATTATTAGCGAGCCGCTGCTTGTTCACACCAAGATGAGCAAGGGCGAGCGTCTGAAGAAGGCGCAGGAGCTGCTCGAGGTCGTTGGCCTTTCGGCCACTCATGGCGAGCGCTATCCGCACGAGTTCTCTGGCGGTCAGCGTCAGCGTATCGGCATCGCCCGCGCGCTTTCGGTTAACCCCAAGCTCATCATGGCCGACGAGCCCGTTTCGGCACTTGACGTGTCCATTCAGGCTCAGGTTCTGAATCTTCTTCGTGATGTTCAGGAGCAGTACAACCTGACGTACCTCTTCATCTCCCACGACCTTGCTGTTGTTGAGATGATTTCCGATCGCATTGGCGTCATGTACTTGGGTTCGCTGATGGAGGTCGCTCCCAACGAGGATCTTTACAGCAACCCGCTGCATCTGTATACGCAGGCCCTGCTTTCCGCTGTGCCCATCCCCGATCCTTCGATTGAGAAGAAGCACGTGCTTATTGAGGGCGACCTGCCGAGCCCCACGAACATTCCTTCGGGCTGCCCGTTTCACACGCGCTGCCCGCATGCTACCGAGAAGTGCAAGACCGAGGTTCCGCAGATGAAAGAGCACACCCCGGGCCACTTTGTGAAGTGCCACTTCCCGGGCGTGAAGATCTAACAGATCGTTCGGCATATATATGCATCCAGGGGGGAGACGTCCAAGAACGCCTCCCCCTTCTTATGTGACAGCAAAACGACAGGTTTATTTTGTCACACTTTCACATGTCCTTCATATCGTGTGCTGGGTGACGAGTCCCCTCGCGAGATGTGACGAATAAACCCGGGGCGTGTCGTATGGCGGGCACACCTTGAGTTCGTGCTACCATTTATTCGTTTGAGTACACCTGTGCAAATGGAGGAAAATCCATGGCTAACGTTCTTGTTTTTGGCCACCAGAACCCCGATAACGATGCCATCATGTCGGCTGTCGTGCTGTCTCAGCTTCTCAATCAGGTTGAGTATGCCGGCAATACCTACGAGGCTTGCGCTCTGGGCGCTCTGCCTGCCGAGTCTGCGAAGCTTCTTGCCGACGCTGGCGTGGCGGAGCCGCGTCAGATCGACTCGGTTGAGGAAGGCCAGCTCGTGCTCCTCACCGACCATAACGAGAGCGCTCAGTCCGTTGAGGGCCTAAAGTCTGCAACCGTCTTTGGTGTGGTCGACCATCACCGCATTGGCGATTTCGAGACCGCCGGCCCCCTGCACTACCTCGCCTTCCCGTGGGGTTCCAGCTGCACGATTGTGACCAAGGTTGCCCAGATGTTGTGCATCGAGCTCACCGATGTTCAGGCCAAGCTGCTGCTTTCCGCCATGATGACCGATACGCTCATGCTCAAGAGCCCCACCACTACCGATGTTGACCGCACTGTGGCCGCCCAGCTGGGCGAGCAGGTGGGCGTCGATCCCGTTAAGTTTGGCATGGAGGTCTTCCTTACCCGTCCGTCCGGTTCCTTCACTGCTGCCGAGATGGTGGGCAACGACATCAAGATGTTCGAGCCTGCTGGCAAGAAGCTCCTCATCGGTCAGTATGAGACGGTCGATAAGTCTCGCGCTCTGGGCATGATTGACGAGATTCGCGAGGCCATGCGTGCCTACGCTGCCGAGAAGGGTGCCGACGGCATCGTCTTGTGCATCACCGATATCATGGAGGAGGGCTCGCAGGTGCTTCTCGAGGGCGACACGGAGTTCGCTCAGAAGGGCCTGTCCATTTCTGACGAGCATGATGGCGTGTGGATGCCCGGCGTGCTTTCCCGCAAAAAGCAGGTTGCTGCCCCCATTATCGCTGCTGCTGAGTAATTTCGGTTGCATATGTCGCGTAAGTCTGCCTAAAACGGTGTAGATTTGCGCGCGGTGGGTAGGATAATTCCAGACGCAAGGTTTAGCGCGACTCGCATAACAGCGGGCCGCGCTTCTTTTAAGGTTCAAACAAGGAGGCCGCCTATGGAATCATGCGACCAGCTCTTCGACGCCGCCCAGAGAAAGCGCCTTGAGCGCCATGATCTATGGGATCGGGTCACGTCAAACGGTACGATATCGGCTGCGGTGATGGTGCTCGCTGCAATCGCCGCCGTCGTGTGTGCCAACACAGCTGCGTACGAACCCATCCATCATTTCCTGGAACAAGAGCTCTTTGTGGGCTTGGGCTCGCTAACGGCGGGGTTTACCGTTGAGGTCTTCGTAAACGATTTCCTCATGGCGATCTTCTTCCTGTTGGTTGGTATCGAGCTTAAATACGAGATGACCGTGGGCGAGCTCACCAACCCGCGCCAGGCGATGCTGCCGATGCTTGCCGCCGTGGGCGGCGTGGTGGTTCCCGCATGCATCTATGCCTTCCTAAATAAAGGCGGGGCAATTCATGGTTGGGCAATTCCGATGGCGACCGACATCGCGTTCGCGCTGGGCGTTATGTCGCTGTTGGGCAATCGCGTGCCTAACGGCGTGCGCGTGTTCTTCTCCACGCTGGCTATCGCCGACGACCTTATCTCGATTCTCGCCATTGCCATCTTCTATGGCCAGAGCCCCAATTTGCTATGGCTGGCCGCCGCTGTGGTGGTAACAGTGCTTCTGATTGTGCTCAATCGCACGCGTCATTTTAGGCTTGCGCCCTACATTATTCTGGGTTTGCTGCTGTGGTTCTGCATGTTCAGATCGGGCGTTCACGCTACGCTCGCCGGGGTGATCTTGGCCTTTACCGTGCCCGCCAAGTGCGGTGTCAAACTTTCGAATCTTACCGACTGGCTTGGCGAGATTATGCCCGAGCTGGACGAGCATTTTGACGAGGACGCGCATGTGCTCGGCCAGCACGACTTCACGCATGCCGCTACGCGCGTGGAACGCGTGATGCACCGTGTGACTCCGCCGCTGCAGCGCTTGGAGCACTACATCAGCACACCGGTGAACTTCTTGATTCTGCCCATCTTTGCTTTTGTGAACGCGCAGGTACGCCTGGTGGGCGTGGACATGGGCGCCTTGCTCGTCGACCACGTGACGCTTGGCACGTACCTTGGCATGCTGCTGGGCAAGCCCGTTGGTATTTTTGGAGTGACGTTTGTCCTGGTGAAGCTTGGTCTGGCCGAGCTTCCGCGTCGTGTGAACTGGAAGCATATCGTGGGCGTTGGCATCTTGGGTGGCATTGGCTTCACCATGTCGATTCTTATTGCCGGCCTGGCGTTCCCGGCTGCCGAGTTCGAGGTCTTGGCGGCCAAGGCTGCCATCTTGGGCGCCTCGGTCACGGCTGCAGTCGTGGGCATGATCTATATGAGTCGTGCTTGCCCGCGTCGTTAGCGCCCGCCCTCAATAAAACAAGATAAGAATGAGTCCGCCGCCGTGTCTGATTTGATGCGCGGCGGACTTTTTGGCGGTGAACGGTGTGATTCCGCCCCCAAACAGCAAAATGTGACAAATTAAACCTGTCGACTTTTTGTCACATCTAGGGGAGAGGGGGGGATTATTCTACGGTGCCGTAGAGGGAGCCCCAGCCGTGGGCGGCGAGGGAGGAGTTGAGCTGGTCGCAGAGGCGCGAGCGCTCGTATATGCCAGGCGGCAACAGGGTCACGATCTCCATGAGGTCGGCGGGTAGGTCGAGGATCTCGGCTTGCACTACAAGGTCCAGCCGGTCGATTTCATGCTTGTTGGAATACAGGCTGTCGACTAGACGCTGAAGTTCTCCGTACTCATCTGCTTGAAAGGAGCCAATGCGCATGTTTCCTCCTCGCGCTCTTTTGCGCCCACGCATAAAGCGAGGCGTCGGTAAAGCTATACTTTAGCGGAGTGTATCAACGCCGGCGAGTGAAAGGCCGATTATGCAGACGATATATCAGCAGATGGATTCAGGTGAGCTTGCACAGACGATTGCCTCGCTCAAAGACGAGGTTGCCGCTGTCAAGGTTCGTGGCCTGGCGCTCGACATGGCCCGCGGCAAGCCCTCTCCGTCGCAAGTGAACATCTCGCGCCCCATGCTCGATATCTTGGGCGCCGATTCCGATCTGCATGATGGTAGCGTGGACTGCAGCAACTACGGTTGTTTCGAGGGCATTCCTTCTGCGCGTAAGCTTGCTGGCGAATTTTTGGGTTGCCCTGCCGAGCAGACGCTCGTGCTGGGTTCTTCGAGCCTGCTGATCGAGCACGATATCGTGGGCACCTTCTGGCGTTGCGGAACATGCGGGTCTGAACCCTGGTCGGCCTATGCCGCCGCCCACGAGGACAAGCCGGTCAAGTTTTTGTGCCCCGTGCCCGGCTACGATCGTCACTTCGGTATCACGGAGGATCTGGGCATCGTCAACATCCCGGTTGCCATGACCGAGGATGGTCCGGATATGGATGAGATCGAGCGCCTGGTCGCGTCGGATGATTCCATCAAGGGCATCTGGTGCGTTCCCAAGTACTCCAACCCCACGGGCATCACCTTTAGCGAGGATACGGTGTGTCGACTGGCTACTATGACTTGCGCTGCCCCCGACTTCCGTATCCTGTGGGATAACGCCTACTGTGTCCATGACCTCTATGATGAGAGCGACGAGCTCGCAAACATTTTTGACATTGCCCGCGAGGCGGGAACCGAGGACCGCGTGGTCGCATTTGCCTCGACTTCCAAGATCACCTTCCCGGGTGCGGGCATCGGATTTGTGGGAGCTTCGCCTGCGGTGCTTGCCGAGTTTGCGCATCACCTCAAGGCAGGCCTTATCAGCGCAGATAAGCTCAACCAGCTGCGCCACGTACGTTTTTTGCCCACGCTCGATGCGGTGCGCCAGCACATGAAGAAGCATGCCGAGTTCTTGCGTCCGCGCTTTGAGTGCGTGGAGGAAAAGCTTGCCGAGGGGCTGGGCGGCACCGGTTGCGCTACCTGGACGCATCCACGCGGCGGCTACTTTGTTTCTTTCGACGGTCCCGAGGGCTCTGCCAAGCGTGTGGGGGCGCTCTGCGCCGAGATGGGCGTCAAGCTTACCACGGTGGGCGCCACTTGGCCGTATGGGGAGGATCCGCACGACACCAATATCCGTATCGCCCCAAGCTATCCCACGGTGGAGGAGCTCTCTGCCGCCCTTGACGTTCTCGTACTTGCCGTCAAACTCGTGTCCGCCGAGCTCGCCGCCGAGGCGCTCGAGTAGCTCGAATAGCACATACCGTTCGAGCGCCCGAGCCTGCGACTGCATGCGGGGCGCACCCATGTATTCAGGGGGATTGTCATGATCTTAACCGCTCGATATGTCTTGCCCGTTGTGGGGCGTGCCATCGAAAACGGCGCCGTTGTGGTGCAAAACGGTCGCATTGCTGCTGTAAGTACCCTTGATGAGCTGCGCTATTGGTATCCGGATGACGAGGTGCGCAACTTTGGCACCGCAGCGCTCATTCCCGGTTTTGTGGACGCACACAGCCATTTGGAGTACTCCACCATGGGCGGCATTTTTGAGGATGTGCCGTATGCGCCCTGGAAGGCTCGCATCGTGGAGAAGAGCCGCCTGCTCACTCCGCAGGATTGGGAGGACGCAGCGCTGTTGGGAGCCGTGCAGGCTCTGTCTGCGGGCATCACCGCTATTGCCGATGTAACGCAGACGGGAGCGCCCCTGCGCGCCATCGCCGCTACCGGCCAGCACGGCGTGATCTATCGCGAGGTCATCACTCCAAAGAAATGCGACGTCGAGGCCGATATGGCCGCTGCCGATCGCGACATTCAGGACTGGCGCGCCTTTGCCGCCGATCGCGATATGCTCGTGCGCGTGGGCATCGGACCGGGTTCGATCTATGCCGTGCACCCCGAGGTATTGCGTGCCATTGGCGAATATGCCGACGAGCAGACCCCTGTTGCCGTCCATGTGGCGGGTTCTCGTGAGGAGGCAGACTTTATCCGCTACGGTTCCTCGCCGTTTGCTCTTGCCGCCGATAGCGAGGAGTCCCATGCGTACGAGGGACTGCAATCCGATACCTTCCTGCCCACGGGCGTTTCCCCCATCCGCTATGCGCTCAACTGGGGCATCCTCTACGCACCCGAGGTCGTGGCGATTCATGCAATCTGCATCGAACCGGGTGACATCGAGCGCTTGGCCGAGCAAAACGTGGGCGTTGTTGCCTGCCCGCGTTCCAACGCCAAGCTCGGCAACGGCGTGACCCCGCTGCTGGCATTCCGCGATGCGCACATTCCCGTGGCGCTGGGCACCAACTCTCCCGCCGCAGCAGATTCCACCGATCCTTTGGAGGAAATGCGCTTTGGCCTGCTGCTGCAGCGTGCGACCTCAGGTGACAAGGGATTCCTGTCTGCGCACGATATGCTTCGCATGTCCACCATCGATGCGGCGCGCCTTATTGGCATGGACAAGGAGATTGGCTCGCTGGAGATTGGCAAGCGCGCCGATATCGTGGCGGTGGACCTCTCGAACTCCATGCAGGTTCCCACCAACTCGCCGCATGCTGCGGTAGTGCATTCTGCCAGCCGCAACGACGTCATGATGACGATGATCGACGGTCGTGTGGTTTACGATCGCGCCGAGGGTTTTTCGCTTCCATGTGAGGCCGAGCGGGACGACGTGGATGCCATCTTGCGCCGTGCAGAGGAATTGCGAATCAGGTTACGCGACTAGGGAAGCTGTCCTTTCGCACGTTACAATTGACAAAGCGAGGGCCTTCGCTGTTCGCAAGGTAGTTTCATCTCGCCGTGCGTCACCATGTCTGGTTGATGCACGGCTGTTTTCATCAAAGGCAAAGGAGACGACATGGAACTCGGCATCACCACCAGCCCCACGCCTGAACGCTATACCGTCCACGTTGCGGGCGAGGTCGATATTTCCAATGCGGATGCACTGCGCACCGCGATCGATCTTGCGCTCGAGCAGCCTCCGGCGGAGGTCGAGCTCGATTTTTCGCAGGTGTCCTATATCGACTCCACGGGCATCGGCGTACTTGTGGGCGCCGCACATCATGCGCGTGACCACCAGAAGAGCTTTGCCATCACGGGCGCTCAGATGGGCGTGATGCGCGTGGCGCAGCTTCTGGGCGTCGACAAAGAGATTGGCATGAGCGCCGCTTAGACAGCGGAACCTATGAGCGCTGCGTAAACAATCCACAGTCTTGTTTAGGGCGGCCTCGAGCCGCCCTACTTCGGGGTATACTTTTGCTCGCTTGTTCGCATGATGCTGCGCTGAGGGCACGGTCGCAGGTGCCGTAGCGCATGCTTGTTGGAGGTTTCCTTGTTCGGTATTGGATCGACTGAGCTGGCGATCATTTTGGTCTTCGGCTTTCTTCTCTTTGGGCCGGATAAACTGCCCCAGATGGGTCGCACCATTGGACGTGCGCTTCGTCAGTTCCGTGAAACGCAAGAAAAGCTCACCAGCGTGGTGCAGTCCGAGGTGGTCGACCCCATGACCGCTGCGGTCAACGAGCCCACACGCCCGCGTCGCGTTGACGACGATGATGACGACACCGATGCTTCTGCCGAGGAGGCCGAGGCCCCCGCTCGCAAGGAGACGTTTGCCGAGCGCCGTGCTCGCCTGGCCGCCGAGAAGGCTGCCGCCGAGCAGGCAGCGCAGGAAGGCGATGCCGCCGAGAAGGACACCGCGGTTGCTGATGTTGCCGCTACTGCCTCCGAACCTGCACCTGCAGGCGATGCCGCCAATGCTACCGATGCCGCGACCGATACCGCCACCGCGGACATCGAGGCCGAATCCGAGGACCGTGCCACGGCCGACCTTTACGCTCGCCGCCCGCGCAAGCGCAAGGCGGAGGCGGAGCAAACCGACGCCCAGGATGCTGAGGCTTCTGCCCAGCCCGGCGATGCTGTGGAAGGAGGCGACCGATAATGCCCATCGGACCTGCGCGCATGCCGCTTCTCGATCACCTGGGAGAGCTTCGTCGCCGTCTTACCATTGTGATCGTCACCATTGTGGTTGCTACCGTCGTCATGTACTTTGCCACGCCCGTGCTGGTGGACATCCTGAAGGAGCCCATTGTCCCGTACGTCCCGGATGGCAAGTTCTACATCACTACCTCGCTCGGCGGCTTTGCCCTGAGATTCTCTATCGCCATCAAGATCGCTGTGGTCATGTGTACGCCGATGATCATCTGGCAGATTTTGGGCTTTTTCCTGCCGGCGCTCAAGCCCAATGAGCGTCGTTGGGTTGTTCCCACTGTTCTTGCCGCTACGGCGTTGTTCTTCATCGGCGCGGTCTTTTGCTACTTCATCATTGTCCCGGCAGGCTTTGAATGGCTGCTGGGAGAGGCCGACGCCATTGCCTCGGTCTTTGCGAATCTTGAGGACTATATCAACATCGAGATTTTGCTGATGATTGGTTTTGGCGTGGCATTCGAGTTGCCGCTGATCGTTTTCTACCTGGCTGTCTTCCACATCGTGCCGTATTCCAAGTTCCGTTCGGCATGGCGCTATATTTACGTTGCAATGCTGGTGGTTTCGGCCTCGATCACGCCCGATGCAAGCCCTGTCACCTTGATATTCATGTATGCTGCCATGCTCTCGCTCTATGAGATTTCGCTTGCGGTGACGCGCACGGTCATCATTGCGCGCGACGGCAAGAAGGGCCTTACGGAGGGTCGCCTGGACTTCTTCTCCGATGAGGACGACGAGTAGCGCTCGCACTCCAACCGCTTAATAGCCCTACGAATACCGGCACGGGTTTCCTGATGTGCGATGCCATTTGTGGCGTCCATTTGAAGGGAACCCGTGCTTTTGTGTGTCATGAGCACGGGTACCTGCGCAAATATTCTTTAAACCTGTATACTGTACCGCTTGAAAGCCTACCGATTTCAGGAGCATGCTTGTGAAGCTCGTAATCGCCGAGAAGAATATCGCCGCACAGAAGATCGCTCAGCTGCTGAGCGATGCCGGCAAGCCTAAAAACGACAAGGTGTACAACACCGCGGTCTATCGTTTTACGGTGGATGGCGAAGAGTGGGTCTCTATGGGCCTGGCGGGCCATATTTTGGCTCCCGATTTTCCCGATGAGATTCTGTTCGACGAGAAACAAGGTTGGTACTCGCTGACCGAAGACGGCGAGGTTCTGCCTGCCGATGTGCCCGATGGCCTGGCGCGCCCGCCTTACGAGAGCAAGCGTCGTCCTTTTTTGCCCAACGGAATCAACATCAAGGGTTGGAAGGTAGAGAGCCTCCCGTACCTTACATGGTCTCCCATTATTAAGAATCCCGCAGAGCGCGAGATCATCCGTGTGCTCAAGAATCTTGCCAAGAAGTCCGATTCCGTGATTATCGCTACCGATTTTGACCGTGAGGGCGAGCTTATCGGTGCCGATGCCCTTAGCATGGTACGCGAGGTGGCCCCCGATGTGCCCGCTTCGCGTGCGCGCTACTCTGCACTCATTAAGGCTGAGGTCACGGCTGCGTTCGATAACCTTGTTGAGCTTGACGAGAATTTGGCCGATGCCGGCGAGAGCCGACAGTATATCGACCTGATCTGGGGCGCGGTGCTTACGCGCTACCTGACTCTTGCCAAGTTTGGCGGTTTTGGCAATGTTCGTTCTGCCGGCCGTGTGCAGACGCCTACCTTGGCATTGGTTGTCGAGCGCGAGCGCGAGCGCAGGGCATTTATGCCCGAGGATTATTGGCAGATCCGCGGTATGGGCGCTACGGCCGAGTCTGAGTTTAAGATTTCGCATAAGACGCCGCGTTTTACCGATAAGGCTGCGGCAGAAGATGCTTTTTCCCATGTTGAGCATGCGACGACGGGCACGATCGTCGAGGTGTCCAAGCGCTCGCGCAAGCAGCAGCCCCCCGTGCCGTTTAACACCACGTCCCTCCAGGCCGCCGCTGCTGCAGAGGGCATTTCGCCTGCACGTACCATGCGCATTGCCGAGTCCCTCTATATGAGCGGTTTTATTTCGTATCCCCGTGTCGACAACACGGTTTACCCGCGCTCACTCGATCTCGAGGGTATCGTCAAAGGGCTGTCGTCGGGTTCGCCGGCGCTTGCCCCCGTATGCAAAAAGGTCCTCGCCGGTCCCATGAAGCCCACGCGCGGCAAGACCGAGACCACCGACCATCCGCCCATTCATCCTACCGGTCAGGGCGACCCCGAGACCCTCGATGGCGGCCAGAAGAAGCTCTATAACCTTATCGCACGCCGTTTCCTGGCTACGCTTATGGGCCCTGCAACCATCGAGAACACCAAGCTTTCTATCGACGTTGCGGGCGAGCCGTTCACGGCGACCGGTGACGTGCTGGTAGATCCGGGTTTTCGTGAGGCGTATCCGTATGGCCTCAAGCGTGATGAGCAACTTCCGGCGCTGGTGCAAGGCGACGTTATCGATGTACACGACATCAAGCTTGAGGCGAAGCAGACCGAGCCGCCCGCGCGCTATAGCCAAGGCAAGCTCGTGCAGGAGATGGAGAAGCGCGGCCTGGGCACCAAGTCTACGCGCGCAAGCATCATCGAGCGTCTCTATACCGTTCGCTATCTTAAAAACGACCCCATCGAGCCAAGCCAGCTGGGCATGGCTATCATCGACGCCCTGCACGAGTTTGCTCCGCGTATTACCACGCCCGAGATGACTGCCGAGCTGGATGCGGATATGACGCGCGTGGCAGAGGGCAAGGACACGCAGGAGCACGTGGTTGACCATTCGCGCGCTCTGCTCGCAGGCATGCTCGATGCGTTGATTGAGCATAAAGATGACCTGGGGGAGGCCATCTCCGACGCTGTGACCGCCGACGCAAAGGTAGGCGAGTGTCCCAAGTGCGGCAAGGATCTGGTCATGAAGACGAGCGCCAAGACGCGTGGCAGCTTTATTGGCTGCATGGGCTGGCCGGATTGCGATGTGACTTATCCTGTCCCTTCGGGCGTCAAGGTGAGCCCGCTGGAGGGCGAGGCCGGCGTGTGCCCCGAGTGCGGGGCACCGCGCATCAAGTGTCAGCCGTTCCGCAGCAAGGCATATGAGCAGTGCGTGAACCCCAAATGCCCCACCAATTTTGAGCCCGACCTCAAGGTGGGCGAGTGCAAGGTGTGTGCCGAGGCGGGACGCCATGGCGATTTAATCGCCCATAAGTCCGAGAGAAGCGGCAAGCGCTTTATTCGCTGCACAAATTACGAAGAATGCCAGGTGAGCTATCCGTTGCCGGCGCGCGGTAAGCTGCAGGCAACGGGTGAGACCTGCCCGGAGTGCGGCGCCCCCATTGTGGTGGTCGAGACAGCGCGTGGTCCATGGCGCATCTGCGTGAATATGGAATGCCCCAGCAAGGAAAAGAAAACAACATCTCGCGGACGCGGCGCCGCCGGGTCGAAGACCTCTGCAGCCAAGAAGACGACGGCTAAGAAAACGACTGCAAAGAAGGCGGCTACAAAGAAGTCGACGGCCAAGAAAACGGCTGCAAAGAAGTCGACGACAAAGAAGTCGGCCGAGTAATATCCCAACATGCCAAGGATGCCATTTGCGGGTTGCGTGGCATGGACACTTCCAAACGTGCAGGGCTGCGTTCCAAGCGCGGCCCTTTCTCTTTTGAGTCAGTTTAATAGCCCCCACACCGTGTTATCACGTACCAATTCGTTCTTTTGGAACAGGTTATTTGCGTCGATTATGGGACATTCATTTCACAANGTTGGGGTTGCAGAAGGAGAAGTCGAACCCGTAGTGGGCGGCGAAGCGCGTGAACGTGTCGGCGGTGCTGACAACCTGGCCGACCCTTCTGCCGACGCCCGTGGCGTTGTCAAACACCAACCGGGTGGGCACGCCCCCGCAGAACTCGAACACGGCCTTCAGGCCCTCGCAGACGCATTCCGACGTCTCGCCCCAGAAGCATTGCGCCAGCGACACGTTGGAGAACGGGAAGGTGACCACCAGGTAGTGCACCTCGCGCATGACGCCCAGCACCCTGAAGTCGCACACGCCGAAGTCGACCTGCCCCTCGCCGGGCGCCCATTCGAGGTTGAGGAACTCGTCTTTGGCGCCTTTGAGCTCGGCTTTGCGCTTCTTGACGTAGGCCTGGACGATTGTGTAGCTGCCGTCGTAGCCGCATTCCGCGACGAGCCGGTCGAATACCCGCTGGGCCGTGTGTCGCTGCTTGGGGCGCCGCTTCCTGTCCTCCGCAAGCCAACGATCTATCGTCGCCTTGAACGGGTCAAGCTTCGAACCGCGCCTCTTCCTGGGCTTGACCTGAGGGGAGAAGTCGTCCATGTCGCGGTATTTGCGCACCGTGGGCTCGGAGATTCCCTCCTCCCTGGCTATCTGGGCGACGCTGTCGCCACGGGCAGCGCGCTGCTTGATTGCTAGAATAGTTGACATGCCGATCATTTCCTTTCCGGCCTCCTTGAGTCGATTACCGAAGCAATGACTAAGTTAGGCCATCCGTTGGAGGTGGTCGGCGCCTTTGCTTATGAGGCGAAACAATCGTCGTGAAACCCGAAACTTTTATCTCGTGATTTCCTAAAAATAAAAGCTATCAAAAACACACAACTCCTTCACTAAGCACAAGCAGTATTGACGATCTCGAACACCCTATCAAAATGCGGTAAATAGTGAAAAATTAATGCCTTGACCTTGGATTCATTTCAAGATAAAGCATCATATAACTATTTAATGAACCCAACGCATACGTTGCTGTTTATTCCATTTTTGACCGTTTGCAAACTTGTCTAGTTTTTAAGATACAAATAATTTTGATAGAGAGGTATAGTAATTTACAAGATACGCACGTCATGCGGTTATTTCGGCCTTTTGGTGAGGCTATCCTTTGACGGAATCGAAATATTAAGGGGTGGGGGATGGATATCTCTCGAAAGACCGACTACGCTCTTCGCATGCTCGCGATGCTTGCGGATGGCGAAAACAATCTCTTGTCGGTTAGGGCTGCTGCAGAGCAGGTAGACGTGCCCTATTCGTTTGCTCGATCCATCCAGCATGGCCTGGTGCAGGCGGGCATCGTGGAAAGTCTGCGCGGCGTGCATGGCGGCATGCGTCTCAAGGCGGACCCCAATGATGTCACAATCAGGCAGATCGTCGAGGCCGTTCAGGGTCCCATGGTTATGAATGATTGCACTGCCAACGGTGCCGAATGCCCGCGCATGAATTCTTGCTGCTATCATTCCGTTTGGATGGGCGCTCAGGCTCTTATGGTCGATTACCTTGATTCTGTGACGCTTGCCGACGTGGTTCAGGGCACGCTTGCTCCGGCAGTGGATGCCAAGTTTGCCAACCGCGAATCGTTTGCCGAGTACGTTTCGTGCGCCGAAAAGTGCCGTCGCCTCGCATAGGCGATGCTTGCTTCTTTTCCGCGCGGATTAGGAGCAGATACAGATGAATGCAGACCCCTTTCGTAAGCTTGTGCGATCGGAAGGGGTCCGTTTGTATCGCGACCTTCCGTGGCGCCGCACGCGCGATCCATACGGCATCTGGCTTTCTGAGGTGATGCTGCAGCAAACGCAGGTGGTGCGCGTTTGCGATCGATGGTCTGCGTGGCTCGAGCGCTTTCCCACTGTTGGGGCCTTGGCTCAAGCGCCCGTTGCCGATGTTTTGGCTGCTTGGCAGGGTATGGGATACAACCGTCGTGCGCTTGCGCTGCATAAGGCGGCGATGTATATCATGGAGCGATTTGATGGCGAGTTTCCGCGTGACGCCTCTGCTTTGTGTGAACTTCCGGGGGTGGGCCCGGCGACGGCGCAAGGTATCCGCTCCTTTGCGTTTGATTTGCCCGGTGTGTATCTCGAGACCAATGTGCGCACAGTGATTCTGCATCACTTTTTTCCCGATGTTCCGGCGGTGCCCGACAAGGAGCTGGTGGGTATTGTAGAGGCTACGTGTCCTGGCCCACAGGTGCCCGAGGGGCGCTTTGCCCTGCCCGAAGACGAGCGAGATACGCCGCGCACCTGGTATTATGCGATGCTCGATTACGGCGCATATCTTAAAAAGACGATTCCCAACCCTTCGCGTCGTTCTGCTTCGTATTCAAGGCAGTCTGCTTTTGAGGGTTCGCGCCGCCAGAAGCGCGCGGCTCTTGTCCGCTGTTTGCTTGAGGCGGGCGAGGGCGGTTTGAATGCGGGCGAGGCGCGAGCCGCTCTGGACAAGATGGAAGCCTGCGCGGGACGCCCTGCGGTTGCGCCTGATGTAGCTCAGTCGATTTTGGAAGACCTTGCGCGCGAGGGCTTTTGCCAGAAGCGCTCGGATGTTGACCGATATTTTGTGGCGCACTAGATGTGCTCGGCGAATTTGCCAGGCGATACTTGCTAAGCGTGCCGTCCGCCTAAATACTGCTTGACCGCGCATAGCATCGCTCGCATGATGGTGCTGACAATCCTTCGTACATGCCCTTCCGTAAGGGAGGCCAATATGAGCTTGTTTATCGAGACTCCTCAGCAGGAACAGCTTCGGTTGCTGCGCGAACAGCGAGAACAGCTGAAGCACCTGCGCAGCATGTCGGAGGGCGCGGGCGTTGTCGGTAGCGCCGAGGACACGTCGCAGATGGATCGATTGCTACTTGACCAAAGATTATTCGCATCCGCTCCGGCACCGAACTCGGCGAAGCCGGCAGGTTCCCCTTCGGCAAAAGGGTCACTGAGGGATTCAATTCGAGGACTTGGACGCAAGCGGTGCGAGGGAGTATCTGAGGAGCCGTATTCGATCGCTCAAGAATCGTATGCCGAGCAGCTGAAGTTTGATCGTCAACGCACGCGACGTCGTCGAGGGGCTGCGGTGGCGCGTTCTCTCCTTGTTGTGGTCCTGGTGCCCATTTTGCTTTTTGCTGCTTTTGTGGGGTCGTATGCATTGACGTGCATTCTCAATGGTGCGTCTCCCCAGGAGCTCACTTTGCTTATGGGCGAGCTTTTTGCCAAGATGCAAGCGTACGGCGGTTTGATCATCGCGATGTTTTCCAGTTGATGCCTGGCGATACCCTATAATGAACCCGGTAAAAAATCGCAGGTAAGGCGGTTGGATTGAATATCTTATTGGTTTGCTGCACGGTTGCGGCGTGCGTTGCGGCTGTCGCCTCTGTGCTGACGGCGGTAGCTATGAGGCGCAATAGCCGTGATGCTGGTCTTGCGGAGCATGTGGACGAGGAACTCGATATCTTGGTGCGCCTCGAGGATGCCCTGCGCGACGCTCGTCTCGAGTTGCGCACACAGACCCAGACACAGGCGGCATTCTCGGCTGCAGAGCAGCAGCGCTTCGAATCGCTTGTGCGCGCATTCCAGCGGGCTTCGACACAGACGGACGCCTTGCGCCGCGAAGTGTCACAGCAGATGGGCCAGACGCGTGAGGCAACCGAAGTGCGTCTCGAGGCGGTGCGGGCATCGGTCGAGCAGCGGCTGGCAGCCATTCGCCAGGATAATGAGCGGCAGCTGGAGCAGATGCGTCAGACGGTGGACGAAAAGCTCTCGCGCACACTCAACGACCGCCTCGCGGCTTCGTTTAAGCAGGTAAGCGAGCAGCTCGAGGCCGTCTATAAAGGTCTGGGCGATATGCAGAGCATCGCTGCGGGCGTGGGCGACCTTAAGCGCGTACTCGGCAATGTCAAGACGCGCGGAATTTTGGGTGAGGTTCAGCTGGGGGCGATTCTCTCCCAGATTTTGGCACCCGAGCAGTACGTTGAGAACGTTGCCACCAAGCCCGGTTCAACCGAGCGTGTCGAGTTTGCCGTCAAGTTGCCTGTGGAGGCGGGTGACCCCATCTTGCTGCCTATCGATTCGAAGTTTCCAGGCGATGCTTACGAGCATCTGCGCGAGGCCATGGATGCAAGCGACGCCGATGCCGTGGCGGCGGCGCGTCGCATCTTGGATGCTCGTATTAAATCGGAGGCCAAAGACATCTGCGAAAAATACCTTTCGGTGCCCGAGACCACGAATTTTGGCATCATGTTCTTGCCGTTTGAGGGCCTCTATGCCGAGGTCGTCAACAGACCGGGTCTTATCGAGTTGCTCTCGCGCGACTACCATGTGAACGTAGCCGGGCCCAGCACCATGGCTGCGCTGCTCAACAGCTTGCAGATGAGCTACCAGACTTTTCGTCTGCAAAAGCAGACCGACGATGTGCTGAGGGTTCTTTCTGCGGTCAAGGCGGAGTTGCCGCGCTATCAGGATGCGTTGCGCTTGGCGCGTCGCCAGATAGATACGGCGGGCCGCACGGTCGATTCGATCATCACCACGCGCACCAATGTGATTGAGCGCAAGCTCGGCTCCATCGGCACGATGGAAGATGCGGAGGAGGCTGAGCGCCTGTTGGGGGTGACCTCGGCACTGCCTGAAGTGCCGGGGGACGATTCGGTCGAGGGCGCGGCGGTTGGTGCTGCTGCTACCGCGCATCTCGATGCCGTCTCTTCTGGTTCCGATGTGCGAGGAGGTGTTGACTGATGCCGCGCGAAACCAATGCTTCGCGTCGCGAACGCGCCATCGAGGTGTGTGAGCGCCTGAACCGAAGGTACGGTCCGGTTGAGTGCTTCTTGGATCATCAAAATCCGTTTCGTCTGGTTATCTCGGTGCTGCTTTCTGCGCAGACAACAGATGCCCAGGTGAACAAGGTAACTCCAGAGCTTTTCCGTCGCTGGCCCACACCCTATGAGATGGCGGGTGCCAGCGTTGCCGATGTGATGGATGTAATCAAGTCGCTGGGCTTTTACAAGACCAAGGCCAAGCACTGCGTGGAGGCCGCAAGGATGATTGTGGCCGATTATGGCGGTGAGGTGCCGTCGACCATGCGCGAGTTGCAAAAGCTGCCTGGTGTGGGGCGCAAGACGGCAAATATCGTCCTCAATGTGGGCTTTGGCATTGTGGAAGGCATTGCGGTGGATACGCACGTGAATCGCATCGCGCATCGGCTGGCGCTCTCGCCCAAGACACACGAGAAGGAGCCGCTCAAAACCGAGCAAGATTTGCTCAAGATTTTGCCGCATGAGTATTGGGAATCGGTCAATCACCAGTGGATATCGTTTGGCCGCGAGATTTGCTCTGCCCGTTCCCCCAAATGTGCGGAGTGCCCGCTGGCAGATCTTTGCCCCTCCTGTAACTGATTTGTGCGGGTAGGCTTATTTGTGACGTCTTGTGCGCAATGGCCAGATCCGTTGTTTTGTTTTGAACGTAAGGAATGATCGATGCTCATTCATCGCATAGCTGCACAACTTCATACTGCCGAAGGCTTGCAGGTCATCGAGCAGGCGTTGACGGACGGTCAGGATGCGACGCTTGCCGTGTCGCTCTCGGCGCGCACTCTTGTGCTGGCTTCGCAGTTCGCTCGCCATCCTCGTCCCTGTGTGTATGTGGTGTCTGGCGAGGAGGCAGCTGATCGCGCAGCACGAGCGCTCATGGCCTATCTGGGCCGCGAGCACGTGGCTCGCTTCCCCGAGCGCACGGATTACCCCTGGAAAGACCAAAAGCCAGACGACGTTGCGGTGGCCACGCGTTGTGCTGCGCTTGGGCGTATCGCTCGTGGCGAGGCATGCGTGCTTGTGACTTCGGCTCGTGCCCTGCTGCGCTGCGTACCCCCGCGCGAGAGCGGCTATTGGGAGTCCGCGACCTTTACCGTGGGCGACGAGATTCCTTTTGAGGAGGTGCCCGCGCGTCTTGTGTCCATGGGCTACACGTCTGCCGATGCGGCACCCGAACCTGGCTATTTTCACGTGCACGGCGATACCGTGGACGTCTATCCCGCGCAGGCCTCGTCGCCCGTGCGCATGGAGTTCTTTGGCGACGAGCTCGACCGTATTCGCCATATGGTTGCGTCGACTGGTCAGACGATCGGCGACGCCGATGCGGTCGAGATTTATCCCTGTCGCGAGCTTGCGCTTACCGACGATGCCGTTCATCGCATCACCTCGGCGCTGTACGCGCCAGCGAAAAGCGATACCGAGCTCGCTGCGCTCCTGGAGATGGTTCAGGCGCGTATCGTCACGCCCGAGCTCGAGCGCTTCTTGCCCTTGTTCTACGAGTCGACGGTGAGTCCGCTTGCCCATGTGAGCGACGATACCCTGGTGGTTCTTTCCGAGCCTCGCTCGCTTTTTGACGATTGCATCCGAGCCTATGAGGACTTGGAGCGTCGTGCAGGCGAGGCGGGCGTATCAAAGCTCGACGGGCTCTACGTGCGCGCTCAGCAGCTCGACTTTGGTCATCAGCAGCGTTTGAACTACGTTTCGCTCATCCGCGCCGGCGGTGCCGTGACGGCCGAACTCAAGATCGAGCAGCCTGCTATCGCCGGTTCGGATACGCGTTTTCTTTCGCGTGTCCAAGAAGTGGTGAACAATCGCTGCGCGGTCGTCTTCGCCATTCCCGATCGCGGTGCGCGTGAATCCATGGAGCTCAGCTTTACCGACGAATCTATTCCGTTTGAGGAGTCGCTTACGGCTGCTCCCGAAAACGCTGGCGTTGTAGCAGGAAAGACGAGCGTGCATGTGCTTGCAGCCGATTCGTCCGAGCGCATTGCCGCCGGCGAGCGCCGGGGCGCGGGCGTGCACGAGCCTGCCGTCTCTCGCCGCACTGCCGACTCACTGAACGCCCGCGGTCTTGAAGAAGGCGCCTCCTACACGGTCCCCACGCTCACGCGCGGTCGCGTGACCTTTGTGGATGCGCCCATTCAGCAGGGATGCGTGATTCCCGACGCCCATCTGGCCGTTTTCTCCATCGCCGATCTGAATGCTCGCATGGATGCCAAGCGTGGACGCACGCGTCGTCGCGTGGATATCACCGAGGTCACGTTCCCCTTCAAGCCGGGCGATTACGTGGTCCACGCGACGCACGGCATCGCGCTGTTTGCTCAAATTGTCCGCCAGGAGGTGGGAGGTCGCGAGCGCGATTATTTCCTGCTTGAATACGCTGATGGCGACAAACTCTACGTGCCGCTTGAGCAAGTGGACCGCATCACGCGCTATGTTGGCCCTGACGGCGACAAGCCGCGCTTGACGCGCTTGAACACTGCCGATTGGAGCCGTGCTACGGGCAAGGCACGTAAAAGCGCCAAGAAGCTTGCATTCGATCTGGTGGATCTTTATACGCGCCGCTCCTCCATTGCCGGCGTTGCGTGCCCGCCCGATACGCCCGAGCAGATCGAGATGGAGGAGAGCTTTCCGTACGAGGAGACGCATGATCAGCTCGACGCCATCGCCGATATCAAGGCAGACATGGAGGCGGCAAAGCCCATGGACCGCCTGCTCTGTGGCGACGTGGGTTTTGGCAAGACCGAAGTTGCCCTGCGTGCTGCCTTCAAGTGCGTGGATTCTGGGCGCCAGGTGATGGTGCTGTGTCCCACGACCATTTTGGCGCAGCAGCATTTCCAGACGTTCTTTGAGCGCTTTGCCCCCTTTGGCGTGGAAGTGGATGTGCTTTCGCGCTTTAGGACGCCGGGGCAGCAAAAACGCGCGCTTGCGGCTTTTGCCGAAGGAAAGGTCGATGTGCTCATCGGAACGCATCGCCTGCTTTCCGCCGATGTGAACCCCCACAATTTGGGGCTGGTGATCATCGACGAGGAGCAGCGTTTTGGCGTGCAGCATAAGGAGCAGCTCAAGAACTTGCGCGAGCAGATCGATGTCCTCACGCTTTCGGCAACGCCTATTCCGCGTACCATGCAGATGGCTATCTCGGGCGTGCGCGACATGAGCCTTATCACCACGCCGCCTACGGGACGACGCTCGGTGATCGTGCATGTGGGCGAGTACGACCCCGACGTAGTGAGTGCCGCCATTCGTCTGGAGGTGGGCCGCGGAGGCCAGGTGTACTACGTGTCCAACCGCGTGAAGACTATCGACGATGCGGTCGAGCGCGTACATGAGGCTGCGCCCGAGGCACGCGTGGGCGTGGCGCACGGCAAGATGAGCCCGCGCGAGGTGGAAGACGTGATGGTTGAGTTTGCCGAGAAAAGAATCGACGTGCTCATCGCCACGACCATCGTGGAGTCGGGTATCGACAACGCTCATGCCAACACGTTGATTATCGAGGATTCGCAGCGCCTGGGTTTGGCTCAGCTTTATCAGCTCAAGGGTCGCGTGGGCCGCTCTGCCACGCAGGCGTACGCGTACTTTATGTTCCCGGGTGAGACGCCGCTTACCGAGGAGGCGACGGCGCGTCTGACAGCGCTTTCGGAGTTCCAAGATCTGGGCAGCGGCATGCGCATTGCCATGCGCGACCTGGAGATCCGCGGCGCTGGTTCACTTGTGGGGGCCGAGCAGCACGGCAACTTGTCGAGCGTGGGCTTTGACCTGTTCACGCAGATGCTGGGCCAGGCTGTTGCCGAGGCACGCGGGGACGATTCCGAGACCGTTGAGGCAGCGGGTGTTGCCATCAACATCCCGGCGGACTTCTTCTTGGACGAAGAGTACCTGCCGCGTGTGGATGAGCGCGTGCTCGCATATCGTAAGCTTGCCGCGGCGGATGATCTGGAGAGCGTGGACCGGCTGCAGGAGGAGACCGAGGCTGCTCACGGCGAGCTGCCGCAGGCGGGCCTCAACCTGTTTGACCGTGCTCGCATCCGCATTCGCGCAGAGCGCTTGGGGCTGGAAAGCGTGACGCTCAGCGGTGGACGCTTGACGTTTTTGGGCGTGGACGTACCCAAGAACGTGGCGTTCGATCTTAAAGATCGCCTGGGGGCGGTGGCGTTCCCCCGTTCCCGCAAGCTGTCGATTCCCTATCGCACGGGAGCTGGTGCCGGTTCGGGCGTGGGGCGCGGTCTCAACGCCGATGACGAGCGGGGGCCCGTTGCTGCAGCACTTGCCGTTTTGTGCCAGTTGGGAGCGAGCGGCGACGACGATTAGCGTAAGCTATGGCGCCGGGATATGGCGATGCGTCGAGTTGTTTGCCATGCCCCGGTGTTCGTTTATGTTTGAATAACCGCTGCGGTAATGCGTCTGACGATCTACCGCAGACCGAGAAGAAGGAGCATCTTTTGGTTACGTTTGAGAACGATTATTCCTTTGGCGCTTGCCCGGAGGTTTTGGCAGCTTTGGTCGATACCAACATGGAGGCAATGACCGGTTACGGTGAAGACCCCCATTGCGCTCGCGCCAAGGAGCTGATTCGTCAGGCTTGCGAGGCGCCGGATGCCGACGTGTTTCTCCTTGCAGGCGGCACGCAGACCAACCAAGTTGTGCTCGACATGCTGCTTGCTCCTTATGAGGGCGTGGTCGCCGCGGCCACGGGGCACGTTGCCTGCCATGAGGCGGGGGCTATTGAATTTGGCGGTCATAAGGTGCTGACGGTTCCTGGGCATGAGGGCAAGATGCACGCCGATGAGCTGGAACAGCTGATCGATCTGTTCTATGCAGATGACAATCATGAGCACATGGTCTTCCCGGGAGCGGCATATATTTCCTTCCCGACGGAGCTTGGCACACTCTATTCCCGTGATGAGCTGGCGGCAATCTACGAGGTCTGCCAGAAGCACGAGATTCCGCTTTTTGTGGATGGTGCGCGTTTGGGCTATGCCCTGGCATCCCCCGAATGCGATATCACCCTGCCGCAGCTCGCCCAGCTGTGCGATGTCTTTTATATCGGCGGAACCAAGGTGGGGGCATTATGCGGCGAGGCGGTAGTCTTTCCCTCGGGCAATGCTCCCGCGCACCCGATTCCGCGCATCAAGCAGCATGGTGCACTTTTGGCTAAGGGCCGCCTTCTGGGCGTGCAGTTCGAGGCGCTGTTTACGGATGGTACCTATGTGCGCATTGCGCGTAATGCTATCGATATGGCAGGACGTTTGCGCGCCCTGCTGCACGAGCGCGGCGCACGCTGGTTCTTGGAGTCTCCCACCAATCAGCAGTTCATCATTTTGGAAAAGGGCGAGTATGAGCGCTTGGGCAAGCAGATTTGCCTGAGCTTTTGGGATACCTATGATGAGGACCATGTGGTTGTGCGATTGGCTACCAGCTGGGCAACAACGCAGGAGGACCTTGATGCCCTGGCCGCCGCGCTGTAGGGCACCGTTTGGTATCGGAGACGAGTTTAGGTGTCACAGATGTTTTCGATAGCAAACGGGGGCTCGCCATCCGCCGCCCTTGACCAGGCTCATGCTACGCTTGGGCGATATTTTGGCTATGAGTCGTTTAGGCCGGGCCAGGAGCGCGTTATCTCTTCGATCCTTGCCCGGCGCGACGTTCTTGCCGTGATGCCCACAGGTGCGGGTAAGTCCATTTGCTACCAAGTGCCTGCGCTCATGGGATCGGGTCTTACCTTGGTGGTGAGCCCGCTTATCTCGCTTATGGAAGACCAGACGCGGGCGCTGCTTGCTGCCGGTGCGCATCCGAGCTACCTCAACTCATCGCTTTCCATTCCTCAGCAAAATACTGTGCTCAAACGAGCGGCCGACGGTGCCTATCAGCTTATGTTCGTGGCGCCCGAACGTCTGGCGGACCCGCGCTTTATTGCATTTGCCCAGGCCGCGGCGCAGCCAGGTGGTATGGGCATTCCGCTTTTGGCAGTGGACGAGGCTCACTGCGTGAGTCAGTGGGGGCAGGATTTTAGGCCGGCGTATCTTCAGATCGCTCAGTTTATCGAGGCGCTGCCACAACGTCCCGTGGTCGCGGCGTTTACCGCTACGGCAACCGAGCGTGTGCGTATGGATATCCAGCAGATGCTGTGCTTGCATGCACCGCAGGTTGTGGTGACGGGTTTTGACCGGCCCAATTTATCGTTTGAGGTGCAGGAGATGCCCGAGCGCCAGAAGGCATCGTGGATTTGTCGGTATGTGACAGAACATCCCGACGAAGCGGGAATCGTCTACTGTGCCACGCGCAAGAGCGTGGACGAGCTGACGTTAACATTGCAAGATGCGGTGGAAAAACAGGGGCTCGATATGCGCATTGCGAGCTACCATGCCGGTATGGGCATGGAGTCTCGAACGCAAAACCAGCAGGCATTTGTGCGCGACGACGTGCGTGTGATGGTCGCCACCAACGCCTTTGGCATGGGTATCGACAAGCCCAACGTGCGCTATGTCATCCACAATAACGCGCCCGAGAGCATCGAGGCTTACTATCAGGAGGCTGGGCGTGCCGGTCGCGACGGCGACCCTGCGAGCTGCTTTTTGCTTTGGAACGGCAACGATCTGCGCTTGCGTCGTTTCTTTGCCGAGCAGGAGCCCGATGACGAGCAACTCGATGAAGAGCAGCGCCTGCGTGCGCGGCAGAATCGCTTTAGGCTTATCGCCCAGATGGAGGGCTATTGCAAGACAACCGGTTGTTTGCGCGAGTATATGCTGCGCTACTTTGGCGACGAGGACGCTGCTGCCGAGGTGCTGGCACATGCGGCCGAAACAGGGACCGGTTGCGGAAACTGCGGCAATTGCCTGACGGAGTACGAGGTCGAGGACATGACCGAGGCTGCTCGCGCTGTTATGGCGTTTGTCGCTGCACGACCCGGGCGCTTTGGGAAGTCGCTTGTGGCCGATGTGCTGCATGGTGGAAAGACGCAGCGTATCTTTGAGCTGCATCTGGACGAGGCTGCAGGCTATGGCAGCTTGGCGGCAGAGTCGGCCGGACGCATTCGCAATCTGATCGACCAGCTGTGCGGGCGCGGGTATCTGGCAAGCTCACAAGGGCAATATCCCACGCTGCTTTTGGGGTCCCGTGCGGTGGAGGTTGTGGATGCGGATGGAGGCCTCGCTGCCGATACCGGCGCGTTTACGTTTACCGTGAAGCGGGCGGCAAAGAAGAGCCGCGGCTCGCGGGCGCGTCGCGCGGTCGATTTGCTGCGCGAGGAATCAGACGCCAGGAGCGTGCCGCGCGTGGGCGACGATGTGGAGCTCTTCGAGCGCCTGAGGGCACTTCGCACGGAGCTGGCGCAGGAGATGCAGGTTCCCAGCTATGTGGTGTTTCCCGATAAAACGCTGCGCGCCCTGTGTCGCCAACGCCCCCATTCATTCGATGAGCTGCTCGAGGTGTCGGGTATCGGCGAGAAAAAGGCCGAGAGTTTTGGCGAGCGCTTCATGGCAGAAATCGCCGCTTTCGAAGAGTTGCACGCACGCGAATAGTGTTTGTTCTGCCGCTTCGATGTCCGTACAATATGACGGATAAATCTATCCCCCAGCATATTGAGGAGCTTGTATGTCTCAACAGTCTGCACCGCGTGATGCCGCCGAGGCAGCCCGCGCCGCCTTCGCTTCGGTTGAGGGCAAGCCGTTTCCCGATGATATCTTCACGGCTCCCCAGCTTACGTGGGCTGTTATCGGTTGCGGCGTGATTGCCAACCAGATGGCTTCAACGCTCGAGCTCGCTGGCCGCAAACTTGCCGGCATCTACAACCGCACACACGAGAAGGCGGTCGCTTTTGCCGAGAAGTACGATGTGGCCCGCGTGTACGATACGCTCGAGGAGCTTTGTGCCGATCCCACTATCGACGCGGTGTATATCACCACGCCGCACAATACGCACATCCACTATCTGCGCGCCGCACTTTCTGCCGGCAAGCACGTACTGTGCGAGAAGGCGATTACCCTCAATTCGGAGGAGCTCAACGAAGCGCGCGCGATTGCCGACGAGCACGGCGTGCAGCTTATCGATGCCACGACCATCCTTCATATGCCGCTCTACCGCGAGCTTATCCGCCGTGCCGAGAAGGACGAGTTCGGCAACATGAGCATTGCCCAGGTGAGCTTTGGCAGCTATAAGGATTTTGATCCGGAGAATCGTTTTTACAATCCACGCCTGGCTGGCGGCGCGATGCTCGACATTGGCGTGTACGCCCTTACCATGGCGCGCATGTTTATGCTTTCGCAGCCCGAGGATGTTGTCTCCATCGCCAACGCTTGCAATACCGGCGTAGACGTGACGAGCGGCATCGTGATGCGCAACCCCGATATGCAGATGGCCGTGATCTCCCTTACGCTCCATTCCAAGCAGCCCAAGCGCGCCGTGCTCTCGTTTGAGAATTGCTATATCGAGGTCATGGACTACCCGCGTGCTGACCGTGCCACTATCGTATGGACGGCGACGGGCGAGCGCGAGGAGGTTCATGTGGGTGAGGAGGCATACGCTCTTGCCTACGAGGTGGCCGACCTCGAGAAAGCCGTTGCCGGGGACCGCGTGGAAGACGCGATGATCGTCTTTGCGGCCGACGTCATGGATCTGATGACGCAGTTGCGTCGCACCTGGCGCATCTACTACCCGGAGGAGGCCGAGCTGGCAGCTGCTGCCGGTTGTCGTGTGGCTGGAGAGTAAGTCTCGCCTGTTGGGCATGCCTGCGACCGCGCGCGGCCGCAGGCGCTTCTCGCACCCAGTCGCAGGCGCTTCTCGCACCCAGCCCCTTTCCCAAATGAAGCAATAAATCCCATTTAGAACCGTTGTCGCGCTTCTAAATGGGATTTTTTGCTTCATTTAGGATTTGAGATTGCCGCCGGGGTGGGGGACGGGCTTGCAGTTGGCTGCCTGAGGGCATCGGGGGCGGTGCAGAGCTGGCGTGCGACTGTTGAAAACCTGTCATCGCTGCCCGACGCTTTTGTTGATAACTGGGCAGTTTGGTTTGTTGGAGATGCCACTCGCGGCGTAAATTGACCGTTTGCTGATCTCTCTCTTCGTTTCACGAGGAAATATTGCGTCTGACCTGCCCTGTTAGATTGCGGAGGAGATTGACACGCCTAACAAAAGGACACCCTTCTTGTTAGCTTTGCTGCAATGGGGGGAGGCCATATGAAGCACACCGCATGTGGCGAAGAGCTTGAAAGGCTCTTTAAAGAGTCTGAGGAGAGGCGGCGCTGCCTGTACCCGAATTCGCGCAGTGTGGAAAAGGCTCTCTTGCGTCGCGTCGAGGCAAAAGAAGTGTATAGCCCGTATCCGGGTCTTTTTGAACGTTCTTGCTGGTCGGCACAGGAATATCGCCGTTTGGTTGCGACTCGTGTCGTCAAAACGCTCGCGGAACTACACCCCGAATGGGTCTTCACGTCTTTTTCCGCGGCACTTATGTATGGACTATGGGTTCCATACAGCCGCCTCAATCCGATTCGAATATGCGCGCCCAATGCCTCGTATCGACGCCGCTCTAAGCATCTTTGGGTATCGCGTCTCGCACCGACTGATGTCCATTTGGAAGGAGAGGCAAACGTTACGGGGCTTTGCCAAACGCTTCTGGAGTCTGCTCTCGATGCCCCTGTCCACCTTGCGCTGCCTACGATTGACAGCGCGCTGAGATATCTGCTCATATCGCGAGAAGACCTGCTTGAATACGCGCAGCGCGAGGGATATCGACGCCGTGGTATCGGGCGTGCTCGCGCAGCCTTTGCCCATGCTGATGGAGAATCTGAAAATGGTGGCGAATCGATGGTTCGCGGCATAATTATTGAGCTGGGATTTATGCCTCCGATAATGCTTCAGGCCGAGTTGCCCGATCCGTTAAACCAGGGTCATGTGTATCGCGTCGACATGCTGTGGGAGCTCGATGACGGCAGATGCGTAATCGGCGAGGTCGATGGCGCGAGAAAGTACAAGGATGCCGATTGCCTGAAGGGTAAAACGACTCAGGATGTTCTTGTTGAAGAGCGCCAAAGGGAATCTCGGCTTACGGCTCTGGGCATGCCCGTCATGCGCGTTCTCGTCCGCCAGATATTTGAGCCGGGCTATATGGAGTCTTTGCTCGAGGCTTTTGGAATTCCTCGCATCGGCCCCGGAGTGCGATAGGGCGGCCTGCCGTTCCGGAATCTAGATTGCTTTCCAAATGAAGCAGAAAATCCCATTTAGAGCTGCTGTTGCGGCTTCTAAATGGGATTTTCTGCTTCATTTAGCTTTTTGAGGAGCGCCAACGAGGCGGAATGGCAGCAACGAAGGGCCGGCGCCTGTTTACCACCAGGCAAGCTGGGCGATGTTATCACGGATGTGCTGGCAGCTCTTATGGAAGCCTTCGAGCTCGGCATCGGAGAGGTCGAGAGTGTAGACCTGCTCGATGCCCTCGGCACCAATTACGCAGGGGAGCGACGTGAAGATGCCCTCTTCGCCATACTGGCCGCACATGAGGGTGGATGCGGAAAGTACGGCGTGCTCGTTGTGCAGCACGGCAGCGCAGACGCGCGCAGCGGAATTGGCCACGGCGTACTCGGTGCAGCCCTTGCCCTCATAGGTCACATAGCCGCCCTTGCGTGCAAGTTCCTCGACTTCTGCCTGGTCAAAGCCATATTGCTCGGGATATTCGCACGCAAGCTCAGAAAGCGGCTTGCCGGCGATGGTCGCGGCCTTCCAGGCGGCAATCTGGCTAAAGCCGTGCTCGCCAATCATATAAGCATCGATGGACTTGGGGCTGATGCCGCATTTCTTGGAAATCTCGGAATGCAAGCGCGCGGAATCCAGGCCGCAACCCGAGCCGATAATCTTCTTGGGGTCATAGTTGGTCAGGTGCCAGATGGTCGTGCACACTACGTCACAGGGGTTTGCGATGGATACCCAGATGCCATTGAATCCGGCATCGACAACGCGGTTGGCGAAGGAGCGGGCAGAGTCGGTGGTGCAGAACAGCTCGCCGTCACGGTTGCCTGCGGCCATGGCCACGTTGCCTGCGGCGTTAACGATGATGTCGCACGAGGCGAGCTCCTCGTACCTGTCGCCTACATTGACGATCTTTGTGTTGAAGGGAACAAAAGTGAGGGAGTCGTGCAGGTCCTGGGTTTCGGACAGGACCTTTTGCGCCTTGACGTCGCAAAGATAGAGTTCATCGGCCAAGCCCTGCAGAAGCAAGCTGTTGGCGACGTGCGCGCCAACGTGTCCCAAACCGATGATGCCAACTTTACGTGTTGATGCCATAGTGGTAAGCCTTTCTGCGAGCGAATAGTTTGCTCATTGTAGTTCTATGGCAATGGGGGAGAGCGGTGATTGCACGATGTACGGCCCGCGTGCACATAATGTAACAGTTGAGGGCTTGGCGCAGCTCATCATGGGCGGCTCCGTGCGCATAGACGCGGCCTGTGCCGCGCGTGTCTTGGCCACGATCATGGAGGGCCATATCGAGGTGGGAGACGCCTCACACTACATTTACCATTTTGCGCGCAAGCAGGGTTGGGATATTCCGGCCTATCCGCTTGCGGGCTGTGGCGAGATCAAACGCTTCTTTGCCGAGCAAGGCGTGTGCGATGTGCCTTCTTGGTATGTGAAGATTGGCGTCGAGCCAGAGCGTGCTAAGCGTCTGTACGGAAACACGCTGGTGGCGGTGTGCGGTCCGGATTATCGCCATGTGGCCTTTGTCTTGAATGGGTGCTATCACGCGCATGATGCGGGCTTCACCGATCTATTGCATAGCGGCTTGATTGAGAAGATGAGCGCACGCCCCGATACGACGCAGACACTCGAGCGGCTCACGGATCGTATTCTTGCCTTCGAGCTCCATGGCGACACAGGTGGCCTTCCCGCCTTTTAGGCGTTAGGCACACGCGGCGTTCTCGAGTTTTATTTGACACGTTGGGGTGCGCGGCATACATGCCACGGTACAATCAAAACCAATGCCGAACGTGTCGTTAAGCGTGTGAGTGAAGGAGTGTATGCGTCGTGCCGATTCGAATTCCTGATGCTCTGCCCGCAACCGAGATCCTCGAGGGCGAGAACATTTTTGTCATGACGGAGTTTCGTGCTCTCCACCAGGACATTCGTCCTTTGCGCGTGCTGATTTTGAATCTCATGCCCACCAAGATCGCTACCGAGACGCAGCTCATGCGCAAGCTTTCCAATACGCCGCTGCAAATTCAGGTAGACCTGCTGCGCACCAAGAGCCACGAGGCAACGCATGTGTCGGCGGGGCATTTGGAGACGTTTTACCGCACCTTTGAGGACATCGAAAACGAGCATTATGACGGTCTGATTATTACCGGGGCCCCTGTTGAGCTCATGGAGTTCGAAGAGGTGGATTATTGGGAAGAGCTTTGCCGCATCATGGATTGGTCGAGCACGCATGTGCATTCCACGCTGCATATCTGCTGGGGCGCGCAGGCGGGCTTGTATTACCACTACGGTATTCAGAAGTATCGTCTGCCAAAAAAGGCGTCGGGCGTTTTTGAGCATCGTTTGCTTAAGCCAAAAAGCCCGCTCGTGAGGGGTTTTGACGATCGATTCTATGCTGTGCACTCGCGTAATACCGATGTGAAAATCGAAGACGTTGAGGCTGTGGACGATCTTGAAATCGTTGCCGTGTCGGACGAAGTGGGCCTCTACATCGTGAAGTCGGTCGACAGCCGTCGCTTCTTCGTGTTTGGCCATCCCGAGTACGATACAGATACCCTTAAGCTCGAGTACGAACGCGACGTCAAGCGTGGCATTAATCCCGAGATTCCAGTGAACTACTTCCCGGACGACGATCCCACCCGCGCTCCCCTGAACATCTGGCGCTCCCAAGCCCAGCTCTTCTACACCAACTGGCTGAACTACTATGTCTACCAAACTACCCCTTACGATCTGGAAAAGGTAGGCGAGTAAGTTCCCAAGCCCGGCGATCCTCCAAAGCGTGCCCCTGTAGGCGCGACAATGTTACCCTGGCCCTCCCTCCGGGGGGTCCCTTCCGAAAACATTCCGCAGACAAGAATTCCCCCGCCCATAGCTCCGAAGGAGCATGGGCGGGGGAATTCATTTGTCGAGGACGTTTTCGGAAGGGACCCCCCGGAGGGAGGGCCCACAACAAAGACACCGCGCCTACAGGTACTCGATTTGGGCGCCATCCGTGTCGCACGTCAAAATATGCGTCTCGCACTCGGGGAAGCGCTCGCGTAGGCGTACCTGCAGGAACTTGGCCACGATGGTGTCGTCGGTTACGGCCATGAGGGTCGAGCCAGAGCCCGAGATCCACATGGTCTTAGCGCCGCCCGTCAGGCAGGTTTCGCGAATAGCGTCGTAGTCGGGGATGAGCGCACGACGGTAAGGTTCCTGCAGGCGGTCGTCGTTGGAAGCGGCAATCAGATCGAGGTCGCCCATCTCCAAACCGCGCGTGAGGCCGGCAATGCGTCCCATCTGCCAAACAGCGGTGGACAGCGGCACCTCTTGCGGAACAACCTTGCGTGCATCGCTCGTGTGCACCTCATAGGGCGGGATGATGGTGATGAAGCGAAGGCGCTTGCTCACCTCATAGCGCAAGCAGCGGGGGAGCTCGCCTTCCGGCGTGAACGAGCAGACGGCTGCGCCCAAGATGGCGGGAGCCACGTTGTCAGGATGTCCCTCGACAGCGGTGGCGATGGCCACAAGCTCCTCACGGGTAACGGTGTGGCCCGTGAGCGCTGCGGCGCCCATGATGCCGGCGACCACGCAGGTGGAACTCGAGCCCAGACCGCGGGCGACGGGTACTTCGGTGGAGATGTCGATGGAGACGGGGAAGGTCTTCTCGCCCCATTCGGCAAGAGCGTTCACGAAGCTCTCGTAGACAAGGTTGTCTTCGTTTTGAAATTGCTCGGGGCAGCCCGTGATGGTGAGAGTTTCGGCGCGGTCGAACGTGAAGTGCGAATACAGCGAGACGGCCATGCCGAGGGTATCGTAGCCGATGCCCAGGTTTGCGCTGGTGGCGGGTACCGTGATGCGGATCATGGGGTCTTAGGCCTCCTTGGCGATGCGACTGGCTGCCTGCTCCACGTAGGAACCCATGTCGGCAACGTCGACCACGTCTTCAAAACGTACGGGCTTGGTTTTGAGACCGGCGAGCTGTGCGGGCGCGGTGGTGCCGGTGTGCTTGGCGAGCACCTCCATGCAGGCAAAATCGTCGGGCGGGCAGAAAAGACCCAGCGCTTCGGCCACGGCCTTGGGGAACTTATAGGGGCTTGCGGTAGAGAGCAGCACGCGGCAAGCGGTGCCCTCGACGGCAGCGGTCTGCTCCATCACGTGATAGCCGCAGGCGGTGTGCGGGTCGATCACGTAGCCGTTTTCGTCCCAACAGCGACGAATGGCGGCGGCCACCTGGTCTTCGTCGGCCCATCCGCCGTCAAAGACGGCGCGGATGCGCTCGAGAAGCTCGGCAGGAATCTGATAGTTGCCCTTGTCGGTGAGCTTGGACATGAGGTCCGCCACGAGCTCGCAGTCGCCGTCTGCCAGGTAGTACAGCATGCGCTCCAAGTTCGAGGAAACCAGGATGTCCATCGAGGGGGAAGTGGTGGTGTAGAAGGGGCGCTCGCGGTCGTAGGTGCCGGTTGCCAAGAAGTCTGCCAGCACGTTGTTCTTGTCGGAGGCCACGAGGAGCTTTGCTACGGGCAGGCCCATGCGCTTGGCGTAGTAGCCGGCGAGGATATCGCCAAAGTTGCCGGTGGGCACGCAGAACTCGACGGCGTCGCCAACCTGGATGGCGCCTGCGCGCAGCAGCTGCGCATAGGCCGCAAAGTAGTAGACAACCTGCGGGACCAGACGGCCCACGTTGATGGAGTTCGCGGAAGAAAGGACCGTGCCGCCCGCGGCCAGACGCTCTCCCAGTTCCTTGTTTGCAAAGATCTGCTTGACAGCGGTCTGCGCATCGTCAAAATTGCCGCGCACGGCACAGACGGCGACATTGGCGCCTTCCTGCGTGGACATCTGCAGATTCTGGACATGGCTCACTTTGCCTTCCGGGTAGAAGACGGTGATGCCGCAGCCCGGGGCATCGGCGAATCCTGCAAGGGCCGCCTTGCCCGTGTCGCCCGAGGTGGCGGTGACGATCATGATGCGCTCACCTTCGGCTCCTGCGGTGCGCGCCATAAGGCGGGGGAGCATCTGCAGCGCGACGTCCTTGAACGCGCTCGTGGGGCCGCCAAAGAGCTCCATAACATAGGTGGGGGTGCCATCTGCATTGGGTGCTTGAGAAAGGGGCACGAGCGGCGTCACTTCGCTCGAAGCGAAGGTGCCGGTGTATGCCTCGTCCACGCACGCGGCGATCTCGTCTGCGGAGTAATCGGGCAGAAGGGCGCCCATGACCTCGCGCGCAAGCGTGGGGTAATCCTTGTTTGCCAATGTGGAGATGTCAATGGTGGTGCCACCCAGGTCGTCGGACACAAACAGGCCTCCGTCTGGGGCGATGCCGCGGCGGATAGCCTCCTTGCTCGTAAAGGTTGGCGAAGCGGAACGTGTGCTATGGTAAAAACCCATGTCGTCGACTCCTTGAAAGCCCAGGGCGTAACGTGTGCGCTCATGGTATCAGAAGCGTTTGGGCACGTGGAGCCGCGACCCTCGGAGAACAGGTGCAGCACACAGGCCGTTTTTCTTTTGGAAACAATGTAGATGCCCACGACAACATCCCAGGGTGTTTAGTAGACTTGCACCTACGATTATGGGCGCGTCGTCATTTGGTGCGTTCCTATCAGGAGGGTTTTAGTTCGCATGATCAAGATCGCTAAGTTTGGCGGCTCATCAGTCGCAGATGCCGAGCACTTCAAGAAAATCAAAGCAATCGTCGACGCCGATCCGGCGCGTCGTTTTGTGGTGGTTTCCGCTTGCGGTCGTCGTTTCAAGGGCGACACCAAGGTGACCGACCTGCTTTATCTGGTGAGTGCCCACGTTAAATACCATGTATCTTGTGAGGATCTGCTCAAGGATATTGGCCAGCGTTACTTTGATATCGCCGATGAACTTGAGCTCACCTATCCTATTCGCGAGGAGTTTGCGGCATTTGCCGAGCGTGCAAGCACTGGCGGCTACTCCACCGAGGAGCTCGTGAGCCGCGGCGAGTACTTTACCGCTCGTCTGATGGCCGAGTACCTGGGCCTACCGTTCCTGGATGCATCGAAGGTCATCGCTTTCCATCACGACGGTACGCTTAGCATGAGGCGCACCACCGAGCTTGTGGAGGAGTACAGCCAGCAGGCGGGCTTTGTTATGCCCGGTTTCTACGGTGCGACTCGTGAGGGTCAGATCAAGCTGCTCGACCGTGGCGGCGGAGACATCTCTGGATCTATTCTTGCCAAGTGCTTGGGCGCCGACCTGTACGAGAATTGGACCGACGTATCGGGCTTCTTCTCGGCAGATCCGCGCATTGTTCCCGAGGCACAGCCTATCGCACGTGTTACCTACGAGGAGCTGCGCGAGCTTTCTTACATGGGTGCAAGTGTTTTGCATGAGGAAGCTGTCTTCCCCGTGCGCGAGGCCGGTATCCCGCTGGTCATCAAGAACACGAACGCTCCGCAAGACCCCGGCACCATCATCAGCGAGACCGCCGACGAGGGCGCAGCCGAGCCCATCATTACCGGAGTGGCCGGCAAGAGCGGCTTTGTTGCCATCAATGTTGCGCGCGACCGCACTAAGCCGCGCATTGGTTTTATGCGCCGCGCGCTTTCCGTCTTCGAGCGCTATAACGTTTCGGTTGAGCACATGCCCACCGGTGTCGACCGCTTTGGCGCCGTTGTGCAGAAGGAAGACGTGAACGATTCGCTCTATTCGCTCGTGGCAGACATCCAAAAAGAGGTTGAGCCGCTGGAGATCGAGGTTGTTGAAGGTCTTGCGCTCATCGCTACCGTTGGCCGCAATCTGCGCGGACGCGCCGGCATCTCGGGGCATCTCTTTGGCATGCTTGGCCAGGCAGGCGTGAGCGTGCGTATGATTTCGCAGAGCTGCGACGAGATCAACATCATCATCGGCGTGGACGAGAAGGATTTTGAGCTGGCCATCCGCACCATCTACCGTGCATTCTCGGACGAGAACGGCATCGTGAAGGTTGCCGATCTGGATGAGCCTTCGACTATCGACCTGGGATTGGCATCGCTTACTAAATAGCGAGCGCCTTGGCTTTGAGGGAGATTTCATTCATCCTGTTGGTTTCGGGTTTCGTTTCGATTTCATTTCGACGGAGTGGGCTTCGAGTCCACTCCGTTCTCGTATAAAAGGAAGACAATCATTTGGCCTGCGCAGGTTGCAGGAGAAGAGCATGACCTAAAAGGGGGAAGCATGAAACAGTACACGGTGGCTATTTTGGGCGCGACGGGAGCCGTGGGCACCCAGATGCTCCAGGGCCTTGACGAGCAGGATTTCCCCGTGGGCAAGCTCAAGCTGCTGGCGAGCGCTCGCTCTGCCGGCAAGGCTGTTGAGTTCCGCGGCGAGCAGGTGGTGATCGAGGAGGCCTGCCCCGAGGCGTTTGAGGGCTGCGATATCGTACTCGGCGCCGTTGAGGATGACCTCGCCAAGACGCTTTTGCCCGAGGCCGTGAAGCGCGGCGCTGTGGTTGTGGACAACTCCCATGCGTTCCGTCTTGACCCCGATGTTCCCCTGGTGGTGCCCGAGATTAACGCCGAGGACATCAAATGGCACAAGGGCCTTATCGCCAATCCCAACTGTGCGACCATCATCGGCTTGGTGCCCACCTGGCCGCTGCACAAGCTCGCGGGCGTCAAGCGCATGGTTGTGAGCACGTACCAGGCGGCTTCGGGCGCTGGCGTTCCGGGCATGCGTGAGCTCGAGGAGCAGCTTGCTGCTCTGGGCCGCGGCGAGCAGCTTCCCGATCCGCGCGCTTTTGCGGCGCAGCTTGCCAATAATCTCATTCCGCAGATCGGCGGCGTGAAGGAGGAAGGTTTCACCTCCGAGGAGATGAAGCTTCAAAACGAGGGCCGCAAGATTATGCATCTGCCCGAGCTGCGCGTAAACTGCACCTGTGTGCGCGTGCCCGTGCTGCGCTCGCACTCCGAGAGCATCACGCTTGAGTTCGAGCGCGACATCACGGTCGAAGAGGCTCGCGAGGCCCTTGCTGCCGCTCCCGGTGTCAAGCTGGTGGACGACATGGATGCCGCTGATGCTTCGGATCGCTGCCCCATGCCGCTCTTTACGAGCGATCAGGACCTGATCTGGGTCGGCCGCGTTCGTCGTGACATCTCCAATCCGGAAGTCACGCGCGGCATCACCTTCTGGTGCTGTGGCGACCAGATTCGCAAGGGCGCTGCCACCAATGCCGTCCAGATTGCAAAGCTTCTTACGGAAGAGTAGAGCGCAAGCTTCTGACATACGCGCTATCGCTGTACGCAAAAGGCGCCTCGGTCGGGCACGTGCCCAGCCGAGGTGCCTTTTTGGTGGATGGCAGTGGGTTTTTCTGGAGAGTTTGTTCGCGCTCCTCTCGTCGATCGTGCATGGAGGCGAGTCGCTTCTGCCATGCGGCTTATCGGATGGATTGCGAGCAACGGGCGACGGGCGCAGGCATGGGGGAAGGAAAGTGTGTGTGCCTGGTCTCGCGTACCCGCCGCCGTGCTCGAAATCTGTTGTACCGCAGTGGCGACAGTTCTTGCGCGCGGTTGCCAATGCTTAGGTTCGGCTAAGGTCTATCCTGCAAAAACGCCTGCGTGTATAGGGTGGCTGCTAAGGTTCGACTAAGGCTTTGCCCGCTGCGTTATTATCAAAGCCAACAGATGGCAACAGTGAAAGGCGAGGATGATGCGGCTCCTATTGGCGGAGGATGAACTCGAGCTCTCGCGCGCCCTTACAGCGATTTTGCGGCACAGCGGCTATGAAGTCGATGCGGTCCATGATGGCCTGACTGCTCTCGATCATCTTCGGCGCCAGGTATTCGATGCCGCGATTCTCGACATCATGATGCCCGGTATGGATGGTATCGAGGTGCTGCGCCAGGCGCGTCAGAGCGGGATTCGGCTGCCTATCATCATGCTGACGGCAAAAAGTGAAGTGGCGGATAAAGTCGAGGGCCTCGACGCCGGCGCCAACGATTACCTCACCAAACCCTTTGCGGCAAAAGAACTGCTCGCGCGTATTCGCGCCATGACGCGCAGTGCGACTGCGATTGACGCGACCACCCTCTCTGTCGGCAACGTTCGTCTCGATTGCGCTTCCTGCACGCTTGCGGGTCCTGTGGGGGAAGAGCATCTTGCCAATCGAGAGTTTCAGCTCATGGAGTATTTCATGGCACATCCAGGGTTGGTTACGCCCACCGAGCGCCTGCTGTCCCGAGTCTGGGGTGACGATGCGCTCGAGACCTCCAACGTGGTGTGGGTCTACATCTCCTATCTGCGCAAGAAGCTCGTGGCAGTGGGGGCCAACGTATGCATCCGAGCTGCGCGCAATCAGGGATATTCACTCGAGTGCGTTGAGGGCGAGCTGTGATGGAGAAGCGTCTTCGCCAAAAGTTCGTGCTCGTAGCCATGCTTTCGGTTGCTGCTGCGCTGGCACTCATTCTGGTGGTTATCAATGTCGTCAACTACCAAAGCGTGTGCCGCATGGCGGACGATCGCATCGAGGCGATTATCCAAAACGGCGGAAGCTTCCCCGGCGTCTCCAGCGCGGACGGGGGCCAAGCTGACCAGGAGGAGATGTCCGACGCTTCTGTGGTGATACTCAAGGAGCTTTCGGCTGCCTATATCGGAACGTCTGGGTTATTCGACCGCTCTTTTGATCTGGACAAACGAGTTGCCGACATCATGGATAAGGAGGCACCGTACGACACGCGTTACTTTACGGTGATCGTGGATGACGACGGTGCGATTGTCGGGGTGGACGTCAACCATGTTGCGGCGACAACGGCGCAGGATGCGTGCACGTATGCTTTGCAGGTAAGTGTTTCGGGTGCAAAACACGGCTTTTATGGCGCGTATCGCTACCGGGTGGTGGATGCGGACGAGGGGTCCCTCTATGTGTTCGTGAACTGCTCGCGCGAACTATCCAATTTCGAGGCGTTTTTGGGTGCAAGCGCTGCCATTGGCGTGGGCGCTTGGTTGCTCGTGCTCGTATTGGTAGTGATTTTCTCACGCATCGCGGTTCGTCCTATCGTGGAGAGCTATCGTAAGCAGCAGCGTTTCATCACCGATGCAAGCCATGAGATCAAGACCCCGTTGGCGGTAATCGCTGCTGCAAATGATGTGATGGAGATTGAAGCGGGCGAAAGCGAGTGGACGCAAAGTATTGCCGCGCAGGTGACACGGCTTAAATCGCTGACCGATAGGCTGGTGTTCCTCGCGCGCATGGACGAAGGCGCCACGCAGTTTGAGAAGACTGATCTGGATTTATCCGAGTTGGCGGAATATGCGTCGGAACCGTTTTGCGCTGTTGCCGAGTCGCGCGGAAAGAAGCTCGTGCGCAACTTGGAGAGTGGGCTGCATGTGCAGGGCGATATCTCGGCATTGTCGCAGGTGGTGGAGCTTTTGCTGGATAACGCCACGCGCTATGCGAGTGACGGTAGCGAAATCGAGCTTGCGCTTAAGAAGCGCTCGCGTGGCGGGGTGACTTTGCAGGTGAGTAACGCGGTAGATGCGATGCCGGAGGGTGATTTGAAGCGCCTGTTCGACCGCTTCTATCGTGCAGACACCAGCCGCAACTCGCAGACGGGCGGCTCTGGAGTGGGCCTTTCTGTGGCGCAGGCAATCGTCGAGGCCCACGGTGGCAGCATCCGCGCCCAAGCGCTCGATGCCCACACCATCTGCTTCACCGTAACCCTCCCCTGAGTGTGACAAAAACAAGACAGAGTTATTTTGTGAAGATTTGCGCTTCGATGCACACAACTCGGCCTGTTGGTGCCATCTACCACTCGATTTGCTCGATGGGGGTGGGGTTTGGCTGCAGGGTCTCGTCGGTTACCTTGCCGCTCTTAAAGCGGATGAGACGATCGGCCATGGGGGCAAGCGCAGAGTTGTGCGTGATGATGATGACCGTGATGCCCTCGCGACGACAGGTGTCCTGCAGCAGCTGCAAAATCTGCTTGCCGGTCTGGTAGTCGAGGGCACCCGTGGGCTCGTCGCACAGCAGGAGCTTGGGATTCTTGGCGAGGGCACGCGCGATGGCTACGCGCTGCTGCTCGCCGCCGGAGAGCTGGGCGGGGAAGTTGTCCATGCGTGCTTCGAGGCCCACTTTGGCAAGTGTCTCGGCGGGATCGAGTGAGTCGGGGCAGATTTGAGCTGCGAGTTCGACGTTTTCCAGTGCGGTGAGGTTGGGAACGAGGTTGTAGAACTGGAAGACGAAGCCGACGTCGGCGCGGCGGTACGAGACAAGCTCTCCTTCGTTTGCATGGCTGATGTCGCGCCCGTCAACGGTGACGGAGCCCGATGTCGCGGTATCCATGCCGCCCAGGATGTTGAGTGCCGTAGTCTTGCCTGCGCCCGAAGCGCCCAAGATAATGGCAAGCTCGCCACGCTCGACGGTAAAGCTTGCGCCGTCGAGTGCGTGAATCTCGGCCTCACCCGTGCCGTAAGCCTTGATGACGTTGGAAAACTCGATATATGCCATGAAGGTGCCCTATCTGATCGGATGCTTTCATTATCGCCGTCCGCAGGGCTTGTGCCCACCTCGATTCCGCCAAGCGTAAATGACACACGGCACGATTTCGCACGGCGCGAAGACGGCACCGAAGCGGGCTCTGCTGCTTTTGCCTTTATACTAGGCTGCGGATGAGGACGAGGGAAAGAGCGGCGCAAAGGGGAAGCACATGATTACCAAGTCGTATCGATCGCCGCTCGGCATGATTACCCTTGCTGCCGATGCGCGCGGGCTTACCGGCCTTTGGTTTGAAGGTCAGGCGCACTATGGCGCGACCCTCGATGGCGAGGGCGTACCGAACGGCTTGGGTTCGGCATCTGCCGTGCTCGATTACACCTGGGCTTGGCTCGACACCTTTTTTGCCGGGCGTGCACCTGCGTATACGCCTCCGCTCCATCTGATAGGTACGCCATTTCAGCTTGAGGTGTGGAGCGTGCTGCAGAGCGTTCCGCGTGGCTCTACGGTGACGTATGGCTGGGTGTCCGACGAGATTTGCCGTCGACGCCTCGCTGCGGGCGATGAACGTTCCACGAGCCCTCGCGCGGTGGGCGGTGCTGTGGGTCGAAACCCGGTTTCGATTATCGTTCCGTGCCATCGTGTGGTGGGCGCTAATGGCGCCCTTACGGGTTACGCCGGCGGTCTTGATCGAAAGAAATGGCTGCTCGATGTCGAGAAACGCTTTTGCAACGACGCTGGTGCTCGGTTGTAGTATCGGTGCATCCACGATGAGTGGCGGTTTTCGAACGTTTCTCGATGAGCGGCGGTTTCTCGAACGTTTATTGGCGAGAAACGGCCCCGTTTTGCATCAATAGCCGCCACTCGTTTCAAAATGCACGTTTTACCGCCATTCATTGCGTCGTCAGTCGCTCACGAATATGAAGAAAACCGGTTACCGCGCGAGTGCGATGACCATGCGAGCACGGCTACCATGCGAGCACGGCTACCGCGTGACTCCGGCTACTGTGCGAGCACGATTGCTGCTGCATAGCCTCCATCATTGCTGATGGAGACGAGCAGTTCGTCAACGTGGGCCTCATCAAGGGCCTTGCGCAGAGCGGGCATCTCGACATTGACATAGGGGGCGCCAGACGTGGCTCGGAGTGTTTCGACCCAGCGCAGGTCGAATTCTCCATTGATAAGTGGGCCGACCGCTTTGCGCGCAGCGTGTTTGACGGCAAGCCTGCCGGCAAGAAATTCTGCGGGCTGCTGTCGGGCAAAAGCCATTTCAAGCTCTGTAGAGGTAAATAAATGCGTCAACCAGGGCGACGCTGCCGTGTTGCATGTACATGCGGCCTTGCCGAGATGGTCGGCAACGTCGTCGATGCGAACCAAATCGATGCCGATGCCTCGCGCCATATCTGCCCCTTTCGTTTGGCCCATTATAGCTTTGCACAAAGATGCCGTGCGCGTTAGGCTTATGCAAATGTTCGCTCGCATGACCATGTGATAAATGGAAAGAGGCATACATGGCATCCGATATCATCACCAAAGAAGATTTGACGGCAGCGGAGTCGCTTATCAACTTTATCGACAGCTGTCCTAGCATGTTCCACACGGCAATGACGCTGTCTGAGCGCTTGGAGCAGGCTGGCTACGTCTATCTGCCCGAGGGCTCCGCATGGACCATCGAACGCGGTGGGAGCTACTATACGCGTCGCAACAACTCGAGCGTCATCGCCTGGCACGTGGGCGCGCAGGTCGCACAGGCAACTGCCGAGAAGCCCTGCGCTGCCGCCCCCTATCATTTTCAACTCACTGCGTCCCATGGCGATTCCCCTACGTTCAAGGTTAAGTCTGTGGGCGAGCTCGAGGGACCGCAAGGCTATCTGCGCCTTAATGTAGAAGCCTATGGCGGCATGATCGACTACACCTGGTTTGATCGCCCCCTGTCGCTTGCGGGTCGCGTGCTTGTGCGCACGGGCGCGCGCGTGGAGAGCCGTCTGTTCTCGCTTGACCGCGATATCGCCATTATTCCCAGCCTTGCTATTCACATGAATCGCGACGTCAACAATGGCTTTGCGCCCAATCGCGCCCGCGACTTGTGCCCCCTCATCTCCGCCGGCGCGCTTCCTGCGGGCTCGCTCGACCAGATGGTCGCCGATGAGCTGGGTGTGGACGTTGCCGACGTCTTGGCGCGCGACTTGTTTTTGGTGAACCGCCAGCGTTCCTGTGTATGGGGCGTTGCAGACGAATTTGTCTCGGCACCTAAACTCGACGACCTTGCCTGTGCCTATACTTCGCTCGAGGCCATGCTTGCGCAGACCAACGAGCACGATGTGAGTCTCTTTGCTTGTTTTGATAACGAGGAAGTTGGATCGGGTACCAAGCAAGGTGCCATGTCTACCTTCTTGCGCGATACGCTCGTACGCGTAAATGAAGGCCTGGGCTTTGACGAAGAGGATTACCGTCGAGCACTTGCTGCCTCGATGCTCGTGTCCTGCGATAACGCCCATGCGCTGCATCCCAACCGCCCCGACTGCGCCGATGAGGGCGCCCGTCCCATGCTCAACGCCGGCTTGGTGATCAAGGAAGCTGCAAATCAGCACTACTGCACGGATGCCTTTAGCCGCGCTGCGCTCGTGGCGGTGCTCGAGAACGCCCAAGTGCCCTATCAGGCGTTTGCCAACCGAAGCGACATGGCGGGCGGCTCTACGCTGGGCAATCTTTCCAACATTCAGGCGAGCATGCATGCCGTGGATGTGGGCTTGCCGCAGCTTGCCATGCATTCGAGTTTTGAAACCACGGGTGTTCGTGACGTCGCCCTCGCCATCCAGGCACTTACGGCTTTCTACAATGCCGACCTGCAGATTTCCGAGGCTGATTCCGTCGTTTTGGCATAACGATATCCGTGGCCGCTACGTGAATTATTCCTCACGCCTACCGAAAGTGGGGAATAAGGCATAGCCAATACAGGGTCCTGGCCCTACAATGATGCGCACTTGACTGGATGTCGGCGTGCCGCCTGTATGCTGCGCCACGCCACGCATCATTGAAGGGATACACTCATGAGCGAAATCATTATCGTGGCCGAAACCGGCTCGGATGTTTCTGCGGCTGAGGCTGCGGAGCTTGGTATCGAACTTGTGCCCATGCACGTTTCTATTGGCGACCGCACAATCGATGACGGCGCCCTTGACCCGGCAGAGATGCTTGAAGAATGTCGCCAGCTGGGCGTTTTGCCCAAGACGAGCGGATGCACTCCGGGTGACTTTGCGAAGGTGTTCGACCGCATCCATGCAGAGCATCCCGAGGCGCAGATCCTCTACATCGCCTACTCTGCGGTGACCACGTGCTCCTATGAGTCGGCACGCACTGCCGCCGAGGGCCGCGATTATATTGACATGTTCGATACGGCGCACGTGACCATCGGTCAGGGTTTTGTTGTGACGGGTGCGGCGCACTACCTGTGCGAGCACCCCGAGGTAACCCTGGCTGAGCTCAAGGCATATGCCGAGGACCTGGCGCGGCGCACGCGCATGGCCTTCATTCCTGGCGACTTAGGCTATCTGCGCGCGGGCGGCCGTCTTTCCAACACTGCGTTTTTGGGCGCCACGCTGCTGCGCATCAAGCCGGTGATTGAGATTATCGACGGTCGTTTGGTTGCCACCAAGAAGCTTCGCGGCAAGATGGTAAATGTTGCGCTCGAACTCATCGACATGATGTACGCCCAGGGTCCTGTCGACCACGAGCGTGTCTTCCTCGTGCGCTCTTCCGGTTTGCCCCTGGCGATTCAGGAGGCTGCCGAGGAGCGCGTGCGTGAGCTGGGCTTTAAGGAGATTCGCTGGTACGACACGCGTAACGTGATTACGTCGCACTGCGGCCCCGGCTCCTTTGCCGTCTGTATGGCCGCTCCCGCAGTGTAGGGCACGGACAGTCTGGAACTTCAATACGCCAAGAGGGCGCCGCGTACAACATGACGCGGCGCCCTCTCTTTTTGCGAGGATATGGGTACGTGCTTTGAGCTTTCCCTACAGCGTGACGGCGTTGCGGATGGGCTCGCCGGCAGCAAGATGATGCAGGTTCTCGATGGCGATGTCGAGGATGTTTTCGAGCGTGATCGGCAAGTGGTACCAGCCGGAGACATGCGGGGTGATAAGGCAGTTGGGCGCATCCCACAGGGTGTCATTGGCGGGAAGAGGCTCGGGCGAGGTGACATCGAGCGCGGCGCCAGCGATGTGCCCGGACTCAAGCGCGGCGATCAGATCGGAGGTAACCACAAGGTCTCCGCGGCCTCCGTTGGCAAAAAGTGCACCGGGCTGGCAGGCGGCAAAGAACTTCTCGTTGGCAAGACCGCGCGTAGCATCGCAGCTGGGCAGGATGGAGAACACGATATCCGCGCGCCCCAGCTCTTCATACAGGGCGTCCATCGTCGCCATGCGCTCGTAGGGAGCCCGTGGCTCGACGGCGCTGCGGCGCATGCCCGTCACGTGTGCGCCCATGGCAGAGGCGAGCGTGGCGAAATGCGTCCCAATGTCGCCCGCTCCCAGGACGAGCACCTGTGCATCAACAAACGTAGTGACCGGCCCTAGGTCGCGCCAATCGTGCTCGCGCTGGCAATCGCGATAGGCGGGCAGGCGCTTCATCATAGCGAGGACCATGGCAAACATGTGCTCCGAAACGGACTGACCATAGGCGCCTGTGGCACATGCCATGATGGCGCTCTCGGGCACGATGCCCGGTGCGGCATACTTGTCGTAGCCTGCAGAGTTGAGCTGGAAGAGGCGCAGGTTCTGCGCGGCTTTGAGGCGCGCGGGCGCCAGATTGCCGATGATGACGTCTGCTGCGGCGATCTGCTCATCGGACACGACGTCGCGGTCCACAAACGTAACGGTGTCGGCAGGTACTGCTGCGCGCAGGCGCTCGCTTTGGGTCTCGTTGACGGGCAGCAGGCAAAGTACGTTCATGGAGGTCCTTCCAAAAGGTCGATGTGTCAAAAAGTCGACAGGTTTAATGTGACACATGTTGCGGTTTCAGATACGGATGCCAATGCGGCGGCAGCGCCGCGGCCGGATTGGCTACCAGCTCAGCAGCTCATAGCCATCTTCGGTGACGACAAGCTGTACTTCCCACTGGGCAGAATCTGAGCCGTCTTTGGTGTGAACGATCCAACCGTTTTTCTCGTCAATAAAGATATCAGGTGCCCCGGCGTTGACCATAGGCTCGATGGTGAAGCACATGCCGGGGACGAGCAGCGTGTCCACATCGGGCGACTCGACGGTAAAGCCCACAAATGGGTCTTCATGGAAGTCGAGGCCAATGCCGTGGCCGCCAAACTCGCGCACCACGCTAAAGCCGTTTTCCTCCACGCACTCCTGTACGGCGGCTGCCATGTCGCACAAGGTTCCCCATGGCTTGACGGCGGCGAGCCCGCGCTGCACGCTCTCGCGCGTGACCTCGACGAGCTTCTTGCGTTCCTCGCTTACCTCGCCAATGCAGAACATGCGACTCGAGTCGGAATAGTAGCCGTCGAGAATCGTGGAGCAGTCCACGTTCACGATGTCGCCCTCGCGTAGTACGTCCTCTTTGCAGGGGATGCCATGGCATACCACATCATTGATGGAGGTGCACACGCTCTTGGGGTAGCCCTCGTAGTTGAGGTCGGCGGGAATGCCGCCATGCTGCGTGGTGTACTCGTAGATCCATTGGTCGATCTCTTCGGTGGTCACGCCGGCGTGGATGTGCTCGCCCACATAGTCGAGGGCTCCGATGTTGATGGCAGCCGAGCGCTTGATGCCCTCGATATCCTCAGGGCTCTTGTAAAGGCTGCGCGGCAACACGTCGAGGCCCTTATCCCAGAAGCGCTGAAGCTTCTCGTCAAAGGCCTCATGGCATTTTTTGTATTTCTTTCCGCTGCCGCACCAGCAGGCATCGTTGCGGCCGGGTGTGGGTCCATTGTCATACATGGGTAACTTCCTTTCAGTCACCGATAGTATGCCACTATCGTCGAGCAAATGGGCGAGGAGGAAGGACAGCCCACGTTCTCGCAGGGAGAAAACGCGGGCTGCGGGCAGTCGGTACAGGGTTAATAGCTTACCTGGCAGCCGATGCCGAGCTTGCGAACGCGCATGGCGATAGCATCGAGGGTTTCGGCGGGAGCCTTGAGGAGACCTTTTGCAGGGGTTTCGCGCGCGATGGTGTAGATGGTGACCGCCTGCGGGCGAATGCGGCTCAAGGCGTTGAGCCACGGCCCCACGTAGGCGTCGCCGGTGTTGTCCATATCGTGACCTTGCCAGGTGCCTGTGAGGAACATGGTTTGGATAATTGCGTGCCCTTTAAAGCTGGCGAAGGTCTCGATCTGATGCTCAGCGTCGTATGCGGCGACAGGCTGGTCGATAAGCTGGATATAGGTAGCGTCGACAGTGTCAAGCTTGAGGATGTTGTCGTCTACAAGCATGAGGGCATCGTGCACCGCGGGGCGATCGGCGCGCGTTCCGTTGGAGAGCACGGCAATCTTGGCTGTTGGCGCAAGTTCGTCGCGCAGGCGCACGGCACCAGCAACTGCCTGGGGAAACTCCGGTGCTGCCGTGGGCTCGCCGTTGCCGGCAAAGGTGATCACATCGGGTAGCTCGCCTGCGGCGGCCATCTCGCGAAGGCGCGCCTCAAGCGCGGCGAGGACGGTTGCGGCGTCGTTGTACTCCTCATGGCAGGGACGTTCGGCATTGAATCCGTTTTCGCAGTAGATGCAATCGAAGGTGCAGATTTTTCCCGAGGCGGGCATCATGTTGACCCCGAGCGAGAGTCCCAAGCGCCGGCTGCGTACGGGGCCAAAAAGCGGGCTATCATTCAAAAACGTGGACATCGATTGCCCCTCCCAAAACGTTGCGCTATATGGATTTGCCGGCAGCGGCGGCAACAAATGCCTGCCAGAGCTTGAAATCGCTCTCGATGGTACGCCACGTATACTCGGGATGCCACTGCACGCCAAGGCAAAACGGCTGTCCCTCGATCTCGATAGCTTCGGGCATGCCGTCGGTTGCGCGTGCGACAAGACGGGTGCGCGGTCCTACGTTCTCAACGCAGCAATGGTGCGCTGAGTTGGTCTGGAGAAGGGTGCGGCCCTCAAGCGCGCGGCCCAGAAGCGAATCGGGTTCGACCTCCACCGGGTGACAGGGGGCGGTAAGCGAGTGCGCGTGGCGCCACTGCGCCATACCCTGGCAGGGCTTCACGTTGGGCACATCCATGCAAAGGGTTCCTCCGGTTGCGACATTGAGCAGCTGCATGCCGCGGCAGGTGGTGAACAGCGGTTTTTTCTGGGCGAGCACCTCGCGCACCAGGCGAAACTCAAAGCAGTCGCGAATTTCGCAGCAAAGCGTGGGGTCGTATGGGTCGGCTACGCCCCAGCGCTTGGGGTTCACATCGGGTCCACCGGGGATTGCAAAACCGTCTGCCATCTCTACGTAGCGCTTGATAACCGCATCGTCGTCGGTAAGCGACATCAGCATGGGCAGTCCGCCTGCGGCCAGAATCGCATCCATGAACACGGCGGCGATGCTTTCGTTGGGCGAGAGGGTCTCACATCCTACGACGTGGCCTTCTTCCCAGCGCGGGGCGACCAAAATGAGGGGACGTTTGCATTCGAGGGTATTTTGCATAAGGCGGCTTTCATGATGCGGCAATGCGTCAGGTTTATTTGTCGCGGTGTCGTTGGGGTGCAGCAAAAGCGCAACAGCAACACCTGACGTCGCGCTGCGCCTGGAGGGTTAATGACGGTTAATGATTTTTGATGCTGTCGAGGAAGTCACGGGCGCGCTGCGTTTGCGGATGATCGAAGAACGCGTCGGGCGCGCCTTCTTCCACGATGGCACCGTCGGCCATAAAGACCACGCGATCGGCAACGCGGCGCGCAAAGTTCATCTCGTGCGTCACTACCACCATGGTCATGCCTTGGCGTGCCAGGCCGATCATCACTTCGAGCACTTCGTTGATCATCTCGGGGTCAAGAGCGCTGGTGGGCTCGTCAAAGAGCATGGCACGTGGGTGCATGGCAAGGGCGCGGGCGATGGCTACGCGCTGCTGTTGACCGCCAGAGATTTGGGCGGGTACTTTCTCGGCCTGTTCGGCCACGCCCACGCGCTCGAGCAGGCTCATGGCGCGGCCGCGCGCCTCTTCGCGCGAGAGACCCAGCACGTCGGTGGGGGCGAGCATCACGTTTTCCAGCACGGTCATGTGCGAGAACAAGTTGAACTGCTGGAAGACCATGCCCAGCTCGGCGCGCATGGCAGCGAGCTCGCGACCTTCCTGAGGCAAAGGCTTGCCGTCGATAAGAATCTCACCCGAGTCGATGGTCTCCAGACGATTGATGGCACGGCAGAGGGTCGATTTGCCCGACCCGGATGGGCCAATAACCACGACAACTTCGCCGGGGACGATTGAGAGGTTGATATCGCGCAGTACATGCAGCGAGCCAAAGTGCTTATCCACATGTTTGAGCTCGATGAGGGGCTGCTGGGTAGTTGCGTCTGTCATATCGCGTTCCACCTTTGTTTTGGCTAGCGGATGATCTTTACGCCCAGGCGGTGCGAGACGTAGATACTTGCCTGGTTGATGGCGTAGTTGATAAGGATATAGATGATGGCGATGGTGAAGTAGACCGAGACGAGCGCGTCGTAATTGGTGATGAGCACGCGCGCATTTTGCATCAGGTCGGGGTAGCTCACCACGTATGCCACTGTGGTGTCTTTGACTACCACAACGAGCTGAGAGATGAGTGACGGAATGACGAAGCGAATTGCCTGAGGCAGTACGATTTTGAACGTGGTGCGCAGCGGCGACATGCCAAGGGAGAGCGCTGCCTCCACTTGACCCTTTGGTACGGCGTTGACGCCGGCGCGGAAGACCTCGGCAAGTACGCCCGAGGCGGCAAGCGCTACCGGCAAGGTGAGCATCCAGAAGGAAGACATCTTGATGCCGTACTGGGGCACGATCAAGAAGAAGAAATAGATGAGCAGAAGGCTCGGCAGGCTGCGGAAGAAATCGGTAACTATGCGGCAGACGGTAGAGAGCGCCTTTACGTGTGAGATGCGCCCGAGCATGAGCAAAAGGCCCAGCGCAAGGGCGATGGCTCCTGCGGTGAGTGCCACGCGCACCGTGCCCGCAAAGCCTTGGAGCAGGAATTTCCAGGTCGTTGCCTTGGCAAAGAAGGTCCAGTAGCGCGGTGCGAACTGACCGGTGATGTAAAAGCGGTATCCGATGGCTGCAAGAGCCGCGACGACCAGGATAAGCGAGATGGCGGTGGCGATGCGCACGCGACGGCGCGTGCGCGGGCCGGGCGCTTCGTAGAGAGCGTCGCGCACGGAGCGCGATGCGGGTGCGGACGTGCTCATCGGTAAATCCTCACCTTCTTATCGATGCGGTTGCCAACGGCGCCGATAACCAGGGCCGTTCCCGCATACCCGATAGCCGAGATGAGGAAGGCGAGGATGCCGCCGGTAACGCGCGTGTTGACATAGGAAACCACGCCGGTGAGCTCGGTGGGATTGAGCGGCACCTGGCTGCCAAGGGCGGTGGTGAGCATGACGGCGATCAGCAGGTTGGTCATGGGCAGCACACATGAGCGCAGCGCCTGCGGAATCACAATGCGCCGCAAGATCTTGCTAAACGAGAGTCCAAGGGCGCGTGCGGCTTCGATCTGGCCGGCGCTCACAGTGTTGATACCGCTCATGAAGTTCTCGGAACCAAAGGCAGAACCCAAAAGCACGGTGGTGACCACTACGCATACGCGATAGTCGAGCACTACGCGTAAGCTGGGCAGCGCATATACCACGATAATCAGGAGCGCGACACCGGGGATGTTACGAAAGACCTGCACATAGAGGTCTCCCGCCACGCGCAAAGGGCGCATGGGCGAGACGCGCATGACGGTGATGCCCACGGCGATAATCATCACCAGCGCAAACGATTCGATCGTCATGAGCCAGGTGGTCAGAAGCGCCTGAAGGTAGTTTTGGCCATATAGGGAAAGAAGCTCGGTGAGCCCCATCGATATCTCCTCAACGATAACGGGGCCTTCCACGCGTACATGGAAGGCCCCGATGCATACCCGTATTCTGCAGTCTAACAAAATCGCGTGCGTCGAGTGCGCCCGGCGGTGTCATGCGTCCTGCAGATTACGTGCGGACTCTTACGCTTCGAGCGCGGGCGGGTTGGGGGCGTCTGCGATGTCGGCGCGGTCGCCAATGCAGATCTTCCAGAGGTTGGCCCAAGTGCCGTCGTCCTCGATCTTTTTCAGGAAGTCGTTGACAAACTGGACGCCGTCGGAATCCTTAGGCAGGCCGATGCCGTACTTGTCTTCGGGGCCAAACGGGTCGCCGGCAAGGCGGTACTTATTGGGGTTGCGCACCATGGTGCCCATCTGCATCGTGGTGTCGATCACGTAGGCATCGACGCGGCCCTGCTCGAGGGCCTTGCGGGCCTCTTCGTCAGTCTTGAACTCCTGGAGCGTGGCGTCAGGGGCAACGTCGGCGACGATCTTAGGACCGGTGGAGCCGGACTGCACGGCTACGGTCTTGCCGGCAAGGTCGTCCACGCTCTTGATGTCCTTTTTATCGGCCATGGTGAGGATGGACTGCTGGGTGGTGTAGTAGGGGCCTGCGAAAGAGATGACCTTCTTGCGGTCGTCGGTGATGGAGTACGTGGCAAAGACAACGTCGACCTGGTCGTTTTGAAGCACGGACTCGCGGGTGTCCGAGGTCACCTGGGTGTTGTCGATCTTGGTCTCGTCGCCAACGATATAGCGGGCGAGCAGCTGGGAGAGGCCGGCGTCAAAGCCGCGCAGGACGTTGTCCTTCTCGTTGAGCTGGCTAAACAGCAAGGAGGTCTGTACGCCGCCCACGCGCAGGGTGCCGGCTTCCGATACGGCAGAAGCCCAGGTGCTGCCGGCGATAGCAGAGGCATCCGCCACGGCGCCGGAGGCGATCAGCTTATCGTAGGCCTTGGTGTCCATGGCCACGGCCTGCTCCTCGGTGGCGGAGTCGGTGCCGGTGCTGCCGGCAGGGGCATCGTTGTCGCTGCAGCCGGCAAGGCCCAGGCCTGCGATGGCCGCAGCGGCGGCGCCAGTGGCGGCCAAGAAACTGCGGCGGGTAACGTTGAGGGAATTCGAGAGGTTGCTCATCGTCTCGTATCCTTTCATTTGGGTGGGAGTGCAAATAAAGGTGTTTTGCGATAACCCTAATTCTGTACCCAATTGGTGGGTTAATGATGCATGAAACAAGTTGTTAACTTTAGCTGCCTTGCGAAAAAGGCGGCGCGACGGCTCTTGTCTCCGTCACGCCGCCGCGTGTTATCCCAAAAGGTCGATGGGGGTAAGGCCTGCCGTGCTTGCCTCAATAATCTCGCGTCCGCCAAAGACGCAGACGGGGGCGTTGGCGGCGACGCGCTCGATGTCGTCTGCCAGGGCGCGGACCTTCTCGGGCGTGGTCGAGAGCATGGCGTTTCGGCGGGTCTCGCGCCAGTCGACCGGGCGCTTGGCAAAGAACTCGCCGTCTTGGCGGCGCGCCAGGCCATAGGGCTTCGCGGGCGCGTCGTGGCCCGAGACGCATGAGACGATGAAGCCCTCGAACACTTCGGGCGCGGGATCAAACGAGCGCAACCACGCGCCAGCGTGATCGATGCGCTCGAGCGAGGGGTCGATGGCGGGATCGCGATAGGTATAAAACGCCAGCTGGCGGTCGGCGGCACAGCGGAAGCCGCAACCGTAGGCACCGCCCTTCACACGGATCTCGTTCCACAGATAGTCGAACGAGAGGGCGCCAGCGGCGACGCCCCAGGTGCCGTCAACGGCAAGGTCCAAACGACGCGGGTCGGCGGCTTTGCCCGCAAAGCATACGTCGCTTGGAATGATGAAGGCTTCGTTTTTAACGACGGGAGCAGGAATCTGCAGGTTGATGTTGCCGTCGATACGCTCGCCCAGCCCCAGGGTGCCGGCCGCGTCCCAATAGGTTCGATAATCGTTATCGGAGCCCGTAAAGCTCACGATGGCGCCGTCGGCCACAAAGATGCGCTTTTGCAGGTCGCGCAGCTTGTTGCACAGGTCTTCGGCTCGCTCGTCAAAGTGCTCGACAAGCTCGCGCAAGAAGCGGTAGAAGTCCACACCCGAAAGCTGTTCGGAAAGCACGCCGGCAGGCGAGGTGTAGGAGTAAGAGCGTGCGACGGCGGCGCTATGTCCGTTCATCAAGAAGCGCTGCTCCTGGGCGATTCGCATCTGAGTGATTACATCGCGCATGCGGTCGGTGTCCTCAAACAGCGTCTCGCTCCAGACCTCGCGCGGAATCTGGGCGAGTGCCTCGATTTTCTCGGAGAGGGCGCCGGCGGAAATAGTGAGTACAGGGCGCACCTTGTCCCAGGAGCTTTCGCTCACCACCTCGGCGGAAAGGCTCAAAAAGCCCAGGTTGGCGCCAATGTGGCTATCGAGCTCATCGGCCGTATGCTGCGCGGTTGGGAGTCTGCGCATCAGGTTTGCCATAATCGTCACATAGGGCAGCTCGTCAAAGGTCAGATGGCTCAGGTCAAAGTATGCGAGCGCATAGGAGAGGCCGCGTGTGGGAATGGCGTGCTTGAGACATGGGAGCGGCGTGGTTTCGTCGACGGTGAGCGCAGGCTCGGGGCGGGCGGGGCCGATATCCGAGACGTGCAGGCGCGGCAGGGTGGCGCGGGCCTCGGGCGAGTCTTCGGCCTCCTGGGCCGCGCGCAGGGCCTCGACATCGGCGTCGATAGCGGCGAGCTGCTCGTCGCTTGCCTTTTCGAGAGTGGCTGCAAGCTCGGCAGCCTCGGGGTCGTCGCCGTCGGACGTCTCCTGGGGCTTGAGCTCTACGAGTGCGCTGTGGTTCGTGTCAAGAACGAGCTCGCGCAGGAGGTCCTCAAAGTAGTTGCCCGAAAGCTCCTGACGAAGCTCCTCATAGACGGGGCCATACTTGAGTGCAAGGGTTGCGGCGGCGTCGTCGTAGAGCCAGGTGGAAAGGGCGTCGCAGGCAATTACCACGCCATCAGCCGTGCCGTAGTCGCGCTGACGCAGGTCGAACTCGTTGCCGCAGATTACGGCTTCCAGACGGTCGCGGGGGATGCCGGCATCCACCAGCTCGCGGGCGCTTTGCTCAATCACCTCGCGTAGGCGGCGGGCAACTTCGGGCTGGGCATTTTGCAAGATGATGAGCTCATAGGGCTGCAGGCACGCAGCCGAGGTGTAGCTCGTCACATCACCGCCCAGGTTCGCCGCGAGGATAGCTTTTTTCATGGGCGCTTCGTTGGTGCCGAGCAACGCTTCGAACAGGATGTCGGCTGCGATTACGCGTTTGCGGTTGAGGGCGTCGCCTAGCACGTACCCCAATCCCACGAGGGCGTTATCCGGGGTGGTGACCATATCGATGCTCGTGTAGTCGCAGACGATGGGCTCTTGGCGAGCAAGCTCGTTGGGGGCGCCGGGGGTTTCGATGCCCCGCGCGCCACGTGCGGCGGCGTCATGTGCGCGCGCCTCGTCGCAAAGGTAGCGTTCGTTGAGGAAGGCCAGGGCGCGCTCGGGGTCGAGGTCTCCGTAGAGCGTGATGTAGCTGTTTGCCAGGTTGTAGTGGCGCGCGTGGGTATCCAAGAACTGCTCATAGGTGAGCGAAGGGATGGCGCGCGGATTGCCGCCCGACTCGCAAGCGTAAGTGGTGCTGGGGAACAGCGCGCGGTTCACGGCGTTGTCCAGCACGTCCATGGGGTCGGAGAGGGCGCCTTTCATCTCGTTGAACACCACGCCGTTGTAGCGAAGGCGCTGGGGCGTGCCGTCTTCGGCTCGGTCGAGCTCGTAGTGCCAGCCCTCCTGCTCAAAGATGGCCTTTTTGGTATAGATGGCGGGATTTAGCACTGCGTCCATGTAGACGTCCATGAGGTTGTACAGGTCTTGCTCATTGGTGGACGCAACCGGGTAGATGGTCTTGTCGGGGTAGGTCATGGCGTTAAGAAACGTTTGCATGGAGCTCTTGATGAGGTCAACAAACGGTTCTTTGACGGGGAACTTGGCCGATCCGCACAGTACGGAGTGCTCGAGGATGTGGAAGACGCCCGTGTCGTCTGCCGGTGGGGTTTTGAAGCCGATGGCAAACGCCTTGTTCTCATCCTCGCAGGCAAGGAAAAGCAGGCGTGCTCCGGATGCGACGTGATCGATGACGTAGGCCTCGGCATCCAGCTCGTCGATGGTCTCGGCGCTTTTGACGGTAAAGCCGCTCATTGTGGCGCCGGGGACGAGGACCTTGGCAGCGCGCTCGCGAGCGCTCATTGATTCGGTTGAGGGCATGGTGCCTCCATGAGTCGTGGTGAAGATGTGCTGTGCCCTTTTATACCCCCAAGTGGGGACACGCGTCACGGGCATTCCGGCGGCATTTGGGGAGCGCATGCTCCATTTGGGTGCAGTAGCTGCGAAAACGTTGAAATTTGGCGCGTGACGAACGCCCGGTCGCGACGTTTGGTGGGGTAAGGTTATACACGTGCGGCAGGTCGATTGGGCCTCTTGCTGCACGAAGAACAAGCGATGAAGATGCAAAGGGGTATGCACGTGGGCGTGCCGGCAGGGCAAACACAGCAAGAGACGATATCGAATGGAACCGATGCGGCATCGCGTAAACAGCGTCGCGCTTGGCGCGATCGCCTGAATGGCCGCGAGTCGCGCAAGACCCTTGTGGGCGTGCTTGCTACGCTTGCGGGTGCAGGCCTTTGGGGTTTTTCGGGTACCTCGGCAAGCATGCTGTTCGACGTCTATCACGTGGACACGCTCTGGCTGCTCTCTGTTCGTCAGATTTTCGCCGGCTTGCTCTTCATGGTGCTTATCGCCTTTACTGCACGCGACCGTTTCGTGCGCTTGTGGACCAACCCCGCCCATATTCGTACGCAGTTGCTCTTTACGCTGTTCGGCCTTTTTGCCAACCAGCTCTTCTACTTGATTGCCATTCGCCTTACCAATGCCGGTACGGCGACGGTGTTGCAGTGCCTCGAGCTCATCATCATCATGGTGATCACCTGCGTGCGTCAAACGCGCGGTCCGCGTAAGCGCGAGCTTGCAGGCCTGATACTGGCTTTGCTGGGCACCTTCCTCATCGCCACGGGCGGCGATATCTCGGCGCTTGCCATCTCGCCTGCAGGTCTTATCGCCGGTTTGCTGACTGCGGTCTTTGCGGCGGCGACGGTCATGATCCCCGCGAGTCTGTTGCCCGAATATGGCTCCCCGGTGGTTACGGGTTCTGCCATGATGCTTTCGGGTATCATCACCTGCGCCTTCATCCAGCCGTGGAACAATGTGCCCGCGCTTGACATTGCAGGCATTGAGGCCCTGGTGGTCTTTATCGTTGCCGGTTCGTTCCTTTCCTACATGCTTTATATGCAGGGCGTCAAGGATTTGGGCGGCATGCGTGCGAGCATGATCGCCACGGTGGAGCCTGTCTCTGCGGCGGTGACGAGCGCCATTCTTTTGGGCGTGGCTTTCTCCGGTGCTGACATCGCGGGTTTTGCCGCGATCATCATCATGGTGTTCTTGACGGTCTAGGACTCACGGCGCGTTTTTAGCCATCGTTGTGCGGGCGAGAGCTTGCGATGCTTTGCAAGTCCCCACGCTTGTCGGGGGCATCGAGGATCCTGCGCTCGTATGTATAAAAATACCCGCGCAGGACGTGGGTCCATACGCGGGTGCAAAAGGGGTATGTGATGGCGCGATGATAGGCGCTACTGCTGCGGGTCCACCGGCGGAACGCTTCCCTGGCGCGTGGCCTCGCCGGCGCATAGCATTTGCTCGAACATGCTTGATGCCTGCTTGTAGTCGCTCGGCAGCACGACGGTTGCGCTTTTGCCGCTCTTGGCGAACTCATTCATCATCTCGGTCCACTGCGTGAACATGAACAGCTGGTTTGCCTCGTCGTTGCCCACACCCGTTTCCTGGATGGTCTCGAGCGAGTCCTTGATGCCGAGCGCGATGGCCTTGCGCTGGTTGGCGATACCCTCGCCGGCCTTCTCCATGGCCTCGGCTTCTGCCTTGGCTTCGGTCACGCGGCGGATGCGGTCGGCCTCAGCCAGGTCCTGAGCTGCAGCCTTGGTGCGCTGCGCGGCGTTGATCTGGTTCATGGAGTCTTCGACCTCATGCGGAAGGGCGATCTTGGTGATAAGCGTTGAGACAAGGGTGAAGCCGTAGGCGTCCATCTGCTCGGATACGGTGGCGTTGACGTCTTTCGCGATGTCGTCCTTCTTGGCAAAGACCTCGTCGAGAGTGTAGACGGGGATGGAAGAGCGTAGAGCGTCGGTGATGAAGTCGCGCATCTGGGCCACCGGTTGCTGCAGCATGTAGTAGCTCTTATAGACGCCGGACTGCTCAGGCGTGGAGCCGAGCTCGTAACTCACGTGGTACTGAGCGGAGACCTCAAGGCCGATGGTTACGTTGTCCTCGGTCTTTACGTCGATGTCAAAGCCGTTTTTCATGGTGCGCAGGCTTACCGTGGCTGCCTTACGGTCTACGAAGGGAATCTTGGCGTGGAAGCCCGCGCCCACAATCTTGTTGAACTTGCCCAGGCGCTCGATGATCACGGCATGTTGCTGCTTGACCACGAAGAAGACGTTGCCGGTGAGGGCAAAGACAACAAAGAGAAGGATGAGAATCCAAAGGATGCTGCCGATGGCTGCAAAAATCATGTCTGTTCCTTAGAACGGGCCGATATTGTTCTCGATTCTACCCGATATGGCAGGTGACGAGTCCCCGTTTCGGGTTAGCGTTGTGCGAAGGGGCGCCCATCGCGGCGGCTGCCCGATGTCGGGCTTGCCGTGCGATGGGCGCGTATGGACAGGTAGGTAAGGGCGAGGGGCGTCTTTGTCTGAGCAGCCTACAAGTTGTACAGCGAGCGGAACTTCTCGTTCAGATAATCACAGTAGAAGTGGGCATCGAAGGGGGCACCGCATGCGTTTTGGATAAGCTCCGGTGCGTCCTTGGCGCGGCCCCATTGCCAGATCTTGTTGCCCAGCCAGGTGCAGACGGGCGAGAGGTCGCCTGCAGCACAGGCGGCGTCGATGTCCACGCCGTCGGCTTTCATGGCGGGCACGTACTGCGCGTCGTAGGCGCTGCCCAGGGCGTAGGTGGGGAAGTAGCCAAACGAGCCGCCCGACCAGTGGACGTCTTGCAGGCAGCCGTGAGCGTCATCGGGAACATCGACGCCCAGGTACTCGTCCATAAAACGGCTCCACAAGGCGGGGATATCGCGGGCCGTGGCCTCGCCGGCAAAGAGCAGGCGCTCGATCTCATAGCGCACCATGACGTGCAGGGGGTAGGTGAGCTCGTCGGCCTCGGTGCGAATAAGCGAGGGACGCGCGATGTTGACGGCGCGATAGAGCTCGTCTTCGCTTACCTGGCCGTAGACCTCCGGGACGTGCTTGCGTAGGACCTGCAGCAGCGGGCCCATGAAGGCACGGCTGCGCGCCACGGTGTTCTCAAAGAAACGACTCTGGCTCTCGTGGATGCCCATCGAGGTGCCACCCTCGAGGCTCGTGAAGGCGTAGGCAGGGTTGACTCCCAACTCGTAGATGGTGTGCCCGGCCTCATGGACGATGGAGAATACGTTGGAGAGGGCATCGTTCTCATAGAAGTGCGTGGCGATGCGCGCGTCGCCGGTGGCAAAGCCTTCGGAGAAGGGATGCTCGGTCACGGCGAGCGTGGTGTCGGCAAGGTCAAGGCCCACGAGCTTCATCAGGTCGAGGGAGAGGGCCTTTTGTACCTCGACGGGCACGTGCGCATGTGCAAAGGGAGCATCCGGCTGCTGGCCGCGCTCGCCAATCTCGTGCACGAGCGGAACCACGGTATCTTTGACCTGGGCACAGAAAGCGTCGAAGGACGCGGTGGAAAGGCCTCGCTCGTGCTGATCGAGCCAGACGTCATAAGGGTCGGCATTGGGGTTCATGAGCGCCGCCTGGTGCTTGAGGGAATCGACGATATGGTCGATGTAGGGCTCGAAGCTTGCCCAGTCGTTGGCGACCTTTGCTTTGTGCCAGACGGCCTGTGCCTCGCAGGTTAGACGCGTCCAGGCCTCGGCTTCTTTGGCGGGAATGGCCAACGCCTCGCGTTGGTCTCGTGCGAGGACGCGTGCTTCGGCGCAAAGTTGCTCGTCTTCGACGTTACCGGATTCTATGGTGTCGAGCAGGTCCCTTACCTTTTTGACGGAGGAGTCTTTGGTGAGCAGCTTGTGGTATTCGCTCGCGAGCGTGCCCATCGCCTCGGTGCGCGCGCCGGCGCCGTTTTCGGGCGCGACGGTGGCGCCATCGAACTCGGCGATCTTCATCAAGTAGCTACGGCACCAAAGTTTTCGTTCAAGCTTGCGCACGGAGGCGGCAGCCTTCTTTGCTTGATTTTTCTTTTTTCCCATGATTGCTCCCATCGCGTGGTGTCTAAACACACCAAGTGTACCCATGCGCGGGTGCGGAGGGGGGCTGGGCGACGTTCGATCTTTGAACGGGTGGCGGCACCGCTTGAGGTGGCAAAAAAGTCTGAATTTGCGCGATTGGGGGCCTCAATTTTGGCGTGCATAAAGGAATACGGGACAAAATCGGCGACGGCGGGCACCATGAACGACGTTCATGGTGCCCGCGCGAGCGTTTCGGCTTCTCGAGAAGCCTGCCGCGGAGCCGGCTATCGCGCAAATTCCGACTTTTTTGCCATTTTGGTCGGTCTCCGCCGCAGGAAAAACCGCCGCGCCGCTTGATGACGATTTTTTATGCAAGAGGGAATCGCTTTTATTCATTTGCAGGACCTTTGGGCGCACTGCGCTCAGGCTGCGGACTGCGGCGGGGTAGCTCCGGGCATATTGTGCGGAGGCCGCGAAAAAGGGGTGCGTAGCCTTTGGATACCACGCGTTCGTTGTCTGCCTTGTGCTATCATTCTGGCCAATGCGTTGACGGAGAGGGTTTGGTCCGCTGCGCCGGGTTTAAGAGAGAAGAGGTCATGGGCTGCAAGCCTCTTCACCTTGGCAAGGGCTAGGCGTTCACTCCCGAGCAGCGACTTGAACGGACATTGTCTGAGTAGGGGAGCCGTGAGCCTCGCGACAAGAGGTCAAAAGAGGGCATGCCGGGCCAGACATCCGGCTGCCAAACAAGGTGGTACCGCGGAATTCAGCCGTCCTTGGGTAAGCGAGAAGCGCCCAAGGACGGTTTTTTATTGCCGAGTGCGGGCGGCGGGGCATGACGCCCCGTGCAGACAGGAAGGAAGATAGATGAGTCTGATCGATGATCTGGCCAAGCTCGAAGCGGAGGCAAAGGAGCTTATCGCCAACGCCGACGACGCCGAGAAGCTCGAGGCCGCCCGCGTGGCCCTGCTCGGCCGCAAAGGTCGCGTGACCGGCCTCATGCGCATGATGGGCAAGCTCTCCCCCGAGGAGCGTCCCGTGATGGGCAAGCGCGCCAACGAGATGCGCCAGCTGGTCGAGGGCTTGTTCGAGGAGCGCAAGGCCGAGATGAAAGCTGCCGCCCTCAAGCACGCGCTCGAGCACGACGCCGTGGATATCACCCTGCCGGGCATCCGTCCGCAGATTGGCCACCAGCACCTCATCAAGCAGATTATCGAGGAGGCAGAGGACATCTTCTGCGGCATCGGCTACACCGTTGAGTCCGGCCCGCAGGTCGATACCTCCTACTACAACTTCACCGCGCTCAACGCCCCCATGGACCATCCCAGCCGCTCGGCGCGCGACACCTTCTACGTGGTCGATAACAACCCCGGTAGCGTGGCGCACCCCGAGGCCCACGCCCATGGCGAGTCCGACATCCTGCTGCGTACGCAGACCTCGGGCGTGCAGATCCACACCATGGAGAGCCAGAAGCCGCCTATCTACATGATTTGCCCGGGTACCGTGTACCGCCCCGACACGGCGGACGCCTGCCACCTTCCGCAGTTCAACCAGATCGAGGGCCTTGTGGTGGACGAGGGTATTACCTTCGGCGACCTCAAGGGCACGCTCGATTACTTTGTTAAGTGCATGTTCGGCGAGGATCGCAAGACGCGCTATCGCCCGCACTTCTTCCCCTTCACCGAGCCCTCCTGCGAGGTTGACGTGAGCTGCCACGTGTGCGGCGGCAAGGGCTGCAACTTCTGCAAGCATTCCGGTTGGATTGAGATCTTGGGCTGCGGCATGGTCGACCCCAACGTGCTTATCAACTGCGGCATCGACCCCGAGAAATATACCGGCTTCGCCTTTGGCATTGGCGCCGAGCGCGTGGCGGCACTTCGTTACGACCTGCCCGACCTGCGCACGCTGATGACGGGTGATATGCGCTGCCTCAACCAGTTTTAGGTTGACTCGTCCCGGCGGCTTCCCGAAGCACCGCACCTCGGCGCTCAATCGTCGGTCGCGTACCTAAGTACGCTTCCCTCCTCTTTCAGGGCCGATCTGCCGCACTTGGGAAAGCCGTATACCTGGTTGATTGTTCTAGTTGATTTTGTCTTCGCTGCTGTAATTCACTCCCATGCGTATGGGTTAGATAAAAAGGAGAGCTAAATGCGCGTTTCGTACGACTGGCTCAAGACTATGATCGATGTGCCCGAGAGCCCCAAGGAGCTTTCGGACGAGTATATTCGCACCGGTACCGAGGTCGAGGCTATCGACGTTGTAGGCGAGAGCTTTGACCATGTGGTCACGGCTCAGGTGCTCGAGAAAACGCCACATCCCGATAGCGACCACATGTATGTGTGTAAGGTCTCTGTGGGCGATAAAAACGTCGACGCCGAGGGCAACCCCGAGCCGCTGCAGATTGTTTGCGGCGCCCAGAACTTCGAGGCCGGAGACCATATCGTGACCGCCATGATTGGCGCCGAGCTGCCCGGCGGCATCAAGATCAAGAAATCCAAGCTCCGCGGCGTCGCGAGCTTTGGCATGAACTGCTCGGCGCGCGAGCTGGGCATCGGCGGCGACCACGCAGGCATCATGATCCTGCCCGAGGATGCTCCCGTTGGTATGCCCTTTGGCGAGTACTACGGCTCGTCCGATACCGTGCTTGATTGCGAGATCACGCCCAACCGCCCCGATTGCCTGTCCATGATTGGCATGGCGCGCGAGACGGGTGCCATCTTCGATCGCGATTACCACGTGGAGCTGCCCGCTATTAAATCCGAGACCGGCCGTGCCACGGCAGACGAAATTTCCGTCGAGATTGCCGACGAGGGACTGTGCGATCGCTATGTCGCTCGTATCGTACGAAACGTGAAGGTTGGGCCCTCGCCCGATTGGATGGTCAAGCGCCTGAGTGGCCTGGGCATTCGTCCGCATAACAACATCGTCGACATCACCAACTACGTGATGATGCTCACCGGTCAGCCGCTTCATGCCTTTGACCTCTCTACTTTTGCCGAGCACGATGGCCGTCGCTCCGTGGTGGTGCGCGCTGCCAAACAGGACGAGACGTTCCAGACCCTCGACGGCGAGAAGCGCGTGCTCGACGCCGGTATGGGTCTCATCACCGATGGCGAGCGCCCGGTGGCTCTCGCGGGCGTCATGGGCGGTATGGACTCCGAGATTACCGACGCGTCGGTGGACGTGTTGGTAGAGAGCGCCTGCTTCAACGCCGGCCGCACCAGCCATACAAGCCGCGACCTCTCGCTTATCTCCGATGCCTCTATTCGCTTTGAGCGTCAGGTGGACGAGACGGGCTGCGTCGACGTTGCCAACGTGGCGTGCGCCCTCATTGAGGAGCTCGCCGGCGGCGAGGTTGCCCCCGGCTATGTGGACGTGTATCCCGCGCCCAAGACTATCGATTCCATCACTTTGCGCTATCAGCGTGTTCTCGATATCTGCGGCGCTCCTATCGAGCGTGACTTCGTGGTGCGTTCGTTGACGCGTTTGGGCTGCACGGTCGAGGAGGCGGGCGAGGATTACCTGGTCACGCCTCCGAGCTTCCGACCCGATCTTCCGCGCGAGATTGACCTTATCGAAGAGGTTTTGCGCCTGTGGGGCATGGGTCGCGTGGAGGCCACGATCCCCGCTGCCAAGAATCACATTGGCGGCCTGACGCACGAGCAGCAGCTTACGCGCAAGGTTGGCCAGATTCTGCGTGCCTGCGGTCTTAACGAGACCACGACCTTTGGCTTTGCTGCCCCGGGTGACCTCGAGAAGATCCATATGTCCGCCGATGGTCGCGGTGTGCCTGTCGTGCTCATGAATCCGCTGGTTGCCGAGCAGACCGAAATGCGCCGTTCGCTTCTTCCCGGCCTGTTGCAGTCTGTTGCCTACAACGAGGCCCATGGCACGACCAACGTGCACCTGTATGAGATCGGCACTCTTTTCCATGGCCGCGAGAACGCGAGCCTGCCGCGCGAGACGCAGTCCGTGGCAGGTGTGCTTACGGGTTTCTGGACCGATCAGACCTGGAATAACACTGTTGATAAGCTGCGCTTCTTTGCCGGTAAGGGCATTGTCGAAGAACTTCTTGAGCAGCTGCGCGTCCCTAAGGTGCGCTTCCGCGTGGCCGAGGGCGAGGGCTATGACTTCTTGCAGCCGGGCCGTGCCGCCGAGGTCCTTTCTGGCGGTACCGTGCTGGGTTGGGTGGGCGAGATTCACCCCGAGGCGCGCGAGGCCATGGATATCGATCAGATTGTGGTTGCCTTCGAGCTTGATCTTGACAAGCTTATCAAGGGAGCGCATAACCAGGAGAACTATCATGAGTTCTCGCCATTCCCGGCCGTTCAACACGACCTCGCTATCGTTGTTCCCGACGAGGTGACCTGCGAAGACCTGCTGCAGCGCATCACGAGTGCCGGCGGCAAGCTGCTCGAGAGCGTGCGTCTGTTCGACGTTTACCGCGATCCCATTCGCGTGGGCGTGGGCAAGAAGTCCATGGCGTTCTCGCTGACGTATCGCTCCGACGACCATACGCTCACGAGCGACGAGGTCGAGCGCGCGCACGGCAAGATCGTCACCAAACTGTGCAAGGCAACGGGCGGCGAGGTTCGCAGCTAGTCCGGCATATGTTGCGATAGATGTATTTGGAGCACCCTGAATTTAGGGTGCTCCCTTGTTTTCCTGCGGACATGCTGATTGAGAGGTAGCTTTCTTGCCAAGTTGGAACATACATATCGCCGAGGCCGAAAAGCTCCTTGCACGCGACGGCTCCGTGGCGGCACTCGTGCGCGATCGCAATGCCTTCTTGTTTGGCAGCGTGGTTCCCGATGTCCCCGTGGGCTATATGGTGCCGGATATTGCCGACCCCATCCCGTATCGCATCACGCATTTTGCCGAATCTGAGCCTATCCCTAAGCCGCGTGCGCATGAGTTTTGGGATGGCTACGTGGTGCCGCTGCTGCATCGCGCTGGCTGCGGCTCATGTGTGGAGACGACCACCATCGCTCAGGAGCGCGAACGCGTGAATCGCGTGCACTATCCGCATCGCTATGATGGCGTGCCGGACCTGCCCGCTGTTTCACCTGCAGAATTCTCGACACAACCCGACGACGTAGAGCAGTCCCTGTTTGACCTTACGCTTGGCACGTGGGTGCACTTGCTTGCTGATAACATCTGGAACACCCGCGTAAACGAATACCTTGCGGCGCGAGGCGGCAAACCCAGTGAGGAATTTCGCATTAAGAAACAGGGCGATTTCGATTGGTTTGGCAAAACGCTACATCTCGAAAGTATCGTGCGCGCTACGCCGCGCCTTACGGCTGCGGCGACTGCCTTTGCACAATATTCCATTTCGAGCGACGATGTGCTCAAGACCGTCGGCGTTATTCACGAGGTAGTGCGCGAGAATTCCGGCCGAGCGGAGCATCCGCCGTATCGTCTGCTTACCGAGGCGTTTTTTAGCGAGACGTTTTCCGAGGTATTGGATACAACGGAGCGGCTTGTTTCCGAGGCACGGCAGAAGATGAGCTGCTAGCTAGAATAGCGGGCGCGGTAAGGCAAAGATCTAAATGAAAAGGGGTCCGGAAGGAATTTCCTTCCGGACCCCTTGCTGCGGGTGCAAGGTATTGCAGGCTCGATTATCGAACCTGGGCCACGTAGGCGACGTTCGTGGAAGAAAACTTGCCCTCCGCCTGGACGCACATGCGCGGATCGCCGGCGGTTGCCACGGTGAGCTCGCCCGGATTGACGTAACCGAGCTCCTTGGCGGTCTCGATTGCCTTCATGATGGTGCCGTTAACGGTACCCTGCGTGATAGCGGCAAGGTGCGGCTGCACACCCCAGTACATGATCATCTGCTGGACGGCCCACTCATGGCGGGAGAATGCGCAGATGGGCATGTTGGGACGGAAGTGCGAAATCAGGCGTGCCGTACGGCCGGTGGTGGTAGGAACGGTGATGCACTTGGCGCCAATGGTGGTAGCCATGTTGACGGCAGAAAGACCCACGACGTTGTTGACGGCGCGCGTGGTCGAAGCGCCCTCGGGCACGACGAGCGGAGCGTGATCAGCCAGGTACTTCTCGGTCTCGAGCGCAATGCTGGCCTGCATCTTCACCGCCTCGACCGGGTACATGCCGGCAGCGGACTCGCCGGAGAGCATGACGGCGTCGGTGCCATCGTAGATGGCGTTTGCGACGTCGGCAACCTCGGCACGGGTCGGACGCGGGTTATGCTGCATGGAATCGAGCATCTGCGTAGCGGTGATGACGGGCTTGTAAGCGTCGTTGCACTTGCGGATGATCTCTTTTTGGATATGCGGCACCAACTGCGGGGCGATCTCGATGCCCAGGTCGCCGCGGGCAACCATGATGCCGTCGGAAGCCTCGAGGATCTCGTCGAAGTTCTCGACGCCCAAAGCACACTCGATCTTGGGGAAGATCGTCACGTGCTCGCCGCCGTTCAGGACACAGAGCTCGCGAATTTCCTCGACTGCCTTACCGTCGCGGATAAAGGAGGCGGCGATGTAGTCGATGCCCTCCTTGAGACCAAAAAGGATGTCTGCGCGGTCGCGCTCGGTGATGGCGGGCAGGCTGATGTTCACGTTGGGCATGTTGACGCCCTTGCGCTCACCGATCTCGCCGCTGTTCTTGACGACGCAGTGGATGTCGTTGCCCTCGACGAACTCGACTTCAAGGCCGACCAGGCCGTCGTCGATCAAAATCGTGGATCCCTTGGTGACTTCTTTGGGGAGGTTGAGGTAATCGAGCGAGATGTGCTCGGCGGTGCCGAGGTTGTCCTCGGTGGTCGGGGCGGCGGTTACGATGATGGGGTCGCCCTCAGTGACAGTGACCTTCTTGTGGTCTTTGAGCAGACCGGTGCGAACCTCGGGGCCCTTGGTGTCGAGCAGGATGCCGACGGGCTGGCCGAGCTCTGCGGCAAGACGGCGCACGCGCTCGATGCGCTCGTGATGCTCCTCGTAGGAACCGTGAGAGAAGTTAAAGCGGGCGACGTTCATGCCGGCCTTGATCATTTCGCGCAACGTATCCTCGTTGTCGCAAGCCGGGCCCATGGTGCAGACGATTTTTGTACGTTTGAACATGCATACCTCCATAGAAGTCTGTGCCGATGCTTCCACTTTAAAAACAGTATACGACAGGATGTTGCTTTCGATTACGAAAGAATCCGAAACTTACAAACTCTCCTACCTGCAGAAATAATAAATGAAACGAAAGAAATTAGCTTCGTTATGACGAACGTTCGCTGAGAAGAAAGGAGCGCGTACGCAGGGGAAACGGGTCTGGGGGTATCGAGGCGACCTGGATGCGCTCGAGCCGCCAAGGAATGCAGGCTTTCGGAATAATACGGTACAAATAGCGCAACAAAACGATGTTTGCCCTGCGTTAGGCTTCGATAAAGAAATGTCGATGAAATTGCGGAGCCTGGACGATGTCTGCCGCTCGGCACAGCGCGTCTTCGACCTTTTGGGTACTATAAGGGGACTGCAAATCGCTGCTAAGCATGGCAGCCTTGATGAGCCCTTGCCCTTCTCCTGGGAATTATGATCGGGCATCAATCTGCTTGGCAGCTCAATCATCCCAGGAGGGGAATCTATGCAACGTGAATACTTGGCCGACGCCAAGGACGTGCTCGATGCGCAGGCAACGAGTGCTGAGGACGGCCTGACCTCTGCTGTCGCTGCCGACAGGCTGCGCCAGACAGGCCCCAACAAACTTGACGAAGCGGCTCCTGTTCCGCTGTGGAAGCGCTTCTTTGAGCAGATGGCAGACCCTATGGTCATCATGCTTATCGTGGCGGCTGTCATCTCGGCCCTTACCGGCATGGTGAAGGGCGAGGCCGATTTTGCCGACGTGATTATCATCATGTTCGTCGTCGTAGTGAACTCCGTGCTCGGCGTTGTGCAGGAGGCGAAGAGCGAAGAGGCTTTGGCTGCCCTTCAGGAGATGAGTGCGGCCCAGTCCAAGGTCATGCGTGACGGCAAGTTGTGCCATCTGCCGAGCGCCGAGCTCGTTCCTGGCGATATCGTGCTGCTCGAGGCCGGCGACTCGGTGCCTGCCGACTGCCGTGTGCTCGAGAGTGTCACGATGAAGATCGAGGAGGCGGCGCTTACCGGAGAGTCCGTGCCTGTCGAGAAGCACGCTCGCACGATTGAGCTTGCCGCTGGTGCCGACGATGTGCCGCTCGGCGACCGCAAGAACATGTGCTATATGGGTTCTACGGTGGTCTATGGCCGCGGTCGCGCCGTTGTGGTGGGAACCGGCATGGATACCGAGATGGGCAAGATCGCCGGCGCCCTCGCCGATGCCAAGGAGGAGCTGACGCCCCTTCAGGTCAAACTGGCCGAGCTTAGCCGTATCCTTACCGTTATGGTTATCGTTATCTGCGTCGTTATCTTTGGCGTGGACATCCTCCGCCATGGCGTGGGCAACGTCATGGCCGATCCCTCGGCGCTGCTCGACACCTTTATGGTTGCCGTCTCGTTGGCCGTTGCCGCAATCCCCGAGGGCCTTGTTGCCGTTGTGACCATCGTGCTTTCGCTCGGCGTGACCAAGATGGCCAAGCGCCAGGCGATTATCCGCAAGCTCTCTGCCGTCGAGACCCTCGGTTGCACGCAAACTATTTGCTCCGATAAGACGGGTACCCTTACCCAAAACAAGATGACCGTGGTCAAGCACGAGCTCGCTGCTCCCGAGGAGAAGTTCCTCGCCGGCATGGCCCTGTGCTCCGATGCTACGTGGGACGAGGAGCTGGGCGAGGCCGTGGGCGAGCCCACCGAGTGCGCGCTGGTAAACGACGCCGGCAAGGCGGGCCTTACGGGCCTTACCACCGAGCATCCGCGTGTGGGCGAGGCGCCGTTCGACTCGGGCCGGAAGATGATGTCCGTTGTGGTGGAGACCCTCGATGGTGCTTACGAGCAGTATACCAAGGGCGCGCCCGACGTTGTTTTGGGCCTGTGCACTCATATATATGAGGGCGATGCCATCGTCGCGCTGACCGACGAGCGCCGCGCGCAGATCGCCGCTGCCAACAAGTCCATGGCCGATGAGGCCTTGCGCGTTCTTGCCCTGGCAAGCCGTTCGTACGACGAGATTCCCGCCGATTGCTCCGCCTCGGCCCTTGAGCACGATATGGTGTTTTGTGGCCTTTCGGGCATGATCGACCCGGTCCGTCCGGAGGCCGCCGCTGCCATCAAGGAGGCTCATGCCGCGGGTATCCGCACCGTTATGATTACGGGTGACCATATCGATACCGCTGTGGCTATCGCCAAGCAGCTGGGTATCGTTACGGATCGCAGCCAGGCCATCACCGGCGCCGAGCTCGATCGCATGAGCGAAGAGGAACTCGACGCCCACATCGAGGACTTTGGCGTATACGCACGCGTTCAGCCCGAGCACAAGACGCGCATCGTCGAGGCGTGGAAGAGCCGCGACCAGATCGTGGCCATGACCGGCGACGGCGTGAACGACGCGCCCTCCATCAAGCGCGCCGATATTGGCATTGGCATGGGTATCACCGGCACCGACGTGACCAAGAACGTTGCCGACATGGTGCTTGCCGACGACAACTTCGCCACCATCATCGGTGCCTGCGAAGAGGGCCGTCGCATCTATGACAACATCCGCAAGGTTATCCAGTTCCTGCTCTCGGCAAACCTCGCCGAGGTCTTTAGCGTCTTTATCGCCACGCTCATTGGCTTTACCATCTTCCAGCCGGTACAGTTGCTGTGGGTGAACCTTGTGACCGACTGCTTCCCGGCGCTGGCGCTTGGCATGGAAGAGGCCGAGGGCGACGTTATGAAGCGCAAACCCCGTAATGCCAAGGACGGTGTCTTTGCCGGTCACATGGGCGTGGACTGCGTTGTTCAGGGCCTGATCATCACCGTACTGGTGCTCGCGAGCTTCTTTGTGGGTGTCTACTTTGATATGGGCTACATTCACATCTCCGATATGATTGCGGGCAATGCGGACGAAGAGGGCGTCATGATGGCGTTCATCACGCTCAACATGGTCGAGATCTTCCATTGCTTCAACATGCGCAGCCGTCGCGCTTCCCTGTTTACTATGAAGAAGCAGAACAAGTGGCTGTGGGCTTCTGCCGCGTTGGCGCTGGTGTTGACGGTAATCGTGACCGTGCAGCCGACGCTCGCCAATATGTTCTTTGGCCCTGTGACGCTTGAGCTTAAGGGCGTTATCGCCGCGCTGGCCCTGGCGTTCCTGATCATCCCCATCGTGGAGATCCAAAAGGCCATCATGCGCGCCATCGAGAAGGAGTAGGAGACACACATGGGCAAGGCAAAGAAGCGCACAGGGTTGTCTCGTCGCTCGCGCGGGATGTCGCGGGAGCAGGCCTGCACTGTCGCCGATTTGCCTGCCCTCGAGTCTTTGCATGACGTTCCCGCGTTTGAGGATATGGGGGCGGATGCTGTTCAGGCTGCCGCGTTCGAAGCGTGGGTTGCCGATGCTGCCCGTCGTGACGAACAGGCTGCCTCCGAGATGCACCTGGGCGTTGTCGTGCGCCTGGATCGCGGGTTTCCGCTGGTAGCCTGCGCAGACCAGACTTTGCGTGCCGAGCATGCCGTGGGTTTTGCCAAGACACGCAGCGACGAGCAGGTGCTTTTGCCCACCGTGGGCGATCGTGTTGTCGTTCGCATTTCTGCCGGCCACGATATGGGCGTTATCGAGCACGTGCTGCCGCGTCACAGCTCCTTTGAACGCTGGCGCGGCAAGAAGCGCGGCGAGCGCCAGGTGCTTGCGGCAAACATCGACGCTATCTTGGTCGTGCAGGCGTTGGGCTCTGTGCGCGATACGCTTGAGCTGGTATGCGACCGCATTGCACGCTCCATGGTGTTGGCGCTCGATTGTGGCGTTGAGCCTGTAATCGTGCTTACCAAGGCTGACCGCTGTGACGATGTCGAGCTCGAGCGCGTGGTGCGGACGGTTCGACAGCTGGTGGGGCCGCAGGTGCGCGTGCTTGTTACGTCTTCGGTAGCAGGACAGGGCGTCGATGAGGTGCGCGCCTGCGTTCCGGCGGGTTCTTGCGCCATGATTTTGGGCGAATCGGGGGCTGGCAAATCGACGCTTCTTAACGCCCTGCTTGGCCATGAGGCGTTGGAGACCGGAGACGTGCGTGAGCGTGATGACGCGGGTCGTCACACCACAGTCGCCCGCGTTATGGTCTCGCTGGGTCACGATGCGGGTGTCATCGCCGATGCTCCGGGCTTGCGCAGTTTGCCGCTTGTCGGTCATGAGCGGGGGCTGGCAAAGATGTTTCCCGAGATTGTCGAGGCAGCTCGTGCCTGTCGCTTTAACGATTGCACGCATACCCATGAGCCGGGATGCGCGGTGTGCGAAGGCGTCGAAGAGGGCGCTATCGAGCGTATTCGTCTCGATGAGTTCCTTTCGCTTGCGCGCGAGATGCGCGTGAGCGCTCAGTCGCTCGATCCAGATATTCATTTGGGGTAGAGCGCGGCTTCGGTTGGCGCACGTGTACATAGCTGAGAAATTGCAAGGCCGCCGTCTTGGCGGCTTTTTTCTTTGCGCGATTGTTTGAAGGGCATCGATGCTGGTCGATGCCCTTTTTTATGTTTGTGGGGCATGTTTGGTGCCCTGGCGCCGCGAAGGTATCGCACAAGTGTCGCGGCATTCTCCCCTCAAATCTAACAAGGCGTGTGAGAAATGGGGGAGAGATTTGTAAGGCCGTGATTTGACTTCTCATATTGATTACGGCGCATGCCAGGTTCCTGAGCACAATCGAGATAGCAAAGACACGGGTCTTTGCTGCAAGCATTGGGGGGTGGCGATGAGAAAGAAGGCGCGTGTTGTCGTAAGCGTTGCTATGGGCTTGCTTGCTGCTGTATTGACCTGCTGGTATGTGACTTCGGTGCGTGAAGAAGCCCAGGTGAGGCAGCGCGAGACGATCGAATCGTACGGGGGAGACGTGACTCGGGTTTGTGTTGCCACCCGTGATATCGAGCCGGGCGAGCGAATCGATGACGGGAGCGTTGCCGTTGAGGATTGGGTTTCGAGTCTGCTGCCCTCGGATGCGTTTACGTCGATGGAGGAAGTCGCCGGAAAGACGGCGACCTCGCGCATACCCAAGCGTGCTGTGGTAAGTGCTGCGTACTTTATCGAGAAACCGGTGGGCTCATTGGAGGTTCCAGACGGAATGGTTGCGGTGTCGGTTGCAAGCGATGAGGAGCATGCCCTGGGCGGGGCGATCAAGGCAGGGGATCGCGTGGATGTCTATGCCTCGCGCGACTCCGTGGCAGACCTGTTGCTTTCGGCGCAGGTGCTCGATACGAGTTCGGAGCGTGTTGGAGGCGCTGCATTGAGCTGGGTAACGCTTGGGGTGGAACCCGAGCGGGTGCCGGAGCTTTTGGCGGTGACCTCTCAGGGGATGGTGACGATTGCAACAGGCGGCGCTTTCTCTTCGGGGGCCGCTTCAGAAAAAGGAGGCACGTCATGAGTTCGGTGTGGCTGCTGTGCGCCGCGAGATCCAATGTGCGCGAACTGACGGAGGAGGTCGAGCGCCGGTGTCCTCGCGCGCAGTTGATGCGCATGGGGTGCGAACAGGGCATATCCGACGTTGCTCGGGTGCTATTGCAGGTGGCGGTGGGGGCGGCTGTCTCGTTTGACGAGCCGGCGACGGCGCAACGCGTTGTGCGCGAGCTTGTTGGCGCGGGCTGGAGCGCTCCGATTGTGGTTCTTGTTGCGCGCAAGGATGCGGAAGCGGCGGCGAACCTGTTTGCCGCGGGCGCTACGGAGGTGATTGCAGCAGAGGGCGCGGCATGTGATTCACCTATATCAAGGGCAGAGACGAAGGATTGTCCCAAAGACGCAGGGGTGGCCGCGTCCCCTGCTGGAACTCATGAAGAAGTAGAAGTGCACCCGGCGGAGGCAGATGAGCTTGGGGATGTGCCCGAATGGCAGATCGACCGTTTTGCGGCTGACCTGGAGGAACCGCCATGGGTCGAGCCGCATGGGGTGACGGGACCGTTTCCCGAAAGCGGGGACAGGGTGTCCCGTGCGCGCGAGGTCGACGAGGCTTCGCACAGCGTGGCGGCGCCGATGGCGGTGCCGGCCTTTGCAAAGATGGCTGTAGGAGATGAACTGCCTGAAGAGGAGGCAATGGGGCCTGATTCGTTGGATGGCAAGCAAGCTCGCGAGCGGGAAGTGGTGTCTTCCGCGCATACGGGCACGGTTCTCGAGGAGAAGATCGCAGCCCCCGTCTCCACCTCTTCTGGCGGGGCGCCGCTTGTCGCGGTCATATCCGGAAGGGGCGGGGTGGGCAAGACCACGTTGACGGCTGCAATGGCGTTTGCTGCGGCGTCGATGGGATTGCGCGCCGCGGTGCTCGATTTGGACCTGATGTTTGGAAATATGTACGACATGGTGGGGATCGATGAGCCAAATGACCTGGCATCTCTTGCTGTGGAAGACCCTGATTTTAAGGGGATTGAGGCTGGCGCTGAGGCAACAGCCATGCGCGTGGCTCCAGGGGTGACCTTGTGGGGGCCGGCGCTTTTGCCCGAGCGCGCCGAATTGCTTTCGGGTCCTGTGGAGCGGCTGATTGGGCTTTTGCGACAAGAAGCGGACATTATCTTTGCCGATACTTCGACGTTTTGGGGTGATAGCGTTGCCTGTGCTGTCGCGCAATGCGATCGCTGCATTGTCGTTGGACAGGCAGGGTGCGCGTCTTCGGCGCTTCGTGCGATTGAGCTGGCAAGCCGAATCGGCGTGGCAAAAACAAAGATGACGTCGGTGTTCAATCGGTTTGGACGCGCAGGCAATCAGGAGGAGCAAGCGCTTCGCTTTGAAATGGCGATCTCGTTGCGTTCTCGCATGCGTGTATCCGAAGGCGGCGATGCCCTGGAGCAAATGCAGGCGTTTGGTCGCTTGGGGGAATTTGTAGCACAGGAGTCTGCGTTTTCCCGTGATGTGACAGAGCTTGTACGTTGTGTGGCAAAGGAGCTCGGTTGCGACATTGGAGCATGGGAGCAGGCTTACCAGGCGCGAACCCAGCAGGCAAACGGGCGCGGGCGCCGACGCTTTTTGCGCAAAAAGCAGCGGGGTGAAAAGTCATGAGCGTGTTGGAGCGCGTTCGACGTGCCGGGTCGATTCCGAGCGCATCTTCGTCCATGCCCTTGCGTTATGCGGAGCTAAAACGAAGCGTAAAGCAAGAGATGCTGGAGCGCGTGGGTTATGACGAGGTGTCGCGAATTGCTGCGGCTGTTTCGTCGGAACGCTCGCGCGAGGAGTTACGCCCGGCAATCGAAGCCGTGCTCAACGCGCGGGAGACGGTCTCGTTGACGGCACAGGAGCAAACGCGGATTGTCCGTGAGATTCTCGATGACGTGGTGGGACTCGGCCCTTTGCAAGAGCTACTAGACGACGACAGCGTGAGCGAGATCATGGTCAACGGGTGCGATGCAATCTTTTTCGAACGCGCGGGAAAGCTCTATCCGATGCGCGACGTATTTGCAGACGATGAACAAATTCGCGTGATCATCGACCGGATTATCTCGCCATTGGGCCGCCGTATCGATGAGCGGAGTCCTATCGTGAACGCTCGCCTCCCAAGCGGGTATCGCGTGAATGCAGTGATTCCGCCCATTGCAATTGACGGGCCAGTGCTCACGATTAGGAAATTTTCTGACCGGATTACCTCTTTGGGCGAGCTGGTGGAATTGGGCTCTTTGCCCTCGTGGTATGCGCAGCTGCTTTCTTGCGCGGTTTCGTTGCGGCAAGATTTGGCGGTTGCCGGCGGCACGGGATCGGGTAAGACCACGCTGCTCAATGCCCTTTCCTGCGAGATTGATTTGGCTGAGCGCATCGTGACCATCGAGGATTCTGCGGAGCTTAAATTTGCGCGTCATCCCCATGTAGTGCGCCTGGAGGCTCGCACGGAGTCGATAGAAGGCAAAGGAGAGGTGAGCATCAGGCAGCTGGTGGCAAATGCGCTGCGTATGCGCCCCGATCGTATCGTGGTGGGTGAGGTGCGCGGCGAAGAGTGCATTGACATGCTGCAGGCCATGAATACGGGCCACGATGGCTCGCTCACCACATTGCATGCGGGTACGGCGCGCGAGGTGATTGTGCGCCTAACGCTGCTTTCTCGTTACGGCATCGATCTTCCGGGTGATCTGATTGAGGAGCAGATCGCCATGGCGCTTGATGGGATCGTTATGTCGCAGCGCATGCCGGATGGACGGCGCTTCGTGTCGTCGTTTACGGGCGTGACACGCGCCCCGGAAGGCGGCGTGCAGCTAGAGGAGTATGTCTCGTTTGATCCGGCGACAACAACCTGGTTGCTCTTGCGAGAGCCGCCGTTTATTGCAGAGGGAGTGCGCTCTGGCGCGATTGCTCGGGAGGAGGTCGAGCGATGGAGATCCTTGTGTCCGCGGGGAGCGGAGCCCTCGTATGCCTAAGCGTTTGGATAGCGCTTGGGACAACTGCCGGTGAGCCTGCTCTTGCACGGGGATCGAAGCCGTCTTTGTTGCGTGCGTGGTGCCGGTCCTTGGGGTCGTTTGGTCTTGCGCGACGGCTGAGATTGCTCCCGGGGGTGGAAGGGGCGGTGAGTGAGATTGGGGAGCTCTCATGCCGCGGCAAGCGTCCCTTTGCACTGTATTCGTTTACCGAGCGCCTGGGCGCTTTTGTGCTGGTTATCTTTGCAGCTGGGGTGCTCGGTCTTCTCTTGGCGTGGTCGCCATGGGGCGTGCTGTTTGCGATTGTACCCCCGGTTGTTTTGTGCTTGGTGCGCTCTCGTCGTTTGCGCGATCGCGCAAGAAGACTTGAAGTTGCCATGCCAGAGGCTTTTGGCTCCCTTGCTATCTCGCTTGCTTCGGGCTATTCGCTTCCACAGGCGATGCGATTTGTCGGGGCACGTTCGGCGGAACCTATTCGGACGGAGTTCATGCGCGTCTCGTTTGCAGTGAACTGCGGTGTGCCTGCAACAGAGGCGCTCGATGCCATGCTCGAACGTCTCGATGCCCCTGGCCTTGAGCTTGTTGTTTTGGCTCTCAAGGTATCCAAGCGCACGGGAGCCCCTTTGGGGGAGTTGCTGCGCGAAGCGGCCCAGCTGTGTCATGAGCGACTGGAGCTCAAACGCATGCTGGATGTAAAGACGTCGCAGGCGCGCATGTCTGCCCGGCTTGTTGCGGGGATGCCGGCGGCGATGGTCGCGTTTTTGACACTGCTGTCGACGGATTTTAGGGCAGGTCTTGCAACGACCGTGGGGGCAATGTCGATCGCTGTGGCGTTGACGCTCAACGCCGGCGCTTGGGTGGCTATTCGAAAGATCATGCATGTGGAGGTGTAGGCAACGTGTCGGTGGATGCTGCGATGTTGCTGCTTGTGGGTAGCGCATGGGGCGCATGCGTTTGGACGGTAGGTGGTCTTATGCCGTCTGATGTTCGGCGGTGGTTGCTGGCCTTGCGTTCGAGGGCCATTGCGTGCGGGAAGCGCGCGGCGTCTATGAAAAGTGGTGCGAAGAGCGAAAAAACCTCGCTCTCGGATGTGTCCGAGATGACAGATATCGTGCGTCTGGGTTTGCTGGCAGGGCTTTCTTTTGATGCTGCGCTCGAGATGTACTGCGCGAACAAGACGGGCCTGCTTTCGCGCTCGCTGGCTCGCGCCCGCATGTGCTGGCAGACGGGTATGGCTTCGCGCGAGGATGCCCTTGCCGAGGTCGCCCGGGTGACGCATGTGCGTCAACTCGAATCGTTTGCTGCGGCGGTTGGACAGGCGCATGTGCTTGGTGCCCCTCTTGCCGATACGCTCGCTCGCCAGGGAATCGAGATGCGAAGCGCCCATAGGGCAGATGTCGAACGCCAGATCGAGCGCGCTCCCGTCAAGCTGCTTGTGCCCACGGGGACGCTGATATTGCCTGCTTTGTTGCTGTCCATATTGGGTCCGCTGCTTGCCGCGAGCGGAATGATCTAAGGAGGAAAGAGATGGGGCATTGGTTTGAGAACACGAAGCAAAGACTGTATTTCTTGGTACAGAAGGCCGCGAGCACGGTTCGCATCGTTGCAAACGAGCGCAGCGCGCAGGGGACGACGGAGTACGCCATTCTTGTTGGCGTATTGGTGGTGATTGCCATTTTGGCCATCGTTACGTTTCGCGGCAAGGTGACCGAACTATGGGATGCAATCGCATCGGGAATTAACAGTCTGTAGATCATGAGGTCATCTTCCCGTCGCATTTTGTGGATCGCGCTTGCGTTAACGCTGGTTTCGGTGTCACTTCTTTTGATTGTGCAAAGACAAGATAAGAAGCCATCGTCTGCTGGTGTCGAGCTTTCCGAAGAAGAGCAGCAGGCGGTGCGAGAAATTCAAAACGTCCAGACAAAAGAAAGCTCACGCGCGACGTTTCTCGATGATTTGCAGGCACAGGAATCGGTTGGGGCAGAAGGGCAATCGCGTGCGGTGATCTGGCGGGAAGAGTCTGACGTGCCGCAAAGTGCGGCAGCTGCGCTCGAAGCGTATCGGGCACAGGGCGCAGGCAAGCTTATGTGCGGTGGCTACATGGACATCAAGGGAAATGTATGGGGCGGCATCGTTATGTCTCGTACATGGGTCGACATCATCTATGTCACAAGCACCGAGGACGGTGCCGCCAGTACGCTGCGTATCGTGCGCCTGTCTGCCGAGAACGTGGGGTGAGGTGCATATGGATGAAATGGCGCGGTCATCATGCGAAACGAAGCGCTGTAAGAAGGTGCTTTGCGAGACATCGGCGCAAGCGGCGCTGGAATATGCGCTTACGGTGTTCGCACTTTTGGCGATCGTCTTGGCACTGGGGCTACTGTGGCGTGCGGGGCAGGATGGAACCTTGGCAACGTTGGTGGAGGCGGCGGCATCGCACGGCTTTGACGCGGGAGGGCTTATCGACATCTCCTTGTATTGAGTCGGTACGCGAGTGCTCCGCTCAGGCGACGGTGGAGGCCGCATTGCTGCTGCCCTCGTTTCTCATTCTTTTGCTGCTGATGATCCAACCGGTATGCCTGCTATATACGCGAGCGGTTATGGAATCGGCAGCTTCGAGTGCAGCACGAATCATAACTACGTCGGGGGAAGACGCCGACGAGGCGTGCCGCGCGTTTGTGCTCCGCAGGCTTCAGGCCGTGCCCAATGTGTCCATCTTTCACGAGGGAGGGCCCCTTTCGTGGGATATCGAGTTTGGGCATGCGAATGGCGAAGGGGTCTCGCGCGTGAAGATTCGCGGCGTTGCCAAACCCCTGCCGATTCTTGGTGCATTTGTAAGTGCGTTTGCAGCCGGTGAGCCCCAAGGAAACGTGGCGATTGAAGTGGAGGTGCTATATGCATCGCGCCCAGAATGGCTGGAGGGTGATTACGAAACGTGGATTTCCTCATGGGGAGCGTGAGGAGCGGGCAGATGCCGATTCGCAAAGCGGTTTGTGCGCAATCGACCTGTTCGTCACGGAGGAGGGCGCCTATACGACAGTGGCATCTGCGGTGGCGATGCTCGTCGTGCTCGCTCTGCTTTTCTCGGCCGTCTCGGCGGTATGGAGTCTATCACGCAGCGCGGATGTGCAAGCAGTTGCCGATAGTGCGGCGCTTGCGGGGTCAAACGTCGTGTCGTCCTATCACACGGCGGCAACGGTTGTCGATGCGAGTATTGCAAGTTTGGGTTTTGCGGGCCTTGCGATAACGGGAACAGGACTTGTCGCGCTGCTCATACCGGGTGCTCGCTCTCAGGGAGTGAAGGCGATTGATGCCGGGCTGCGCATTTTGGACATGAGAAACGACTTCGCGCGTTCTGCTTCGAAAGGGTTAAAGACGCTCGAGGCATCGCTGCCGTATCTTGTTGCGGCAAATGCAACGCGCCTGTGCGCGGAGAGCAAAACGGATGCAATGGTGTATACCGGTACAGCGCTTGCGGTGCCCTTTGCCTCGGCATCCGAGTTTCCCGCGCTTGAAGGTGAGGGTGTCAATCTTGAGGCGTTGAGCGAGGCGGCGTCGGATCTGGATAAAACCGCGAGCGAGCTCGAGGATGCATCGCGCGAGACGGCGCAGGCAAGGAAACGAGCCTGGATTGCCGACTGCGGCCGCGAGGGCCATAACATGCAGGAGCGCGCGTCAAGCTTGACGGGTCTTTCGCCCCAGCAGAACCCAGATTATGCTTCGAGTGTGGCCTGGAGCCCAGAGGTTGGCATCGCGCGCACGAAGGCTTATTACCAGTGGCGCTTGGATCACGAGAAGCCCGACGGCACGAGCGTCGAGGCGGCGGTCGATTCCGCAGCGAGAAGTGCGTTTTACCGATATGCGCTCGATGCGTTTGAGCCTGCTCAGGTTGTTGAGTATGACGGGAGTGTGGTCTCCACGGTTCCATTGCTGCCCCGCAACAAGCAGGAGATTAAGCAGACGGCCCTTTATACCCAGGCTTTGTGGCTCACAACGTATGAGCCCGAGGGGCAAACAATCCATTATGGTGTCGACTGCCCTGGTGCGACAGGGGCAGCGGGCCCCGTTATTTCGCTATCGGCGGCGGATGGTGGCCAGGCGCGCACGTGCGCAGTATGCCATTTTGGCACGAGCGATATGGGGAAGACCCCTGCGGCTTCGACCTCTATCGACAACGGATATGAATACCATTTGCGTGAGTACACCCTTGCGCTTAACGAATATGTTGACTGCCGAAGTCGAGAGCTCGAATTGGAACAAAAGGTGCAAGCCCAGGCAGGGGAGGCGGGAGATTCGTTTGAGGAGGCGCTTTCGGCGCTTTCCTCTAAGCGTCCGCGCATTGCGCCGCCCGGTCGATTTGGCTGTGTGGCGGCGGTCATCTGTGGTGAGATTGAGGCACCCGATGCGCTTGATACATCGTTTGCGGCGAGCCCCTCGCTGGGATCGCGCGCAGCCGTCTCCGCTTCTGCGTTGGCAAAGGACCCGGCAACACGGGAGAACAACGTGCTCTCTCAGTTCTTCTCTACGGTGGAGGAGCGAAGCTCTGATCAGGGGCCGGTGGGCCTCGTGGGGAGCGTCATGGACTTGTGGGGAAGCCTGCTTGTTTCATATGGCGATATGGCTTCTGGGCTGAATTCGGCGTTTGATGGACTGACCTCGAAGCTCGATGGGATGGGCCTTGGCCCGGTTGGCTCTTGGCTCAAAGGCCGCCTGACCGATGCCGTTCGCGCATTGGGTTTAGAACCGGTGGACTTGAGCCTTCGAAAGCCGGTGCTTGTCGATTCTGCCAAAGTGATTGAAAAGGCCGATATTCCTGCCGTGGCACAGGTTCAAAAGGCGGTACGTTCGATTCCCTTGAGCTCGACGGATCCGCGAGCGCTCATGCAGGCCTTGGGCTATCAGGTGGGGGAGTACATCGCGCAGCAGGAGTTTACGATCGCGGAGATTCCCCTTCCCGGTGGCGGGTCGATTCCGCTCACCATACGTTTGCGTGACATCGCGGGCGCTGCAGGAGGCGACAGATGATGCCTTGCATATTGAGGGAGAAGCGCGCGCAGGCGACGGTCGAGATGGCGGTTGTGGCGCCGGTGATGATTATCTTGGCGCTTATCGTCTACAACCTCATGCAGTTTGCCTGTGCGGTAGCTCGCTTTGATCGCGTGGCACCAGATGTCGTGCTGGCGCAAGGGGTGTCTCCCCAAGGCGATGCCACCTTGGGTAAAACCGCGACGGTGGAAACTGCATTGCAAGAGGCGATGGGCCCTTATACGGTGCGGGTGGCGGTGACAAGCGAGGCGGATGAGGCGTCGGGCACGGAGCTGCTTTCGCTTGTTGCTGCGCCACGGCGGTATCACTGCGAGATGACCTTCGAGCCCTGGCCGCAGAACATCGCGATTGCGGGCGTTGCGTTGGGGTCGCCTCTTCAGCTTAAGCATGAACGAACAGTGGTGATCGACCCATGGAGGCCGGGGGTGGTCTTGTGAGGTTGCTCCGAACGCGAGGGGAGACCGATTGGCTTTTGCAGGAAGTGGACCCGGTGTTGCGCATCCTTGGTTGGGAAAACGTGCGCGTGGTCATGGCGCAGACCTTTTTCGAGCGTCTCTTGGGGCTGCTCGCTCCTGTCTATCGGGCGGGCATGCGCGCCGACGGGGTTGCCATTGTCTTCCCATGTTGTTCTTCGGTACACACATGGTTCATGAAGCGGGACCTCGATATCGTCTTTCTGGATCGCAAGGGTGCCATGCTGCGTGTCTACTGGGGCGTGAAGCCGGGGCGTCTGATTTTTTGTTCTGGTGCGAGTTTGGCGATCGAGCGCGTATCGACTAAAGAGTTCCCAGGTCAAGAGTAGAAGACTTGCGCCTGTCTTGCGATTGCGGAATCCCAAGACAGGCATTTTTCAAAAAAGTTGGGTTTTGCCGCTTGACCCCTATCTTCGATTTGGTATAGTAATCGAGCTGTCGTTCGCGACAGACATAGTGGCCAGATAGCTCAGTTGGTAGAGCAGCGGACTGAAAATCCGCGTGTCGAGGGTTCGACTCCCCCTCTGGCCACCCTTCGAATTGTGAAAAGCGTTCGGCATCGAGCCGGGCGCTTTTTTTTATCGCTCCGTTCGATAGGGGGTCGGTATGGCAGAGAGAATTCACGGCGTCAACCTTTCCGGCTGGTTTATCCCCGAGACGTGGGTCTCGCCTTCGCTCTTTGCGGCGACGGGCGCCGCCAACGCGCTTGAGCTGCAACGCGCGTTGGGCCCGGCGGTGTATAGCGAGCGCCTGCGCCATCATTTCGAGACCTTTATCACCGAAGATGATTTTCGCCGCATCGCCGCAATCGGTTTCAATTCGGTGCGCATTCCCGTACCCTGGCATGTCTTTGGCGCTCGGGAGGATGCGTTCACGAATATCCCCGCAATCGACTATGTGGACCGCGCGATTGAGTGGGCCGAGAAATATGAGCTAAGCGTTTTGCTTTCCCTGGCAACGGTGCCCGGCGGCCAAGGGGATTCCAACGAGAGTCCTACGACCCCCGAGAGCACGGCGGACTGGCATTCCTCTAAAAACGGGCGTCACGTTGCACTTACTACGCTCGAGAAGCTGGCCGCTCGCTATGGGTCTGCCGCGTCCTTGCTGGGAATCGAGTTGCTGGACTCGCCTGTGGTGAGCGTTCGCAAGAACATCTTTACCATGACGGATGGCATTCCCGCTCACTACCTGCGCAATTTCTATCGTGATGCCTACGCGCTCATGCGCGTGCATATGCCCGAGGAGAAGGCCATCGTGTTTTCTGCTTCGGGGCATCCGGACCTATGGAAGGGTTTTATGCGCGGCGGCAAGTACAAAAACGTCGTGATGGACCTCCACTTGTATCACTATCGCGATGAATCGGCTTGCGACATCACGTCCCCCAAGGGCATATCGCAGGCGATTGCGCGTAACAGGAAGCTATTGCGCGAAGCCGCTTCTACCGGTTTCCCCATTCTGGTGGGTGAGTGGTCGGCTGCCGCCGTACTTTCGAGCGCGAGCATGACCCCCGAAGGCCGCGCTGCCTATGAGCGCGTGTTCGTATCGAGCCAGCTGGCGAGCTTCGACGCTGCATGGGGCTGGTACTTCCAGGCATGGAAGACCGAGAAGCGCATTCCCGCGTGGGATGCTCGTGTGGCGCTTGCGCCGCTTGAGCGTGCGATGATCGACTGACGGTAAAGAGAAGAGGTAGCGCATCTTATGAGCGGATGCCTGTATATGGTGGGCACGCCCATCGGCAACCTGAGCGATATGAGCCCGCGCGTGGCAGAGGCCTTTCGTGCCGCGGACGCCATCTGTTGCGAAGATACTCGCGTGACGTCCAAGCTTTTGGCGCATCTTGGTATATCCAAGACGCTTATTCGCTGCGACGAGAACGTTATCGTCCAGCGCGCTCCCGAACTCGTTGATCGCTTGCTGGCAGGCGAGACTTTGGCGTTTGCCTCCGACGCAGGCATGCCGAGCGTTTCCGATCCGGGCCAGGTCCTCGTTGACGCTGCTCGCGATGCGGGCGTCGAGGTGCAGGTGATTCCCGGCCCCTCTGCCTGCGTGACCGCCTTGGTGGCGAGCGGTATCTCCTGCGAGCATTTTTTCTTTGAGGGGTTCTTGCCGCGTAAACACGGAGAACGTGTGCGTCGTCTAAGCGAGCTCGCGTGTGTTCCCGGTGCCTTGCTTTTTTACGAGTCGCCCCATCGTGCAGCCGCCTCGCTCCAGGCGATAGCCCAGGTGTTCCCCAAGCGCCGAGTGGCGCTTTGCCGCGAGCTTACCAAACTGTACGAAGAGGTCTTGCGCGACAAAGCCCCGGCGTTGTTGGAAACGGTTCTTGCGCGCGGCGAGATGCGCGGCGAGATGGTCATTGTCGTGGCACCTCCCGATTCCGACGAGATGACGGGCATTGCGGTGCAGGTGGATGCTCCCGACCAGCAGGAACTTTTGGCAGAAGACATCGCTTGCGCCCTTGAGGCTGAGGAACCCGCCTCTGCTATAGCCAAGCGTCTGTCGCAAAAGTACTCCCTGCGCAAGCGCGAAGTGTATGCGCGCGTTCTTGCCATGCAAGAAGAGCAGAATGCTGTCGCACGCTAAAGCTTTTGTTCAACACCATCTGCACCTGCGCATATGTCGCAGTTTGCGCTACAATGACCTGCGGCTCATTCGCCTGCGGGGCACCATACGCCGCCGCACGTTCGTAAAAGAGGTTCATCTATGGCAGACAAGCCCTCCTTCTTCATCACCACGCCCATCTACTACGTGAACGCCGATCCACACCTGGGAACGGCCTACTCCACGATCCTTGCCGACGTGCAGGCGCGCTATCGCCGCGCTGCCGGCTATAACGTCAAGTTCCTTACCGGCATGGACGAGCATGGCGAGAAGGTGGCCGAGGCTGCCGAGAAGCACGGCATGACTCCTCAGGAGTGGACCGACAGCCAGGCTCCGCACTTTAAGGATCTGTGGAATGAGCTCGAGATTTCAAACGACGACTTTATCCGTACCACCGAGAAGCGTCAGCATGACGCCGTTCAGTACCTGTGGGAGCGCATGAAAGAGTCGGGCTACCTGTATAAGGGCAGCTACGACGGCTGGTACTGCGTGCCCGATGAGACCTACTTCACCGAGACGCAGGTCGAGAAGGGCGACGAGGAGTATGGCAGCCAGGGTCAGCATCTGTGCCCCGATTGCCATCGTCCGCTCGAGCGCGTGCAGGAGGAGTCCTACTTCTTCAAGCTTTCCGCGTTCCAGGACAAGCTGCTCAAGCTCTACGATGAGCATCCCGATTTTGTTCAGCCCGATTTCCGCATGAACGAGGTGCGCTCGTTTGTCGAGGGCGGCCTGAATGATCTTTCCGTCTCGCGCACGAGTTTTGACTGGGGCATTCCCGTCCCCTTTGACGAGGGCCATGTCACCTATGTGTGGTTCGACGCCCTGCTCAACTATATGACCTCGGTGGGTTACGGCGTCGATACGCCGGAGGCCAAGGCCGAGTTTGCCTATCGTTGGCCCGCGCAGTTCCATATCGTGGGCAAAGACATCATCCGCTTCCACTGCGTGATTTGGCCTGCCATGCTCATGGCTATCGGCGAGTCCCTGCCCGAGCACGTTTTTGCTCACGGCTTCCTCATGGTGCGCAACGAGGAGACCGGCAAGGGCGAGAAGATGTCCAAGAGCCGCGGCAACGCTATCGCTCCGCGCGAGGTCATCGACATGCTCGGCGTCGAGGGTTACCGCTACTATTTCATGACCGACGTTGTTCCGGGTACGGATGGCGCCATCAGCTTTGATCGTATGCAGCAGGTCTACAATGCCGACCTTGCTAACAGCTGGGGCAACCTCATTTCCCGTTCGCTCAACATGAGCGCCAAGTACTTCGATGGCTGCGCCCCCGCGCGTCCTGCCGATGCCGCCGCGTTCGCAAACCCGCTGGCGCAAATCGCCGAGGGCCTCTACGATCGCTACGCTGCCTGCATGGACAAGGTCGATTACGTGGGCGCTAAGGATGCTGTCATGGAGCTTATCCATGCTGCTAACCACTACATCGAGGATTGTGAGCCCTGGGGCTTGGCAAAGGACGAGGCCAAGCATGACGAGCTTGCGTTTGTGATCTACAACCTCCTCGAGGCGATTCGTATCGCAGCCCACCTGCTGGCTCCGTTTATGCCGCAGACGAGCGCGGAGGCTCTGCGTCGTATCGCTTGCGCCGATGAGGCCCAGTGCGACGACCTGCGTGCTGCGTGCGCGTGGGGCGGTCTTGCCGGCGGTGCCCCCGTGGAGAAGGGCGACCCGCTGTTCCCGCGTCTTCAGGCCGACAAGTAAACGCCCACGGCCGTTTGCCATCACGCGATGTCGCGCCCCCGAGTGATCGGGGGCGCTTTTTATGCGTACTTGCATGAAGAGAAGTAAAATCATGCGAGATACGTGCCGAAAGTAGGAGATGTATATGATTCCTTCGCCGCAAGAAGCCTACGAGCTGCTCAAGCAGTACAACTCCGACCCGTTCCACCTGGCGCATGGGCGTATTGTGGGCGAGGTCTTGCGCTGGTACGCCGCAGATATGGGCCACGCGGAGGAGGCTGACCTGTGGCAGACCGTGGGTACGCTTCATGACTTGGACTTTGAGATGTGGCCCGACGAGCACTGCGTGCGCACAGAGCAGCTCATGCGCGAGGCAGGCATCGACGAGGCTGTGGTGCGTGCTTGCTGCAGCCATGGATGGGGCCTCACGGGCACGCCTTATGAGCCTGAATCCGATCTTGAAAAGGTCTTGTTTGCGGCCGACGAGCTCACCGGCTTGATTGGCGCTGCGGTGCTGATGCGTCCCTCCAAGAGCGTTGATGATCTGACGGTCAAATCGCTCAAGAAAAAGTTCAAGGATAAGAAGTTTGCCGCCGGCTGCTCGCGTGAGGTTATTGCTCAAGGTGCCGAGCGCCTGGGCTGGGATCTTTCCGAATTGATGGAAAAGACTATCGAGGCCATGAAGGCGAGTCCCTCTGCCCCTCATGGTGAGGAAGCTGCGGACTCCGAATAACACGCGCGCCATACCTGCGCTCCGACGAGAATGAGGATACTTTCATGACGCAATCGCCGCTTGCAAGCGCTTCTGCCACGCGCCAGCTCCTTGAAGAGTTTGGCCTTGCAACAAAGCATCGCCTGGGTCAGAACTTTTTGATCGACAATCATGTAATCGAGCGCATTTGCAACCTTGCAGAGCTCGATGGAAGCGAGTGCGTGCTCGAGGTGGGGCCGGGCATTGGCACCCTCACTTTGGCGCTTACTCAGGAGGCATCGCGCGTGGTCTCTATTGAGGCCGACTCCGAGCTGGAACCGGTGTTGGCATCGCACGAGTACGATACCGATAATTTCCGCTTTATTATGGGCGACGCCCTTAAAGTGACGCCGGAGCAGATTGCGCAGGTAGCAGAAGGCGAGCCTACGGTCTTTGTGGCAAACCTGCCCTATAACGTTGCCGCGACGATTATCTTGCAGTTCTTCCAAACCATGCCTGCGCTCAAGCGCGCGGTGGTGATGGTTCAAAAAGAGGTTGCCGATCGCATCGCCGCAGCTCCTGGCAACAGAACATACGGCGGCTATACGGCAAAGCTCGGACTCTATGGCACAGTGACGGGGCGCTTTGAGGTGCCGCCGCGCTGCTTTATGCCTGCCCCGCATGTCGATTCTGCTGTGGTGCGTATCGACCGCGTGGACATGGCACTGCCCGACGGTCTGGGCGAAGAACAGGTGGCGCGCGTGATCGATGCCGCCTTTGCCCAACGCCGTAAGACCATTCGCAATTCCATGAGCGCAAACGGGTTTGAGAAAGACGTGCTCGATGCCGCCTTCGCCGCCGCCGGCATCGCGCCCACGACGCGTGCGGAGACGCTTGCAACCACCGATTTCATCGCGCTCGCCCAGGAGCTTGAACGTGTTCGATAGCATTAACCCGCCGACATTCATCAAAAAGAAAAAGACCGTCGAGGCGCCTGAGCCGTGGGCCCCTTTGTACGACACCCATGCGCATCTGCTCTCGTTTTGGGACAAAGACCCGCTTGAGTGTTTGAGGCGTGCCCGCCGTGCCGGCGTGGACGCCCTGGTGACGCTCATCGATCCCGTGGGCGACAAGATGGACCCCGCTGCTTTTTCGCAGTGGCTGCGCACATCGATTGTCGAGGCCGTACCGGCAGGGGAGATTCCTACTCTCAAATATCTGGCGGGTGTGCACCCGTATGGTGCGCTCGATTATACGGACGATATCCATGCGCGCATCGAAGCGGCACTCGCCGATCCTCTCTGTGCGGGCATCGGCGAGATTGGTCTTGATTATCACTTCGATGCCGAAGACGATGTGTCGCCGTGCGACCACGACGTGCAGATGGCGTGCATGGCTCGTCAGCTTGAACTTGCCCGTGCGCATAACGTGCCGGTCGAGCTGCATCTGCGCCACGAAGCTTCCGACGAACAGCGTACATCTCATGTGGATGCCGAACGCGTCTTGCGCGAAGTGGGCATACCGCAGGCGGGATGCGTGCTCCATTGCTTTGGCGAGGACCGTGCCACGATGGAGCGCTTTTGCGATCTGGGATGCTATATCGCCTATGGCGGAGCGGCTACGTTCAAGCGCAATACCGAGGTTCGCGAGGCCTTTGCGGCAACGCCTCTCGATCGTCTGCTTTTTGAGACCGACTGCCCCTATATGGCACCCGAGCCCATTCGCGGCCTTGAATGCGAGCCCGCGATGATCGGCCTTACGGCCCGGGCTCTCATCAACAATCGCGTTGACCGTACGGGAGAATCTGCCCAGGTTATTGCGCAAGCAGCGTGGGATAACGCCCAGCGTCTTTTTGCCGATCGCCCGGCCGTCTAGTCTCGATTCTTAGCACGTTATCCCGTTTGCTGGCATAAGGTTGCCGATACGTTTACAAACCGTTGCTTCTATGAAGCGTGGGGGATGGAACGTACGCATGCCAAGCTCACACGGGGGCTGTAGGCTCGGCATCTTTTTATAATGCGCGGGCAATCGAATTGTCTACCCGCGCGGCAACGGTGTAGGATTGCCTCAACCATCACGAGAGGGAGGGTTCTATGTCTAAGAAAAAGCCTTGTGAGCTTAAAGGAACCGCAGGCGCGATTGCGGCTATTCCGTATCGTGAGCCGCAGCAGGCAGATAATCATTGCCTTGAGGGCTCATGGGACCTGCATACCCATTCGACGTTCTCGGACGGCGAATATACGGTGGAGGAGCTTATCGAGCAGGCACGTGCGTGCGGATTGGCACGTATTGCCATCACCGATCACGATAGCGTGTCTCAGCTATCCTTCATTCGCGATCGAGCGCGCGCCCTCAACTTCCCGGTGCTTGCGGGGTGCGAGGTCTCGGCTGTCAATCCCAAGACCGGCAAGAAGGTCCACATTCTGGCGTATGGTCTTGAGGTTACGCCCGACGGCTCGGGTCCGCTTGAGCGCATCGTTGCCCAAACGCAGTACTTGCGCACGGCGAACAGCCTGTGGCAGGCTTGGCGCCTCAAGCAGGCAAACGTTGAGTTTTCGGGCAAACAGCTCTCCATCGATGAGGTCTGTGAGGTTGCCGCCCAAAGTACGAGCGTCTACAAGACGCATATCATGCAGGCGCTGACGGGCCGCCCTAAAAACGACCCGGATTATCAGTTCTGCTGGGATGTGTTCTTCAAAAAGGACGGTATCGCCGCGCGTTCCATCGAGTATCCCAAGGTAAAAAAGGTTGTGCGTGCCATTCGTGAGCAGGGCGGCGTGCCGGTGCTTGCCCACCCGGGTCAAAAAGATTCGTGGTCTGCCATCCCTGATTTGATTGCCTGCGGTCTTATGGGCATCGAGGCATATCATCCTTCGCATACTCCTGAAGATGTTGATCGCGCCTTTGAGGCGGCAGAGCGTTTTGGCCTATTCGTTACCGGCGGCAGCGATTTCCATGGCCGCTACAGCTCGGCTCCTTGCTTGGGTACTGCGTACCTGGCGCCGCAAGAGGCCACCGAGCGCCTGAATGCCCTTTTCGAGATTGAGCAAACGTTGCAATAGGATTGGGCTTTCGGCGCCATCGACCATTCAAAGCGTGATGTAAAACGAGCCTGTGCAAGACCGCGGGTCTGCACGGGCTCGTTTTTGCGTATCGATATGCCGGGACGTATTACTTCGTGCCGTCGATCTCTAGGGGCGAGGGCGCTGTGGCGACGAGGCTGGATTCTGCTTGTTGCGGCTGACCCGTCACCAGGCGAAAGAGGCGGTCAAGCTGGACCAGACACCACTCTAAAGGATTTGGTGCCGCCTGATCTTGGGCGCAGACGAGCTTGACGGTGGCGACGGTATGGCCGTCCTGCACAAGGGTGAGGGTGCCTGCATCGTCACCACGCTTGATATCGCCCGAGAGCGTCTTGAGGTCGAGTTTTTGCTTGACCTCTCCGGCGAGGCTGAATATCTGTGCCGTTTGCGTGGGGTCCTCGGCGGTGACGTCGACGGTTTTATCGGTCCAGTCGGAGTCGGTGGCGCGCGCTACGAGCAGCTGGCCATCCGCTGCAGTCATGTTCGAGGTGACGGCGGGGTAGTCGACGATGTGGTCGTAGTACCAGTTTGCTAGGGTGAGGGTGTCGGCAAAGCGTACTTCGTCGCCATCGCATCCAAGCACAACGGTGTAGATTTCGCCGCCATTTTCGCGCGAGAACGCGCCCACAAAGCACTGCAGGGCCTCGTAGGTGCCGCCCGTTTTTCCGCCGATATTGCCGTTCGTGCCCAAAATCTTGTTGCGCTCGACCATCGTGATCTCGCGCTTGGTGCCATCGGAGCCGGTAACGTGCGCGACATTATCGGTGGAAGAGGTAAGTGCACGGAAGTCGTCATTGCGCATGGCGTAGGAGAACATGGTTGCGACATCGCGCGCAGAGGAGTGCATGTCGCCCTCCCAGCCGTCGAAATCAAGGCCATGGGGGTTGGTGAACTTGCTGTCCATGCCCAGTTCCTGGGCCTTTTTGTTCATGGCATCGATAAAGACACCATAGGGGTCGTCGGAAGAAGGGTCGATAATCGCGCCGACAGAGCGCGCAATCGCCATGCCGGCGTCATTGCCCGAGGGGATGAGAAGTGCCCTCAGTGCCGTCTCGAGTGTCATGGTGTCGCCCTCTTTGAGGTCCGCTGAAGACTGGCCTACGGTTGCCGCGGCGTGGTCGACGGTGATGGTGGTGTCGAGCGGGGCGTTGTCGAGCGCCACGATGGCGGTCATGACCTTGGTGATCGAGGCGATCTTTACCTGCTCGTCGGCCGCACGCTCGTAATAGACGGTGCCGTCTTTGCCCACCACGATGGCGTGAAGTGCCGAGATGTCGGGACGGTCTGCTGCGGCGTCCTGGCGTTCGGATTCGGCAGTGCCACAGACGATATCGGTGTCGGGTTGGTCGGCCAGTGCAACGGCGGGCATGGCCGTGATGAACAGGGCACAAAGGAGTGCTGCCATAAAGGCGGAAAGACGAAGGTTCAGGGCGTTATGGCGGGTGCTCACAATCGCTCGCTTTCATTCAGTGTCGGAGGGTGAGGCCAGCGCAGTCGCGCAACGGCTCCCAGTAGAGCTGCAATTGACGTGGGCGGGGCGGGCCTATATATCATCCTGTGCTCAAACATACTCGAGAGGGTTCACCCGTTCGAGGCGAACGGGTGAACCCTCTCTGCGTAACTGCGCCAGGACGATATATAGGCCCGCCCCGCCCGGCCCAAACCTGCTTCGAGGCAAAACCTCTCGCAATCTGCGTCTTTACGATTTCCTGACATATCGCTTATTCCGTCATGAAAGCGTATGCGTACTATCGGCAAGGTAGCGTTGAAATGATTGAGGAGGTATCGCGCGTGAGTGAACCTGCTGTTGATATAGCGCCTGTTGAGGTTGGTCTCGATCCTGCAGATGCCATGGCCCTGGCGGCCAAGGAGGCGCATGAGCGCGAAATGATGGGGGAGATGCCGCAGGCTGCAGTGCAGCTGTCTCATCATGAGGTGCGCATATCGGTGTCGCATCTTGACCTTTTCTATGGCGATCACCAGGCCCTCAAAAACGTGAATATCGACATTCGCGAACGCGAGATCACCTCGTTTATCGGTCCTTCTGGCTGCGGAAAGTCGACGCTGCTCCGTTGTCTCAATCGCATGAATGACTACGTAAAGGATTGTCGCGTAGAAGGCAAGATTACCCTCGATGGCCGCGATATCTATCGCGATTACAACGTCACGCGCCTGCGCCAGCGGGTGGGCATGGTGTTTCAGCGTCCCAATCCTTTTCCAATGAGCATTTACGACAACGTGGCATACGGTCCGCGCGGACTTGGTATCAAGAGCCACTCTGAGCTCGATGACATTGTCGAGGAGTCGCTGCGTTCCGCCGCGCTCTGGGATGAGGTCAAGGACAAGCTCAAGGCATCGGGGCTGGGCCTGTCCGGTGGCCAGCAGCAGCGTTTGTGCATCGCGCGCGCCCTTGCGGTCAAGCCCGAGGTCCTGCTTATGGACGAGCCCACGAGCGCCCTTGACCCCGTCTCGACGGTACAGATCGAGCAACTCGCATGTGAGCTGCGCGAACAGTACTCGCTCGTGGTGGTCACACATAACATGCAGCAGGCTTCGCGCATTTCGGACTCGGTGGCGTTTTTTCTGCTGGGCGAGCTGGTCGAACATGCGCCTACGGCGGAGCTATTCCGTGCACCCAAGGACTCGCGTACGGCAGATTACCTGACGGGTCGCTTTGGCTGATATGGCCCGGTGGCGTATGTTGCCGGTGTATGATGGCACGCAGATGCAAACAGGAGGAGTACCTCATGATTTACTACGTGGAAGACGATGACAACATTCGAGGGCTTACCCTGTATGCACTCAAACAGCAAGGCATCGAGGCGGAGGGGTTCTCGTGCGACAGCGAGTTCAAAGCGGCGGTCGCGCGTCACGTACCCGACGCCGTGCTCTTGGACATCATGCTTCCCGACACCGATGGCCTCGAGATCATGCGTCGCCTCCGCGCCGATTCCGAAACCGCAACGGTGCCCATCATGATGCTTACAGCAAAAGATACCGAGCTTGATAAGGTTGTTGCCCTTGACGGCGGCGCCGACGATTACCTCACCAAGCCCTTCTCGCTCATGGAACTCACCAGTCGCTGTCGCGCGCTCCTTCGCCGCGGAGGTATGACCAAAAAAGTGAGCGACACGTTGTCCTCCCAAGGCATCACGCTGTCTCCCAGTCGCCGCGAGGTTGCGGTTGACGGCAACGAGATCAAACTCACGCTGCGTGAGTTCGACCTTCTTGAGTACCTTATGCGCAAGCCCGGCATCGTCTTTTCACGCGAGGCCCTGCTGCAAAGCGTTTGGGGCTGGGACTTTGACGGCGGCTCACGCACAGTTGACGTACACGTGCAGACGCTCCGTCAAAAGCTGGGCGATCACGCCTCTTGCATCGAAACGGTGCGCGGTGTGGGTTATCGCTTTGCTGGACACGAGGCGTAGTCGAATATGGCGGCGGCAATAGTTGCGGCGGCGCATCGGTCGCTTTCGAAGCGTGTGTTTGGAACTATCTTCACCATCGCCATGGTGATCATCGTGGCGCTTACAGGCGTAGGTACGGCCCTCATTCAAAACCGGCTGGCGACGCTTACACATGAGGAGATTTCCAACCAGCTCGATGTCGTGGCAGCGGCGCTCGATGGGTCGGAAGACGAGATTGCGATGCTGTCCCATCTTGAGTTTGACAACGCGCGCGTCACATTGGTGGGTCTCGATGGATCTGTGCTCTACGACAGCCAAGAATCCCCCGCAATGATGCCCAATCATAAAGATCGGCCCGAGATTTCCCAGGCCTTTAAAGAAGGCAGGGGCTCTTCCGAGCGTTCGAGTTCAACACTTGGTGAGGTCATGCTCTATGAGGCGAAACGATTGGATGACGGGCGCGTGGTTCGCCTCTCGCAGGCCCAGTCGGGCTTTTTGACCGTGTTGCTTTCGGTAATCGGTCCCATTCTCGCTATGGCTCTTGTCTGCATTGTCGGCTTGCTTTTTGTGGCCCGCCGCGAGGCCCGCGCGATCATCGCGCCTCTGCGCGATGTGGATCTTGACCACCCACGTCGGAATGCCGACGCCGCGTATGCCGAGATGGCCCCCATGCTTGAGCGTATCGAGTCGCAGCGCCAGGAGCTTAAACGACAGATGCGCGTTTTGGCCGATAACGACCGTATGCGCCGCGAGTTTACGGCAAATGTAACCCACGAGCTCAAAACGCCGCTTACAACCATTTCGGGCTACGCCGAATTGATTGAGAACGGTTTGGTGGCGAGCGAGGACGACCAGCGTGATTTTGGCCGTCGTATCCATAACGAGGCCATGCGTCTTGCGGCGCTCGTCAATGATATCTTGACCCTTTCGAGTCTCGATGAGGCCGAGTATGGCGACGCGGAGGTTTCGAAGAGCGTTTTGGGCGCCTCCGAGCCGGTTGACCTATCACGTGTCGTGGATGCGGTCTGTCAGCGCTTGGACCCGGTTGCAGATGCGAGCGGCATTGCCTTGGTGCAAGATACGGGCCCGGTAATCGTTTTTGGCTTGCCGCGTCTGCTTGACGAGATGATTTACAACCTGACGAATAACGCCATTCGCTACAACCGCGAGAACGGTTCGGTCAACCTGTACTGTGGCGCCGATGATGAGGGGCGTCCGTATGTGCGCGTGCGGGACTCCGGCATCGGTATTGCTCCCGAGGAGTGCGGCAAGATTTTCGAGCGTTTTTATCGCGTGGACAAAAGCCGCTCTAAGGCACGTGGCGGCACAGGTTTAGGACTCGCCATCGTCAAACATGCTGCGGTTTTTCACCATGCGCAGATCGACGTGCAAAGCGAACTTGGGCAGGGCACAACCATCACGGTGCTCTTCCCCGTACAGGACCCTTCGCTTTGGAGCTAAGGCTTCGCTTTGTCCAGTGCGCACTTCATGTAGGGACGGCCGCTATCGAGCTCTTGTGCCGAGCGTGTTCCAATCGATAAAGAGCTTGTGACGCAGGGCTTTTTCTGCTGTCTGCTCCTTTGGCGTCTTTGGCTTGACGGGTACGCCAAGCTTGAGTGCGATAAGCTCCTTTACCGCTTGATAGCTGCGCTCGTTTGAGAACTGCTTATAAGATAGTTGGATGACCTGGATCCCCATGCGTTCTAACGCTGCCGCCCTATCGGCATCGGAGATTCCAGCGGCTTCGCTATCGTGGATACTGCGGCCCTGGCACTCGATATCAAGGGCGGGATGCGATCCGCTTGCCTCTATATAGATGTCGGCAAAGCAATGGCCGTGTCCGTAGAGCGTTCGGGCTTGCTTGTTAAGGCGGATGCGGTGATTGTTCTGGATGGGAAGACCTTCGCCCCCAAGCCTTCGCGAGAGGCCCAGCAAAATGGATGCCTGTACCTCAAAGGGGGAAGCGCAGGTCCCTGTTACGCGATCGATGGCCCAGGCGAGATTTTTGGACCCGCGCAGACCCTTTGTCTGGTCGAGGAATGAACGAAGCGATTCGGGACCGGTCATCGGGTCTCGTTTCCAGAGCGATGTCTGGGCATCCTTCGTATCGACGACCCGTTTCCATCCGGCGTTTTCGGGGATAAAGCCCTGATCGACAGCCTCCTTGAGCAAGCTTTCGGCTTGTACTGTCGGTTGAAAAACGGAGAACGAGCCGCAAAGTTCATAGGTTGCCATCAAAAGCTCAATGCGGTCGATGCTGGGTGCCATAGTAAGAAGCGTAAGCTCGGGCCCGGCGAGCAAAAAGCCGTGATCGGTTTCTTGGATGCAGCCAAACGGAAGTTCGCTGCCAACGAGATGCGATTGATAGGTGGTGCCGGAATTAACAGCGGACCTTGCGCGAACAAGACGATGAATGGGGGTACCGAGCAGATCAGAAGCCGTGCTGCACGATGCGAGCTTGCGATGATTCGAGTCTTGATATGTGCCCGGTAACGGGGGGTAGAGCGCTCGGAGTTGTGGGGGAACCCGGTGAAAGCGAAAAGCGCTCTGTGCGCAGACGGTTTGAGGCATTAAAACCGCTCCATTCAAGCCGCGTCGAGAGAAACTTCCTGATTTCAGTAGCAGTATGGGTATTCGCTGAGTAGAGGTGTCTTTTTCAAAGAAAAAGACCAGATAATGAAACGCTATTTATAGAGTCTACTAGGCAAAATCAAATACTGGTACTGAAATCAGGAAGTTTCTCCGGCGACCGGTTGTTTTGAAGAAGCTTATCGCCTCTCCATCCTTGCTTTATGCAAAAAATAGACTGGCAACGTATATATGCGCGATGTTGGGATATAAAATCTAAGTCTCAACGTATGAGGTCTGATGCGGCCCGCCTGTCGGGCTGTTTTTCGGGCGCCGTCAAAGCGAAAGGATGCGTATATGCGCAAGTTCAAGACAGAGAGCAAAAAGCTGCTCGATCTGATGATCAACTCCATCTATACCAATAAAGAGATCTTCCTGCGCGAGCTTATCTCCAATGCTTCCGACGCTGTGGACAAGCTCAACTTCAAGAGCCTTACGGATAATGACGTGGATATCGACAGTGCCGATCTTGCCATCCGCGTCTCCTTTGATAAGGACAATCGTACGCTCACCATTTCGGATAACGGCATTGGCATGACTGCCGAGGAGCTGGAGAAGAACCTGGGTACCATCGCCCATTCCGGCAGCCAGGAGTTCAAGACCGAGAATGCCGAGAGCCAGGGCAACGATGTGGACATCATCGGCCAGTTTGGCGTGGGCTTTTACTCTGCCTTCATGGTAGCGAGCCGTGTGCGCGTTGTGAGCCGCGCTTTTGGTTCCGACGAAGCCAACGTGTGGGAGAGTGACGGCCTTGAGGGCTACACCATCGAGCCCGCCGAGCGCGCCACCCACGGTACCGATGTTATTCTGACGATCCGCGAGGACGAGGGCGGCGAAGACGGCGAGGGCTTTGACACCTACCTGTCCGAGTGGGGCCTCAAGAACTTGATCAAGCAGTACAGCAACTATGTGCGCTACCCCATCCAGATGATGGTTACCAAGCATCGCGAGAAGCCCAAGCCCGAGGACGCTGGCGACGACTATACGCCCGAGTGGGAGGATTATGAGGAGCTCGAGACCGTCAACTCCATGACTCCCATCTGGAAGAAGCACGCCTCCGACGTGGAGCAAAAGGATTACAACGAGTTCTACAAGAGCACGTTCCATGATTTCGAGGACCCGGCGCGCACCATTTCTTTCCATGCGGAAGGTACGCTCGAGTACGATGCTCTGCTGTTTATCCCTGGTCGTGCACCGTTTGACCTGTATAGCAAGGATTACGAGAAAGGCCTCTCTCTTTATAGCTCCAACGTGCTGATCATGGAGAAGTGCGCCGATCTGCTGCCCGACTACTTCAACTTCGTGCGTGGCGTGGTCGACTCTGCCGACGTTTCGCTCAACATCAGCCGCGAGACTCTGCAGCAAAATCGCCAGCTGCGAGCCATTGCCAAGCGCGTGGAGAAGAAGATCTCTTCCGATCTGGAGGATATGCGCGATAACGATCGCGAGGCGTACGAGAAGTTCTTTGAGAACTTTGGTCGTGGCCTTAAGTACGGTATCTATTCGAGCTATGGCATGAAGGCAGACGAGCTCGCCGACCTGCTTTTGTTCTACAGCGCCAAAGAGCAGAAGATGGTCACGCTGGCTGAGTATGCCAAGGCGATGCCTGCCGATCAAAAGGCTATCTACTATGCTGCTGGCGATTCGCGCGAGCGTCTGTCTAAGATGCCTGTTGTGACGGGCGTGCTTGCCCGCGGGTACGACGTCTTGCTGCTCACGGCCGATGTCGACGAGTTTACCTTCCAGGCCATGCGTTCTTACCATGCCCATGATCTGCCCAAGGTCTACGAGGACGATGCCGCCCGTGAGGCTGCTGAGAAAGCGGTGGCCGACGGCGCCGAGCCCGAGACCGAGGACCGTACTTTCGAACTCAAAAACGTTGCAACGGGCGATCTTGACCTTGCGACCGAGGACGAGAAGAAGGATGCCGAGGAGGCTACCAAGGAGAACGAGTCGCTTTTCACGGCGATGAAGGAGGCCTTGGGCGATAAGGTCGAGAAGGTGGCTGTTTCTGCGCGCCTGACCGATGCTCCCGCTTGCATTACTACCGAGGGTCCGCTTTCGCTGGAGATGGAGCGCGTGCTGCGCCGCGATCCGTCCGCGGAGGCCGAAGGCATGCCCAAGAGCCAGCGAGTGCTTGAGCTCAATGCAAAGCATCCCGTCTTTAAGAAGCTCGTTTCTGCAAACGAGGCAGGCGATGCCGAGAAGATCAAGCTGTACGCCGGCCTTCTGTATGACCAGGCGTTGCTGGTCGAGGGCATTCTTCCCGAGGACCCCGTGGCGTTTGCCGCAAGCGTCTGCGAGCTCATGTAGATTAGCGTAGATTAACGCCTGCGAATCCCTTCGGGCCGGTCCCCTTCAGTCAGTCGAACGTGGTTGCACGAACGTTCGCCCGACTGAAGGGGACCGGCCCTTCTCTTATGGCGTTGGGAATCTACTGCGGGAATATCTGCTTGTGGGAAGGGACGGAGGGCCCGCTTCCCAAATATCGAAACGATTTGGAGAGATTTTCTACAAGTGTACATTTATATACACTTGTAGTATATTTCGTTGCGTTAAAATTAAGGCCTGGACTGCGCAGATGTACAGATGTACGCGTAGAATAGACCTAAATGTAGCTCACTCGAACTCGTGATTGGACGGCTCTGCGTGAAAAAAGCCCTCGCAATCTTCAAGCGCGACATCAAACGACTGCTCTGCAATCCCGTTGCGCTTGTCATCACCATCGGCGTATGCATCATTCCGTCGCTTTATGCGTGGTACAACATCGTTGCCAATTGGGATCCGTACGGAAACACCCAGAACATCAAAATCGCTGTCGCCAATAACGATAAAGGCACTACCAACGATTTGGTGGGCGAGCTTAATGCTGGTGACGAGGTTATCGACAAACTCAAGGACAACGACCAGCTGGGCTGGACCATTGTGGACTCCGAAAAGGAGGCCAAAGAAGGCGTCGAGGCAGGGAAGTACTACGCCGCGCTCGTCATCCCGCCCGACTTTAGCGAGGGCATGCTGAGCATGCTCTCGGGCGACTTCCACCAGCCCAAACTGACCTACTACGTCAACGAGAAGAAGAGCGCCGTTGCCGTCAAGGTGACCGATACGGGTGCTAATACGGTGGAAGAGCAAGTTAACGAGACCTTTGTCTCCACCGTGAGCCAGACGGTGGTGGAGATTGCGCAGAAGGCGGGTGTCGACTTGGAGGCGGGCGCGCAGACCGCCCAGGACAACCTTGTCCTGACCATTCAAAACGCAAGCGGCTCGGTGCAGAAGGTGCGTGATGCGCTCGATGGCATGGCCGGCACGATTGATACCACCAAAGATGCCATCGCTTCGGCGGATGCCGCGCTCGGCGGCTTGAGTGGGCAGATGCCTTCCCTCAACGATGCCCTCGACCAGGGAAATCAACTTCTTACGTCGACTCGCACTTCTGCTGCCAAGCTTCACACCTCGCTTTCAAGCGCTCTTGCGCAGGGCGGCACGGGCTTGGCGCAGGCTTCGTCAAAGGCAAATGCCGCCGTGGGCAAGCTCTCCGGTACGGTGATTGCGGCCCAGACCAAGGTCGACCTTGCCCTCTCGGATGTTCAGGGTCTCGTGGATAAGAACAATGCCGCCATCGAGGCACTGCGCAGTACGCTGCCCGACGATGCCGAGTTCAATAGCTCTATCGCGCGGATTATCTCTTCGCTGCAGCAGCAAAACGACAACCTGGCCGGCGTTGTGAGCGGCCTTCAGGCGCAAAGCGACGCCATCAAGACGGATGCTGGCAATCTTGCCAACGCCTCTGATTCCATCAATACGAGTGTGCAAGATGGCGTGACGGCGCTGGGAAAGATGCAAGAAGACCTCAATACCAGCGTGATTCCGCAGCTCAATTCGGGCCTCGATTCATTCTCTGATTGCTCGGGAGACCTTAAGGGCGTCCTAGCTTCGCTTACTCCCACCATTTCTCAGGCGCGCTCGTCGCTCACCCAGCTTTCTTCCCTGCTCGACCAGGCGAAGGCTACGCTCGCCGACACGAGCGATCAGCTGGCGACGATTCAGCAAAAGCTCGATGTGGCTGCAAACGACGTCGCGGCACTTCACAGTTCCGAGGTAGCGGGCCAGCTTGCCGACCTGCTTGACGTCAATGTCGACGACATCGCCGACTTCATGACCTCGCCGGTGAAGATCAAGAGCAAGGTGGTGTACCCCGTGGCGAGCTTTGGCTCGGGCATCGCGCCGTTCTACACCAATCTCGCCCTGTGGGTGGGCGGCTACGTGCTTATCGCCATCTTCAAACTCGAGGTCGACCGCGAGGGCATTGGCGCCTACACGGCAAAAGAGGGCTATTTTGGCCGCTGGCTGCTGATGATGCTCTTGGGAATCATGCAGGCGATTATCGTCTGCGTGGGCGACCTGATCATTGGTGTTCAGTGCCTGCATCCGGTGCTGTTTGTCTTTGCGGGCATGTGCATCTCGTTTGTCTACGTGAATATCATTTACGCGCTGAGCGTGGCCTTCAAGCACATCGGCAAGGCTATCGGCGTCATATTGGTTATCGTGCAGATTCCGGGATCTTCGGGCATGTATCCCATCGAAATGATGCCGCCCTTCTTTAACTGGCTGCACCCGCTGCTGCCTTTCACCTACGGTATTAACGCCATGCGCGAGTGCGTGGGCGGCATGTATGGCATGAACTACATCATCAACCTGGGCGTGTTGCTTATCTTTGTGGCAATCGCTTTGGGGATCGGCGTGTGGCTGCGCCCCTTGCTGCTCAATCTCAACCTGCTGTTCGATCGCCAGCTCGCCGCAACCGGTGTGATGATTTGCGAGAAGGATGACTTGCCGCGCCAGCGCTACTCGCTGCGCACGGCCATGCGTGCCATTCTCGATACCGCTGGGTTCCGCCAGGCGCTGATCGAGCGCGCAACGCGCTTTGCCCGTACGTACGGTAGTCGTGTGAAGGCGGGCTTCTTCGCCATCTTTGGCGTACAGCTTCTGCTCTTTATTCTGACGTCCACGCTCGATTTGGATAACAACGGGCGCATCTGGATGCTCGTGTTGTGGATCGTCAGCGTTATTGTCATCGCCGCCTATCTCATTAATCTCGAGTACGTGCGCGAGAGCCTTAATACGCAGATGCGCGTCTCCGCTCTGTCTGACGAGAGTCTGCGCAACGAGATTCGCGAGCACACCTCGGCCATGCCTGGAGTGGCAAAGATGTTTGGCGTAGCACCGCAGCCCACGGCAAAGTCTGCCAAAAAACCTGCTGGCGTCGTTGACGATGCCGATGAGGACACCGTTGCTAACTCCGCACCTCTCGGCGCCCATGCGGAGCTGGGCGCGGTGCAAGATCTGGATGTAACCGCTCCCTTGCCGGGGGCGCACCTCAAGCAAGACGATTCAAACACGAAGGGCGGTGATGCCGAATGAAAAATATCCTGAAGCTTTTCCGTCGTGACTGCGAAAATGTGCTCCATAGCGTTATCGGCATGGTCGTGGTCGTGGGTCTTGTTGTGGTTCCTGCTCTCTATGCTTGGTTCAACATTGCGGGCAGCTGGGATCCGTATGGCAATACCGGCAATCTCAAGGTAGCTGTTGCCAATGCCGACAAGGGCTACAAGAGCGATTTGATCCCCGTCGAGGTGAACATTGGCGACTCGGTGGTCAACTCTCTGCGCGCCAACGATAGCTTTGACTGGACCTTTGTGGATAAGGACGAAGCGGTCGATGGCGTCAAGTCGGGTAAGTACTATGCCGCCGTGGTGATTCCATCCGACTTCAGCGCCAACATGATGACGCTGTTCTCTACCGAGGTGAAGCATTCGGATATCGAGTATTACGAGAACCAAAAGGTCAACGCGATCGCGCAGATCGTGACCGAAAAGGGCTCCAGCGCTGTCCAAAGCCAGATCAACAAGACGTTTACCGAAACGGTTGGCAATATCGGTTTGGCAACCGCCTCGAGCTTACTTGAGTTTATGGATAGCGACCAGGTGGCGAACTTCGTGGCGCATCTGTCCTCCTCGCTGGGCGATGGGGCCAATGAACTAACGCGTGCCGGCCAATCGGTATCCTCCCTTTCGGACGTCCTTGCGTCTTCCTCGGGTCTGCTTGCCAATGCCGGCTCTTCGTTATCGCAAAATTCGAGCACGTCTGACGCGGCAAGCCAGCTTCTCACGGATGCTCAAAACGGACTTGATGATATCAAGTCCGCGCTTTCGGGGGCCACATCTTCCATCAATCAGGCGCTGCGGAATAGTGCCGGCAGTTTTGATGCGGTATCGAGCGCGGTGGATCAGGCGTTTACTGATGCAGGCAACCATGTGGACCTTACCGTGGGCCAGCTCAACGATATCGCCGATAACTTGAGCTCACATGCCGAGGAGATTCGCGGTATCCAGCAGGAGATCTTGGATTTAAAGACCAAGTTCCCGCAGGTTTCCGCCCAACTTGACCAGGTTGCTGCGAGCGTGGGCAAGCTTGCCGATTCGTACGATACGCTGTCGAGCGGCATTTCGGATGCGGCTTCTAAACTGTCTTCCGGTGCGGCAGACGTCGCTGCGACCAAAAAAGAGGTGACCGATCTGATCGCGCAGGTCAAGTCGGGTATCGGCGGCGTGAAAGACGACTATGAGGGCAACCTGAAAGATCAGGCTTCTCAGCTCCAGTCCACCATCTCGGGCATTGCGACCTCAAGCGCCGATATCTCGAAGAATTTGGATGACACGGTGGCGTCGCTTTCTGCTGCTGCCACTTCGCTGAGCGGCAACCTCAACGACCTCAATGGTGTGTTGAGCGACACCGCAACAGCACTCACCAATGCGGGCAAGGACCTTTCCACCATCAAGGAAAAGCTCGATACCGCGGTTGCCAATAACGACCTTGAGTCCATTCGCTCGATTATCGGCGAAGATCCCGAGGGACTCGCCGATTCCCTTGCAGCGCCGGTGGGAATCGACCGCAAGGCCATCTATCCCATCAAGAACTATGGCAGCTCCATGGCACCGTTCTACACGATTCTCTCTCTGTGGGTGGGAAGCATCGTTCTTGCCGCCATGATGAAGGTCTCGGTGGACGATAAACTGCTCAACGAGCTAAAGCCGTTCCGCCTGCACGAGATTTATCTGGGCCGCTACATGCTCTTTGGCATGCTCGCACTGTGTCAGGCAACGCTCGTGTGCCTGGGCGACATTTTGTTCTTCCGCATTCAGTGCATCCATCCGTTCCAGTTCATCTTGGCAGCATGGATCGCGAGCTTGGTGTTTTCCAATATCATCTACACCTTTACCGTTTCGTTTGGTGATATCGGCAAAGCGCTCGCGGTGGTATTGCTGGTCATGCAGGTGGGCGGTTCGGGCGGCACGTTCCCCATCGAGATGACGGCGCCGTTCTTCCAGGCGGTCTATCCGTTCTTGCCCTTCACGCATGGTATTGCGGCCATGCACGCGGCCATCGCGGGTTCATATGGGGCTGAAGTCTGGATCGAGATGGGTATCCTTGCCCTGTACCTGCTGCCGTCCTTGGCGCTTGGTCTGCTGTTCCGACGTCCGGTGATCCGTGCGAACAACTGGATTATCGAGAAGCTCGAAGAGACGAAGCTAATGTAGCGCTTGCGCTGCCTGTGCTTAGGTCCGGCGTTTCTGTAGATGTGCGAGGCAAAGCTCATGCGGCGCGGTATACAATAGCGGCAACTCGATGGTGGCTATGCCTTTGGCCCATATAAGATTGGCAGGTGTCATAATGACCGAAGAAGAGCTGAACGTACAGGTACAGGCTGCGCAAGATGAGATTGCGCGTTTGCGCGAAACGTTTGGTCCCGCCTATGCCAAGCTGGGCGAGGCACTGTACCCGGCCGCGCGTGAAACCGAGCTCGCTACCCGTTTTGCCAATGAGTTTGCCGAGGTAGACGCCATTAACGCGGCGATTGATGAACAGAACGCGGCAATTGAGACCGCCCGTGCCGAGTATGAGACCGAGCAGGCTCGTATTGCCGAGGAAGAGGCTGCCCGAGCCGCCGAAGAGGCCGCGCGCGCCGAGGCCGAGGCCGCTGCTGCTGCGAAAGCCGCTGCTGTGGAAGAGCCGTTGGAGTCTGCCGACGAACCCGAACCCGAGCCCGAGCCTGCTCCCGCAAAGGTTCGCACCTGCCCCAAGTGCGGTACGACTCTTCAGCCCACTGACAAGTTCTGCGCTGGTTGCGGAAGCAAGGTGGCAGATCTCTTTGCCTCTGCAGCCCCGCATTGTCCTAACTGCGGCAAGGAAGTCGACGAATCTATGAACTTCTGCATCTACTGCGGAACGTCGCTCAAGTAGTTCCTTGCAGCGGGTTTCCCTGCTGTAAACAAGGTTGGAGACGTTGGTTTTGCGTGCCCGTCATTCCGTTTGGGATGGCGGGCTTTTTTCTTGCGTGGGACTGAGCGGTAAACGCCGCTGGTGGATTGATGGGCCTTATGGAGCTGCTGCACGGCTGATTCCCGTATACTTAAACGTTAAGCAACACATGTATCCAAATGATGCAGGGGAGTTACCATGGCAGCGAAGCAGCAGCGCGTGTTTGCATTCATTAATGCGACGATTCTCGATGGCACGTGCGACATGGAGCCGCAGCGTGGTATGTCCGTGCTTGTCGACAAGGGTCGCATCGTACGCATTGAGCCTGCGGCGACAGCCCAGCTGCCTGCCGAGGCCAAGGTGATCGACTTGCATGATTCTTATCTGTTGCCAGGCCTTATCAATATGCATGTGCATTTTTGCGGCTCGGGCAAGCCCGTGTCGGCGGGAAACGCCGGCGACCTCATGCGCCGCCTGGATAATGCCCCTGGCCGCATGATTGTGCGCCATATTCTTAAAGGCTCGGCCCAGCAGCAGCTTGCAAGCGGTGTGACGTGTGTGCGCGGTGCGGGCGACCCTCTGTATGCCGATATCGCTGTGCGTGATGCTATCAACGCCGGACGTTATCTTGGCCCGCGCATCGTGGCACCGGGTACGGGAATCACTGTGCCCAATGGTCATGGTGCAGGCCTTTTTGCCCAGGTGGCCACAACGCCGCAAGAGGCGAGCGACTACGTATGCGATTTGTCCGCGCGCGGTGCCGACACTATCAAGCTCTTCGTGACAGGAGGCGTCTTTGACGCCGAGGTTCCGGGAGAGCCGGGCGTTTTGCGCATGTCGCTCGAGGTGGCGCGAGCTGCGTGCAAAACGGCCCATGACCTTGGGCTCCCCGTTATGGCGCATGTCGAGAGCACTGAGGGCGTAAAGGTTGCCTTGCAAGCGGGTGTGGATACTATCGAGCACGGCGCACCCATGACCGACGAAGTGCGCGAACTTTTCCACGGTGCGGCGGGAACGCAGCTTCTCGGACGTCCCGCGTCGCTCACTTGTACCATCTCTCCGGCCCTGCCGTTTGCGCTGCTCGATCCTGAGAAAACGGCATCGACAGAGGTTCAGAAGCTCAACGGCGATATTGTGTGCGAGGGAATCATCAAATGCGCACGCGAGGCACTTGATGCGGGTATTCCCGTGGGCCTGGGGACCGATTCGAGCTGCCCGTATGTCACCCAGTACGACATGTGGCGCGAGGTTGCCTATTTTGCCAAGTACGTGGGTGTATCCACGACGTTTGCCTTGCATACCGCCACGCAGGTCAATGCTGAGCTTTTGGGCCTGGGTGCAGAGACCGGAACTATCGAGGTGGGTAAGGCGGCCGATATCATCGTTTGCCGCAACAACCCGCTGGAAGATCTTTCGCGCTTAAGCCACCTTGAACATGTGATGTGCCGTGGCGTGCTGGCAGACGGCCTCAAGGTTAAGCACATGCCCAAACTCGACGAAGATCTGGATTGGATCATGGCCCAGCCGGTCACAGTTCGCTAGTGCGGGAGCTTGCCTTTAGCTACCGTGCCGAGCGAACGGTGTCGATAACGCGTTCCATTGTCTGGTCGATGCGATCGCGCTTGAGTTCGCATTCCCAGATAACGATGCTCGTCCAGCCGGCTTTAGCGAGTTCTGCTTGTGCCTTGGCATCGCGTGCGACGTTGCGTGCGAACTTCGCTTCCCAAAACTCGACGTTTCGCTTAGGTACGCTGGGGCTGCAGTGTGGGCAGCGGTGCCAAAAACAGCCGTTGACAAAGATGGCGACCTTGCGGCCGGGAAAGGCGATGTCCGGCCTGCCGGGGGCTTTTTTCCACTGCAGGCGATAGCCCGTGAGGCCCGCTTGGCGCAGACGCTGGCGCACGAGCATCTCGGGTTTGGTATTGGCGCGCTTGTTGCCCTGCATGGACTTTTTGATGGCGGCGCGTCGACGCACGAGTTCGGTCTCGCTTGCAGAAAGTCCTTGTGTATCTAAGGTGTCTACCAGGCTTTTCTTCGTGCGCTTTTTGGCGGATGATGGCCGCTTGGGGGCAGGGGACTCCAGGTCCGCATCGGGAATTTTGCGGGCGATATCGGTTGCCTTTGCGGCGGCGATGAGTGCGCGAACGAGTTCGACATCGGCGGGCATCCACGTGAGGTCTGCGAGCGAGCGCTGCGGCACCCAGCGGATAGCCTTTTGCTGATCGGCGGCAGAAACCTTTCCGCGCGCGATATCGCAAAAGAAGCACTCCATGGATAGATGAAACGCCTCATAATCGTATTCAACCGTGTAGAAGGCGCGTAGGTTGTGCACCTCGACGCAGAGCTCTTCTTGTAGCTCGCGGATACAGGCGTCGTAGGCGGTTTCTCCACGCTGCACCTTACCGCCGGGAAACTCCCAAAGCCCTTGCATGTCTCCGTAACCGCGCTGGACGGCAAGTACCGAGTTGTCCTGGGGATTGCGAATGATGCCGGCGGCTACATGCACGGTTTTCACAGGTGGCGGTCTCCTTTGCGGTATGTTGATCGAGTTTGATGCGGTTATTTTCTACCCGAAGGGGCGTGCATGCAAGTGGGCGCGCCGTGCTGTCTTACAAAAGTGCAAGGGCCTTGTAAGCCAAATCGATGGCGCCCCGCTCCTTAAGAAACGACTATAGATAGCGAGCATATGCCCTGTTTCTTGGCGTACGATGAAAGCTGATTCTAAGGAGTGGATACGATGTCCCCAGTGTTTTCGGCACAGGCGAACAGCGTGCGCGTTGGCGCACCGCCCGTTTTGGAAGTAAACCATATCGAGAAGGTATACGGTTCTCGTGGCGCTGTGACACGGGCACTCAACGATGTTTCGTTTATCGTGGAAACCGGCGAGTTCGTGGGCATCATGGGTGCCTCGGGATCCGGCAAGTCGACACTGCTCAACTGCGTTTCTACCATCGATGCCGTGACGAGCGGCGGTATCTTCGTGGACGGCCAAGACGTTACGAAAATTAAGAACGCAAAGCTTGCAAAGTTCCGCCGCGAACAGCTGGGCTTTATTTTCCAGGATTCAAATCTGCTCGATACCCTTACAGCGCGCGAGAACATTGCGCTGCCGCTAACCATCGGGCGTCTTTCTGCTGACGAGACGCTCATGCGCGTGCAGGAGATGGCTGCACGCCTCAATATCTCCGATGTACTGGATAAATACCCCTTCCAGCTTTCCGGTGGCCAACAGCAGCGTGTGGCTGCTGCGCGCGCTTTGGTGACAAACCCCAAGCTGGTTATGGCCGATGAACCCACGGGCGCCCTCGATTCCAAGAACGCTCGCATGCTGTTGGAGAACTTCGAGAACCTCAATCGTACCTATAATGCAACGGTGCTCATGGTGACGCACGACGGCTATGCAGCGAGCTATACCAATCGCGTGCTGTTCATTCGCGATGGTCGCATCTTTACCGAGTTGCGTCGTGGCGATGATTCGCGTCAGGCGTTTTTCAACCGCATCATGGATGTAGTTGCCATTATGGGCGGCGAGGTGTCCGATGCTTTGTAAACTCGCCTGGGGAAACGTTCGACGCGCCAGTCGCGACTACCTCATTTATCTGCTTACGCTCGCTTTGGGCGTGACGGTCTTTTATGCCTTCAATACGATTTCACTGCAGGTTGATATTGCGGGCATCAAGACTGCCGGCATGCGCGAGATCATGTCCGAGCTGCTCTCCAGGCTCACCATCTTCCTTGCGGCCGTTATGGGCTTTTTGATGGTCTATGCCAATAACTTCATCATGAAGCGCCGTAAGCGCGAGTTTGGTTTGTACCAGGTATTGGGAATGACGCGCGGACAGGTGGCGCGCATAATGGCCTATGAGACGCTTATCGTTTCGGGGGCGGCACTTGTACTTGGCATCATCTGCGGCATCGCCCTTTCGCAGCTCATGGTGTTTTTTACCGCATCGCTCTTTAAAACCCAGATTTCGAATTTCCATTTCTTTATCTCGCCGAGCGCTCTGTTTATAACGATAGGCTGCCTTGTCGCGATCTTTGTGGTGACGCTGCTGCTCAACCTGCGTGTTGTGGTACGCGTCAAGCTTGTGGACCTCATGGGCGCCGAGCGCAGACACGAGAGCATCAAAACCAGAAACCCCCTGTTGTCGGGCATCATTTGCTTGGTTGGCCTTGCGCTGATCATTTGGGCATATTGCCGCCTTTTGCACGACGGCCTGCCGCTTACTGCTCCGGTAGGCCAGCTTGATTTTGCCATGAGGCGTTTTGGAATCACTACGCTCATGGTGACCGTGGGCACGGTTGCCTTTTTCTTTGGACTTTCGGGACTGCTTCTCAAGCTTTTGCAGACCATGCGCAAAGTGTACTGGCGCGGCCTCAATATGTTTACCGTGCGTCAGCTGGCAGCAAAGATCAATACCATCTCGATGTCCATGGCAATCATCGCGATGATCCTATTTTTTGCAATTACGTCGGTTACCTGCGGCATGTCTATTGCAAGCGCTATGAACGCGAGCCTTCTTCGCTGCACGCCGGCCGATTTTTCCTGCAACGTCATGTACAACAACTCCGAGTTCGTCGAATCGAGCGAAGATGGCGAGATAACGAAGGGCGTTATGCCGAGTGAGCCATACGATATGCAGGCGGCGCTGGAGGAGCGGGGCGTCGATTTCGCAAAGATTGCCAAGGGCGTCCAACAGGTCGATATCTATTCTTCGGTTCCTGCGGGTGAAGAAGACCCTTCGATCCTACTCGACGATTTAATTCGTCGTTCAAAAACAACGTTGCCGGCGGGCATGGACGAAGCTACCGTCATGTATCAGGGTATTCCCGTCGTTAAGCTTAGCGACTACAACAAGTATTTGGCGTTTCGTGGTTTTGACCAACTTCATCTGGCGGACAATCAGTATCTCATCACCTGCGATATGGGCGATACGCTTGATGACATGTTCAATAGCATTCTTTCTGCTGGCACGACGATCACGCTGGGCGGCAAGACACTTGTTCCAGGGGCGGACAAAATCGATCCGCAGGCGGGGGCTTTTTGCAATTCGGCATTGGGTCTAAATTCCGGCACCGTGGTTTTGCCCGATGCGGTTGTGGATCAGATGGGATTTGCCCTGCAGTACAGCTCGCTGTTGGTCAATTACAAGGATGGGGCCGATGCCCAGAAGATCGATGCCGAGTTTGCAGATTTGTCCTCCTTGAATGATGCTGGAATCGGTATCGGTACGAATGTTTACCAGAACGATGGCTCCAATATTGGCTTTTGGGGCAACTCGCTCAATCGCAACGAGATGATCGAGCAAACCGATGGCATGAACGGCATGATTAGCTATCTTTGCATATACATCGGTTTTGTGCTGGTAATTGCTTGTGCGGCTATCATTTCCATCCAGCAGCTCTCAAGCGTGGCCGATTCTTCCAAGAGCGTCCGCGTGCTTTCTGAGGTGGGATGCGATAGGCTGGCTATCGACCATTCGATTCTTTTGCAGCAGGCGGTGCTCTTTTTCTTCCCGCTGGGTGTCGGTCTGGCACATTCGCTGGTCGCGCTGCGGGTGATCATTAGCGTGGTATTGCTTTTTGGCGGGTTTGATATCGGTGGTACCGTGGGTCTTATCTGTACGGTCTTTCTTTTTGCCTATGGTGGCTACTTTGCGCTTACCTATGGCATAAGCAAGTGTATCGTGCGGGGGGCCGTGCGCGTGCGTCACACCGAATAGGGCATTGCCGCTGCCGTTTGGTAGCAAAAACATGCAGGTCGGATAAAGGATGCTCGCTGTCATGTGCCCGGCGAGCATCTTCTCTAATTATTCCAGAAGGCCTTAGTGAGGCTCGCGCGGTCAGCGCAACCGGTTTTGACCATGATGTTGTGCACGTGGGTCTTAACCGTTCCCAGGGCGAGGAAGAGTTCCTCTGCGATTTCCTGGTTGTTCTTGCCCAGTACAACGAGCTTGAGGACTTCCGATTCGCGTTTGGAAAGTTTGTACTTGGAGGTAAAGAACTCCATCTGCTCATCGACATGGCGCTCGAGGTCGGTCACATCGTTTTTGTCGGGTGCCTCGCGCAGGCGAATTGAGAGCACGCTAAAGGCATAACGGATGATGAGCACGGCGAGGTAACAGGCAAGGATGTTCTCGGAGATATTGCGCTCTGAGAGATAGAGCATGATGTCTTGGTAGTTGGTTCCCATGGGTGCCCACAGGATGTTATAGGCGTCTTCCAGAAGTACGCAGACAAGCAAGATGGCAACGATGACAAGATGCTTCTTGTAGCGGCCAAGGCGCATGCGTTGATTTTCATCTTTGGTGGTCGCGTAGTGATACACGATGTAGACCAGGACAAAGAACAGGAACACCTGGCGCGTGGTGTAGTACGCAAACTGCATAAAACGCCCTGCCGGCATGAGGGTAAGGATGAGGGCCTCGGCAGCAAGGAAGACGGTCGGAGGGATAACAAGGAGCTTTTGAGAATGCTTGTCGAGGGCGCGCAAAACTGTGGCCCAGATAAACGCTTGGGAGAGTGTGGCGATGAGCGTGCGCAGGATAGGCATGCTCACGGCGTAGTACTCATAGACGGTAAAGGTGAGGTTTTGCGAGATATGCTCGTTGAAGAAAATCTCGATGATTTCCACCGTGTAGCAAATGAAGGCGGCCGAAGCGTAGATAAAGAGCTTGCGTCCAGAAGATGCCCAGGCAGCAATTGACAGGACAGCCGTGACAATAAAAACGATCAGTATACCCAGGGTATAGAAGAAGAAAATTGAGCTTGCCATGAGCGCTCCTTCCTAATCCCTCGGCCCGTGGGGAGCATCAACAAAAGGTCCCTGCATTACTTGGCGAACGGTGTATCAAAAATATCCTAAACCATGCACTGGTAATTTGAGCTGCTTATTTAAACCAGTTTATTCAGGTTATAACTCTTCAAACGGACTTTAATCCGGAATAAACTAACGCCTCGCGGCTTTTGGGACGATGATATAAGCGCGAGGACTTTGCTTGGTCTTGAGCCTCGCGGCCGCTGCCTGCCCGTCGGCAAGCGGTCCCGCTCTCCTCATGAAGGGACCAGGCGTATGCTTGGAAAGAAGTTTTCTCTTATAGACGTGGTGCTGTCCGTTATCTGCGTGGTATTTACCATCGAGGCCGCAGCTCCTGCTTCCGCCATGGGTAACGTCCAGTTCTTCTGGTGGGGGTTTTTGATCATTACGTTCCTGCTGCCTTATGGCTTAGTGGTGGCAGAATTGGGCACCGCGTATGACTCATGCGGCGGCCTGTACGATTGGGTCCGCGAAGGTTTGGGCGACAAATGGGGTGCTCGCTGCTCCTGGTGCTATTGGGTTAATTTCCCCTTGTGGATCGCAAGTCTTGCCTGTATGGCGCCGAGCATCATTCATTCTCTGTGGGGCATCGAGCTGGCGCTGGGGGTCAAGATTGCACTCGAGCTTATCTTTGTTTGGGGCGTAACGCTGCTGGCTTTCTCGCCCGTTTCCGATTCTGAATGGATCATGAACGGCGGGGCAATTATTAAAGTCTTTGTCGTGCTGGTGGTGGGTGCCTGCGGCGTCTGGTTTGCTTGTACGCAGGGCTTTGCCAACGATATGAGCCCCCAGACCTTCATTCCCGATTTTTCGGATACAAAATCGTTGACGTACCTCTCGATCATCCTCTTCAACTTTATGGGATTCGAGGTCGTGGCAACCTTTGCCGGTGCCATGAAGGACCCCTCGCACGACATTCCTCGTGCCATTATCGTGGGCGGGGTAGCCATCGCTGCTATTTATATACTGTGCGGCATTGGTATCGGCGCTGCGGTGCCCACCGAGAAGCTCTCGCTTGACTCAGGGATAGTGGATGCCGTGGCGGCTATGCTGGGAACGGCGCATCCTCTAACCACCGCGGTTGGAATTGCCTTTATGGTGACGCTGTTTGCAAATATGACCTGCTGGTCGTTTGGCGTAAACCAGGTGGCATGCTATGCCGCAGGACACGGCAATATGCCTAAGATCTTCTCACTTTGCTCGAAGCGTACGGGTATGCCAAATGGTGCTGCCATCATGAATGGCGTTATCGCGAGTGGCGTATTGCTTCTTCAAGTGTTTTTAGGTGAGGATTCCGACGTGTTTTGGGTCTTGTTTTCCACCAATGTCGTGTTTTTGCTCTTGAGCTATATTCCGATGTTTCCTGCTTTTTGGTGCCTGCGTACATACGACAGCAAGACCAAGCGCGTTTTTCGCGCTCCGTTTGAGGGTAAGGTGCTGTCTGTGGCGCTGATTTTGCCGGTGATTGAGCTCGTGCTTGCTATTGTGGCCACCATTGTGCCTTTGGGCATGGGCGCAGAAGAGCTTGCGAAGCTTCCCATGCTTTTGAGCGTCATCGTTCTCGCAGCGGTGGGGGAGGGCGTCCGTATTTACTCGAAACGGGGCCGTATGAGCGATTTTCCCGGTGTGGCAAAGCGCTAACGTGTTTGCGGCCTGCGTGCTCGGCCCAACTCTTGCTAAAAACAATGAAATAGAGCGCAAAAAGCGCGGTCCGAAGGCTTTCGGGTCGCGCTTGCGTTTGTCTACAAGGGTGTATCTCGACGTATCAGAAGATAATTACAGCGATGCAGAGGCGATGTGACCAAGGTAGGTACGATCTGCCAGATGCCTGCGAGGAGCCGTGCTATCAAAAGCGCATGCGGAGCAAAGATCCGCAAAATAGGTCTGAATCGCAAGAACAAAGGAACTGATCGCTGCCACTGCCACTCCAAGTCATTCGTCTATAGCCCATGTACCTGGGCATGTTGTCAAATCTACCAAACAGGAGTGTACCGGGGGCGCTTGTTCCCGTTAAAGGAGAGTCGCGATGCGCACAATAAATGCAACTCGAGAACACAAAATTTAAACAATTTGAACGGCAGGGATGAGAAAGGTTTAGTCCGGAAGCAGACGGCCTGGAGACAGAAAAAGGGGTTTGAAAAAATGCTTTAACCGGGTAAAGTAAGCGAATTTGAGATAAAACGCCTGCGGACGGTGAACGGTCGTTCAAGATGTAATGAAAAATAGGTATACTGCATCTACCTGCGGGTTTGTGCGGGTTTAGGGAAGGTCTATTTCTTTAGGCGGCCTTTAATCTCGAATAAACTAACGCTTTTCCGCCAATGTGGGAATCATGGAATTAGTGACAAAGCGGATGCGAAATAGATCGTGTCCACAAGGAAAGTCGGTGCTGCCGACGGAAAGGAATCGCAATGGCGCTGCCCAAGGATTTTCTCGACACTAATGACTTCACCAAAGAGCAGATTCTCGCTATCGAGGATCTTGGCCTGGCAATGAAGAAGGCCATCAAGGTTGACGGTTTCTATCCTCACCTGCTCCGTAACAAGAGCCTTGGCATGATCTTCCAGCAGGTCTCCACTCGTACCCGTCTTTCCTTCGAGACCGCCATGTGCGACCTCGGTGGCCACGCTCAGTTCTATGGTCCTGGCACCATCCAGCTCGGTGGCCACGAGTCCCTGGGCGATACTGCTCGCGTCATGGGCGACCTCCTCGACATCATGATGGCTCGCGTTGACCGTCACAAGGACGTCGTCGGCCTCGCCGCTGGCTCCGCTGTGCCCGTCATCAACGGCATGTCTGAGTTCAACCACCCCACTCAGGAGATGGGCGACCTCATGACCATGCTTGAGAACCTCCCCGAGGGCAAGAAGATCGAGGACTGCACCCTCGCCTTCATCGGCGACGCTACCCAGGTTTGCCTCTCCCTCATGTTCATCTGCTCCAAGATCGGCATGAACTTCGTGCAGTTTGGCCCCAAGGGTCACCAGATCTGCGACGGCGCCCTGCATGTTGGTACCCCCGAGGAGCGTGCTGAGTTTGGCAAGAAGCTCATGGCTATCGGCGAGGAGAACTGCAAGGTCTCCGGCGGCTCCATCGTCATCTCTGACGAGATCGACTGCATCAAGGGTGCTGACTTCGTCTACACCGACGTGTGGTATGGCCTGTACGACGAGGAGGTCGAGGGCGAGAACTACATGGACGTCTTCTATCCCAAATATCAGGTCACCATGGACATGATGAACTTCGCCGGCCCGAACTCCAAGTTCATGCACTGCCTGCCCGCTACCCGCAACGAGGAAGTTGTCGACGAGGTCATGGACGATCCCGAGCGCTCCCTGTGCTGGGTCGAGGCCGAGAACCGCAAGCACTCCATCCGCGCCATCCTGGCTGCCCTCGGCAATCGCACCCCGCTCAACGACGAGAACGTCGAGTACTCCGCCAAGGCCGAGCTCCATGCCGCTCTCGACGCTCTCGAGCAGCTCTAAGCCATCGCCTTTCTTCCTGATGGGCGGCAGATGCCCGTCTCCTGCCGCCCATCGTCCGCGCCGCTGCGCATGCGCGCTGGCGCCCTGTCTGAAAACGACCGAGCAAAGGACTAATTATGAGTGACGGAAAGAAAAAGCTTTCCTTCCTGACGGTCATCTCGACCATCATCTGCGTCGTCTTCGTGTGCGAGGCCGCCGCTCCCGCCGCCGCCATCGGCAACCAGCAGTTCTTCTGGTGGATCTTCCTGATCCTCACGTTCCTGCTCCCCTACGGCATGGTCGTCGCCGAGCTGGGGACCACCTATGACGGCGACGGCGGCATCTACGACTGGGTCCGCGATGGCCTGGGCGACAAATGGGGCGCCCGCATCTCCTACTACTACTGGGTCAACTACCCCCTGTGGATCGCCTCCCTGGCGACCATGTTCCCCGACATCCTGGGCATGGTCTTCGGCGTCGAGTTCAACATCGTCGCCAAGATGGGCATCGAGCTCGCCTTCGTGTGGATCGTCTACCTCATGGGCCGCTCCAAGGCCGCCGACTCCGAGTGGGTCCTCAACGGCGGCGCCCTGATCAAGGTCGCCGTGGCAGTTATCGTCGGCGCCCTGGGCATCTGGTTCGCCATGGAGAACGGTTTCGCGAACGATATGTCCGCTGCCACCTTCCTCCCCGAGCTCACCAACACCAACGCTTTGGGCTACCTGTCCATCATCATCTTCAACTTCATGGGCTTTGAGGTTATCTGCACCATGACCGATGATATGGCCGATCCTTCCAAGGACATCCCCAAGGCAATCATCGTCGGTGGCGTGTCCATCGCTGTTATCTACCTGTTCGCCGGCTTTGGCATCGGCGCAGCTGTGCCCGCCGATTCCATCGACCCCGACTACGGCATGATCGTCGCGGTCCAGACTATGGTGGGCAACTCCATGCTCTTCAAGGTCATCTGCATCGCCTTCCTGATCACCCTGTTCGCCAACATGGCCGCCTGGTCCTTCGGCGTCAACTCCGTCGCCCGCTATGCTGCTGAGCACGGCAACATGCCCAAGGTCTTCGCTTCCATGATCTCCGAGGACGACATGCCCAACGGCGCCAACCTGGTCAACGCCGTCGTCGCCTCCCTGGTCCTCTGCCTGCAGCTGGTGCCCATCGACGCCATTTCCAACGGCGTCTTCTGGATGCTCTTCGGTACCTCCGTCGTCTTCCTGCTGCTCACCTACATCCCGATGTTCCCGGCGTTCCTCAACCTTCGCAAGAACGACCCCGACCGCGAGCGCATCTTCAAGTTCCCGTTCAAGGGCGCGATGATGAAGGCCATGCTCGCCATCCCCTGCATCGAGCTCATCCTGGCCATCGTCGCGACCATCGTTCCGCTTTCTGCCGACGAGATTGCCGACAAGGTCCCGATGATCGTCATCTTCATCGTGCTCGTGCTCATCGGCGAGGTCGTCCGCGTCGTCTCCGCTAAGGGCCGCAAGGAAGAGTACAAGGGCCTGACCCCTGAGCTCGCAGCCCAGCGCCTGGCCGAGGAAGCCGAGGCTGGCGACGAGGAGTAAGGCATCTGCCCCTTCTCGGTGCCTGCCGCCTTATTTTCGATGAGATGGGCCGCGCACCCCTGTCTCCTTGCGCAGCCCGGACCCACCGCCCGCGAGTGCGGATATCGACTCGCTGAGGTAATCAAGTGACGTTGCTCTTGGGCCCTCCCTGTGCTCATCTCCTCTCTCGGCGTCATCGGGTCCTCAAACTAACCGGTCGTCCGGCGGGTGCGACCGAAAACAGACCCGCCGCACTTTGGTGTTTTGCCGCGGGCACTCGCGCCTGCGGTGCGATCGCTACGGTTTGGAGGAAATCACATGCGTACGATCACTGAATCCGAATCCACCCCCAAGGCCGACGGCTTCTTCATGCCCGCGGAGTTTGCTCCGCAGGATCGCGTGTGGATGGGCTGGCCCCACCGCACCGACACCTGGGCCCATGGCGCCAAGCCCGCCCAGAGGCAGTACGCCGCCATCGCCCGCGCCATCGCCGAGTTCACCCCGGTCTATATGTGCGCCAACCAGGCCGACTACGCCAACTGCAAGGCCGTCTTCGAGAACGACGAGAACGTCACCGTCGTCGAGATGACCACCGACGACGCCTGGTTCCGCGACACCGGCGCCACCTACGTCATCAACGGAAAGGGCGAGAAGCGCGCCAACCACTGGCACTTCAACGCTTACGGCGGCCTCGTCGACGGCCTGTACTTCCCGTGGGACAAGGACGAGCAGATCGCCCTCAAGATGGCCGAGCTCTCCGGCTGCCGCCGCTACCGTCCCGACGACATGATCCTCGAGGGCGGCTCCATCACCGTCGACGGCGAGGGCACCCTCGTCGTCACCGATCAGTGCCTGCTGTCCCCCGGCCGCACCTGCTCCGCGGTGCTCGAGGAGGAAGAGGATCCCGAGTCCATCTGGCCCAAGTTCAAGAAGAGGTTCGAGCCCTGGAGCGAGGAGCTTCGCGAGTACATGAACGAGCACCTCAAGGATTACCTCGGTGTCGAGAAGGTCATCTGGGTCAAGGAGGGCATCGATCCCGAGGAGACCAACGGTCACATCGACGACGTCGCCACCTTCATCGCCCCGGGTGTCATGGCCTGCATCTGGACCGACGATCCCGAGTACCCGTTCTATGATCAGTGCCACGCTGCTTACGAGACCCTCTCCAACGCGGTTGACGCTAAGGGCCGCAAGATGAAGGTCTACAAGCTCTGCATGCCCGTGAACCCGCTGTTCATGGACCAGGCTTCCTGCGACACCATCGACGCCGACGAGAACGCTGAGCCCCGCGTCCCCGACGAGCCGCTGATCGCCTCCTACATGAACTACCTCGTGACCAACCACGGCGTTATCGTTCCGCAGTATGGCGACGAGAACGACCAGCTGGCCGTCGATACCCTCCAGAAGATCTATGACGAGGTCTGGGGCGAGGGCGTCTACAAGTGCGTGGGCGTCCAGTCCGAGCAGGTCGTCTTCGGCGGCGGCAACATCCACTGCATCACGCAGCAGGAGCCTTCCGCTTAATGTGACAAAAGTCCTCAGACTTGATTTGTCATATTTAGCCGCGTAATAAAACGCCTTATTCGGGCGCCCCTTCGACTCTGCGCCGGGGCGCCCGTCTGTTTTTCACCCTTCTTTGAATCGAAAGGAACGAGCTATGTCTAAGCCTCTCGGCAAGCCCGACCGCATCGTCGTCGCCCTCGGCGGCAACGCCCTCGGCAACACCCCGGCCGAGCAGATCGAGGCCGTGGACAACACCGCCCACGCGCTCCTCGGCCTCATCGAGCAGGGCAACGAGATCATCATCACCCACGGCAACGGCCCGCAGGTCGGCATGATCCAGAACGCCTTCGCCGCCGCCCACGACGCCATCGGCACCCCCTCCATGGACCTGCCCGAGTGCGGCGCCATGTCTCAGGGCTACATCGGCTACCATCTGCAGCAGGGCATCGGCCGCGAGATGCACCGCCGCTACAAGCGCTGGCACGCCGCCACCGTCGTTACCCAGATCGAGTGCGACCCCGACGACCCCGCGTTCAAGAACCCCACCAAGCCCATCGGCCCGTTCTACACCGAGGAGCAGGCCAAGCAGATCATGGCCGAGGATCCCGAGATGATCTTCGTCGAGGACTCCGGCCGCGGATGGCGCCGCGTCGTGGCGTCCCCCGAGCCCAAGAAGATCGTCGAGGCCGACTCCATCCTCAACCTGCTCGACAACGAGTTTATCGTCATCGCCTGCGGCGGCGGCGGAATCCCCGTCGTGCGCGACTACGAGAACAAGGGCTGCTACAAGGGCGTGCCCGCCGTCATCGACAAGGACCTGGGCGGAGAGCTGCTCGCCGAGGATTGCTCCGCCGACGTCCTGTTCCTGCTCACGGCCGTCGAGCACGTGGCCATCAACTTTGGCAAGCCCGACCAGCAGGAGCTCGAGGAGCTCACCGCCGACGAGGCCGAGCGCCTGGCCGACGAGGGCCAGTTCGGCAAGGGCTCCATGGAGCCCAAGGTCCGCGCGGCCATCAAGTTCGCCCGCTCCCGCAAGGGCCGCACCTGCATCATCGGCGCCCTGGACAAGGCCGCCGAGACCATGGCCGGCCTTTCTGGCACCCGCATCACGGCCTAGTTTCGCCTATACGCTGGGGTGGGGGACATACGTCTCCCGCCCCTCTTTTCTTTGGCTGTATTTTGCACTGAAGACAGCGACCAGCATGTCTTTGGCGTAAAGGTCATCCACAACACATATCAATGAGCGAAAGGTCCGGTAGTGAGCGCGTTCTACTTCTTCTATGGAATCACGTTCGTCTTGGTTTGCATGGTGGCGGTGTGCGTATCGGTGTGCACGTACCTCGTCTCACATCGAACAAGCTACTTGACGGTCTCGGCCTTCTTTTTCTTCGACATGCTCGAAAGCGCCATCGTATTTCTCGATGAGTATCAGGGCCGTAAGATGATGACGGATATCCTCAGCGACCAATTTCCCATGACTCACCCTATAGTGAAACTCGTCCTATCGATTGGAATCATGACGAGCATGTGGGCATTTGCATTGGCGATCGTAAACAAGACGAGCCGGCTTCACGTGCTCGTGCCCTGCATCGCCTTTTCTGCTTTCGAGGCCATGTCGCTTGTGTTGCAGCCCGATTCAATCAAACAGCTCGCCTTTTATGCGTTGCGCTCCTTGTTCATGTTCGTGGCGTTTGGCATGATTTTCGTCTGCTACCGCAAAAGCAAGCCGTTGGCGCGAAAGAGTTTCTACGCACGCTACGGCAGGTTTCTTATTGTGATGGCTGTGTTGACCGTGTTTGTTCTGATCGAGGATGTGCGCGTTCTTGGGCTGGGCATCGGGCGGATCGAAGCCATTGATTACCTGTATTTTGCTCATGGCAGAAACATCCCAGAGAACATTATGAGCGTGGTGGCCGCAATATATACCGTTCGTAGGGCGTCGCAGATCTTGTCGTTGCGCTTTTCTGCTCCTCCCACAACGTCTGCCGCCTCTGCTAAACAGGTTGCGGAGGTTCGCTTCTCGGCATTCTGCGACCAGCACGATATCTCCGCGCGTGAACGCGAAGTGCTCGAGCATCTGCTCGATGGCCAGGATAACCGCGCTATAGCGAATGATTTATTTATCTCTGTCGGCACGGTCAAATCGCATGTTCACACGATATTCCGTAAATGCGGTGTCTCATCGCGGTCCGAGCTTCTTCAGAGCTTTTGGGCAGGTTAAAGGCAGGGTTATAGGGGATATAAGCCTCCGCTTACGGCAATAACCCTGTTTGTGCAGACAAGTTTATACCCGGGGGCGTTATTCAAAGGGATAGCAAGCGTCGCGAAAGCGCGGCGATGTCAACAGAAAGGTGGGTCATATGAGGACCTCTATCCCTCCCGTCTCCCGCAGAAGCTTCCTTGGCCTGAGCACGTTGGGCGCCGCGGCTGTTGCGGTGGGTGTCGCCGGTTGCGCCAACAATTCTTTGAATGCCGGAAGCACCGGCAGCGCGATTTCCGATAAGGCATCCATTGTCTTTCGTAACGGCACGATTCAGACGATGGTCAAAGAGGGCGACACCGCGGCCGCTCTGGCTGTTTCGGGCAACAAGATCATATATGTAGGCGAAGACTCCGGTGTTGACGAGTACATCGATGACAACACGCGCGTCATCGATCTTGATGGCGGTATGGTGACCCCCGGCTTTATGGACGGCCATATCCACGCTCCGGGCAACTGGGTGACCGCGCTGTACGAGATCGATCTTACCAAGGGCACCACGATCGATGAGTATAAGAAGGCGATCAGTGACTTTATAGCCAAGCACCCCGATGATAAGGCTTACGTTGGCGGCTCGTTCATGATCAACGCCTTCGAGCAAGAGGATGGCACCAATCCCGGCCCCAATAAGTCCATCCTCGATGAGATCTGCTCCGATAAGCCCATCATGCTGTGTGATGTTTCCTATCATTCGGTGTGGGTCAACAGCCGTGCGCTCGAGCTTGCGGGCATCGATAACGATACCCCCAATCCCACGGGCGGCATCATCACCCGCGATGCAAACGGCGAGGCGACCGGCTACTTGATCGATTCTGCTGCCACTATGGTGAGGGAGGTCGTCTCCGTCGAGCATACGGACAAGGAGCTTGAGAACGCTATCGACAAGTACCAGCAGGCGGCTGCGAAATACGGCATCACCGGCATTACCAACATAAGCGTCGTGGGAACGTCTACGGCACAGGATTGCCAGTTCTATACTGACCTTGAGAAAGATGGCAAGCTTAACCTGCGCATGCGAGTACTTCCTACCATTAGGCCCGGCATGACGGCTAAAGAGGCCCTTAAAACCGTGAAGGATCTTAAGAAGTTCGATAGCAACATGATCTCTACCGGTACGGTCAAGATCTACTCCGATGGCGTTACCGAGGGCGGCAGCGCCGTGATGCTCGAGCCATATACCTCCGCCGCCGGTAAGGGCGATAACTGGTACGGCGAGTCCGTCTGGGACCAGCAGGAGTTCAGCGACATGGTGGCCGCCCTCGACAAAGAGGGTGTTCAGATTCATGTTCACGCGATCGGCGACGGTGCCGTTCACAACACCCTCGATGCCTACGAGCGCTGCGTCAAGGAGAACGGTGAGCGCGATGATCGCCGCAACACCATGACGCATGTGTGCGCAATCACCGACGAGGACATTCAGCGCGTCGCCGATCTCGACATCGTGTGCGCGTTGCAGTTCCTGTGGATGTATCACGATTCTTTGTGCGACCTCGAGATCGCCTTTGTGGGCGAGGATCGCGCCATGAAGTTCTACCCCGTCAAGAACATGCTCGAGGCCGGCTGCTTTATCTCCGGTGCGAGCGATGGCCCGGTCACCGGCTATGCGCCGCTCGAGGAGATCGAGGTGGCCGTTACACGCAACAGCCCGTATCCCGAGGAGGAGGACACCGATATGTATCGTTGGCCCGAGCAGGCCATCACGGCATATCAGGCGCTTGAGGCATATACCAAAAACGTTGCCTTCGAGAACTACATGGAGGATAAAATCGGTACGCTCGAGGTGGGCAAGCTCGCCGACCTCACGGTGCTCGACCAAGACATCCTTCATTGCGATCCCAAGAAGATCTCCGATACCAAGGTTCTGTTCACTGTCTCCGATGGCCGTATCGTATACGAGGGATAATCGGTCGATCGAGGTGAAGAGCGGACGATCTGCTCGGTAGAACGCTCGGTTGCTAGCCGTCGTTGCGATTTAGCGCAGGCCGCCGCGCCCGTGTGAAGTAACGCTGGGCGACAGTGCAATGTATAGGGCCCGCCTCGGTAGATTGAACTGCATCGAGGCGGGGCCTTTGAGGTTTGATGGATCGCTGTATGTTGAAAGGGCGCCTTTAAGCAAGGCCGCCGTAGATGTAGACGATAAAGCCATCGCCAGTGTCTTGGCTGTGGTCCTCGGCGACACGCTCCATACCCAGATGCTCGTAGAACTCCCAATCGGAGCGGTTGTCGGTCATGAGGAAGAAGCGTTTGCATCCAAGCTCGCGCATATGCTTGCGCGCGACTTCAATCAAGCGACGTCCAAGGCCGCAACCCTGGTATTCGGGCAAAACGATAATCAAATTGAGCTGTCCGTCGGCGTAGACGCTGTCGGATGCGCCAAAGCGATTGCCGGTTGCCTTCTCGCGCGAGTCGCCAAACAGAGAACCCTCAAGATTGTCGTCGGCAGTCTGTGCGCGAGCGGTTGCCCGCTCGAAGAGCTCGTCGTACGCTTGCTGCCAATAGGGGTTCGTACGCGGCGTGCCCTTGTCATAGACACCCACATAGCACGCGGCAATGATCTTGCCGTCCAGCTCGGCAACCAGGGCAATGGGGGAGCACTGTGCTTGCATGACGGTATTGAAACGCGCAACGAGACGCTCATCCTGCGCGTGCTCTTCGCGCCTGAGCCAGCCGCACCACAGTGCCGAGTAGATATCGGCGATTGCATCGATGTCGTCAAGCTCTGCCGGTCGAATAACAACGTTGTTCAAGTCCATTGCAAACTCCTTGATAGAGGGGGTTATCTAAATGATATGCAGGGGCTGGGCCACGGTGCATCATGATTCGGCATCGGTGGCCGATACCTCGGCAAACGCGCTGTGCTCCCTGCGGCGCGACGTTATGTTTCGTATATGTGGCCGAGATGTCATTTTTGCCGGTAAAAGACGTTGCACTTTAGTGGGCAAAAGTGGATAATCCAACACATTCGATTTCTCTGGCGCCAGCACCAAGGCGCCACAATACGAAAGCAACAGGTGCATGCCATGGCCATGAATTTCAAACGCAGGCTTCCCATTCCGATGGAGATTCGCGAAGAGATGCCCCTCGGCCCCGAGCTGATGGAAAAGAAGAAGGACTTCGACGCCGAGGTTGCGCGCATTTTTGCGGGTAAGGATCCTCGCAAGGTGCTCATCATCGGCCCGTGCTCGGCCGACCGTGAGGACTCGGTGCTCGAATATGCCACGCGCCTGGGCAATCTTGCCGAGGAGGTCAAGGACAAGCTCCTCATCATTCCGCGTGTGTACACCAATAAGCCGCGCACGAAGGGCACGGGCTACAAGGGCCTGCTGCACAATCCCGACCCCGAGTCTCCAGACGATCTGCTCGCAGGCGTAAAGGCCATCCGCCATATGCATCTCCGTGTGATTCAGGAAACGGGCATGTTCACTGCCGATGAGATGCTCTACCCCAGCAACTACCAGTACCTCGTCGATCTGCTGTCCTATGTGGCGGTGGGTGCTCGCTCGGTCGAGAACCAGGAACATCGTTTGGTTGCGAGTGGCATTCCCGTGCCCGTGGGTATGAAGAACCCCACGGCTGGCTCGACCTCCGTCATGCTCAATTCCATCTATGCCGCTCAGGCACACCAGTCGTTTATCTTCCGCAATTGGGAGGTCGAGTGCGACGGTAACCCGCTGGCGCACGCTGTGCTGCGCGGCTATATCGGTCTTGACGGGCGCACCTACCCCAACTATCACTACGAGCACCTGGAGCGCCTGGCCGAGCGTTATACCTCGGAGAAGTACGCGAATCCTGCTGTCGTGGTGGATTGCAACCACGACAACTCGGGCAAGCGCCCCTTGGAGCAGATCCGTATCTGCAAAGAGGTGCTCGACTCTTGCCGCCGCAATGAGGCCGTGGCCGGTCTGGTCAAGGGCTTTATGATCGAGTCTTATCTGGAGGACGGTAACCAGGCGGTTGACGGCGCGGTATTTGGTAAATCCATCACCGACCCCTGCTTGGGTTGGGAAAAGACCGAGGCTCTTATTCGCGAGCTTGCCGAGCGTCTGTAGAGCGGCCGGCCCTTAGAGTAGGCGATTGATTGCGCCCGTCGCGAGCGAGTCGCGGCGGGCGCTTTGTTGTGCAGATTTGCGGGCACGGGGGAAGAACGGCCGTCGGTACCAAGGGCAGCTGACGCTAGTGCACACTGCTTGTTCTAGTGTTCGCTTTGTTGCAACTTGTCGCCTACAAGCATGAGCGCATATCCCAAGACTACATCGTTCATGTTTTTCCCGCCTTTGGGTGATTGTATGGCAGCTACGCCAGAATCGGCGCATTCGGGCGGCCCGAGGTCTCTTGATAGTCGTCGTCTCCATAGAGATCGCCGTCGTCATCGTCATAGTCGTATATGCCGTAGTGGTCGCCAAAATCGTCATCGTCGTAGACGTAGCACTCATCTGCGTCGCCGTTCCATCCCTCTAGTTCGACGCCGGGGTCGACAAGCAGGTCGTCAAGCTCGGGGACACCGCTGACGTCAAGCTCGTCCAAGCGGTTGTCGTAGGCCCACAGGGTAGTGAGTTTTTCTGTCTCGGGAAGCTCAAGGTCCTCAAGGTAATTGCCCGAGCAGTCCACAAAGCGCAGTTTGGTGTTCTGCGAAAGGTCGAGAGACTCGAGCTCGTTGTCGCAGACGAGTAAAACCTTGAGATTCTTGAATACCTCGATGCCATCGAGGTCCTCGACGCCGGAGGCGCAAAGGCCGTTTCCGTAGGTGAAATCTTGAGACAGATTGCCGATGGAGGTTACTCGGTCCGCTTCCTTTTGCGAAATGTAACCGTCTCCATCTGTATCGACCTTGCGCGAGAGATAGTCTGCAAAGGCGTCATCGTCCACATCGTCGATGTCCAGGACAGCGTCTACGCTGTTTGCCGTCTCGACCATCGCGGAACCGAGAATGAATCCGCCCAAGCCAAAGATAAGCGTGCCGATGATGACAAGGGCTGCGACACCCGCGATAATACCGATTACCAGTTTGTTGTTGCTCCTTTTTGGCGCCTGGAACGCAGGGGGCGCTGGAGTGTAGGGATTGGACGCAGGGGTTTGGTTTCCTGCGGTCGCATTGGGCGCCTGCGAGGGCGCGGCGGCGCTGGTGCCCGCCTGGGGCTCGGAGCTCGTCTGGCCTGCAGACGCGCTGGCACCGTTCGGGGCTTGTGCGTCTGCGCCCTGCGCCGATAGGGGCGCGCCGCAGGTGGTGCAAAACTTGCAGGTATCGGGAACAAACGCTCCGCATTCAGTGCAGTACATCGTGTTCCTTTCTATCGGGTGTGTGCATACGCACGCCGAGCCAACGGTTTCTTAGGAGACAGTCTAGTTGAAAGTGCAGCTATAGACACGAGCGAAGGTGTAATCGTGCTCAACGGCGGCATTGGCGGCTTGCATCGCTGCGGTTGCGGACATTAAACCCAAACCGCCCGGTGCAGGGGGATACACCGGGCGGCCAAGGGAAAGGAAGGCGATATGTTGAGACGTTCTCACAGGGTTGGCGCTGCCAGCGAGTTGTCGAGGGTGGCCTACACAGAAGCTGCGTAGGGGCGCTGCGGCCACATCTCCGACGGCGCGGGATTGTTTGTTGCCGCAGAGGTGGCGGGAAGCGCGCGCATGAACGCGTGATAGGAACGCTTGAGGTTCATACGCTGGGCATCGGCCCGGTTGGGAAGCGCGTTGATGCGAATGGAGTTCTCTCCTGTCCGCTCAAATACCGGGTGAGGCTTTGCCTTTTGCTTTGTTGTTGTGCGCATGCGATCAACTCCTGTTCAGCATTGCCGGGCGCATGGGCGACCGGCGGTCGATTATCGTTGCGCTCGTTATATATGTACCGCCCGGGGCGCGCGCTAAACATGCCTGTGTGCACTCCACACGCCATTCAGAATCCGCACACGCCGGCACCATATTTGCAGGATGGTATACTGGCGCTATTTCATTGTGCGGTATTGATGAGCGAGGATCGAGGCGTGATGCGTCCTTAATGCGGCTTACAGACAACTGATCGACCGATGTACGACGGCTTGCGCCGTCGCCTTTGTTTGCGAGCAACCAAGGAGCACATATGTCTTCCCACCTTTGTCCGGCGCTTTCCGCACAGGCAAAACGCCTGGTGGCAATACATTTTCTTATCTACACCGGTTTTCAATCGAGCTATTTTATCGGCGTAATTGGCACGCTTACCTATGCAGACGGCGCGTCTGTCGCTTTTACGTCAGCGGCGGTGCTGTTGATGAACATCTTTGTGATTTTGGGTTCCTTTACGGGTGGCTCGGCGCTCGATGCGTGGGGTCCGCGTAGGCATTACTTCACGAACGTTTTTGGCGTGCTTGTCGTGGGTTGCGTGCTTGTGTTTTTCGGGCATGCGACTATGGCCGTCCTTGCAGGTGCGGCGCTTTTGGGTTTCATGATCGGGTACTCGCAGGTTGCGGCCACATCGTATCCTGCCTATCTTTCGAGCGACCCTGCTGAGCTCAAGGCGATCAACTCGGTGCTCACTACGCTTTCCAACGTGAGCATTATCGTGGGACCTATTCTGGGCGGTTTTGTAGCGGCTGCGGGCTCGTCGCTTGCCGTCTTTCCGCTCATGATGGTGTTTGCCGCGCTGTCGCTTATTCCCGGCTGGGGCTTTAGACCGCAAATGACGTCGGCCCAATCCGATACTGCTGCGTATGAGAAGACGGATGAGGAGGATGGGGGTGCCCACGCCTCGTTTGCGATGAGCATCAAGACTGTCTTTACCAATACCTTGCTGCTGCTCCTTTTCGTCATCATGTTCCTTACGAACTTTGGCTACGGCGCGTTTGATCCGTTGGAGTCGTTTTTCTACCGTGATGTTTTGCACGTTGGCGTGGAATGGATGGGGTGGCTTTCTTCTGCATCAGGCGTGGGCGCCGTGGTGGGCGCGCTGTTGGTGCTGCACATGCCCACACGCCTCGTGAATCTCAAGACGCTGCTCGTGGCGCTTGCGGCGATGGGACTAGGTAGCCTGGTGTATGTGGGAACACCCTATGTTGCTGTGGCCTTGGTGGGGCAGATTGCCCTGGGAGTGGCATGGGGAGTTATCCATCCGCTTCACAACACCATTGTGCAGACAACGGCTCCGCTCGAACAGCTGGGGCGCGTGAACTCGGTAATGAGCTTTGGCAACATGTTTGCCGGGGTTGCTCCGCTTGTGGTGGCGCCATGGCTTGCCGCGCGCTTTGGGGTGCAGTCGACGCTCGTGGGCGCGGCCTGTATCGTTGCGGCAGTTCCTATGGTGTTGCTCCTTTGTGGGCATCGGTATTTGGGCCGGGTAGCTACGATGGAGGCCGATGCAAATAGCGCCGCGCGCACTAAGACGCGCGCTTAGGGGGTAACCATGGAGACCATTGCGAGCTTTACCGTCAATCACCTGCTGCTCGATCCGGGCGTGTACGTTTCGCGCCAGGATCGCGATGAGGCAACGGGGTGCGTCGTCACCACGTTTGATCTGCGTCTGACCAAGCCCAACTGCGAACCGGTGATGAACACGGCCGAGTGCCACACCATCGAGCACCTGGGCGCTACGTTTTTGCGCAACCACGCCGAGTGGTCGCAGCGCATTGTCTACTTTGGCCCCATGGGTTGTCGGACGGGCTTTTACCTGGTTGTTTTTGGTCAGGTGAGCTCCGAGGAGATCTTGCCGCTTGTTCGCGAGCTCTTTGTGTTTGTGCGCGACTTCGAGGGCGCGATTCCCGGTGCCGCCCCCGAGGAGTGCGGCAACTATCTGGATCAAAATCTTCCTATGGCAAAGTGGCTTGCCGCTCGCTACCTCGAGCGCGACCTCGACAATATCGACGAGGCACACCTGCACTATCAGGGGTAGTTTTTCTCGTTAATCGTACGGCGAATGTGTCTGTTACGTTTCTGCTGCACCCTCGGCGCCTCCTTCGTGCTTATAAGCCTTGGCGCCTATAATGGTGCGGTCAAACTGTGCACGGAAGGAGCGCCTATGGCACTCAGCGAGAAGGATGTTCGGGGAATAGCCGAATACGCCAAGATTGCGCTAACCGATGATGAGCTTACCGAGATGACTGCGTACATGAACAACGCAGTGAGCATTCTCGAGCCCATTCTTCAATACGACCTGCCCGACGTGGAGCCCACGTTCCATCCTATTGGAAGCCTGTCCAACGTGATGGGAGACGACGGGCTCGAGCCCGCGCGCGATCTGCCGCTCGACGTGGCGCTCGAAAACGCCGGGAGTGCGCGTGACCGTTACTTCCGCGTTCCGTCCATTCTGGGAGAGGGGGAGAGCGAGTAATGGCGCTGAATATCGATTCTCTGACCGCGTCCCAGATTGCCTCTGGCATTGCCGCGGGTGACTTTACCGCTACCGAGGTGGCGCACGCATCGCTCGATGCCATTGAAGCGCGTGACGGCGCCGTCAAGGCCTTTTTGCAGGTATCCCCCGAGCTTGCGCTCGATGCTGCTGCTCACATCGACGCAGCTCGTGCTGCCGGTGAGGCCCTGCCCCCGCTTGCAGGTGTTCCCCTGGCAATCAAAGACAACATGAATCTCGTGGGTACGCGCACTACCTGCGCATCGCGCATGCTCGAGAACTACGAGAGCGTCTACACCGCCACCTGCGTGGAGCGCATGCTCCAGGCGGGCTGCCTGCCTATGGGTAAGGCCAACATGGATGAGTTCGCGTTTGGCTCCTCCACGGAGAGTTCTGCCTTCCATCGCACGAACAACCCTTGGGACACCGAGCGCGTACCCGGTGGTTCCTCGGGCGGATCTGCTGCTGCTGTCGCTGCGGGTGAGGTCGCGCTTTCGCTCGGTTCCGACACAGGCGGATCTATTCGCCAGCCGGCGTCTTTGTGCGGCGTCGTGGGGCTCAAGCCTACGTACGGTGCCGTTTCGCGCTACGGCGTGGTGGCTTTTGGCTCCTCGCTCGACCAGGTGGGCCCCTTCGGCCGTACCGTCGAGGATGTTGCCCTTGCCATGAACGCTCTGGTGGGTGCCGGCCACGACCCGTATGACTGCACGAGCCAGGACTGCCCGGTCGATTTCCTTGAGCATCTTGAAGACAGTATCGAGGGCAAGCGCGTAGGCATCATCCCGTCCTTTATGGAGGCAGAAGGCCTGACCCTCGAGGTCAAACAGGCTGTTGAGCGCGCCGCTCACGAGCTGGAGGCTCAAGGTGCCAAGCTGGTTGAGGTTGACCTGCCGCATCTCGATGCCGCTATCGCTGCATACTACGTCATCGGTCCTGCCGAGGCGTTCTCCAATCTTGCCCGTTTTGACGGCATTCGCTATGGCTATCAGGAAGAGGGCTGTGCGAACCTCACCGACCAAAGCTCGCTTTCGCGTGCCCATGGTTTTGGCGCGGAGGCTAAGCGCCGCCAGATGCTCGGCGCTTACCTGCTGAGCTCGGGCGTGTATGACAAGTATTATTACGCGGCCCAGAAGGCTCGCACCCTCATCACGCAGGATTACAACCGCGCGTACGAGCAGGTCGATACCATCCTCATGCCCGCAAGCCCGCGCACGGCGTTCAAGTTTGGCGAGATCTCCGACCCCACCCAGATGTATCTTTCGGACCTGTATACCATTTCGATTAACATCTGCGGTAACGGTGGCATCTCGGTTCCGCTGGGTCTTGGCGGTGATACCCATCTGCCTGTATCCGCCCAGCTGGTGGGTCCCGCTTTCAAGGACCGTCAGCTGCTCACGTTTGCTCGCGCGCTTGAGCGTGGCATTGCCGGAGGCATGTCCGTTGCGCCTGATTTTGCCGGGAAGGGAGGCGAGCTGTAATGAAGGAGCTCTCCGAGGTTTTGCAGGATTGGGAGGCTGTGATCGGCCTCGAGATCCACACCGAGCTCACCGCGCTTGATACCAAGATGTTTTGCAACTGCAAGCTGAGCCATGATGACGAGCCAAACGCCAACGTGTGCCCGGTTTGTCTGGGTTTACCCGGTGCCCTGCCTGTGCCTAACAAGAAGGCAATCGAGAGCATCGTCAAGGCCGGTCTCGCCACAAACTGTGAGATCCAGAAGCACTCGATGTTCTATCGCAAGCATTACTTCTATCCCGATATGGCCAAGAACTTCCAGACCACGCAGGGTCCGGTTGCTTTTGCCATGTACGGTCATCTGGATTTGGATGTGACTGGTCAAGGCGCTGCCGAGCGCCCCGATTGCGCATTTGGTGCCGCCGAGGCCGAGAGCCTCGCTTCGGCCTCCGCCAATGCCGAGGGTCTTTCCACGTTCATGACCTCGCAGATGCGTGAGGGCAATCAGCGCGCCGGCCATCTGGCGAGCTACGATGCCTCCAACATGCAGATGCCCGAGCGCCGTGCCGATGGTTGCTATACCGTGCCCATCCGTATTCTTCGCATTCATATGGAAGAGGACGCCGCCAAGATGGTGCACGTGGGTGGTGCCGAAGGCCGCATTACCGCTGCCGCTGAGTCGCTCGTCGACTACAACCGCTGTGGTACGCCGCTCATTGAGCTCGTGACCGAGCCCGACCTGCGCACGCCCGAGGAGGCGCGCCTGTTCATGGAGAAGCTCCGTCGCATCTTTGTGACGCTGGGCATCTCCGACTGCTCCATGGAGAAGGGCTCCATGCGCTGCGATGGCAATGTGAGTCTTCGTCGCCGTGGCGAGACCAAGCTAGGCACCAAGACCGAGCTCAAGAACCTCAATTCCTTCAAGAGCCTGCATGATGGCCTTGCCTACGAGATTTGCCGTCAGGCCGAGGTTCTTGAAGAGGGCGGCATCATCTATCAGGAGACGCGTCATTGGGAGCCCAGCCGCAAGCGCACGGTGGTCATGCGCGTGAAAGAGACGGCCGACGATTATCGTCTGTTCCCCGACCCCGACTTGGCTCCGTTCGATCTGAATGATGCCTTCATCGAGAACTGCCGCGAGCAGATCCCCGAGTTGCCCGACGCCAAGCGCGCTCGTTTTGAGGCCGATTTTGGCATCAAGGCAGCCGATGCCGAGCAGATTGCGGGCGATCCTGCCTATGCCGATTTCTTTGAGAAGGCGGCTGCGGGCACGTCTGGTAAAGAAGCCCAGACGGTTGCGAACTTGCTGGTCAACGAACTTGTTGGCTATCTTAAGAGCGCGGGTACCGCTCTCGATGAGAGCGGTATTGCGCCCGTTCAGGTTGCCGCTTTGGCAAAGCTGCTGGCAAGTGACGCCATCTCGAGCAATCAAGCGCACGAGGTCTTCGAGTTGATGGCTCAGACCGGCGACGACCCCAATAAGATTGTGGACGAGCGCGGTATGCGCCAGGTGAGCGATACGGGGGCGTTGCAGCCGATTGTCGACGAGGTCTTGGCCAACTGTGCGGATCAGGCTCAGCAGTATCGCGACGGCAACCAGAAGGTGCTGGGATTTTTGGTAGGCCAGTGCATGAAAGCGAGCCGCGGCAAGGGCAACCCCAAGCTCTTCAACGAGTTGCTGAGAGCGTCGCTCTCGTAGCGTCAGAACCTGGAAGCCCCGGCGGGGCTCTCAGGTTTTGATGATTCGACCGTTCGGGTCAGACGGGCAGGGGGAGCATTTCATCGCCGTGTTCTATAGCGGCATTGGATCTTCGCTGCTACTTGCCGGCATCCTGTTTGGTGTCAACTTTGGCAAGGCGGTGTACGTTTCGTCCAATCGTGCTGCTGTCTAGATAACGTCAGCACAGTGTCCCAAATGCGGCCTTCAGCTGGATATTCCGCTGAAGGCCGCATTTCGTGATGCGTATTCGATCTGCTTTGAAAAAAGAACCGGCATCTCACAGTGCGCTACAGGGGGCTATTTGCCGCATATGACTGTCGCGCGAGTCTCTTTTATGCCAAGGCGGCTGCGGCTTCTATGGCATTGGCCTCGGCAAGCATGCTCATCGCGGCGTTGCCATCGCCCTCGAGGGCCGCAAGGCCGCGGTAGAGCCAAGCGTTGATGGTTTGATGCGTGGCCTCTTTAGCCTGAAGCTGACACGCTATATCCGCAAGGCGCCCGAGCAGCTCCTTTTTCGAGCTGGAGAACTCCTTGACGTTGGCGACGGAGTGTACGGGCACGCCGCGTTTTTCACTTACGTGATCGATGAGCCCGCAGACCGACTCGGTCTTCTTGCTAAGCTCTTCATCGGAGAGTCTGGCCTGGAGCGAGGCGAGGCCGTCGATGACGACGGTCGCAGGATGCCCACAGGGGACAAAGCCATCAATCTCATCCATGGCTTGATAAATAGTCCCACCAAGGCCGACAAGCGCTCCTGCAAGTTGTGCGTTTTCGTTCTTCATCGTTGGTATCCAATCTAGGGGGTTAGGGCCTAAACGGTTGTTTGATAGAGTAGCTATTCTTCGCGTGGGAGCAAACTTGTTCATATTTTTGTCAACAAGTTCTTGCAGGCTCTTCACGAAATATCGTTGTTATATTTCAAATTTGTTAAGAACGTGCTGGTCCAGAGGCTGGGCGGACGCATGTGTGATTTGGCGTGCGATTGAGGCGGCGTACAGTTGAGACAGAGTGCAGCCGAGACAGAGTGCGTTCAAGCCAATGTGCGCTCGAGCCGGTGTGCGCTCGAGTCGATGGCTCACAGCAGAAAATGATTGGCGGTAAATCGAACATTTTGTGATAAGTGGCGGTAGGTAGTGCATTTATGTGCGAAATCTTGCCCCGAGACGTTTCAAAAACCGCCACTCGTTTACAGATGATGGAAAAACCGCCACTCGTCTTGCGGTGCTGTTGGGACGAGTGGCGGAAAGACACGCAGTCTTGCTGCGACTGCCATCGGGAATCGAAGGGCTGCCACGCATTTGCAGCTCAGATACGAACGGGCGATAGCGCCGCTGATTGGCACGCCGGGGCCGGTTGGCGCTGGCGGGGCCGGTTGGCGCTGGCGGGCCGGTTGGCGTTGCCGGCGCTATCCGATAAACGAGCGGATTGCCTCGAGTTGTCGTTGCGCTGCCTGCCTGCCCTGGATATACAGGTCGAGGAGCTTGGACGCATCGCGTTCAACGTGCTTGACGGTGACGGGCTTTGCGGGCGCGATGACGAGTGCACGGCCCTGACGCTCGTACTCCCAGATGTGTTCGCGCTGCTCGTTGTAGCGATTGTGGCGCGTGGCGATGGCGTCGAGGAGATAGGGGTATTCGGCATAGCGGGCATTTGCTGCCGGCATGAACTCGTAAGAGCCCTTTTTGTAGTTGCGATCCTGGGTGAGGATTACGATTGCGCGGTCGAAGCCGGCATCTTCCAGCACGTGCTCCACAGGTACGGAGTCGGCGACTCCGCCATCAAGGTAGAGATGCCCGTTGAGCTCGACAACAGGGGTGACGAGCGGCAACGACGTGCTGGCGCGTACGGCGTCCAGGTCGAGGGTCGAATCCTTGACGGGGAGATAGTCGGCGGTGCCAAAAACAACATCGGTGACGGCGACGTAGAGCTCGAGGGGGTTGGCCTTAAACGTCTCATTATCAAAGGGGTCGATGTAATCCTGGATGTCATTGAACAAGAAGTCGTAGCCCACCATGCTTCCGCTTTCGGCAAAAGACTTGGTGCCTACGTAACGCGAGTCGCCGCAAAAGGCGAGGTTCAGGCGATTGCAGCGGCCAATTTGCTTGGATTTGAAGTTGACGCCGTTAAGAGCACCGGCAGATACGCCATAGCAGGCATCGACTGTGATGCCCTTCTCCAAGAAGACGTCGAGCACGCCGGCTGTAAACTGCCCGCGGAAGCTGCCGCCTTCAAGTACCAAAGCGGTCTTTCCCGCGTTGTTTGCTTTTTCGCTCATCGTGGCCCCTTTCGAAGTCTGTATCGGGCAAGGTGTGTTCCTGGGACTTCTTCTACCACAATGGGACGTTCTCAAACCAACTTGGGTAAATCTCAGGGCAATCTATTCGGCAAATCGCTTTGATTGCCCTGGGCGATAAGGCTCGACGAAGATCTAAATGCTCGAATAATAGGTATAGAGATTGCCGTTATAGCAAGTGAGTGTGTATCCAAACGGCACAAGTTTTCCCTCGCGTCTGGTAAAGGTGCTGTGCGAGGCGCAAAGCAGGGCGATGTCGTTTGCCTCAAGGAGTTCTTGCTGTTCTGCGGTGGGCAGCTTTGCCGTATAGGATGTTCCCTGATACTCTCGCTCGATTCCTTGCGAATCGAGGAAGGCGTAAAACGACTGTTCCAGGCACTTGACGTCGATTGCGGGGACGATTTTGGTGGATATGTAGTTGTAGCTGATGGCGATGGGCTTACCGTTGCCGGTGCGAAGGCGTATGAAGTAGTGCAGCAGCTCGTCATCGGAGAGCTTGAGGCGCTGAGCGATCTCGGGCTTATCGTGCGCGCGGATAACCTCATACGAGATAAGCTTCGAGCCGGCTACAAGGCCGATTGCCTTCATGTCTTCGGTGAAGCTGCGGGCGCTGTCGGTGGGCTTGGAAACGCGCGTGGCGCAGACGTATGTCCCCTTGCCCGGCTTGCGCTCGATAAAGCCGTCGTTGCTCAGGTTGTTGAGGGCCTTATTGATCGTCATGCGCGAAAAGCCAAACCGGTCGACAAGTTCCTCCTCGGTCATGATGCGCGTTCCAACGGGATACGTGCCGTTGATAATGCGATCTTTAATGAATGACTCGACTTGTCTATATTTTGCTACCTGTGACATAGACAGCCTTTCTAGCTGCTTAAATGCAATTTCTCGCGACCATCTTAACGCCGTTCAAGGCTTGCTTGCCTACCGATTAGGTAATCGGTAGGCAACATTGTATATACAAAGAGTTTACTAACGAGCTTTGTATGTATAATTCGAGCTATCTGCTACATATAGAAGGGAGCCCGGATGGTCGAGCTGTTGCGCGTCGATGACAGGTTGCTTCATGGCCAGGTGGCGTATGCCTGGTGCAAGAACCTGACGGTCAATCTCATTGTCATTGCAAATGATGAGGTGACAAAGGACCAGGCGGCGAAGAATGCCTTCGCGCTTTCGAAACCTGCTGGCGTCAATTTGGTTATTTCGACGGTTGAGAAGACGATTGCTTTTTTGAATTCTGCAAAGGCTCGGAAGTACTCCGTTCTTGTTTTGGTCAAGAACGTGGCCGATGCTGCGGCGCTCGCAAAGGGCTGCGAGGGCATCGATGCCATCAACGTGGGCGGCATTCGCGAACATGACGATTCTCGCCGTTACACCAATGCCGTATGCCTGGATGCGGCGGATGAAGAGGCGATCAAGGATCTTGCCGCTGACGGCGTCTTGGTCTATGCACAACAAGTTCCCGCCGATGGTAAGACCGATCTTGCCGCGATGATCAAATAAGGGGAGAAGATGAACATCATCCAGATGGCCCTTTTGGGCCTAATCGCTGTTTTTGGCTGGTGCGAGTACGTTGACGGTATCAATAAGTCCACGAGGCCTATCGTTATGTGTACACTTGTCGGCCTTGTGCTTGGGGATCTGCCGCAGGGCATCGTCATCGGTGGCACGCTTGAGCTTGCGACGATGGGCATGATGGGAATTGGCATTTCAATTCCCATCAATATCACTATCGCGGGCGTGCTGGGCGCAGGCTTTGCCATTTCGAGCGGGCTTTCGCCCAAAGCCGCAGTGGCGCTTGCCATCCCCATTGGCATTGTCTATCGACTCTTGGAGCACTTGGCAACGACGGGCTATGACCTTGTTGCCGCAAAGATGCTGTTTGATCATCCCGAGCGCAACACTACGCGCCGCGTTACCCAGACGTTTTGGTTGATCTTTGGTCTTTCCTGCGCCTTTATGTTCCTCACCGTGTTCTTGAGCTTGCTTATTGGCGCCGATGCCGTGGCCGGCGTTGCCAACGCTATTCCCGAGAATATCCTCAATGCAATCGGTACGGGAACCAACCTGCTCGCTGCCTTGGGCTTCGCGATGCTGTTCAACCTCACGCGCACGCCCAAGACCATGGCGTTCTTCTTTATCGGATTTGTTTGTGCATCGTATCTCAATATGCCTACGATGGCAGTTGCTATTGTCGGTGCGGCATTTGCCGCTATCGCATACTTCTTTACGGGTAACGAGAGCGCGCCGAAGGAGGCTGCCGAGGAGATTTTCGACGACTTCGATGCGTTGGACGACGATCCGGAGGAGATTGCCGCCGCCCGCGAGCACCTGCTTGGCAAGCGCGAGCTCAACCAGGTCTTCTTTAAATCGTTTGGCCTGGAGGGACCGTTCATTTACTCCCGCCTGCAGGCTATCGGCTGGTGCCGCTCGATGCTTCCGGTGATCGAGAAGCTCTATACGACCGAGGAAGATCGTTGCGCAGCCGTTAATCGTCACCTGGAGTTCTTCAACTCCAATCCGGAGTTCTCCACTGCCATTATGGGCATTTCCGCCTCTATGGAAGAGCAGAACTCGGTTGATCCCGACTTTGACACCGCGAGCATCAACAGCGTCAAGGCTGGTCTGATGGGTCCTGTCGCGGGCATCGGCGACAGCTTTTGGTGGGGCATCGTCAAGACGGTCGCATCGGGTATCGGTTGCCAGTTTGCCATGCAGGGCAGCATTTTGGGACCCATCCTGTTCCTTCTTGTTTTCAACATCCCGCATTGGGTGATTCGCTACATCCTCACCTTCAAGGGCTACGAGTTGGGCGGTCGCGTTCTTGAGTCGATGGCCGAGAACAACATCATCGAGAAGATCTCGCTGTGCGCGGGCATCCTGGGCATGATGGTGATCGGTGCCATGACCTGCAGCATGATCAGCGTTACCACACCGCTCGTGTTTAACATGGCCAACGGCGTGACCCTGACCCTTCAGGAGACGCTCGACGAGATTTTGCCGAACATGCTTCCGCTGGCTTCCGTGTTTATCGTTGCCACTCTGCTTCGCCGCAAGGTCAAGATTATTCCCTTGCTCTTTGGTCTTCTGGCCTTTGGCATTGTGTTTAATCTGCTGGGAATTATTGCGTAGGAGTAGTTCATGAGAAGTATGTATACCTATATTGAGCAGGCTCCGGCGATTGCTCGCGAGATCATCGCGCGTCGCGAAACGCTGGTGGGCCCTCTTGTCGAGCAGTTTTGCGGCATGGCACCCAAACGCCTGCTGATCGTCGCATCGGGCTCGTCTTACGACATCGCAATGTCGATGAGGCCATTTATGCAGCAGACGCTGGGTATCGAAGTAAGCGTCGAATGGCCTATGAGCTACATCCTGTATAACCATGCTCAAAATGGCGAAACGTTTGTTCTTTGCATGTCGCAGTCGGGCCGCAGCACGAACACTATTGAGGCAGTTCGTCGTGCCCAGGCGTGCGGGCATCACGTTGCCGTGCTGACGTGTAATCCTGACGCTCCGATGCGTGAGTACTGTGAACACGTGTATGCCTACGGTAGCGGTACGGACGACTACTATGTGGCAAAAGGATTCCCAACCAGCTGCGTCTATCTAGCGCTTTTTGCCATTGAGGCTGCTCGCGCCCTCGATGTGAGGGGTGCTGACGATTGCGCGACGCTGCTTTCGGATGTGTCTGCGGTTGTGGAGGATATGCCCGAGGCTTACCGCGCTGCGCGCACATTTGCCGAACAGCATCTGGACGCGTTTGTCGATGCCCGGCGCATCATGTGCGTGGGCATCGGCGCTGGATATGGCGTTGCCTTGGAAGGCGCACTCAAGCTCAATGAGATGATCGGTGTCGCGGCAAACGCTTATGAGATGGAGGAGTTTGTACACGGACCGACCTACGAGATTCGCCGTGGGCACGTTGTCGTCCTTGTTGATTTGGGCGGTCCTGGTCATGAGCGCATGATGCAGCTCTATCGCGCCTTGCATGTCCTGACCGACGAGGTCTATGTTATCGATACGGTTGGGGAGGGACTTGCTCAGTCCAACGAGAAGACGTTTGCGCTGAAGCCCCTTATGGGGTGCGAGCTCGACGCGCCTCGCGCGGTTATTCCGTTCCAGGTTCTTGCCGAGTCCATCTGCTCCAAGCTCGATCTGTTGAGCTACAACCTCTCCAATTTGGAGTTCGAAAAGCAGATCAAGAACAAAGCCAACTGAGATTGCCTTGATGTTTGCACTTCTTGATGGGCAGTAGAGAAGTGCAAACATCGACGGCACATGAATAGCATGGCGCTCAACGTGGTAGAATACAGGTCCGCGTTGAGCGCGTGTTCTTTGAAAAGGTCGATGTTGCTGCCGTAGTTGTGATGTGCAGCAATGCCATGACCTCTCGATTGAGGGGGTGACTGGTTTCGACACGATAGCCTTGAGAGAGGAAGCAAGCCGAGGTCTCCTCGCCTCGTAAAACAGGGGTACCGTCAAATTGAATTGACAACAACACTTCTTATGAGCCCATGGCTCTCGCTGCTTAATTTATAGCTGGCGCGTCAACCCGGTGATTTCCCTGACACCGGTGCGACGTCATTTTAGGGGAATGCTCCTGTGCACGTAATCGGTATGGCGCGGGCTAAGACCGAACCGGTTGGGATGCTGCGAGCGTGTCGCTGCGCGCAACGCGTCCGAGATTAAATCAGCGACTGAGCTTGGAGATGCCGATCAGGGGGCTTTCGTGGACCGGAGTTCGATTCTCCGCACCTCCACCACATGGAACAAGCAGGTAGATATGGGTATCTACCTGCTTTTTTATTGCTGTTAAGTCTTGCGGTGTGACAAAAACAAGACAGGTTTATTTTGTCACATAGGGTACCTAACAAAATGCACCCCGGTTACGCGGGGCCTTCCGGGTGTCGAATATAAGAAAGAAAAACGGCGGAAAAGCCTGAAATCCAGGCTTTTCCGCCGTTGCGTACATATTGATATGTGCGAGCGTTGCGAACTAGTCCAGGTAACGGGAGAGGAACTCGCGCGTGCGGGGGAGTTTGGGCGCGGTGAACATCTCGTCGGGGCTCGATGCCTCGGCAATGACGCCCTTATCCATAAAGACAAGCTCATCGGAGACGTTGCGGGCGAAGGCCATTTCGTGCGTCACGACAACCATCGTCATACCGCCTGCGGCAAGATCTCGCATGACGCTCAGTACCTCGCCGGAGATTTCGGGATCAAGAGCGGACGTGGGCTCGTCAAAAAGCATGAGGTCGGGCTGCATGCACAGGGCACGGGCAATTGCAACGCGCTGCTTTTGGCCACCAGAAAGACGGGTTACATCGGCGCGTGCAAAATCGGCAAGACCCACGGCTTCGAGATGGCGCATAGCCGTCTGCTCGGCCTTGTCTTTGCTCATTTTCTTGAGCGTGACGGGAGCGAGCGTGCAGTTGTCCAGTACGTTCATATTGTTGAAGAGATTGAACCCCTGGAATACCATGCCGATTTTCTCGCGCAGCTTGTTTACATTTACGTGGTCGGCGGCGAGGTCTGCTCCATGGAACCAAACATGGCCGGCATCGGGGGTTTCCAACAGGTTGAGGCAGCGCAAGAGCGTCGACTTACCTGATCCAGAGGCGCCGATGATGGTAACCACCTGACCGGGCATAACCGAAAGCTCGATGTCGCGCAAAACGACGTTGCCGTCAAAAGACTTGCGCAAGCCCTCAACGCGAATGACGGGCTCGTTTGCAGAAGGCGAGAAAGAAGTTGCGTCCAAAGCCATGACTAGGCCTCCGTTCCAAGAGAAAGGGGCTTTGCGTCCGAAGTGCTGCCAAGGGGCTTGCTCTTAACGTTGAGGCGACGTGACAGACGTCCCAGCAGCCACGATGCAATGGCAGTCATGATGAGATAAGCCACAGCGGCGACCAGATACGCATTGAGCTGTTTGTAGTAGATGCCCGCAACAGTGCTTGCGGCAAAGGTGAGGTCGAACACGCCGATGACAGAAAGAACCGAGGAATCCTTGATGTTGATGACGAGTTCGTTGGAAAGACCGGGGATGGCAAATTTAATACCCTGGGGGAAGACGACCTTGATCATTGCCTGCCATTGCGAAAGGCCAAGCGAGCGCGCTGCTTCCATCTGACCCATGTCGACCGACTCGATGCCGCCTCGCAGTACTTCCATCATGTAGGCGGTGGAGTTGAGCGAAACTACGACAAGGCCTGCGGTGAAGCGCGACCAGATGTTGTTGACCTCGGTAATGCTAAAGCCAAAGCTGCTCACAACGGCGATGCCCAAGTAGTAGATAATGACGCCCTGCACGAGCATTGGGGTGCCGCGCACGATAGTGGAATAAAACTTAGCAAAGCCCACGCCGACCTTCTTGAGGAAGCGTGTGAAGTCGTTATCGGACCGATCGATTTCCATGATGCGGATGGCAACCAGCAAAATTGCCAGGAAAAATGCGATGACCGTACCAAAGACGGCGAGCTCGATGGTGGTGACGACGCCGGCGATATAGGTTTGCTTGCCCTGCTGGAACATATAGAGCACCTGGACGAGCATATCCTTGGGCATAGAGGTTGCGCTGGCTGCGGCTGCCCATGCAGAGGCGAATCCCAGGACAACGCGATCGACGACGAGTATAGCCACCATCGCCCAGATGACATACGACCCAAGACGGAGGGCGCGCACGACGCCCGGTTTGGTAAAGGGTGCCGTTTGCGCATAGGTCTTCCAATGCGTGAATTTAAACACCAGCGCCACGGCAGAAAGAACGATCCAGGCTACGAGCAGGTAATACATCACGAGTTCAACAGTGAACGCGTGGGCGAGAAAGCTCATAGGGGAGCGGGGCTGGCTGGAGAGCATCATGCCGATTGCGGCGATCGCAGAGGTGCCGAGCAGCACGTAGCGATGATCGCGGCGGGCAAATGAGGCGATGCGTGAGAATGCGGACGCCATAATAATCCTTAGTGTAAATCAAGAAAGGGCGAAGATGCGATCTTCGCCCTGCAGCGTACATACAGTATGCGGCGATTAGGCCGGCTGGCGATCCATGCAGTCCTGCCAGATCTGCAGGCGTTCTTTTTGCGAGATATCGCCGATAATCTTATTGAGCTCGTCGAGGATGTCGTCTTGGCCCTTTGCGATGGCGGCGTTGTCGGGGTTGCTCGGATCGGAGAAGCCCTCACCGTCGGCCAGCTCGACCTTCTTAAGGTCGGGGTAGTTTTCAAGCAGGTTGGGCAGCGACATGGAGGAGAAGGTGATGGCGTCGCAGGTGCCGTTCTCGATGCCGTCGACTACAAGCGGTACGGTAGCAACCGGCGTAAGATGATTGACCTCGGGAATCTCGTCAATGAGCTCATCGTAGAAAGTGTCCTTCTGGCCAAGAACGGTGGCGCCGGTGAAGTCGGAGAGTTTGGTGGCGTTGGCGTACTTGGAATCTTTCTTCACGACCATGATCACTTCGTCATCGATATAAGAATCGGTGAAGTCGGCAGACTGGGTTCGCTCGGGCGTGACCGACATGCCAGCGCAGATGATATCGATGGTGCCGTTGCCAAGAGCGTCGACGAGCGCGCCAAACTCCATCTTGACGGCGACGGGCTCCATGTCGAGAGCTTTAGCAATGCGCTTGGCGATTTGCACGTCATAGCCGTCGGCATAAGCGCCCGAGACGTTCTCGATGGGGATTGTGGTGTCGGATTCGGCAGACTCCTGCCAGTTGTAGGGGGCGTATGCGGCCTCCATGCCGATACGCAGGGTCTTGCCGTCACCGAGCTTGCCGACGGCTTTCTTGGAGGAGCTGGATTTAGAGGAACCCGTGTTGGAGCCGGTGGTTTGTGCTGCAGGGCCGCAGCCGGTAAGGAACGTTGCACCCGCAACGGTGAATGCGGTGATGCCGCTGAGTTTGAGGAAATCGCGGCGTGAGCATGCGCGACCAAACGCGCCGAAGTTTTTCTCCATGATGAGAGCCTCCAAAAAAGTTGTGTTACCCCTTCCGCACGACGCAACCGGAAGGGACTCATTCCCTTCCCCCTTGCAACCTAATGCGAGAAAGTTACGCGCGCTAATCAACTAGAATACGACGAATGGAGCCGCTACCTGCAAAAAGCACAGACGGAAACAATGCAGAAACGTTGGGCGCCGTGCCAGGTAGCCGTAGCACCAAGAATAACCTGTCGTTTTGGCACGTGGGGTTCGTGCGGTAGGCGCCGACGATCAAGTGGCTACCAACCGAGTAGTGGTTTTTGGTGCGCTTCCGGGTTCGCTATTTCCGGTTTGTGTGATGGCGTGTCCTGTCGAGTGGCGGTTTTGGTGCATTTCTAAACGAGTGGCGGTTAATCGTGCATCCGAGGGGACAAATCGTTCGCAAAACGTTGGATTATCCGCCATTCATTTTGAAATGCGCGTTTTACCGCCACTGGTTGGCCTAGTGGTGAGTGCGGGCGGCGACAGAAGGGCGCGTCGGGGGAGGAAAGAATCTTGTCGAGGGGCGAAAAAGCCGCCAGCGGGCGCGCCGGTGACACGAGGGGGTATGGTGAGGTCGTTGAGCGCATTACAGAAGAAGTCGTACTTGGCCGAGTAGCCATGATCGCTTGCATCCTATGGGCAAAATGCAGGCACCATCCTTCATTTTCATGGCCAATGCCTCGGTGGGCATGGCACTCGTCAAATCGCAATCGCGCCCGTGTTGATATTCCCCTCTGTACCAGTGCGACCACTGCTGGCTATGCGCGTTTTCCTGCGCTGATCGTGCACTGAGACAATCGTCTCAAACCGTTATTGGAACGTGTGTCACCTGATATGGCCGCCCCCTTTTCTGAATAATCAGACTAAGGATATCTGGCAAAAGAAAGGGGGCTCGCTATGAGCAAGAGGATGAGGGGATTTGCCATGATGGCGCTCGTCTTGCTGCTGGCTCTGCCGGCACTGGCGATGGGCGCTGCCCCAGACTCAAACGCTTCTCCTGCAAGCGAAGGGGGAGGGGTGCAGGCGACCGCAAAGGTCGATCCCGATACCCGCGATCGCTGGCGCCATTGGGCGGCGGGTGGCGGCAACGAGTCGCACATCTCGACGCAGAGCGTCGGGCGTATCTGGACCGACAAGACCGTTCGAGTGGCGGATGACGAGAAGTCCGACTTCCTAACCACGCTCTCGGTCATGTCATCTACCTCCGATACCACCACGACTGAGGTCAAGCCTCTCGACATTGTACTGGTACTCGACGCCTCCGGATCGATGGACGATCCGATGGGCGGCCACGACAGAACTAAGCGCATCACGGCGCTCAAGGGTGCTGCCGGTGACTTCATCGACACGATTGTCGAGCAGAACGAGGGGCTTCCCGCCGAGAGGCAGCACAAGGTTGCCATCGTCAAGTTCGCGGGCAAAAAGTCCAGCAGCGTGGGCAACGGCACGTACCGCAGCAACGGCTATACTTACAATTACTCGCAGGTCATGAAGGAACTCACGCCCTGCGATACGGCTGGGGCGACAAGCCTCAAGGACACCGTTGACTCAATTAGCCCCGCGGGCGCCACGCGTGCCGACCTTGGCCTTCAGCTTGCGCAATCGCAGCTCTCGAGCAGCAATGGACGCGCGGACGCAAAGAAAGTCGTTGTCTTCTTCACTGACGGTTCTCCTACTAGCAGCAACGGATTCGAAAGTGACGTCGCCACGAGCGCTGTTACGTCTGCCAAGGCGATGAAGGATTCCGGTGCCACCATCTATACCATTGGCATCTTTAACGGGGCCGCGCCCACAGACGATCCCGCGAAGAGCGGCACGAGCAAAGAGAACAGATTCATGCACGCGGTGTCGAGTAACTACCCGCTCGCTACATCATATGCTGCAGGATCGCTTGGCTTGCGTGCGCAGAACTCCAACTACTACCAGTCTGCGGCCACGACCTCCGAGCTCGAGAAGGTCTTCAGCGGCATCTCAAGCTCTATCACCACGGGGGCGGGCTATCCCACTCACATCGAGGACGGGTTCGGCCCACATGAGACCGGCTACATCACGTTTACCGACACGCTGGGCGACTTCATGCAGGTTGACGGCTTCCACAGCGCCCAGATTAACGGCACGTCCTTCGCGGTCGCCGGCATGTCCACCGAGGGCAACACTGACACCTATACGTTTGAAGGCACGGCAAAGGACCTGGTCGTTACCGTCGAGCGCGCGGGCGAAGCGAACCCGCGCCAGGGCGATAAGGTTGCCGTCAAGGTGCCGGCATCACTCATCCCGCTGCGCGAGTACAAGATCGATAAGGCAAAGGGCACCTTTGAGGTGGCGGACATCGATGCCGTCAAGCCTCTGCGCGTGACGTATGCTTCGAGCGTCAAGGGCGTCGTGCGCGACAACCTTTTCACGCCCGCAAACGTCACCGGGCTCACTGACTATATCGATGCCAACGGGGATCACGACGCCAACACGGTGAGCTTCTTGGCTAACAAGTGGTCCGGTGGAGACTTGGGCGATACGTACGCCAGCTTCCGTCCGTCTTCTGCCAACAGCTACTACTATCTCCAGAAGGTGACGCCTCTCTACACTGATGAGGCGTGCACCCAGCGTGCAACCGGGAGCCTCGAAGACGCCGCGACGTACTACTACAAGGACGAGTACGTTATCCGTGGTGATGACGGAAAGCCAAAAGATGCCTACACCGCGGTTGCCATCGGCGGCAGCATGATCTCGAGCTTTGAGGGGGCCCTTACCTCCGACGGTACCGGCTATGCGCTTGCCAAGGGCACCGCGCGCCTGCTCTTCATCGACCAGCTGCACACCGAAAAGACCGCCGTGGGTGGTAACGCCACCGGCACCGCCCGCGATGTACTCAATCCCGAGTGGAATGACAGCTCGAGCCTGGCCCGCGCAACGCAGGTCAACGCCCATCTGGGCAACAACGGCAAAATTACGTTTGGTTTAGGCACCACGCCCGCCGCGCTCGATACCAAGGCAAGATTCGGCCTGACCAAGGTTCTCGAGGGTCGCGCGTGGACCGATGCCGACAAGTTCACGTTCGAGATTGGTCTCGCGTCCGGTGACCGCGATGCCCAGAGTGTGCCTAAGACAAGCGTTACCTTGACTAAGAGCGACGCAGACGGACAGGGTCACGCCGCTATCGACTTTGGCACCATCACCTACACCAAGGCCGGTACCTATGTCTACGAGGTCTTTGAGAGGGATGGAGGCGCAAGCGGTATTGCTTACAGTACCAACCGCGCCAGGATCACCGTGGTGGTCACCGTCGATAAGGCCGGCGTGCTTTCTGCAGTTGTCTCTAAGGTCGAGAACCCCACATTTACCAACACATATACCTCCGAGTTAAGCTATTCTGCCGCCGGCGGCCTTGTTATCACCAAGACGCTCAACGGCCACAGCATGGCAGAGGGACAGTTCACGTTTACCGTGGCACCCACCGACGCCGCCTCCGCCAAGGCGCTTGGCCTGTCGGAGGGCGACAACACGTTCGTGACGCCAGCTGCCGCAGACGGCGCGACGGTATCCATCGATGTTCTCGGCGGGCGTGACGTTACGTTTACGCAGGCAGATGCCGGCAAGACCTATAGCTATACCGTCAGCGAGAAAAATGACGGCGCCCTAGGCTATACCTACGACACCGCCAAGCGCACGGTGAGCATTGCCGTGGCAGACGATAGCGCGGGCAAGCTCACGGCTACCACGACCGTTACCGGTGGCGCCATGGGCAGCAAGACCTACACCTACGCCACAGGCGAGACGTCCGAGAAGGCAAAGGTCCCGTTTACCAACAGCTACTCCGCCTCAACCGATAACCAGGGCGGATCGACTGCAACTATCATCGCCGTCAAGGAGATGAAGGGACGCCCGCTTACTGACGGCGAGTTCACGTTCCATCTGGCCTATGCCGGCACCACTACTCCCCTCCGCACGGTACGCAACAACAAGGACGGCACCGTTGGCTTTGGGGCCTTTTCCTATGACACCGCCATGCTGGCAGACCTGGTCAAAAGCGGCCACGCGACCAAGAGTACGAACAAAGACGGCAACTTTGAGTGGACCGTTGAGTACGTGGCATATGAGGATGAGTCCAGCCTGCCCAAGGGCGTGAGTGCTGAGCTTGCGAGCTTCACCGTGATCGTGCACATTGTTGACAATGGCGACGGCAGTCTTAAGGCGACAGTACAGACTGAGGGTGAGGGCAAATGCGTATTCCGCAATGTGTACTCCACGGGAGATCCAGTGACCATGCGGCTTAACGGCACCAAGTTGCTGACCTCGACCGATGGTCTCACGCCGGCGAGCATCAAGGGCAAGTTCACCTTTACCGTGACGCCCAAGGAGGACGGAGCGCCCATGCCCGAGTGCGCGACCGCAACGAACGATGCCGACGGCAACATCGATTTCGGTGACATCACCTTCACCCTCGCGGACCTCAACCGTGCCCTTGGTAACAATGGCACGGCGGATCAGGACGCTTTGGAGCTTGACGCGGCAGTGACCGGTGATGAAAATGCCCAGGCGCTTGACGGAGCCGACGGCATTACTGCAAAAAGCGCGCCCGCAGGGGACGATACGACGTTCGAGCTCGAGGGACCTGCGGCATCGGACGAAGCCTCAGTGAGCGACGCTCCTGCTACCGATGAGGGCAGCGGGGACGTGGCGCCGGTTCCTGTCGAGAAGTCCGGTCCCGTTGGCGATACCATCATTGAATCCGATGAGCCCATGTTGCTCGGCATGCCCGAAATCGAGACCGTGGCGCATAAGATCGCCGATCCCGCAGCACCTGCGGCAACGAAACCCCGCTCCCATACCTTTGTCTATACCATCCGCGAGAGCGGAAGCGCCCCCGGCGTCGCCAACGACCCCGCGAGCACGCGCACGGTTTCTTTTACCGTGACTGACGACGGCGCAGGGCGTCTGACGGTCACGCGTGACCCCGCAGAGGGTCCGGCCTTTACGTTCACCAACAGCTATAGCGTAGAGTCGGTTAGCTCGAGCGTGACCGACCAGCTCACGGTTACCAAGAAGCTTGAGGGCCGCAACCTTGTCGCCAAAGAGTTCACGTTCGAACTCGTCGAGGGCGATACCGTGGTGGCGACGGGCACCAATGCCAAGGACGGCGGCATCACGCTGAGTCCCATTACGTACAAAGGGCCTGGCACGCATACATATACTCTCCGCGAACACGACGCGGGAAAGCACGATCGCGGCATGACGTTTAGCGGTGCCTCCTATATTGTGGTGACCACGGTTAGCGACAACGGAGAGGGCAAGCTTTCGGTGAAGCATGCACTCGAAGACGCTCAAACGGCGACTTTCACCAACGTCTATCGTGCTGCTCCTGCAAGCGTCAAGATTACAGCGATTAAGTCGCTTGTCGGGCGGGACCTCAGAGATGGCGAGTTTGCTTTCACGCTTACGAGTGAGGGCGATACGGCAGACATAAGTCAAACCGCCAAGAACGATGCGTATGGCAACGTATCATTCGATGAGCTGACGTTCGAGGCACCCGGTGTCTACACCTTCAGGATTGCCGAGGTCAAGGGTACCGAAGAGGGAATGACCTACGACGAGAGCGTCTATACGATCACGGTTACCGTCGTTGACAACGGAGAAGGTCAGCTTGAGGCGTCCCTCAGCTACACCAAGAATGGGGAGGCTGTCGAGGCGATTGAGTTCTGCAATACCTTCACCGAGCAGAAGACTTCCGAGAAGCCCCCGGTAAAACCGGATACGCCCATACCGCCGACCACGCCCAAGGGACCCGGCAAGCCAGGTAAATCTGGCGGCATCGTCACTCGAAGCTTCCTGCCCCAGACTGGTGACACCGCTGCGGTGGCCATGGTCATCGCAGCAGCACTCGCCATCGCGGGAATCGCCTTCATCGTCTACGGACGACATCGGCGCTAACGCCTTGCGCGATACGACGTAGCTTTGCCCACTCCCCTCAAGGGTCTGCTCCGTTTGGAGTGGGCCCTTTTCCATGGAGCGACTTTATGCCTCTACGAAGCGTTGTACCAGGTCCAAAAGAACGTGATGAGAGCCGTGCGCGAAGCGGTGCCCGTCTTCTTGTTAATCGATGCGATGAGACGGTAGAGCGTCGAGCGCGAAAGGAAGAGCGCGGATGCGATATCACTCACGCTGTCGTCCATAGTCAGAAGGGCGCGCACCACATCGCCCTCGCGTGGAGTGAGGCTGTATGCCTGGCAGAAGCGCTTGAGGGGCTCCTCAAGCGAGAGAGCGGCTGGCGGTGTCGATGTCGCCTCGCTCGAGTGCGCGGCACCTTGTTGCGACGTATCCTCGGTATTGATGTCGGCTCGGGGGTTCTCGTGTGGGTTCTCGTGTCCGATCTGCTCAGTTCCCGAGCTTAAGAGAAGCGATGCGGCGACGCCCGCGAGCAGAACGATTGTGGCAACTATCATGCCAAGAAGGTCTCCGTAGTCGATCAGGGCAATGGCAGGCGCGCTCACGAGCATCGAGCCGATGTTGTTGAACACACGGCCCATACTCGGCCACAGCTCATGCATCCTCATATGAGCAGAGAGTTTCATATAGGTCGTGGTGAAGAAGACGACAAATACGCCCGACCCCAGGTAGAAAACGATGGCGCTCGCACGTATGCCGACATTGCCTATGAGGATGAAAAGGGCGCAGGCTGAGAGCGCCGCGACGGCAGTCATGATCATGCCGACACGACGCATGTCGAGCTTATCGAAAAGCATGCCGGCGGTAAGGGCGCTTGGCACGAGGAAGAGGCGCGGCCACGAGCCGAGGTCGATGGCATTGGAGGCATGCGATAGGGTGAGTGCGGAGTTGAGGGCTGCAAAAATTCCCGTGAGGCAAAAGATCGCCACGGTGAGACGCACGGTTATCTCTCTGGTTGCGGGGGGTGGAACGGCACCCATGGTCGAAAGATCTTGCCACGCGGCACCATCGGGTGCTTTCGTCTCGGCAATCGCATGGAGAAGGGTCACCACGGCGAGCGTGGAGAGTACGAGGACAATCTGGTTGGGCATATCGCCTGGAACGATGATGTGGAAGATAAACTGAAGAACGATTGCCGAAGCGTAGGTGATAGCGACGGTGCGCGCCAGATAGGGCGTCTTGGCATAGCGGCGCGCAAGGAACGAATGGGCGGCGCTGCCGATATAGCCGAGCGTCGCGAAGAGGACGATGCCCCCGGCGAGGAACGCCCAGGTGCGTCTGGCCATGATTGTAACGACAATCGCGGCGACGGCGAGCGTGCCTATGAGGGTCGAGACATCGTGCCGCCTAGTGGGGAGGCGGTAGCATAGATAGGGCCTGAGGATGAAACCAATGACACTCGAGCCGAGCATGAGGCTCTCTAGGGGCGAGACGAGGGAAGGGCCAAAGAGTAGTGCCGCATGCTCGTCGAAGATAAAGGTACTCGTGAGGAAGACGAAAAAGAACAAAGCCAAGCTAACGAGCTCCCGATATCCTGTCTGCGTCCGCTGTGTTCTGTGCATCCGCGCTCGCATAAAGGCTTCCTTTCGCTATCGATTCTTCGTATTGTACAAAAGGCCTCAAGGATGCGCGAAGGATGTTCGGCCGCATATGCAGAAACTCTGATAGAACGCCGAATTATCGTTGACTTAAAGCGTTCGCGCGGTATACTCGACAAGTTACTTTGCAGAGCCCCGTGAATCTCTGTTAAGACACGCAATGTACATGGAGGAGTCAAGTGATTCAGAAATCGACTCACTACGCCAAGCAGGGCGAGGTCCAGCGCAACTGGGTTCTCGTCGATGCCGAGGGTGCTGTTCTGGGCCGTCTGGCCACTCAGGTCGCAATGATCCTGCGCGGTAAGAACAAGCCTCAGTTCACCCCCAACTCTGACTGTGGTGACTTCGTGGTTGTCATCAATGCCGACAAGGTCCAGCTTACCGGCAACAAGGCCAACCAGAAGGTCTACTACCGTCACTCCGGCTACAATGGCGGCCTCAAGGCCGAGACCTTTGTCGAAGCCATGGAGAAGCACCCTGAGCAGGTCATCGAGCGCGCCGTTCGCGGCATGCTTCCCAAGACCACGCTTGGCCGTCAGCAGCTCAAGAAGCTGAAGATCTACGCTGGTGCCGAGCACCCGCATGCTGCTCAGAACCCGACCAAGATTGACCTGGAGGCTTAAAGATGGCTGAGAACACCGTTGTTTATTACGGCACCGGCCGTCGTAAGAACGCCGTTGCCCGCGTCCGTCTCGTTCCCGGTACCGGTAAGGTCACCGTTAACAAGCGCGATGCCGAGGAGTACTTTGGCCGCAAGCAGCTGGTCGAGGACGCTCTCGCTCCCTTCAAGGTTACCGATACCTTCGGTTCCTTTGATGTCATCGCCCTTCTTGATGGCGGCGGCATCTCCGGCCAGTCCGGCGCCCTTCGTCTGGGCATTGCTCGCGCTCTTCTGAACGCTGGCGATTACCGTGCCGACCTCAAGAAGGCCGGTTTCCTGACCCGCGATGCTCGCGTGGTCGAGCGCAAGAAGTACGGCCTGAAGAAGGCACGTCGCGCTCCGCAGTTCTCCAAGCGCTAAGCATTTCGCCTGGTATTTGGATTCAAAAACGGAGTCTGCCGCATGTTCGGCGGGCTCCGTTTTTTCATGTCGCTGGATCGCATCCAGCGTTTGCATAATGAATTGCTTTGTTGTTGACACATTCCGATATTCTGTTTAAATCGGACGTGCTTCGCGTTACGATAATGTCTGTGCGCTATATCGCGTGCGACAAGGAGGATCATGCTGAGCGGGCTTTTCAAGACTTTTGGCATGCGGAGCAAACGCAATACCTTGCTCTCGCCGCTTGCGGGTAAGGTAATTCCTCTCTCTGAGGTGAACGACCATATTTTTGCCGCCGGGCTCTTGGGCCAAGGCGTTGCTATTGAGCCCTCGGGTAACCATGTGGTTGCCCCTTCCGATTCTAAAATCGAAGCGATTTTTCCCACTGGCCATGCCGTGGCGCTTCACACCAACGAAGGTATGGATGTTCTCATCCATGTGGGCCTTGATACCGATCGTCTGGATGGAAAGTACTTCCACGTTTGCACCGCTATTGGACAGAACGTAAAAAAGGGCCAGGTGCTTATCGAGTTTGACCGCCAGGCTATCAAAGATGCCGGCTTTGACGTTACTGCCCCGATTTTGATTTGCAACTCTGTTGAGTTCTCCAGCATCAAGGGCAACGTGGGAAGCACCGTTTCGGAGCTTGACGAGCTTATTACCGCTCGCGAGAGGTAGCTCAAGAAAAGACCACTACACGCTTTATTTAGCGTTATGCTTTTGAGGGATTGTTATTGCTCTTTGAAAGGGGCCTTTCATGATTAAAATCGTTCGCGCTCGCGATTATACGGATATGAGCCGCAAGGCAGCCAACATCATTTCTGCTCAGGTTATCCTAAAGCCCAACTGTGTTCTGGGCCTTGCTACGGGCGATTCTCCCATTGGCACCTATGACCAGCTTATCGATTGGTACAAGAAGGGCGATGTTGACTTTTCCGAGGTCAGCACGTATAACCTCGACGAGTACTTTGGTATCGCGGACGACGACCCCCAGAGCTACCACTACTTCATGAATAAGCATTTCTTCGATCATATCAACATCGACCCCAAGAACGTGCACGTTCCCGCTGGATCTAACACCGATGTCGATGAGGTTTGTGCTTCTTTCGATAAGATGGTTGCCGACGCTGGTTTCTGCGATCTGCAGCTTCTGGGCATTGGTCGCAACGGCCATATTGGCTTCAACGAGCCGGACGACGTTTTCTCCAAGGGCACGCATTGCGTTAACCTGACCGAGAGCACCATCGAGGCTAACAGCCGTCTGTTTGAGCGTGAGGAGGATGTGCCGCGTCGCGCCTACACCATGGGTGTTCAGACCATCATGAACGCTCGCTCCATCTTGGTTGTTGCCAATGGCGAGAAGAAGGCCCAGGCTGTTCACGATATGTGCTTTGGCCCGGTTACCCCGCAGTGCCCTGCCTCTATCCTGCAGCTGCACACCAACGTCACGATCGTTGCCGATGACGAGGCGCTCGCTCTGTGTAAGGACGAGCTTGCCTAGTTTCGATTTGATACACCTTGGTGCGTAGATAGCGTCAAGGTTGTACGGCCCTGAAGTGATTCGGGGCCGTTTTTTTATGCTGAGTTATCAACAAAACTGCGCCAATCTAACTCATTTCTTACGGCAATCTCAAATAAATCAAACAGACCGGCTGGAGCTTGGCAAAAACTCTGATTAACACGTTTAATTCTGTCGGACAAATATGCAATGGCGAGCGCCGTAAAATGCACCATAAACGGTAGCCAATGTATAGTTACGTTGACAAATGGCATCGCTAAACTGTCAATATTGAAGACAGATTCCAGAGTTTTAGCAGGTAAATACATATGCCTTGAGAAGTTGACGGTAAGTATCGCGAAATAGGGGAAGATATGCTATATATCTCCCCTCAAATCTAACAAACAAGATTTCTTCGCCGAATTTACTATGCCCCTCTGGCAACCAGCTCGTATCTTGAATCGACAAGGCTCACATTGCGCGAGAGTGGGGGATGCAGTGAATGTTGGCAAAACGTATGTGGGGGACTTAAAGGGCGAATCGGATACGAGAGAGTTCTATCGAGTGCCAGCTGGATTTTCTGCGCGCAGAGACAGATTGGTGCAAGATCTTGTGCGCAAATGCCGCGATGGCGGCATGGCCGTAGTAAGCGCACCGGCGGGGTTTGGTAAAACCGCACTCCTTCTTCAATACGCGGACAGTATTAAAGAAGATATGACGCGCGGCGACGTGGGCCTTATCGATGCACAGGGAATGCGTCCCGCTGAGCTTGGGGAGCGTTTGCGACGTCTGCAGCGCGATATCGCGCCAACCGCTTCGCCCGTTGTGATTGTGGACAACATGCCTCGCTTTGGAAAGGCGGGGCTGCAACGTGTGGTTGATACGCTATTTGATTTGCGCGATCAGGGCTTCGAGATCGTTGTCTCCTGCCTTCCCACCAACCATGAATTCGTCAAGGCGGTGGGGGAGAGCTCGCTCATTCCCGCTCGATCCTTGCTGGTCCAGCCGCGAGAATACGCTCAGTGGGCGCGCTTATACTCAATCTCGGCCTCGCTTGATGTCTATCATCTGACACAAGGTGTCCCAGCTCTTATTGCCATGCTGCAAAGTATCAGCTCACAAGAGGCAGATGGATCTGCTCTTAACGCGGGTATCCTTGGGATTTATCAAGCGATTCTCAACAACTTGCAGCAGGCGCGCGATGGCTTGCTCAGGATCGTTTGCTTTATGTTGGCGATGGGATCGGGAACGATGGCCGATCTTGAGGCGTGCGGGGTGCGCGTGAAGCCGAACGTGTTGTTGCAGCTTTCGCGCGATTGGCCTGTGTTTGGATTTGCGGTCAATACCGGCGAGTTTAAGTGCTTGGGGTTGGGCGCACAGATCAAGCGCTCGCTTCAGCAAATGGTCGCTCGGCTTTCGAGTCAAATCGTTAGCCATGCCGGTCGAATGCTCGTTAAGGCCTCCCGCTTTGACGATGCGGTTGAGCTGTGCGAGAACGTGCTGGAGGATAATGACGCCATCGCCTTGCTTGCGATGCGCCCTACCGGATTTGTTCTGAGTGGCCATGGCTTGTTTATTAGCCGATTGCTGGGCCGGCATGAAGCCTCTACAGAGGAGCCGCTTGAAGCCGGTGCTCTGCTTGCGGCATGTCTTGCGGCGTTGACGCTTGGTGACCTTCGTCTTGCTCGCGCTGCGGCACTCGAGCTGAGGAAGCGCGCCTACGATATGGAACGCGATGTCGACCCAACGGAGTGGGCATGTGCCTGTGCGTTTGTGGCTCTGTGGGATTCGTGCGCGGGAATATCGCTTCCGACGCTTTCGGAGCATTTTTGCAGAGGCGCAAGGTCGTCGCATGCTGATCGGTTGGAGGCTTGTATTGCCGCCTATGACCGTCTTATGGCAGGCGACGGAAACATCGCTGCCTATAGTGCTCCAGAGCCTTTGCCGCAAAACAGAAGATGCAACGGGGTCGATTTGCTGGAGATTCTCGAATCTACGGTGGAGGTGCTCAAGCAAGCCTTTTGCGGCCGCCCGGAAGACCTCAGCGAGGCGATGTCTCGCTTAAGCGGCTTGCGCGATGTGCTTCTCGAGCGCAGGCTTTTGCCTTGTGCCGCGCGAGTGCGTATGGCACAGGCGGTGGGACACCTGATGCGTCTCGAGCCGATTGCCGACGAGCGGGCATTTATCGATGCCAATACGATGGCGGTTCGGCAATCCGATTTGCCAACTCAGCTGTTTTGCCTTGCGGCGGAAGGCTGGCAGGCATTGACGTTGGGGCAGGTGATGAATGCGCAGTTTCGTGGGCAGCAAGTGGAGAAGCTCGCAGACAAGTCGAATATCTTTCTGCGCGGTTGGGCTCATTTGCTGGTGCAAAGCGCTCAGCTAAGGGATGCCTCGATGATAACCGTTCGCGAACAGGCAGATCTTTTAGATCTTGCGACGCAGGCCAAAGATCCGGCTTGGGCGTGGTCTACGGCGTTGCATCTTTCGGCCGCACGTTTTGATGCGGAGCTTTCGGCATGGTTTTCGATGCATCGGTCCGTATTACTGGATTCCTCTTTTGCAACGCGTGCTTGTCTTGCTATGTCAGTGCTGGGGGATAGATCCGATTCGGCGCGCCGTCTAGTTCCGCTCCGGCACCCCTCGCAGTATCGAGGCGTCATCGATGAGGCAAAGGAGGTGGAGTCATATGAGACGATGCTCTATTTGGGGACTCCCGATGTGGGGCAGGTAACTATCAACCTCTTTGGCGGCTTTCACGTGTTGCGCAACGGCCATACCCTGACCGATGAAGTTTGGAAGCGCAAGAAGGCAAGTGCGCTTGCTGCGCGCCTCGTGCTTTCGATCGATACCTTTGTGGACCGTCGGGTGATTTCTGAGGAGATGTGGCCGGAGATGGATTATGCCCATGCGCGCAAGAGTCTCTATACTGCGCTCTCCTCCCTGCGGAGTGCATTGAGTCAGCGGAAGGACGGTCCTCAGTATGTGGTAACGCAGGCCGATGCCATATCCTTCAACGGTGATTATGTTACGTCTGATATTCGTCGTTTTGACGCGTTGGCGCGTGAGGTCTTGCTGCGCAAGACGGGTAGGAGCGCACAGGAAGTTATCGACGATTGTTTAAAGCTCGAGGAGGTATATGCGGGTCCGCTTTTTATCCCGAGCATTGGCAATACGCAGTTCTTTGTTCAACTGCGTCGCATGTATCAGTCCAAGTTTATCGACTGCATGATTCGCGGGATTGATTTGTCTGTCGAGGCTGGGAACACGGCATCGGCTACTTGGCTTGTCGAGGCGGCCTTGAGACAAGAAGCGACACGCGAAGACGTGATTAGACGCGCCATGGCCGTCTTTGACTTATGCGGACGTCGGCGTGAAGTGGTCGAGCTCTATAACAGCCACCTGCACTATCTGGAGCATGAAGTGCATGCGCTTCCCGAGGAAAAGACGCGCATCGCCTATGAGCAGATCATTGGAAGGTCCAAGGCCCCTGTCATGCTGTGAGCGCCTGGGTAATATGAAAAAGCGCGCTCCTCCAGGTGGGGGAGCGCGCTTGAGCAAAAGCGTACGCGTACGCGTTAGTCGAGCTTGATGTGGTCGGCGTCTTTGCGCGAGCTCATGCGATAGAGCGAAAAACGGTGGCCAATGACCTGGACCACGTCGGCGCCGCAGCGCTCTGCGAGCTCGTTGGCGGCTTCGCGTGCCGTAAGATCGCTGCCGTCCTGGACATTGCATTTGATAAGCTCGTGTGCTTCGAGGCACTCTTCCGTCTGCGCGACGACGCCGTCGTTGATGTCCCCGCGGCCAACGTTGACGACGGGATTGAGGTGATGCGCCAGGGCGCGGAGCTGGCGAACCTGTTTACCGGTGAGGGCCATGGAAAGCTCACTTTCTGCTGCTACTCTGTATTCCGTGCAATACGATAACGTACCGCAGGTCTGCATAGGGGCGAAAACCTGTGCATACACAATTGCAGTATGCCTTGGAGAGGAGCGCGGATGGCGATGGAGACCAAGCGGAGGGATGGCCGCGCGAGCGATGGGCGCATGTCCCATGTCCGTATGCCCGTCAATGCGCTTGATGCCGCCAAGAGGGCGGCTCATGCCAGGCCGGTGGAGCGAGAACGCCTGCGTGCTGCAGCTGCGGGTACGCGTCGCGCGATATCGAACGGTGCTGTCGAGCGCTCAAGCCGTGCTGTTTCGTTCGCGGCGGCACTGGTGGGAATCGGGCTGGCGCTTGTTGTTGTATATCTGATCGGTGGCGCCCTGACGGGCGTAGCCCATCACCGTGATGGTGCGGCTGCCGGAGAGGCGGAGGTTGCGGTGGTCCGCTCTTCTGAGGGCACCGCAAAAAAGAGCATCGAGTACGGTGGATTTGTTTACCGTTTATCTGCAACAGGCGATGGATGCGTCCTTCAGCGACGCGCCCAGGGCTCCGAAGACGAGTCGAGCGACCTTTGCGAGATGGACGGTTCCCCGGTAGGCGTCATTGAGTACTCGGGTGCGGTATATGCCATATCGACAACCGATGCAGATTATCACGTGACAAGTCTTGCTTTAGGCGACGGCTGCGTGCCGTTCGAGCTTGTTCGAGGAGACGGCTGCGTGCAGAAGGCCAGCCTTTCCAAAGGCGTCTTAGAGCTCGAACTGCGGGATGGAACGATGAAGAATATCGAGCTTTGAGCGTAGCTGCTCTAAAGATACGAGAGGTAGGAAACGTAGTTTTGCGAGCTCTCGGGCACGGCAAGCGTAATGGTCTGACCCCAGGGGCTGATGGAGACATACGATGGGTCTGTGTAGGTTGTGACCGTGACGTTTGTGCCTTGATACGAGGTCTGAAAACTACCCGCTACGGTGGCATCGGCGGGAAGCGTCGTGACGCTCCAAGAAGAGATGTCAATTTGGTTGATGATATCTTCGACTTGACCTTCGGAAAGACCGGTCGCGGCGGCGATGTCGCCAGCGTGAGAGCGAAGCTCGCTGTCGAGTTTTCCTTTGATTCCCGAAGCATCGAGCGCGACGTTGGCGGCGGTAGCTCCGGCACCTCCCCCAAGATGCTGGAGGGTGGATGCCAACGGGGTTCCCGCAAGGAGCGTGCTGCACAGTACGGAAAGGATGCCAAAGACAACGACGATGCCCATGAGCACGCCGCCAAAGGTCTTAAAAAACTTCTTCATGTACAGCCTTTCTGCTGCGGGGTGACTGGTACGTAGCCCCAAACAATAGCAAACGGGCCGGTTGGCGCTGAGTCCAACCGGCCCGTAACACACATCAAACAGGATGCGCTAGTTCTTGAGCGAATTGAGCGGAGCGGGGAAGCGGCCACCGCGATGCGCAAGAACCGTGCCCGCGTTCGGATTGACGGGCATGATGGGCGCGCGGCCGAACAGTCCACCGTAGTCCACGCACTCACCCAGGCTCTTGCCGATGGCAGGGATGATACGGACGGCCGTGGTCTTATTGTTGATGACACCGATTGCCATCTCGTCGGCGATGATGCCGGCGATGGTCTCGACGGAGGTGTCGCCGGGAACGGCGATCATGTCAAGGCCGACAGAGCAGACGCAGGTCATGGCCTCAAGCTTCTCGAGCGAGAGGGCGCCTGCCTCGACGGCGGCGATCATGCCCGCATCTTCGGAGACGGGGATGAAGGCGCCCGAAAGGCCGCCGACGCTGGAGCTGGCCATAACGCCGCCCTTCTTGACGGCATCGTTCAGCATGGGGAGGGCGCATGTGGGGCCGGGGCCGCCACAGGTGCCCACGCCGATGATCTCGAGAATGCGGGCAACGGAGTCGCCTACGGCGGGGGTGGGGGCAAGGGAAAGGTCCACGATGCCCTTTTCCACGCCCAGGCGGCGGGAAGCCTCGCGGCTCATAAGCTCTCCGGCGCGCGTGATCTTAAAAGCGGTCTGCTTGATCTTCTCGGCAACTTCCATCATAGAGGCGGTGTCGGGAAGCTTCTCCAGTGCGGCTGCCATGACGCCAGGGCCGGAGACGCCAACGTTGATGACGGCATCTGCCTCGCCGCCACCGTGCACAGCACCTGCCATAAAGGGCGAATCCTCCACCATGTTGGCAAAGCAGACGAACTTGGAGGCGCCTACGGACTCGTGGTCGGCGGTGAGCTTGGCCGAGTCAATGATGGTATGAGCTGCCATGAGTACGGCATCCATATTGATGCCTGCGCGCAGGCTTGCCACGTTCATGGAGGAGCAAACGCGGCTCGTGCCGGCGAGCGCCTCGGGGATGGATTGAATCAAACGACGGTCGGCGTCACCGATGCCCTTCTGGACAACGGCGGAAAAGCCGCCCAAGTAGTCGATGCCGAGTGTCTCAGCGGCGCGGTCGAGTGCGTGGGCGATGGGGGTGAGGTCCTCGTCCTTGCAGCATGCGGCGATCTTTGCCACGGGCGTGACGGAGACACGCTTGTTAACGATGGGGATGCCATATTCGCGCTCAAGATCCTCGGCGGTCTGTACGAGATTCTCGGCAGTGCTGGTCACGTGGTCATAGACCTTGGTGCACATGCGATCGAGGTTCTCGTCGGCACATCCCATAAGGGAGATGCCCATGGTGATGGTGCGGATGTCGAGGTTTTGCTCCGCGACCATGCCGCGGGTCTCTGCGATTTCTTGAGGCGTGATCGCCATGCGCGCTCCTTATGCTTGAGTCCAGCTTGCGGGCACTATTCTACCGTGCTTTACCTGTGCACGGCGATAGGGTGTCGTTCTCGTTACCCATTTGTCAAAAAACGGGGACAAATCCTGCGGCGCTGTTCTGGTGTTTTGGATCTAGCCGCCAAAGACCTCTTCGGCGATGCGTGCGGATTCGGCGGCGTCCTTAGCATAGTAATCGGCGCCGATTTGCTTGGCATACTCGGGGGTGAGGACAGCGCCGCCTACGATAATTTTGACGCCGGGTACCTCGGCATGCAGCAGGCGGATGGTCTCCTCCATGCTGGTGACTGTGGTGGTCATGAGAGCCGAGAGGCCCACGAGTTTGATGTCACGTTCGCGCACTGCGTCGAGTACGGCTTGCGGGTCTACGTCGCGGCCCAGGTCAAAGACGGTGTAGCCGTAGTTGTCGAGGAGCATCTTGACGATATTTTTTCCGATGTCGTGGATGTCGCCCTTGACGGTGGCGACGCAGATCTTGCCTTTGTCGGCAATTTCGCCAGCGGGCATGGCCGCCTTGATGGTGTCAAAGCCCACGCGTGCCGCTTCTGCCGATGCCATTAGCTGCGGTAGGAAAAACTTTCCCTGGTCAAACAGGACGCCAACTTCGTCGAGCGCGGGGATGAAGTGGTCGTTGATGAGCTGCATGGCAGGAATTGTTTTGAGGAGTTCCTTGGTCGTGGCGGCAATTTCTCCCTTGCGTCCGCTAATGACCAAGCGAGCGATGGGGTCCTCGTTTGCCGGGGAATCTGCGGCCGCGGTAGGCACGGCGGCTGTTCCCGGTGCCAGTGCAAGGGCGGGGTCGGCAGCGATCCTGTAGGGATCGGTCCACTCGGCATAGCGGCCAATGTAGTCGACCGAGCCCTCGTCTTCGGCATTGATCACGCGATAAGCGCGGACAGCATCCATAAAGCGGGCGGATCCGGGATTCATGATGGGGGCGTCAAGGCCGGCACCGAAGGCGGCAGCCAGGAAGGTCGAGCCCAAAAGCGGGCGCGCAGGAAGGCCAAAGCTCACATTGGAAACGCCGAGGGCGCACTTCACGCCCAGGCGCTCCTTGACCATGCGTACGGCACGCAGGATTTCGATTACCTGAGCCTGATTGGTGGAGGCGGTCATGACCAGGCAGTCGATGAGAATACGATCGCGGGCGATGCCGTAACGCTCGCACTCATCTACGATGCGTTCGGCAATGGCAAAGCGCTTCTCGGCCGTCTCGGCGATACCGTCCTCGTCCAGCGCCAGACCAATCACGTTGGTGCCGTAGTGAGCTACGATGGGCAAGATCTCGTCCATGATCTGGCGCTTGCCGTTGACCGAGTTGATGATGGGCTTTCCGGCATAGCGGCGCGTTGCCGCCTCGACGGCGGTGGGGTCGGTCGAGTCGATCTGCAGGGGCAACAGCGTGGAGCCTTGGAGCTGTTCGCATGCCGCCTGGATCATCTTGACCTCGTCGATCTCGGGAAGGCCCACGTTGACATCGAGGATATCGGCGCCCTGCTCCTGCTGGCTGATGCCCTGGGATACCACGTAGTCGAGGTCGCCGTCGCGCAGGGCTTGCTGCAGGCGCTTTTTGCCCGTGGGATTGATGCGCTCGCCGATGACGGCGATGCGATGGCCCGCGACGGGAAGGGTAACGCAGCTCTGCGCGCTTGTGACGTACATGGAGGGGTCGTGATGGCGCAGCTGCGGCGTGTGCCCTTCGATGAGCTGTTTGAGCAAGCGCATGTGGTCGGGCGTGGTGCCGCAGCATCCTCCCACAACGCCTACGCCGTCTTCGATCATTTCGGCGACAGCATGGGCGTATTCGGGCGCAGCGATGTCAAAGACGGTGTTGCCCTCATCGTCTACGTGCGGCAGGCCGGCATTAGCCTGTACGAGCACGGGCTTATCGGTAACGTCGAGCATGCGCTTTGCAAAGGGGCGCAGGTCGGCAGGCCCCTGACTGCAGTTGATGCCTACGACGTCTGCTCCTAAGGCGTCAAGGGTGATAGCGGCGATCTCTGGGCTTGTGCCCAAAAACGTACGGCCATCCTCTTCGAACGTCATGGTGGCAAAGATGGGCAGGTCGGAGTTTTCCTTGGCAGCAAGGACAGCGGCCTTGGTCTCGGCAAGGTCGGTCATGGTCTCGATGATGAAAAGGTCGACGCCTGCCTTGACGCCCGCTTCGACCTCCTCTTTGAACAGCAAGTAGGCTTCATCGAAAGACATGGTGCCCAAGGGGCGCAGCAGGGCTCCGATGGGGCCGATGTCGCCTGCCACATAGCGCGCTCCGGCGGCGCGGGCACACACGACGGCGGAGGCAAAGACGTCTTCCACGCTAGCTGCCCCGTTGAGCTTGTGCGCGTTGGCGCCAAAGGTATTGGAGGTAATTACGTCGCATCCCGCCTCGACGTACTGGCGCTGGATGTCCGTGATCACATCGGGATCGGAAAAATTGAGGAGCTCCGGAAGGGCGCCCGCCTTCATGCCCGCCGCCTGCAGCATGGTGCCCATGCCACCGTCGAACAGCAGGTGCTTCTCGCCGCGCAGCACTGCACGCAGGTGATCGTCGCAACGCAAGGTTTCAATCGTTCGCGGCGCGTAGGCCGCCCCTTCGCGTCGTGCGCTGTCGATGGGTGCGGTGAGCGGATGACCGTTGGCGTCGGTGGTTTTGAGCGTGTATTTCATGAATGAGCCTCGCATCTTCAAAGGCGGGTATCGGGGTGTTGGCGTCTGCACAGGTGAGATAGCGTGGGCTACCGTGTTTTCTCACCATAGCAGGTCTTGCCCCGTGCACGGAAGGCGCAGCTGGGGCGCAGTCTGCAGATATTGCAGGTGGGCCGCGTATTGGCGTCGTGCACCGGGCCATCGAACAGGCCGATGAACGCCGTCACGCTCTTGGTGGGCATGAGCAGGTTTGTTGTTGTAGCGGTAAGGCCCAAAAGGCGGCTTGCGTTGAGCGCGGCGAGGATGCTTGGCTGGGCCGAGAGCGGGCAATCCCCGTAGCCGGGGCTAAAGCGCCAGTTTGCGCTCAGGCCCACATTGGCTGCTTGCGTGCGAACATCGCGGTCCATCTGCTCCACGGAAGCTTCGATATACGAGGAGCACGCGGCATCAAAGAGAGCGGCGTCAAGTGCCTGCTGGCTTGCCAGAGTGCGCAGTTTGCGTTCGCAATCCATGCCGAGCGTGCAGGCAAGCACCGTGCAAAAGGCGGCGTCTTTGAGATGCCGGTAGATGTCGCGTCCGGTGAGGACAATCTCGCTACCTACGAGTTGGATGCAGGGCATTCCATCGTCATCGGTGCCGCTGGCATCGACGCAAAAGGTGCGGCGCACGCCCTTGGGCTCGATGGAGAGCTCGAGCTCTTCGACGCAACGTACGATTCGGCGCTCAAGGTCGAGGTCAATCTCTTGGCCGCCGTAGCCTAGGTAGCGCAACATCTCCGCACGGTCCACACGGGGGCGCGCAGAGATGTTGGGCCGATAAAGCGCGGGTGTTGCAAAAGAGGCCGGGAGATCCATTATTTTCTGAGGGCCTCGATTGCGGCGCGGGCAACAGAAGGACGGTTCATGGTGTAGATGTGCAGGCCGTCGGCGCCGGCATCGCGCAGGCCCTCGAGCTGCCGGCAGGCGTACTCGATGCCAGCCTCGCGCAGGGCGTCCGGGTTGTCCTCATACTTGGCCAAAAGCTTGATGACCGGAGAAGGCAGCGACGCGCCGCACATGAAGACCATACGGCTGATCTGCTGCTTACTCATGAACGGCATGATGCCTGCGGTGATGGGTACCGTGATTCCCGCGCGGTCGGCCATCTCGCGAAAGCGGAAGAAGCATTCATTATCAAAGAAAAGCTGCGTCACAAAAAAGCTCGCTCCGGCATCTTGCTTTTGCTTGAGGTGTTCGACGGAAAGCTCGAGGTTCTCACAGGTGATATGTCCCTCGGGGTAAGCGGCTGCGCCTACGCAAAAACCGGCATCCACAAGGGCGGGGATGAGGTCTTTGGCGTAAGGGTATTCGGCGCGTGCGGCATCGGAGGCGTTGGTTCCCTGGGGCAAATCCCCGCGCAGGGCAAGGACGTTTTCCACGCCGGCCTGGCGCATCTCATCGATTTTACGTTGCAGCTCATCGTGCGTGAGGGAAATGCACGTCAGGTGGGCGACGGACGCGATGTCAAAGTCGTGCGTGAGCATCGAGGCGATTTTTGCGGTGGCGCCGGAGTTGCCCGAGCCGCCGGCGGAGTAGGTGACACTCACGAAATCGGGGTGAAGGTCTTGGAACTGCTCGGCAACCTCGCGTGCGTGTTCGAGGGTGAGCTCGCCTTTGGGCGGGAACATTTCAAACGAGATGGGCTGAGCGCCCGTTGCCTTTGCAGATGAGAAGATGTCGGCAACCTTCATGGGACCTCCGGGATGCGTTGGTGCGGCGTGTCCGCCGTTGTGTGGCAGAAATTTTACCGCAAGCATTGGCGATAGCATCCAAGCTGTTTCATTTGTTAACCATAGGTATTGTCTATTGCAAAGCGGGCATGCTACAGATTCGTGACAGGCGCATTTCCTGCACGTTGCGAGTTGGAGGCGCGCATGTTTCGCGTCCCTTTTCCCATCTTCTGAAAAAATCGTTTGACGTTGGGTTTTAGCTGCAGCTGCGGTATTCTCAACACGTTGGTTTTCGGCTGGCAACGTCTTGTTAATGCCGTCGAAACACGTCGCGCCTAATCTACGAATCGTTCGTTGGTAACAAACGCCGGCTGTAATCCGGTGTGAACATGAAGGGAGTTCCGCATGGCCGATCTTACCGACCGCTTCGGGACCATGGTGTTCTCGGAAGATGTGATGAAAGAGTATCTTCCCAAGGACATCTACAAGCGTCTCGCCGCCACCATCGAGGACGGCAAGCCGTTGGACCTGGACGTCGCTAACGCTGTTGCTCATGCCATGAAGGTTTGGGCTATTTCCAAGGGCGCCACGCACTACGCTCACTGGTTCCAGCCGCTCTCGGGCATTACGTCCGAGAAGCACGACAGCTTCCTCGAGCCCAACCACGACGGTACCGCCATCACCAAGTTCACGGGCAAGAACCTGATTCAGGGCGAGCCCGACGCTTCGAGCTTCCCCAACGGCGGCCTGCGCGCGACCTTCGAGGCCCGTGGCTATACCGCATGGGATTGCACGAGCCCCGCTTTCATCAAGGACGAGGTTCTGTGTATCCCCACGGCCTTCTGCTCCTACACCGGCGAGGCACTTGACAAGAAGACTCCGCTTCTGCGTTCCATGACGGCTCTTGATCGTGAGTCCAAGCGTGTATTGGCCCTCTTTGGCAAGAAGCCCAAGAAGGTCGTTCCCTCCGTCGGTGACGAGCAGGAGTACTTCCTGATCAAGAAGGACGCCTATCGCAAGCGCAAGGACCTGGTCATCACCGGTCGTACGCTTTTTGGTGCTACCCCCTGCAAGGGCCAGGAGCTCGAGGAGCACTACTTTGGCGCTATTCGCCCCACCGTCTCTTCCTACATGAAGGACCTCGATAGCGAGCTATGGGCCCTGGGCATTCCGGCCAAGACCAAGCACAACGAGGTTGCTCCCTGCCAGCATGAGCTTGCTCCCGTCTATGGCGAGGTTAACGAGGCGATCGACCAGAATCTCCTGATGATGGAGAAGATGAAGCTCATCGCTTCCCGCCACGACCTGGTGTGCCTGCTGCACGAGAAGCCCTTTGAGGGTATCAACGGCTCGGGCAAGCATAACAACTGGTCGCTGGGTACCGAGTCCGAGAACCTGCTCGATCCGGGTGAGACCCCGCTCGACAACCTGCAGTTCATCGTCTTCCTCACCGCGGTGATCGAGGCTGTCGATAACTATCAGGACCTGCTGCGTGCCTCTGTTGCCTCGGCTGGCAACGACCACCGTTTGGGCGCAAACGAGGCGCCCCCGGCGATCGTCTCCATCTTCCTGGGCGACCAGCTTACCGAGGTCGTCGAGAAAATCGCCGATGGCAAGGCTTCCATCCATGCCACGCATGGCGTGCTTGATCTGGGCGCCAACACGCTGCCCAAGCTCATGCAGGACAACACCGACCGCAACCGTACCTCCCCGTTCGCTTTCACCGGTAACAAGTTTGAGTTCCGTGCCTGCGGTTCCGAGCAAAACGTTTCCGATCCCAACACGGTGCTGGACGTCGCGGTTGCCAAGTCGCTCAAGTCTTTTGCCGACGCACTTGAGGGTACGCCCGAGGACAAGTTCCAGGATGCTGCACTTGATTACTGCAAGAAGGTTCTGACCGAGCACAAGCGCATTCTCTTCTCCGGCGACGGCTATTCTGACGAGTGGCCCATTGAGGCCGAGAAGCGCGGTCTGGCCAACAACAAGACCACGGCCGACGCTCTGCCCGCCTTTGTTGCCGAGAAGAACATCGCGCTCTTCGAGGAGATGGGCGTTCTTACCAGGGCCGAGGCTCAGTGCCGCTACGACTGCAAGCTCGAGAAGTACAACAAGCTCATGAACATCGAGGCTACCACGATGGTTCGCGAGGCTCGCCGCACCTATCGTCCGGTCATCACCGCCTATGCGACGAAGGTCGCCAAGGGCCTTGAGGCTATCCGCGCAGCCGGTGCCGATGCCGCCATGCAGTGCGAGCAGAACACGCTTAACAAGCTCTGCTACGGCATCACCGAGATCAACGATTCCATCAAGGCGCTCGACGCCCTGCACAAGGAGGCCGAGGCACTGGACGGCCAGGAGCAGGCAAACAAGTATGCTCACGAGGTCGTTCCCGCCATGGATAGGCTTCGCGCTGCTGTCGACGCCATGGAAGAGATTGTGGCTCGCGATTACTGGCCCGTCCCGACTTACGACGACATCCTGTTCTACGTGTAATCTCAACTGAGTTACCAAGGTAGATGGAAAGGAGCCTCGCTTTATGCGGGGCTCCTTTTTGTGCTAAGGGGATACAGATGAGGCCGTGAGCGCGGCTGCAGGCGTGACTCCTGCTTTGCGTCTTACCGAGCGCACCTTCGCATACAGAAGACTCCAAGGGCGATTGCGGCGACGCCAAGGACACCTATCGCTATCCACAGGGGCAAGCCATCGCCGGTCCCGGGCAAATTGTCGCCGCGACGGGTTTTGGACTTCTTGGTGTCTGATTGCTGGGGCACTTTCTGGTCCGTGCCGGGGCTGGGTTTGGGCTCAGGGGCAGGAGTCGGTGTGGGCTCGGGATCGCGCCACTGCGCGTAGAGCGTGATCGAGGCGCCCTGTTCAGAGCAGAGATTTATGACCTGCTGTGCATCTTCATAGGTATCGCCCGATCCGTCGCGTTGCGTGTTCCAACCGATAAATGTCGAATCTGCTAGTCCGTCGTTGTGGAAGACAAACGTGTTTTCGGGCAGGTAGAAGGCTTGCCCGTAGGTTGCTTCGACGGATTGCATGGCGGGACCATCGGCAAGATTGCCATCGAAATGCACGAAATAGGCGATGGGTTTCCACTGGGCGAAGAGCGTCAAAGTGCCCTCGCTATCCATGAGATTTTTGACAGTAGCGCCATCTGCAAAGGTGTCCCCGCTGCCGTCCGGCTTTGTATTCCAGCCGGCAAAGACGTAGCCCGTGCGTGCAAAATCACAGGTAAAGAGGTCTGCTTCGGTGTCGTAGGCGAGTGTCTGTTCCTCCATGGTACCCGTGGCGTCGTCTGCATTGGGGTCAAAGCGAATGCAATAGTCGATGGGGCGCGAGGTGGCATACATCGAGAGCGCCCTATCTACAAAGACCGTGGTCGGATTGGATGTTTCGGACGAGCTCTCGGCAAAGTGCGCGGTGCCGTCGGGCGAGGTCCATTGATCGAATGCGTAGCCGCGCGCAGTTCCACGCGCCGCCAGAGTCACATACGATTCCTCCAAGTACACCGTATCGGTACCCGCTGCGATGGGCCAGCTTGGCTGTACATCGACTCCTGCAAGCTTGCTATCGCAGCTGGTAGCAAGCGAGTAGAGGTTGAGGGACGCGACATCGGCGTCATCGCCTACTTCGACGGTTTTGCCCGTGTCTTTGCCGTCGAGCATGAGCATGTACGTGCCAGCGGGAAGCGCGCCTTCGCGCTTCAGCGCATAGTATGTTGCTCCCGATGCGTCGGTTTTCTCCTCGAAGGGGGCAAAGGAGGTCTCTCCGTCAACGAGCGTGAGCCTCGACGCAAAGCCTTTTGCGGCACTGTTGTCGATTCCGACGGTGACGGCAACGTCATGCGCGCTGACGCTGTTGTCAATCCAGCGAGCTGTGAGGGTTAGACCCATGGGCGAGCCGTTCGCGTCGAGGAGGATATTGCCGTCGACGTCTTTCGCACAGAGATTCGTGACCCATGCACCGTCAGAGATCGCGCCGCCCACAGATGCGGAGGGTGCCCAGCCGGCAAAGGTATATCCCGGCTTGTTAAAGCGGTTGGCGGGAAGCTGACCTGCGACGTCGATGTCGAACAGCGCGTCATCCATATGGCCGGTAGCGCCCTCTCCGCCTTAGAAATGAATCGTGTAGGGTTTGCGTGTCCACTGGGCGTAGAGCGTGACGGTTGCGCCATCGGTGTCGGAAAGATTGCTCGCGGCCTCTCCGGGGGCAAAGACAGTGCCGCTCCCATCGGCAGCGGTGTTCCAACCGCTGAGCGTGTATCCCGGAATAAAGAGCGTAGAGCCCTCGCCAATTTTGTAGGTTTTGCCGTATTTGGCGACTATGTCATCGGGCGCGGCACCCGATGCCGCGGCGCTTGAGCCTGCAGGCGCGTTGGCGTCGAAATGGACTGTGTAGGATACCGGACGCATCTGCGCATACAGCGTATACGAGCCGTAGGATCCCGAGCCATCGGTGCCGCCGCTGTAGATCCAGTTGCCCTGCGCATCGGTCAGGCGAGCGTCGTTTACCGTGACGTTTGGGGAGAGCTTCCCGCTGGCATCCATCACCTGCTCGCTATAGGGGTTGGGTGAGGCCGTGTATCGCTCGACAACTTGCCCTGTTACGATGGCGGGCTGGATTGCCTCGACACCTTGTCCGAACAGGGCAAGGGCGTGACCGTCTGTTCCCGTTCCATACGGGGAGAGGGTGAGCTTGCATGCTGGATACAGCGTTCCGGTCTTTCCGGACACGGCGGAGTCCGTATAGGGAACGCTTTGTGACTGCACGCTTGCATCGACGCGTACAAGCGTTGTCCCCGTGGGCAGCCAGGGACAAAAGAGCACCTCTTTCTTGCCGTTGCCAAACTCGTCATCAAGACTTATCGCGGTGACATCGTTCATGCCATAGTTGCTGCTCAGACCTTTGACGACTGCCTGGGATTTACCAAGGTCGAGCTGTTTGTTTTTCAGCGTGCCCATGGTTGCCGCTGTGGGTGAAACCTTATTGTGGGCGGCATCGGTGGGGTCTACCTGAAACGTGCCCAGGTTGGTTACGGAGTCGCCCGCGGCAAAGAGGATGGAACCTCCCGTGATGGTTGCTGCAAAGTATTTGCCTTTTTGGGTGTTGTATCCGTTGCCATTGGAGCCGAAGGCGCTCGCTTTGCTACCCCCTTTGGCAATGATGGTTCCGCCGCTGATATCGACCGCCACATGCGGATACGACCCGGGGCCGTTTGTGCCGCCTCCGCCGATGGCGTGGGCGTGGTCGCTGGTCGTGTAGGCGCGGACGATACCGCCCGTGATGGTGATGGTTTGGCGTCCGGTCGCCCTGCATTCATTGCCGATGGCGGCAGCGTGAGACGAGCTCGCTCCACCGCCAACAGCAGTGACGTTTCCGCCGGATATGGTAATCGACTTGCACCAGTGTTCGTTGGCCGTTCCGCCGCCACTGCCGATGCCGCAGGCGTATTCACCGGCGATTGCCTTGACGGTTCCGCCTTTGATCACAATGCTGTTGACCTTTGAGCGGAACGACCCACCGATGCCTGCGCCAAAGCCTCCACCCGTGGCATTGACGGTTCCACCCTCGATTGTGATAGCGCCATGGGTGAGGCCCTGCTCGTCGCGACCGCATCCGATTCCGGCACCGCTATCGCCGCCCTTTGCCGTGACGTTGCCGCCCCTGATGGTGATGTTTCGCATGGTCCCGTGAAAGCCGCATCCGATTCCCGCGCCGCCCGCGCTGCCATATGCTTCGATATTTGCGGTGCCTTCAATCGTGATCCCGTCGACACTGCCGCCGGAACCGCCGCCGATGCCAGCAGCGTCGGTTCCGCCTCGAGCGATTACTTTGCCGCTTTTGAAGACGATGTTTCCGGTGACCCCATTGGAGACGAGCTTGTAGTTAGTGCCAATGCCGGCGGACATGCTGCCAGAAGCTGCTGTTGCGCTGATGGTTCCCGGGTGTTCGGAATCGGCCGTGGAGAACACAAGCTTGGTTTGCGTTCCCTCCTTTTGGATCGCGGGGCTCGTAAGATAGCTCGACAGTTTTGCCTGGGCGTTTGCCTCGCTGATGATGTTGACGGTTCCGCCCGTGTTTTCAATCTTTATCGAAGGGCATGTCTTGCCCGTATTGGCCGAGATGCCGGGATTGATGTTGAGGCCGTCGGCAAGGTAGAGAGTGACGTTTCCCGTTTTGACGTGAACCCATGTTGTGCTGCTGGAGCCGTAAAGGCGGTAAGAGCCCGGCTTGTCGATGGTAACGGTGGTGTTGGAGCCTTTGCCAGAGATGTCAATCGTGGTTATAACGTCATCGGCAAAAGCGGGCGTTGTGGCAAGGACGAGCCCCAGGGTGCAGAGCGTAGCGAGTGCGAGCGTGCGCGAAAGATGGTTGCGCAGGGCGTGAAACATGCAGGATAGAGCGTCGGCCATAGCGGTTCCTCCTCGTGCGTTCGTTGCTCCGATTTTATCATGGGGCTTTTGGAGAGGTGGCTTTGTATGGGGGCAAAAGGTGGACGGCGGTGCGAGCCGATTGGGTGAAAAGCGATTCGTGCCGAGTTTTGCGACGGTATTGCAACATTTCATTGCGGCGCAAGTCTCAAGTGAAAACGGGCCGGCCCTGCCGGGTTCGAATCCCGGCCCACGGGCGGCAAAAAGCCCGCTACCGGGAGGGTAACGGGCTTCTCAATTCAAATGGTGCCCCCAGCGGGATTCGAACCCGCGATATCCACCTTGAAAGGGTGGCGTCCTTGGCCGCTAGACGATGGGGACAGCGCAGTTGAGTATACCAGATATCTCGTATGCGAAAAGCCTATCTTTCATGTAAATTCTTATTGTTAATCAGTTAACTTCTCGGGCAATGTGCCTTCAGCGAATATACTGTCTCCTTGCTTGTTCGAATGACCGCTCAGATCAAGGAGCTCAAATGAAAACTCAGCAGATTGCACGTGCCGGACTGTGTGTGGCGCTCCTGGCCGTTTCCGCGTGGGTGAGTGTTCCCCTCGGCCCCATTCCCTTTACCTTGCAAACCATGGCCCTGGCGCTCATCCCTGCCGTTCTTGATAGACCTACGGCTATTCTCGCAGTTGCGGTGTATCTGCTTTTGGGCGCCATCGGCCTGCCGGTGTTTTCCGGTTTTTCGGGCGGTGTTATGCGCCTTGTAGGCCCGACTGGCGGCTTTTTGTGGGGCTTCCTCGTAGGCATGATCGTCGCTACGACGCTGGTTCGCCTGCTGTCCCAGACCATGCCGCTCTTTGCTCGCGTACTCGCGGGCGATGTTGCCTTGCTCGTCATTTCCTATGTGTGCGGAACGGCCCAGCTCATGGTTGTCGGTTCGATGGGCGTGGCGCCTGCCATGGCGGCGGCGGTCTTGCCGTTTATCCTGCCTGATGCTGCAAAGCTTGCCATCGGTGTTGGCGTGGGTTGCGCTGTAGATAAGGCCCTTTCTTCGACACTTTCCCGCGCATAGTCATAAAGAGATGGAGCGTAAAAATAGCCCCGGCAGGATGTGGCATACGTGCCTTTTCCTGCCGGGGCTATTGTTTGGTCGTGCATGATGGCCGCAGCTGTTCGACCTTAGAATCCTTGACGGCGAGCGAACTCTTCGGAAAGCTCTTCCATGCCTTCGATTGACTGAATCCAGGCGGGAAAATCGGGGGTATCTACGATGATGCTATCTGCTTCCCATACCGCTTGGTGCGTAAGGTTCCAGGGCTCTTGCGGCTCGGGCCTTGTGGGCAGATACGGCGTGAGATAGGTGGGATTGAGCAGGAAGAACGCGCCGCCGTCGCAGCGTTGGGCAAAATCACGCGCCGCGCGACGGGCGTTTTTGCGCCGACCGAGCTTATACAGCAGCAACGTTCGGCCCAGCAGATACCAAGGAGACGACTCCAGATCTTCGCCCCCCTCGTGGACCGTGGCGAAAAAGCCGTCCTCGTCTTCAAGGCGGGCCTGTGCCAGCAAAATGGTGCCGACGGCGCGATTGTCGTATCCGCGCGCACGCATGACACGCCTGGCATATGTGATGGCGGCGCGATAGCGAGCGCTTCCCAAGCAGCCGGTCGAGAGCGCTTCGAGCGTATGGAGCCAACCGATCATCATGGGGCACGAAAGCGTGCGGCGCGCCATCTCGTCTTCGGAGAGCGACTCGTTCCAGTAGTGCGGTGCATCTGCATCAAAATCGGCAACTGTTGTGCTCAGATACTCACGCGCCTGCTTCTCAAGTTGCATGATGTCGCCCAAGCAGTTGTCGAGGGGGACATCGGCCAAAAGGGTGTTCAGTAGCTGTGCGTCGATGCAGCTGCGATCGGTTTCGATAATCTTGAAAAGCGAGAGGCGAATATCGTTAAAAAGCGCTTCGCGTTTCTTGTCGAATTCCTCGTCGGGAAGCTCTTCCAAGTGCTCGATGCCGTAAATGAGCTGCTCGCGAACGCGCGCATACGAAATGAGCGCCTGCGCTTGAGCGGAGGTGGCATAGGAGTCAGGATCTTGCTCTATGCGTTCGTGCAGTAAATCCTCCGCCGCAGGGGTGAGCCCCGGGTGCTCTTGCTCATATTCATACTGCAAAAACGCCGGAATATACTTGCGCGGATCCATTAGTTGTTACCCCGCTTTCGGGCGGCGTTTACCATCGCGGAAAGCTGCGCTACATCCTCATCAAGCGCCGACTGCACCAGTTCGTGATTGGCGAGCCAAACGGCGAAGCCGGCGTTTTCGGGTGCTCCGAGGCCTTCTTGAAGCAAGGGGGTCGCTTCGCTGATGGCGAGAATAAGCTCATCTTGGCTGCCGGGCATCACGTTTACACGTGCGTACAGCCCGTCGGGAAACTCGGCCTGATAGAACAACGCCTGCGATGTGTGCGGATAGGTGCGCAGAAGGAGGCGGAGCACATGACTCGCTCCTTCGAAATCAAAAGCTCGGTACAAAACGTTGATCTGAGCGAGAAGACTCCAGGCGTCCTGGCGCGGCTCGGACCTATCCGGGCGACGCGACTGGATAGGGGAGGCGGCAAACGCACGAGGGTGTTCGGCCTTAAAGGCTTTGAGATCGGCGATATCGCACTCCAGCTTGGCAAGGGCGAGCATCGCGGTGTAGCGAACATCAGCGGGGTCATCGGGAGCGATCTCTAGAAGATCGCGCGCGGCGTCGAGGGAAAGCTTGTACTGGCCCGCTATGAGAGCGCGGGAGGAAAGGGCGGCAAGCCAGCGAAGATAGGGGCGTTTGCCCAGGTCTTGAGCATATTCTTCGTCATAGGGATTGTCGGCAGACTCAACGAGTTTTTCGATATCGTGCTCAACTGCCGCGCGGTTATCCAAGAGATAGGAGACGTACTCGTCGTTTGAATTTGCGCATATGGCCGTAAGCATGCGACGAGCGTCCCAGTTCTTGGGGTCGAGCTCTACCGCTTCGCGCAAAATGGCCTCGGCGCGATCGTCCTCTTTGTTGATCTGGTCTTCGTCGGTGAGGAACGGCACCCGGTAGTCGGCAAGCTCTGCTGCCTTTGCTACCAGGTGGAACGAGCGGTCGCGGTCGGTTTTGACCAGCGCGTCCGGGTCTCGTTGATATTGGGTCATGCCGCGCTCGATAACTGCGGCGTTATCGAGCGGGTAGATATGCTCTCGACGTAAAAGTTCCAGGATGAGGCGCAGGCAGTCCTCCTGAATGGGATCGAATGCCATGGGCCACTCCTCTCCGTGTGTAATGGTCAAAAGTATAGAGCAGCGAAGCCGCTGCGCCAAAGGGCTATGTACCCAAGATGGAGATGTACAACACGCCGAGAAAAACTTACGTTTACGGAAAAGCGAAAGGCATGAACGGACATAAAGCCTATAATTCCACCGGAACGCGATGCGGAGCTGTTTCGAATGTCTTTTCGAAACCCTAACCGTAAGCGGAACCGGCCATGAGATGGGGGTAATATCCTCTTATGGTAAAGCGTTTGAGCACACCGTCGTCCGGTGCACTCGCCGCTGCTTTTGGTCCTTGCGGAGCCAATTAGGTGCTCCGTATTAATACAAGCCGAGAGGGGCTTGTCGATTTGGAGGCAAGGTATGGGACGTTTTACTAACCCGCGCGATCTGTATTTCGGTGAGGGCGCTCGCCACGAGGTGAAGAACCTCAAGGGCAAGAAGGCCATCATCGTTTCTGGCGGCAGCTCTATGCGCCGCGGTGGGTTCTTGCAGGACGTTGAGGCTGACCTCAAAGAGGCTGGCATGGAGGTTCAGCTTTTTGAGGGCGTCGAGTCCGATCCCTCCATCGAGACCGTCATGAAGGGCGCAGCCGCTATGCGCGACTTCGAGCCCGACTGGATCGTTGCTATCGGCGGCGGCTCCCCGATCGATGCCGCTAAGGCCATGTGGGTCTTCTACGAGTATCCCGAGGAGTCCTTCGATAACATCATCCAGCCGTTCAGCTTCCCCGAGCTGCGTCAGAAGGCTCATTTCTGCGCCATCTCCTCTACCTCCGGCACCGCTACCGAGGTCACCGCGTTCTCCGTCATCACCGACTACGCCAAGGGCATCAAGTACCCGCTGGCCGACTTCAACATCACCCCTGATGTCGCCATCGTCGACCCCGAGCTCACCTACACCATGCCTGCTAAGCTGTGCGCTCACACCGGCATGGATGCTCTGACCCACTGCATGGAGGCCTACGTTTCCACCTGCGCCTCCATGTTCACCGACGCCAACGCTCTGCACGGCATCCGCGAGATCGTCGAGTGGCTGCCCAAGTCCTATGCTGGCGACCATGAGGCCCGTCAGCACATGCACGAGGCTCAGTGCATCGCCGGTATCGCCTTCTCCTCGGGCCTGCTCGGCATCGTTCACTCCATGGCTCACAAGACCGGTGCTGCCTTTGAGAACGGCCACATCATCCACGGTGCTGCTAACGCTATGTACCTGGGCAAGGTCATCCAGTGGAACTCCAAGGACCCGCGTGCTGCCGAGCGTTACGCTTACGTGGCCAAGGAGATCCTGCACCTTCCCGGCGAGACCAACGAGGAGCTCATTGCCGCGCTCGTCCAGAAGATTCGCGACCTCAACGACCAGCTCAACATCCCGCAGTCCATCAAGGATTACGCGAACGGTGGCGTGAAGGTCGACGCCGAGAACCCGCAGATGGTTTCCGAGGAGGAGTTCCTCGCCAAGCTGCCCGAGATCGCAGCGAACGCCGAGACCGACGCCTGCACGCCCGAGAACCCGCGTGAGACCAAGGCTGCCGACTTCGAGAAGATTCTCAAGGCCTGCTACTACGACACCGATATCGATTTCTAAGATAAAATCCTAGGTGTTTAGCCATTACGAGACCCCTGCGCTATCGTGGTGCAGGGGTCTTTTTTGTGGAAGCGAGGGGTAGCATGCCAGTGGTATTTGGGGCTCCGGGACGGTATGTGCAAGGGCCGGGGGAGCTTGGACATCTTGGCGCTTGTGTTGCGCGTCTGGGCCGTCGTGCGTTTATCGTGCTTGACCCTGGGACTGATAGGCGCGTTGGACAGACGGTTGATGATGGTTTTTCGGCCTGTGAAGGCATCTCGAAGCCGGTGTTTCGCGTGTACGATGGGCCGTGCTCTGAACGTGCGTGCCGAGGCCTGGCCCGCGCTTGCGCACAGCTCAAGTGCGATTGCGTTGTGGGAATGGGCGGCGGCAAGATGCTCGACATCGCAAAGGCCGTAGCACACTACGCGGGACTTTCCCTTTGCGTGGCGCCCACAGTGGCTTCAAGCGATGCCCCATGCAGTGCTCTTTCGGTGCTCTACGACGATGGCGGCAGTTTTGACAAGTATCTGCATCTCGATCGGGCTCCCGACCTGGTGGTGGTCGATTCGGCCGTTATCGCGCATGCACCGACGCATTTGCTCGTGGCAGGCATGGGCGACGCGCTCGCTACGTATTTTGAGGCCCAGGCATGCAGGGAGTCGGGTGGCGAGAATGAGCTGGCGGGAGCTTCCGGCGTTGCCGCGACGGCACTTGCTCGGTCGTGCTTTGAAGTGCTTATGGCCGATGGTCTGCAGGCTAAGGCCGATGCCGAAGCGGGGGAGCTCACTTCTGCTGTTGAGCATGTGATCGAATGCAATATTCTTTGCTCGGGCATTGGCTTTGAAAGCGGCGGCCTGTCGCTCGCACATGCTGTTGCCAATGGGATTGCTGCACTTAAGGGCGTGCGTGTGCCACATGGTCTTGCCGTGACATATGGCTTGTCAGTGCAGTTTGCAGCGGCTGCAGCGTTGACGGGCAAGCCTTTAGGGGATGACGAGGCCCACGCTCTGGCATTTTGTCACGCTGCCGGTTTGCCAACGTGCCTTGCAGACCTGGGATTGGATGCCTTGCCCAAGGAGGATTTGCATTCGGTCGCCGTGCGCGCGCTTTCGTGCACGAGGAATATCGGTAATGTACTGTATGCGCTGGATGAGGATGCTCTGGAACGTTTTCTTCGCGCGGCGCGTTAGGGATGGCGGGGCGTTCTTGAGGCGATGCCCTTTGTTTGCGGGGAATCCGGTGAGCATCCGGGCGCTTAGGTCCCTGTTTGGATAATCGGGTGCTCGCCCTTTTGGATCCTACGTTCTATCAATTGCGGGCGCCCTCTCGTATTCCGTTTGGGAGACGAGAGGGCGCCCGCTGCATTGGAGCGCTGTCGATTGCGAAATTGGGTTTATGCAAGGTCGTCGAGCTTGACGACGCGCTCGCTGCCATCGATATCGCAAAAGCGCGCAGTGCCTGCCTCGACGCTAAAGAAGGCAAGGCGTCCGTCGTTGGCGCTGCTGTGGTGCTCGCCGATGCCGACCATATGCTTGAATCCTGCTTCGCGCACGGCATCGCTCACCTGGGCATCGTCTGCTAGATTTGCCGTGCCCGAAAGGACGATCCAGCACTCGCCGGGCTTCCAGCCGGAGAGCTCGAACTTGGGATGAGCTTCGAGCTCAAACCAAACATCCTTGTCGCGCGAGGTGCAAAACCAGAGCTTCCCGGCGTCTGCCATAGCAAACGAGAACGGACGCACGCGCGGTTGGGTGGGGTCATTAACGTCGATGGTGGCGAGGTACCATGCGGGTATGCGGCGTAGATACGAGACGATTTCGTCCATGAACGGCTCCTTTTTGGTGGTGAGTGACGGAATGTGACAAATTAAACCTGTCGACTTTTTGTCACATTAGAGGGGGGAGGGGCTTCCATTCGTCGTGGTTGCAGATCCAGGCTTTGGGGTCCTCGAGGCTAAAGAAGACGAGCGTGGGGTCGCATGCGCCATCGTAGTGTTCGCCCAGACTTTCGAGATGTTTCCATCCTGCTTCGCGAATCTCATCGGAGACGCAGCCGTCCATGCCGGCGCGGCCGCGCAGGATAAGCCAGCCGTGTCCTGGCCACCAGGCAGTAGCCTCGAGCAGAGGGTTTTGAAGCAGTTCTTGCCAAACATCTTTGGTGGTTGCGGTGCAAAACCAGAGCTTCCCGTCTTGCTTGGCGGCAAACGAGAAGGGACGCACATGGGGCTGATTGTCTATGCTCGTCGCAAGGTACCAGGCGGGGATAGACGTAAGGTACGTGAGTGCGGTGTCGATGCCGGAGGCGGCGGAGGAATCGTCCATAGGGCTCTCCTTCTGTTAGAGCAGGATAATGATGGCTGCGGCACAAAGGATGAGTGCGAGCATGAAGATGCCTGCTGCGACGTCATATGCGCAAAAACGCAGTGGGTGCAGGCGCGTTCGCCCCGCCTCTCCATGGTAGCAACGCGCATCCATGGCCGAGGCAAGCGTCTCTGCATGACGAAACACGCTTGCAAACAGCGGGATTGAGATGGAGGAAAGAAACTTCAAGCTGCCAATGGGGCCGCTTGCCACCTTTGCCCCTCGGCTCACCTGTGCTTGATAGGTCTGGGAGAGTTCGGTTGCAAACTGGGGCATAAAGCGCAGGGCGATGCCTAAGATCATGCCAATCTCATGTGCCGGGAAACCGACGCGCGCAAGGGGCATGAGCAGCTTCTCGACTGCCTGCGTAAGGTCGAGTGTGGTGGTGGTCATGGTGACAAGGCTCATCCCGCACATCATCAAAAACATGCGGCATGCGATAAAACAGCATGAATAGATGCTGCCCTCGCTAATCTGGATGAAGCCCAGATGAAAAAGGATCCGACCGCTCTGTTCGGTGAAGAGTGTAAGGATGGCAACGAATGCTACAAGCACCATGAGCGGCGCCACGGAGCGCACGGCGTAGTGCACGGGAATGCGCGCCAAGGCATACGAAATGCCAATGCCGATAGCGAGCACGGCGAGCGCCGGGAAGGTGTGCGAGGCCAGAGCGATGAACAAAAAGCCAAAACCGGCAAGCAGCTTGGTGCGAGGGTCAAGGCGATGGATAAACGAGCGCCCGGCGTAGTAGCTGCCAAAGGAGAAGGCTTCCATTACGCAACACCTCCGGCGGCAAGAGCAACGATGCTTTCGACAAGCGTCTTGGTGGAATAGAGGCGGCGACGGGGCAAGGGGATGCCAGCGTCACGCAGAAGGCACGCCATATGCTGTGGGGCGGGCAGTCCCAAGCCGATGGATTTGAGGTCGCGGTCGCTTGCAAAGACCTCGCGCGGCGTGCCAAGCGAGACGATGCTGCCCTTGTTCATAATGAGGACGCGGTCACAGTGGGTGGCGATATCCTCCATGCTGTGCGACACCATGACGATGGTGAGCCCGCGGGCATGAAGGTCATCGATGAGCTGCAGAAACTCTGTACGAGCGGCAGGGTCGAGGCCGGCAACAGGCTCGTCGAGCACGAGTACACGGGGGCGCATGGCGAGCACGCCGGCAAAAGCGCAGCGGCGCTGCTGACCGCCAGAGAGTTCAAAGGGGCTTTTCTGCGCAACTTCATCGGCATCAAGGCCTACGAGTCGGAGGGCCTCGAGCACGCGCTCGGTGACCTCATTGGCGGATAAACCCAGGTTTTGAGGTCCAAAGGCAACGTCTTCAAAAACGGTGTTGGCAAAGAGCTGATGTTCCGGGTATTGGAATACCATGCCGACAGTGGTCTTTGCCGTCTCGTTGACGTGCTTGTCCGCCATGCTGACACCTTGGAGCAGCACGCGCCCCTGCGTGGGATGAACAAGGCCGTTCATGTGCTGGATGATGGTCGATTTGCCCGATCCGGTGTGGCCCGCGATGCCGAGCATTTCGCCTTCGTGCACATCAAAGGAGATGTCGCGCAGGGCCCAAACGGCGTTGGGATCGTTGCCCCATTCGGCGGCTTGTGCTGCCGGTGCGTTCTTCTTGCGGCGTCGCGCTCGCTCGCGGGTGGACTTTTCGTAGCTGTAATACACGTGCTCAAACTGGATGAGCGGGGCAGCGTCACTGCTTTGCGGCGCCTCATCGCTCGCCGCGATTTCCTCGCATAAGGACGTTTCGATATGACGTCCCATGGCGGCGCGAATCTCGGTAACAACCGATTCTTCGTCAACATGGGGCCTGATATCCAGTCCGCGTCTTTTGAGCTCCAGCGCGAGCTGGCAAGCAAAGGGCTCCTCGAGATTGAGGGAATGCAGCTCGTCGGCGCGGGTGAGGATTTCTTCGGGCGTGCCTTCCAAGGCGATACGTCCGCGATCGAGGACCACGACGCGATCGGCAAGGGCCGCTTCCTCCATAAAATGGGTGATCATCACGATGGTCATGCCCGCATGATTGAGCTCCTGGCACACCTTGAGTAGACCATGGCGGCCGCGCGGATCGAGCATCGAGGACGCCTCGTCCAAAATAAGCACTTCGGGGTGCATGGCAAGGGCGCCGGCAATGGCTACGCGTTGCTTTTGTCCGCCCGAGAGAGCGTGGGTCTCGTGCTGGTCAAAGCCCATGAGGCCCACGCTTGCAAGGGCGTCCGCCACGCGCTGCGAAAGTTCGTTTGTGGGGACGCCCAGGTTCTCTGGTCCAAAGGCAATATCGTTTTCCACGAGCGTGGCGACCAGTTGATCGTCGGGGTTTTGAAACACCATGCCTACGCGCGAGCGTACGTCGTAGACCAGCTGCGGGTCGGAGGTGTTCAGGCCGTCGACCTCGACGCTGCCGCTATCGGGCACGAGTAAGGCGTTTAAGTGCTTGGCGAGGGTTGACTTGCCGGAGCCGTTTCCGCCGAGGATGCACAGAAATTCGCCGTCAGCAATGTCGAGCGTGATATTCGAGAGCGTGGGGACCTTGCCGTCGTAGGAAAACGAAATGTCTTTGCACGAGATCATTACTTGCCCTTAACCTGCTGCTTTTCGGGCGTGATAAGGTTCGAGATTGCCTTGTACACGGCAAGCGTCAGCACGGAGTTGAGCGCGGTCTTAATGAGGTTGAAGGGGATGATCGCCGGGCCGATGAGCGGCATGATGAAGTCCATCGAGGGATACCAGAACCACACGCCGATGGTGAGGTTGGAGACGATGGATGCTGCTGTGGCAAAGATGATGCCCAGGATAAGACCGGTCACGGCGCCGCGGAAGCTGTGGAGCTTCTTGTAGGCGAGCGCGGCAGGCAGGATAAAGAAGATCGCCGCCACGATGTTCATGAGGCCACCGACCCAGTCGCCCGTGGTGAGCGCGTGGATGACCACGGCGAGCACGCCAACGGTAAGGCCCGATACGGGACCGTAGGCAAAGCCGCAGACCATGGCCGGCACCAGTGAGGGGTCATAGCTCAAAAATGGAGCCGAGGGAAGAATGGGGATTTGCACATACATGAAGATCGCACCGATGGCGCACATGAGTGCCATGGTGACCAATTGTTTAGTCTCCCACCTGTTGGTGTTTTGAAATTGGATATGCGTAGACTGCTCAGACATGAGATCACCTGCCTCTTCCATCCGGACTCTAACCGTTGGCACCGGATTCTCACCGGATCGGCCTGCAGGCAACCCAATGCCAGCCAGGCTCGCGGGCTTATCGGATGTACACCCGGCAACCGTTGTCGGGGACGCGACGCGGGATTGCGCCGGCCGATTTACCGCCAGTGGGGAATTTCACCCCGCCCTGAAACAGCGACTGCATCGTAGCATCGTGGCCGTGCGCGTGGCAACCCGTTTGCGTTCCGTTTGGGCGGCAGGAGTTTCCAAAAGGTGCATAACATAAGGTGAACGGTCATTTTTTGACTGTTTCGAGCGTGTTTTTCGGGAACGGGGCTCGGAATCGTGTGTGTGCGGAGGGGTCTTGTGGCGGGACCTTGGTCCTTTGGGGATCTTTCCGTTCGCAAAAGGTTAGGTTGATAGCAAAGTTCCTGATTTCAGTAGCAGTCCGGCACTTTTTCAAGTAGAGACATCTATTTGGAAGGAAAACAGCAGGAAATAGTGCTTTCAAAAGGCGCTCTACTTGAGAAATTCGAATACTGGTACTGAAATCAGGAAGTTTGTGTTGTGCATGGCGATATTCTTTGCTGTAGACGTCTTTTCGCTTGAAGCCGCTGTGCCGCGCAGGTATCCACAACCTGGGCAATCGAGGAGAGGGGGCGTCCGCCCGCGTTCTTGCAAGGAAGACGGTCAATGAGGGTGTACAAGCAAAAGAAAACGGACGCGCCCGGGTATGGAGCCGCGGGCGCGTCCGCATGCACCTGGGGCGAGGGGAGAAGAGAAGGGTGAAAAGGGACCCTCGCATGCCAGATGGCTAGATCTTGAATTAACGGGCGCTGCAAGAGGCGACCACGTCCACTCCAGTATCACATACGTTTGCAAGTACGATATCGCCCATTTTGACGGGAGCGGTCACGCGAGCCTTGCGAATGGCATCCATTGCTTGTGCCTGCAGCGATAGGGGGATGGCTTCGCGCGTGCGCACGGGGATGAGGGGCTCGCCGGTATGCGCCCCCTCAAGGCGTACGGTCGAGGCGAGGACGCGCATGGGACACGTTGCCTCCTGGCGCCCAAAACGCTCGCCGCGTGGGCAGCTGTTGCCGGCGACGGAAACTACGGAGCCGGTCTCGTCGAGCGTTACCGTAAGGGGGCATTCGGATGGGCACACCGTGCAATAGAAGTCTTTGACCGTGCAGTTACTCATGGTCATCGTCCTCCTCGATAACGCTGATCTCGATGGATTCTTTTGCCGCGGCAGCAAGTTTTGCCGGTAGCGGGAAGGACTCCATGATGCTGGGGATAAACGAGCGCGGTTTGCCCTCGAGTGCAGTGGCACCATCGACGGTGATGCGCACGTGCGCGCGCGTGACGGGGCGGCGAACGCGGAAGAACAGTTTTGCGGCCTCCCCGCGCGTGAGGCGTGCCGGCACCACATAGCTGGCGATGCCTCCGGCGTTGATGGGGACACTCTCGCTAGTGGCAGCGAGCGTGCCCGCGGCATATGCGGCTGCGGCGGCGCCCGCGCGCTCTGCCTCGCGCGTCACGTTGTCGGCAAGATCATGTACATGTAGTACGTTGCCGCATGAGAAAATGCCCGGAACGGTGGTTTCGAGCGATTCGTCTACAACGGCGCCGCGCGTGCGTGGATTGAGCTTCACGCCAGCCGCAGCTGAGACCTCGTTTTCGGGGATGAGGCCCACAGAAAGCAGCAGCGCGTCGCAGGGAATTGTGTGCTGCGTTCCCTCGATGGGATGCAGCTGCTCGTCGACTTGCGAGACCTCTACCGCTTCAACGCGGTTTTTGCCAATCACACGGGTGACCGTGGTGGAGAGATGCAGGGGGATGCCAAAATCCTCGAGGCAGTTTTTGACATTGCGGTGCAGGCCATTGGCATAGGGCATGAGCTCGTAGACGCCCTCGACCTCAAAGCCCTCGAGCGCCAGGCGGCGCGCCATGATAAGGCCGATGTCGCCAGAACCCAGGATGACAAAGCGGCTTCCGGGCTTGAGATTCTCGATGTTGATGTAGCGCTGTGCGAGGCCCGCGGTAAAGACGCCGGCAGGACGGCTGCCGGGGATTTTGATCTCGGAGCGTGTGCGCTCGCGGCAGCCCATGGCGAGGACCACCGCATGGGCAGTGAGGGTTACCATGCCTGTTTCGCTCATGAAGACGACGTCTGACGTGCCAGACTCGTCGTCATGGTGGATAGAGAGCACCATGGAGCCCAGGTAGACCTTGATGGGGGAGTCTTCTACACGGTCGATGAAACGCTGGGCATACTCGGGACCGGTGAGCTCTTCTTTGAAATAGGTGAGGCCAAAGCCGGGGTGAATGCACTGGCGCAGGATGCCACCGAGTTGAGCATTGCGTTCGACGATTGCGGTAGAAGCGCCGGCGTCGGCCGCCTTGAGGGCTGCAGCCATGCCCGCGGGGCCACCGCCGATAACGACGACGTCATAGGTAATCTCGTTCATTTAATCATCGCCCTTCACGGGACCGAGGACTATTTCGGAGCCGGGGTTCTCTAAAAGAACCCTAGCAGGGGCTATACCCAACTCGCGGGACAAAATGTCCACGACGCGGCTTTGGCAAAAACCGCTCTGGCAACGGCCCATTCCAGCACGGCAACGGCGTTTGACGCCTTCGACGGAGGTGGCGCCAGGCGTGCGGTGGATAGCGGCAACGATTTCTGCTTCAGGGACCGTTTCGCAGCGGCAAACAATGCGCCCCCATGCGGGATCGCCCTGGATGAGCTCGTCTTGATGCTCAATGGAGGCAATGTCGAAATCTTCCGGTGCATGACGAATGGGGTTGAAATTTGGGTTTTGGGGCAGGGGAACTCCTGCGTTGCGAAGGCACTCGACCATATATTCCGCGATGGCCGGGGCGCTGGCGATGCCGGGAGACTGGATGCCCGCTGCTTGGAACAGGCGGTGCTGCAGTTTGGATTGACCAATGAAGAAATCGTTTGTATCGGTGATAACGGCGCGGCCGCCAGCGAATTGTCGAATAGATGAGCGCACGTCAAGAGACGGCACGAGTTTTGTGGCACCCGCCATGAGCTCTTCGATATCTGCAGCGTAGCAGGAGAGGTCGCCCTTTTCGCGCATGATGGCAGTGGATCCGATGAGGATATTGCCATGGACCGTTCCCATTACGACAACACCCTTTGTTGTTGGGGTGGGGACGGGATAGATGGGCATGATCGACTTGGCCGTGACGTTCTTGTCGAGAACCAACAGATTGCCCTGGCGCCAGCCGATTTCAAAATGCTCTCCGCCGGCCATGTCGGAGATGACGTCTGCGTAGCATCCCGCTGCATTTATGAGCCATTTTGCGGAGATATCTCCCTTGGGCGTATGCAGGATAAAGGTGTCATTTTGCTGTTCGATGCTGCGGGCAGGGGCGTTGAGCAAAAACTCGACGCCGTTTGCGGCGGCGTTTTCTGCAGCTGAGATGGCTACATCAAAGGGGTCAACGATGCCTGTATGGGGGCAATAGAGCGCCTGGATGGCGTCAGGTGAAGCCTGGGGTTCGAGCTCATGGATCCGTTCGGGACCGATGATTTCCAGCCCGTCCACGCCATTCGCCCGACCGTTTTCGAGAAGCGTTTGCAGGTGCGCACAGTCGCTTTGGGTAAACGCCAGCACCATAGATCCGGTTCTTTTAAACTCAAAGCCAAGCTCTTTTGACCAAGCGCTGTAGAGCTTGTTGCCACGTGCGTTCACCTTGCTTTTCATGGTTCCAGGCGCGGGGTCGTACCCAGAGTGGATAAGACCCCCGTTTGCTTTGGTGGTTCCGCAGGCAATGTCATTGGCTGCTTCGACAACGAGCGTCTGGGGCGAATAGCGCGATAGTTCTCGCGCTATGGCACAGCCTATGATGCCTCCACCTATGATGGCGATATCGCATGCAATCATATGGCCTCCAAGGTTCCCTTTGGGAGAATGTGGACATATTGTCTCACTGGCAATAATAATCAACATAAATCAAAATATGGCAATGAAAAACCGTTTATCTTCGGTAAATGGAAGGCGATTTCGGGGGGGGGTAATACGATCTATCGAAGATATATGTGCGAGAAACAATAAAAAACAAGGATATTCAACGCCATGTGTAGGTGCGTTGAATATCCTCGAGCTTGAAAAATGTGAAAATGAAGAGAGGGGCCGGTCGTTATCCGAGAAGTTCTGGAGTGCTCGTCTCCCTGTCGTCGTCGATGATGCTGCAGCCTTTGCTGCGCAGCGCCTCGTGCCATTTGGCGTCGAGGGGACGGTCGGTGATGACGGCGGTGATTTCGTCGAAGTCGCAGATGCGCACGAAGGACGTGTTTTTCACAACNGTAGCGGTGTCTGCCGTCGAGGCACGCGTCGCCGTACTTGTCGGTCTTGGCCGTGACTATCTTCGCGACGCGGAAGGGCTTCGCCGGCAGGTCGGCCATGGCCACGCAGTCCTCCATGAACAGCTGGCGCTCGGGCTCCCCTTTGAGGTAATGGTCCTTGCCGGCGCGATCCAGGCACCTGCCGAGGATCCGCTTGTTGTAGGCGGGCAGGCTGTCGATGCGGGGAACGGGGACGAACAGGTTGCGCCGGATGGCCCCGACGGCATTCTCCACGGAGCCCTTCTCGTGGCCGGAGTTGGGGTTGCAGAAGGAGAAGTCGAACCCGTAGTGGGCGGCGAAGCGCGTGAACGTGTCGGCGGTGCTGACAACCTGGCCGACCCTTCTGCCGACGCCCGTGGCGTTGTCAAACACCAACCGGGTGGGCACGCCCCCGCAGAACTCGAACACGGCCTTCAGGCCCTCGCAGACGCATTCCGACGTCTCGCCCCAGAAGCATTGCGCCAGCGACACGTTGGAGAACGGGAAGGTGACCACCAGGTAGTGCACCTCGCGCATGACGCCCAGCACCCTGAAGTCGCACACGCCGAAGTCGACCTGCCCCTCGCCGGGCGCCCATTCGAGGTTGAGGAACTCGTCTTTGGCGCCTTTGAGCTCGGCTTTGCGCTTCTTGACGTAGGCCTGGACGATTGTGTAGCTGCCGTCGTAGCCGCATTCCGCGACGAGCCGGTCGAATACCCGCTGGGCCGTGTGTCGCTGCTTGGGGCGCCGCTTCCTGTCCTCCGCAAGCCAACGATCTATCGTCGCCTTGAACGGGTCAAGCTTCGAACCGCGCCTCTTCCTGGGCTTGACCTGAGGGGAGAAGTCGTCCATGTCGCGGTATTTGCGCACCGTGGGCTCGGAGATTCCCTCCTCCCTGGCTATCTGGGCGACGCTGTCGCCACGGGCAGCGCGCTGCTTGATTGCTAGAATAGTTGACATGCCGATCATTTCCTTTCCGGCCTCCTTGAGTCGATTACCGAAGCAATGACTAAGTTAGGCCATCCGTTGGAGGTGGTCGGCGCCTTTGCTTATGAGGCGAAACAATCGTCGTGAAACCCGAAACTTTTATCTCGTGATTTCCTAAAAATAAAAGCTATCAAAAACAAGGACGTTTGGCCAAATTTAGTGTGGTCGACTACGAGATACTGCTTATCGGAGCGTTCGATCATCAGGTGACGGATGGACGCCCACTGGTCGGTTGACTCGGTGATGCCGTTGTTGATGGAAACGGTTCGGCACGAGATAAATGCCTTGTCAACGTAGTATTCGGCAAGGGCTCGTTGCGCAATCGTTCCAAAAAATGCCTGCTCTTTAATAGAAAACTCACCGCCAACGCTCACCAATCGAATGTTCTCGCTTTGGGCAAAGAGGTTCATGATCATTAGGTTGTTGGTGACTACCGTGATGTTGAGGTCGCTGAGGGCCTTGGCAATGTGATAACAGGTGGTCGAGTTGTCCAAGAAGATGGCATCGCCATTGTTTACAAGGTTGCAGCAGCGCTTGGCGATAAGCTCCTTCTCGTTAATATAGACAGCTTTACGCAGGTCAATGTCAATGAGGTTTTCGACACCGCTTTGAATGAATGCTCCGCCGTGGGTGCGCATGAGCACACCCTCCTTTTCCAGGGCTTTAAGATCGCGTCGAATCGTCTCGCCGGTTACACCGAATTGCTCGGCGAGTGCAGCAACAGAGGCGCTTTTTTTGGCGATGATGATTTCTTTGATTTGCTGTTTACGTTCTGCGGCGAGCATCGGTTTCACCTCGATGTTGATTTAAGTGCTTGCTAATCAATATAGCAAGCACAAAACAAAATGCCACGGTGAACTTCCTTTATATGGCCTTTTACCACTCAACTTGTAATTACTACCGTTTGGAAGAATGGCAAAACGCTCAGACTTGAACATGTTGACAGTGTGGAATTGGAGCATAGAATCAAATTAAATCAACACGAACCAACACTAAGCAATGGAGAGGAGTTGAAGGAATGGGTCTTATGAATGAGGTGCAGGCTCGTCAGGCCATTGTGGACGCCGGTACTGTGCTTTATAAGCAGGGCTATGTTGTGTCCAATGACGGCAATATCAGCGTGCGCATCTCTCCCGATACCATCGTCGTTACGCCTACGGGTGTTTCGAAAGGCGATATGAATCCCGACATGATGGCTGTCATGGACCTTGACGGCAACGTCATCTCGAAAGGCCTTCGTGGCCCGTCGAGCGAGGTAAAGATGCATCTGCGCGTCTATCGGGAAAACCCCGACGTCACCGCGGTCGTTCACGCACATCCCATCTACGCAACGTCATTTGCAATCGCGGGAGTGCCGTTGGACAAGCCGATTCTTTCTGAGGCGATGCTGCAAGTTGGCGTGGTGCCCGTTGCGCACTACGCAAAACCCGGTACGACCGATGTTCCCGATAGCATCGCTCCGTTTGTTAAGGATTACGCAGCGGTCATGCTTTCCAACCACGGCGTGCTTACCTGGGGCTCCGATCTCGAGCAGGCGCTCGCGCGCATGGAAGTGGTCGAGAACTACGCCAAGGTCACCCTCGTGGTGAATCAAATCGGTTCTGAGCGTGGTCTTTCTCAAGATCAGGTAGACGGTCTTGCAGACATTCGTCAGAACATGGGGCTTTCGCCCATCGTGATGCCCAAGGGCAACGCAGAGGTAATCAACGGGACCGACGTGATCCCGCAAGGCAACTAAGGATAAGGAAGAATCGCATGGTTCTGAGGAAAGAGCTCGTTCAGGTTCACCAGAAGTACGCCTCTCAGGAAGAAGCGCTTCGATCGATTGCACAGACGTTTGTTGATTTGGGCGTCGTCAAGGAAAGCTTCCCACAGGCGATTATCGACCGCGAGGCGGTCTATCCAACGGGTCTTCCTGCGTCTGAGTTCGATATCGCTATCTCGCACTGCGACAGCGACCACGTGAACGAGAGCGCCATCGGTGCCGTTGTTCTTGATGAGCCGGTCGAGTTCGAGATGATGGGCGGCATGGGAGATGGCCCGCTGAGCGTTCGCCTGATTTTCATGCTCGCTATCAAGGACCCCAAAGCACAGGTTCCTACGCTGCAGAAGATGATGGCAATCATCCAGAATCAGCAGCTTTTGAAGGATATTCGCGAAGCCGATACCGCAGAAGAGGCGTTTGACCTCATCGCTCCGGCACTCGCTGAATAGAAAGTCATCATGGTCGCGCCTGAAAGTGGGCGATCGAAAGGGAGAAAGGACGAAAGATGGCTGAGATTAGCATCCTCTCTGTTTGCGGTTCGGGGGTTGTAACCTCCCACATGGTCGCAAACAAGCTTGTCGAGATGTTTGAGGACGAGGGCTACGACGTCACCACTGACGAGTGCAACCCCTCCGAGCTCGACGGCTATCTGACCCGTGGCAGCTACGACTTCATCGCTTACTCGAGCCCCATCAGCGACGACACCCATGGCGTGCCCGCGTTTAGCGCTATGGGCCTGATTACCGGCCTCGGTGAGGACGAGTTCAAAGAGGAGGCCCTTGAGGCTCTTCACGCTGCCGGCAAGTAATTGCCCGCACTGACTTGCATTTACGAATGCTACTTACATGAAAGGGGATGGCATGGACGCATTCCTGAACGCCTTGAACATGTTCTTCACGACATTTAAGGCTGCCGTATTTGTACCTGTCTTTATTTTTGTTATTGCTTTGGCAATGGGTGTTAAGCCCAAGAAGGCCTTCTTCTCGGCCCTGTCTGCAGGCGTTGGCCTTGAGGGCTTCTCTTTGGTCATTGGCTCCTATAGCCCGATTCTGTCGCCGATTATCGACAACATGATCAACGCTGTGGGCATCAACCTGCCAATCGTTGACCTTGGCTGGCAGACCACCTCGATCATCGCTTACTCCTATCAGGTTGGTATGATCTACATCGCGGTCGCTATTGCTCTTCAGGTCATCCTGTACCTCGTGCACTACACCACGGTCTTCCAGGCCGGCGACCTTTGGAACAACTATTCCTACTTCGCATGGGGCTCCTGCCTGTTCGTTCTGACCGGCAACTTCTGGCTCGCCATGGCTTGCATGGTTGTCCAGCAGCTCTACACCCTGCTCTGCACCGAGGTTATCGCTAAGCGTTGGTCCAACTACTATGGTTATCCCAACTGCACCATCGCCTCCCTGCACACCGCTACCGTGGGCATCTTCGCCGTGCCGCTGAACCTGCTGCTCGACAAGCTCGGCCTGTACAAGATCAACGCCGACCCCACCGTCCTGCGCAAGAAGCTCGGCTTCATCGGTGAGCCCATGACCCTCGGCCTCTTCCTCGGCCTGTTCATCGGTATCGTCGGTGACTTCAACAAGCTCGGTGAGCTTGCTACCTGGGGCGAGATCACGACCTGCGGCATCGCAACCGCTGCCGTCATGGCTGTCTTCCCCAAGGTCTCCGGCATCTTCGCTGGTTCCTTCTCGCCGATCACCGAGGCCGGCAAGAAGAAGATGAAGGCCGCTGGTCACGCTGACCGCGAGTGGTACCTGGCCGTCAACGACGCTACCGGCTATGGCGAGGCTGCAACCCTCATCACCGGTATCCTCCTGATGCCCACCACGCTCGTTGTGTCCTTTATCCTTCCTGGCAACCTGGTTCTGCCCATGCTCGACCTCGTCGCCATCCCCTACATCATCCAGCCCTTCGTCGCTTGCTCTAACGGCAACATCCTGAAGTCCTTCATTGGCGGCCTGATCTTCATGATCGCCAACCTGTACTTCTGCACCCTCACCGGTCCTGCCTTCACCGATGTCGCTGTCTCCACGGGCATCGACCTGCAGGGCGCCACGATGGTTACCTCGCTCGTCATCCTTGGCCAGCCTGTCGGCGCCATCATCTTCCTCGCCTTCCTGACGCAGAACCCGATCATCATCGGTGCTGTTATCGTGGTCTACGTCATCTGCTACGTCCTGGTTCACAAGAACATGACCGCTATTCACGAGTTCATCGAGAACAGCGCTTTGAACCACACGACCAAGAAGGTCGAGGCTGCTGCCTAATTCAGCCTGCTTGCTGAAGTAGCAATGCTCTTGCGGCGGGCCGGACATAATCGCCGGCCCGCTTTTTTAAACCACTAATGTTAGAGAGAGGACAACATATGGCAACCGCTGCCGATGTTAAAGTCGAGTACAAGACGCTTGTAAAAGAGTCCGGCCTGCGCATGCTCGAGAGCGGCCTTACCGTGGCGACGTGGGGCAACGTGAGCTATTGCGATCGCGAGACGGGCCTTGTCTACATTACGCCGAGCGGCATGGACTACACGACCATCACCGAGGACGATATTTGCGTCTACGATCTGGAGGGCAATCATATCGAAGGCGACCGTCGCCCCTCCATCGAGCTCCATCTGCATATCGGCATGTTTAACGCTCGTCCCGAGGTGTGCGCTTGCATTCACACGCACCCTATCTTCTCGACGGTTTTCTCTTCAATGGGCGAGGATATTCCCATCGATATCCACGACGAGGCTGCTCAGGCTCTTGGCGATACGGTGCGTTGCTGCGAGTACCAGCTGCCGGGCACTCAGGCTCTGGCCGATGAGGCCATGAAGACCATTGGCGACAAGGCGAATGCTTGCATGCTTCGCAGCCACGGTCTTGTGTGCATCGGCGCCGATATGGACGCCGCCTTCAAGGTTTCCACAGTTGTCGAGATGGTTGCAGAGATTTATTGGCGCATTCGCGCAACTGGCGGCATGTACGTGCCGATCGCGGCCGAGAACGTTTCTGCCATGCAGGAGTTCGTGAAGACCAAGTACGGCCAGTACTAAGATTGGCGCGCGGCAGTGTGGGGACGCTATCGCGCGATGTAAAGGCAATAATCGAGGGAGAACATCATGGCAGCATCGCCTACTTATACCTACACGTTTAAGGTCGAACCTCAGATGTTTCGACGTGCCCTGTATTTCAACACGTTTGGCAAGCAGCGCATTCAATCGGTCATCATCGCCGCTATGGCGGTGATGGGAGTGGGAATGCTGCTGGCAAATCTCGTCTTTCATGTTGAGATGACAAGTGTGATGCAGCTGTGCTACATCGTTATCATCGCTGCGGTTCCGTTGCTGCTGTTCTCCTGCGAGCATAGCTATCGCGACTACAAGAAGTCGCCTTTGGCCGATGCCGTGCGCTCGGTGTCAATTAACGAAGACTGGCTTAAGTTCAAGGTTGCCGGTGGTGCCGACTCCGAGAAGATCGAGTGGCGTCAGGTTTCGGCAGTCTTTGAGCTTGCGGAGTTCTTCATTATCTATCGCGATGCCAATCTTATGGTGCTTTTGCCCAAGAGCGCTGTGGCCGCAGATGAGCTGCCTAAGATTCGCGCCGTCATGCGTCACAATCTTGGCCGCGGTTTCCACCTGCGTCGTATTGGGCAGGTTGCTGCGGCATAGCCTGTTGCGTACATAGCGCGTTGCGGCAACGTTATTTATCAACCCTGCCGTTCAAAATCAAACCCGTCGTTATTCTCCCTCTGATAGGAAGATTTTGGACGGCGTCTTGAACCTGGCCTCGTCGGTCCCCGCCGGCGGGGCCTTTTTGCGTAGAAGCGTGGTCGCGCTACAACAGCTTCTTCAGATAGTCGCTTTTTGCATAGAGGATACGGTCGATGTAGATTGCGTCTGACGCACGGTAAAACGCAAGATAATTTCCCGAACGAACGTAGCGATACTCGCTTTTGACTGCGTAAATTGCGGATAGGGGAGTGCCGGATTGGGGAAATCGAGTAAGGAGGCTAATCCGATCCAGAATCTCACCAATGGTTGTTTTTGCCGCCCTTGGGCTTGAGAGTTCGTCGGAGATATAACTGTAGATGCTCTCAAGATCGTCTCGGGCGAGGGGAGAGAATTTAACGTCTAGGGACACGGCCGTTCCTTAAAGCGAAAAAAGCGCCCGTACGGACTCCTCGGATAGCCAACCGGACTGCTCTCCCGATGCCTTGCCGGCTTCGAGTTGCGACATAAGCGTCCCTGCGGCATTGAGGCGATCAAAGTCTTTCATGTCCAAAATCGCATAGCGCCCACGTCCGTTTTTAGTCAAAAAGACAGGGGATCCCTCGTGCACATCGGAAAGGACTTCGTTATAGCTGCGCAGATCAGAAACAGGTTTGATAGCAGGCATTGTTCGCCCCAATCGCAAGATAGCTCGAAATATATTACGTAAAATATTCTGACATATTTCAAATGGCAGACAGCTCTCCATGCCTCTTTTGTTTCCAAACGGTCACGTCGGTATATGCCGAAAACTCTTTCATATTAGAGTGCTATCCTTTCAAGCTATTCGATAAGCGATGGGCGCTGATGCGTAAATATGCATTAAACGCGCTTAAATATGCATTTGGAGATGAAGGAATCGATGGCTATCAAGGTTGGTGTCGTTGGGGCAGCGGGCTACGCAGGGGTCGAGCTGGTGCGCCTGCTTATCTCCCACCCCGATTTCGAGCTCACCGCCATCACATCCAACGCCGACGCTGGACAGTCGCTTGCAAGCGTGTATCCCGCGTTTGCCGGCGTGTGCGACCTTGCCTTTACCACGCACGACGATCCGGTCCTCAAGACATGCGATGCCGTGTTCCTGGCCGTTCCGCACACGGCTGCACTCGCTGCCGTACCTGGCCTTCTTGCTGCGGACGTCTCGGTATTCGACCTTTCGGCCGACTACCGTCTCTCCGACCCCGCTGTCTATGAGAAGTGGTACGCCACGCCGCATACAAGCCCCGAGCTATTGGCCACACGCACGTTCGGTCTGCCGGAGATTTTTGCCGAAGACCTTGCAGGCGCCGCCGCACGCCACGCTGCGGGGGAGGCCACACTCGTCGCCTGCGCCGGGTGCTATCCTACGGCAACCTCACTGGGTGCATACCCTGCTATCGATGCCGGCTGGCTGGCCGATGGCGCCGTGGTCATCGTCGACGCTATTTCGGGCGTGACGGGCGCCGGCAAATCAGCCAACGCCCGCACGCATTACTGCAGTGCCGACGAGTGCGTTGAGGCCTACGGTGTATGCAAGCATCGCCATACGCCCGAAATCGAACAGATTCTTGGCCTGCCGGGCCGTATCGTGTTCACGCCGCACCTGGCACCTCTCAAGCGCGGCCTGCTTTCGACTATCAATATTCCGCTTGCCGAGGTTCCCGCGCAGGAGCTGACGCTCGACATGGTGGTTGAGCGCTATCGCGAGTTCTACGAGGGCCGTCCCTTCGTGCGCGTGCTCGATGCCGGCCAGATGCCCAAGACATCCTCGGTTGCCGGCAGCAACGCCTGCCAGATCGGTCTTGCCCTTAATAAGACCGCGCGCATGCTTGTGGTGACCTCTGCAATCGACAACCTCTGCAAGGGTGCAGCAGGCCAGGCGATTCAATGCGCGAACGCGGTCTTTGGCCTGGACGAGCGACGAGGCCTCCCTCTTATTGCCATGCCTGTGTAGATCGTTGTATGCACAACGCTGGCTGGCTACACTGGTACGCAAAACAAATGCCATCGTTGGGGAGTTTCTCGTGTTTGATATCGATTCATTTGATCTTCGTCTGCGCGCCGTGCCGGACGGCGGCGTGACGAGTGCCCGGGGCTTCAAAGCCGCGGGTATCCATGCGGGTTTTCGCAAGAATCCGGAACGCCTGGATTTCGCCATGGTCGCCGCCGAGGCACCTGTTGCCGCGGCCGGTGTCTTTACTACCAACCGTTTTTGTGCGGCTCCGGTTCAGGTGTGCCGTGAGCATCTGGGCGGTCGCGACTGCGGTTATGGCCAGGTTCAGGGCGTCATTATTAACTCTGGCAATGCCAATGCTGCTACAGGCGAGCCCGGCTTGGCGCTTGCCCGCGAGAGCTGCGAGATCGCTTCGCAAATAATGGGCTGCACCCCCGAGCAAGTGCTCGTGTCTTCAACCGGCGTGATTGGCCAGCAGTTAGGTATCGAGTGCTTCGAGACGGGTATTCCGGCGGTATATGACGAGCTTTCCGAGCAGGGTGGTGCCAATGCCGCTCGGGCCATCATGACCACCGATACGCATCCTAAGGAGTATGCCGTTACCTATGCGAGCGGCGAGCTCGAATATGCCGATTGCCAGTTTACGGTAGGCGGCATGTGCAAGGGCTCGGGCATGATCATGCCTAACATGGCAACGATGATCTGCATCATCACGACGGATGCCCCGGTAGCTCCCGCGACTCTTCACGCGCTTCTTGCCAGTTGCGTCAACAAGACGTTCAACAAGGTAACGGTTGATTCGGATACGTCTACCAACGATACCTGCATCATGCTTGCTTCTGGAGCCGCAGGCGTCGACGTCCCCCTTATCGAGGAGGGGAGCGGCGCCTACGAGGAGCTTCGCTACGCCGTGTATTCGGTATGCGAGGCCCTGGCACGTGGTATTGCCTCGGACGGAGAGGGCGCCTCGAAACTCGTAACCGTTAACGTGACGGGCGCTGCAAGCGAGGAAGATGCCGACACCGCCGCCCGCGCCGTGGCAAACTCTCCGCTGGTCAAGACTGCCATTGCTGGTCACGACTGCAACTGGGGCCGCATCGCCATGGCGCTGGGAAAGTGCGGCGTGGTCTTTGAGCAGGCCGACGTCTCCATCGACATTATGGGTATGCCCGTGTGCCGCAAGGGTCTGACGGTTCCCTTTGATGAGGACGAGGCTCTGCGACGATTCGAGGCACCCGAGATCGTAATCGATGCCGATCTGGGCGCAGGAGAATGCTCCACGACGGTTTGGACCTGCGATCTTACGCATGAGTACATCACCATCAACGGTGATTACCGCACATAATCGCACGTCGAAAAATGCCCCCATCCCGCAGTGCTTACGCATTGCGGCAAACTTCATAAGGATGTAGCTATGAAATACGCACGCGATGCGAAGCCTTCGTTGCTCAATGAACAGACCGCCCAGGTGCTTTTCGAGACCCTGCCGTGGATTAAGAACCTGACGGGAAAGGTTGTCGTCATCAAATACGGCGGCGCGGCCATGGTCGATGCCAAGCTGCGCGATGATGTGATGAGCGACATCGTCCTGCTCAAGATCATGGGTATGCGACCGGTGATTGTTCACGGCGGCGGCAAGGCCATCAACGAGGCGTTCTCGCACTACGATCTGCCGGTCGAGTTTAAGAACGGCCAGCGCGTGACGACGCCTGCGGCTATGGATATCGTGCGCGAGGTCTTGGGCGGCAAGGTTAACCAAGAGCTTGTTGCCGCCATTAACCAGCATGGTAACCTTGCTGTGGGCGTATCGGGCAGCGACGCCGGAACGCTTATCGCATCCACGCTTGACCCCGAGCTCCAACGTGTGGGCAAGATTGAGAGCGTGAACGTCGACTACATCGAGCGCCTCATCGACGGCGAGTACATTCCCGTGATCGCCACCATCGCCAAAGGCGAGGACGGCGGCTTCTACAACATCAATGCCGATATCGCCGCAGGTGCCATTGCAGGCGCTTTGCGTGCGCATAAGGTTATCTTCCTCACCGACGTCGATGGCCTGTACGAGGATTTTTCGGACAAGAGCTCGCTCATCTCCAACCTCACGTTGGATGAGTGCCAGGGGATGCTTGATCGCGGGGAGATCGACACGGGCATGATTCCCAAGCTCAACGCTTGCATCGAGGCGGTTAAGGCCGGCGTGTTCCGCGCGCATATCATCAACGGCACCACGCCGCATTCGCTTCTGCTCGAGCTGCTCACTGATGCTGGCGTGGGCACGGTGCTTCATTCGAGCGAGACGGCCTACGAGTACGACACACATCCGCACCCGCTTTCGACGTTTGCGGCACGCTTGTTCGAGAATCTCGATGAGGTTTCCAAGTTGCAGGCGCTTTCCTAGTGTTTGACGCGGACGCGCCGTCTAATCTGTTGTAGACATTCTTTTCGACCGAGAGGTTAAACCATGTCCCTTACCGTACAAAAGGCCCTTGAATCCAATTACATGATGCATACCTTTGGGCGCTCTGAGGTTGAGTTCACCGGTGGGCACGGCATGACGCTCGTGGGCGACGACGGCCGGGAGTACCTCGATTTCCTTGCGGGTATCGGTGTGTGCTGCCTAGGCCATGGTGCCTCCGCCGTGGTTGATGCCGTGGACGCACAGGTCCATGAACTTACCCATGTGTCCAACTATTTTTATATCGAGCATCGCGGTCAGGTGGCGGCTCTGCTTTCCAAGCTCGCCAACGATGATCTTGCCGGGGCTGCCGCAATCGTCGAGGCTATTGACGCAAAAGACGACGAGGCACTTTTGGCCGCTGCCGCCCCTGCCGAGGGCGAACAGGTTTGGCAGGCATTCTTTTCCAACTCGGGTGCCGAGGCCAACGAGGGCTCGATGAAGCTTGCGCGCCTGTATGCCAAGCGCATGGGCAACGGCGGCAACACGATCGTGGCACTGCGTGGTGGCTTCCATGGCCGTACGCTCGAGACGATTGCCGCGACCATGCAGGATTGGCTGCAGGATAGCTTCAAGCCGCTGCCCAGCGGTTTTGTGGCATGCGATCCTAACGATGTCGAGCAGCTCAAGAGCATTTTCGACACATATGGTTCCGAGATTTGTGCCGTTATGATCGAGCCCATCCAGGGCGAATCCGGTGTGCATCCGCTTACGCAGGAGTTTATCGAGGCCGCGCGCGACTTGGCTCATGCCCACGGTGGCTTGCTCATCGCTGACGAGGTCCAGACTGGCATTTTCCGCTCCGGCAAGCCGTTTGCCATGCAGACCTACGGTGTAGAGGCAGATATCATGAGCCTTGCCAAGGGTGTTGCCGGTGGTGTGCCCATGGGCGCTGTGCTTGCCAAGCAGGAGGTCGCGAGCGCGTTCCGCCCTGGCGACCATGGCTCGACTTTTGGTGGTAGCAACCTCGCGGTGGCAGCCTCGGCTTCCGTTTTGTCCGAACTCGTCCGCGGCGATTATGCAGCCCATGCCGATGAGATTGGCGCATACTTTGCCGAGCAACTGGCTCAGGTACCGCATGTTACCGAGGTGCGCGGCCGTGGCTTGATGCTTGGCTGCGATCTGGACGATACCGTGACCGACGCGCACGATGTCGTCGCCGCGGCGTTGGCCGCTGGCTTTGTGATCAACGCGACCGGCGCTCATACCCTGCGTTTCCTGCCGCCGCTTGTCTGCCAAAAGGCCGATGTCGACGCGCTCATTGCGGGCTTGACGAAGATCTTGGGGTAGGACGCGAGTAATTCGCGCTTGCTTGTATGTCTTGTTCTGGGATAGGGTGGTTGCCTTTTGCGGCCACCCTATCCTTCTTTTTTCAAAACCAGCGCACAAACGTTCACTTTTCCTTATTTTTGGCAAAAAGTTGACGTTTGTGCGCGGGTTTTCTAAGCGAGGGCGCGCCCCACTATGACGCCGATGCTTCTGCGTGAGAATTATCCTGCATTAAGGAAGCCCCTTCTACATTTGCGTCATCAGCTTCTGGAGCTTCCCAGTTTCGAATCACGAACTTTCGCAGCTCGTTTTGCGCCTTTTGAAACCCAGCGGAGGAATTGATACTAAGGCCAAGGGTCTGACATATGGCATTAAGAGAGCGATTTAGACTGAGTTGCGAGGAAAACTGTGCCGCTGTGATTGCCTGCGTTTGATAGCCCATCAAACGCAGGACGCTCAGGCGCTCGGCATCGTGTGCTCGTCGAAGAAATTCGTTGTGATACTGACCATCGTATTCGATGGCGAAGCGTTGCGTTTGGGCCAAGAGGTCGATTTCAAAGTAACCGTTCGCGGAGCACTTCTTGTATTTAAGGGGGATGTCGACGCGCTTGTTAAGGTCGAAAGACTTGAATCCAAGGCCCCCGCGTGCTCGATCTTCTGCAAGCATCATGGCGAGTGCGGTTTCCATGGGCGACCTTGAGTTGTCTTTTGCCATGCGTAGAACCCTACGGGTTTGTTTTATTCCCTTCATGCTCGGACGAGCTTTGGCGGCTTCGCGCAGTTGATTGACGTTGCTGAGGGCCGGGCGCACGGTATAGCCTGACCGATTGGGTTGTGGTCCTGCATAATTCCCGCAGAGCTCGTAGGCAAATTCCAGTTGTTCGTATTCACTCATCCACGAGGAGCTTTGAAGAAAACACAGAGAGGGACAGACGGCCAGAAGCCCGGGTGCGATGGAGATAAGCTCGCTTGCCGGGATAATCGCACCATGAGAATGAGGGCGGAAGGCGGGTGAGTGGGTTCGCTCCGAAGGGAAAGAGATAAGGATATCGAGCTTTTCTAGTTCGTCCTCGTCAACTCCGCATGCTGTGAGCGCCTTCCGAATGGATTTGGCGAAGGACCTGGGGGTTCTTTGCGCGGGTGTGAGTGCGGGAATATCTCGATTTTCGTTGAGAGCGCCCATGCCGGAAGCCTGGTAATACAGCCATGCCGTCTTATGCGAAAGGACGATAGGTGCATCCATGGACCCTCCCTTGTCTTTTGCTGTAATTATCTCTCATTTGGTGGCACAAATGGCCCACGGGGCGGCTGCGGGATGCTATCGACCGATTGGTTTGGCGTTCGCCATTCAAAACCAGCGCGCAAACGTTCACTTTTCCTTATTTTTGGCAAAAAGTTGACGTTTGTGCGCGGGTTTCGAACGGAGGAGGGACTTGGGTTTTATGTNGATTCCAGCAGGATGCTGCGCAGCCGGTTCTTGTTCCTAGTGTTCTCGCAGGTCAGGAAGTTCCTCTGGGCAGCCAGCGCCCTCGCCGCCGCGATCGCCGGGCCCGGGTCCCCGACCGGCAGGAGCGCGTCGGGGATGCCGAGCGCCGTCTTCGCGATGACCATCGCGTCCCGCTCGTCGGTCTTGGCGTCGCCGGCGAAGAGCCTGGCGGCCCCGTGCGCCGCGAGTCCCGGCAGGTACGCCGCCGACATCCCGGCCGCCCTGGCGCGGGCGAGCGCGAGGGCGCCTATGTTGCGCGACTGGTCGACGACCACGAGCGCGTCGGGGAAGCGGACGAACAGCGAGTCCAGGTCGCCCTCCCTGTTCGCGACGGGGGCGCTCAGCAGCACCTCGCCGTCTCGGGTCGCGACACATGCCCAGTGGGACGATTTCCCGACATCGAGCCCGATGACGGCTTCCGGCATTCTAGTTGGTGCCACGGTGGTATCCTCCAATCGGTAGGCCGATCGGAGCCCCTCCCCGCGACACCCACATTACCTGGCCGTGGCGCTTGCGCCCGGCAGTTTCCTATCAGTCGTCCGGAGCGGCGAGCGCCCCCGGTGGCAACACCCCCCGGGCCCTCTACGGGGCAGGGGCAGACGGCCATCCGGAGGCGCCCGATCGGCGGCCCCTCGGGGCTTGCCCGTATCGTAGGCAATGCGCCGAATGCTCGCCATCGAATTTTATCGATGGCCTATTTCAGACTGTAATGGGGAGGGGTCGATGCGTGCGGCTGCGGCGCCTCTCGGCGCCTTGCGCGCTGCGCCGGAAAACGCTGCGCGTTTCCCCGGCTTCGCGCTCTCTCGGGTTCGAATCCCTCACACGCGGCACAAACAAAAACAGCCCCGTTGTCGGAGCTGTTTCAAAATCTATGGTGGGCGATGAGGGATTCGAACCCCCAGCCTTGTGCGTGTAAAGCACCTGCGCTAACCGTTGCGCCAATCGCCCGCGGGAACATAGTATATCGAAACCTTTGGCTAGAAGCTACAATGGGATTCGTTTTTTATCCGACAAGCAAAAAGGAGCACCAATGACCTCCTCCGTGTTGCCCGTCGTGCCCGAAGGCGAACTTAAGGAGCGTCTCGCCGGCGTTCGCTATGTATTTACCGACCTCGACGGCACTATGCTCGCACCCGGTTCGCGCGTGCTGGCCGACGCTGCGGGAAATCCCAGCGTTGCTTGCGTGCAGACGCTTCTTGACCTGCGCGCTGCCGGCGTCGAGGTGATTCCTTGCTCCGGCCGCAACCGCTCCATGCTGCACGAGGACGCGCGCATCCTGGGCTTCAATGCCTATATTGGCGAGATGGGCGGCTTGCTTATGCTCGACCACGGCAAGGACGACTGGTGCTACTTCACAGCCGATATGGACTACGATCCTTCCTGCGGCCTTACGCCCCACCAGGTAATCGAGCGCGCGGGCGTATGCGACAAGCTCGTTAACTCCTGGCCGCATTTGCTCGAGTACCACAACGATATGCAGCAGGGCTACAAATATCGCGAGGTCACCGTTGCCATGCGCGGCGAGATTCCCGACGAGCAGGCGCGTGCCCTGCTCGACGCATCGGGCGTTGAGCTCGATTGGGGAGACAACGGCTTTCTCAATCACATCTCTAAGCCCACGACGCTCGAGCTTCCCGAGGGCGTCTCTGGACGTGCCTTTAACGTGAGCCCCCGTGGCCTTAACAAGGGCCGCGCTGTCGCCAAGTTCTGCGAGCTGCGCGGTATCGACCCCATGCAGGCCCTTGCCATTGGCGACGCCTCGTCCGATTTCTTGATGGCAGATTCGGTGGGGACCTTCGTTTTGGTGGAGAATGGACTGGCGAACCCCGGCGCCGACGAGTTCTTGGCCACGCACGATAATGCGTTTGTGAGCCAGGGCTGTATCGTCGACGGTTGGGTTATGACTATGAAATGCCTGTTGGCAGCCAAGGAATAGGATTTGATGATGGCGCAGAAAAACACCTGCCCTATCGGTGTGTTCGACTCTGGCCTGGGTGGCCTGACCGTGGCTCGATCCATTGCTACCGCGCTGCCCCACGAGTCGGTGTACTACTTTGGCGACACCAAGCGTTGCCCTTATGGCACGCGTGGCGAAAACGAGGTTCGTTCGTTTGCCCTGCAGGCAGGGCGCTGGCTCTCGCGTCATGATGTCAAGATCATCGTTATCGCATGCAACACGGCAACGGCAGCCGCTTTGCGCGTATGCCAGCAGACCCTCGATGTTCCCGTGATTGGCGTGATTGTCCCCGGTGCTCGCGCTGCTATCAATAGCACCCGCACGCGCGAGGTGGGCGTGCTCGCCACGAACCTCACCACGCGCTCTGGAGCCTATACGCGCGCGATTCAAGATTTGGATGCGGGCGTGGACGTGTACGGCTGTCCCGCCTCGAGCTTTGTCGAGATTGTCGAACAGGAGCTTGCGACCGGCGCGCACTTGCAAGAGCGTTGGCTCGAGGACGAGGATATCTTTGACACCCCCGAAGTCCGCGCCGTGGTGCGTCAGGTGGTCGCGCCCCTCAAGGGCCACAATATCGATACCGTCGTGTTGGGGTGCACGCATTTTCCGTTGCTCGTAGGTCCTATCCGTCATGAGCTGGGGCCAAACATCCGTGTGGTCTCGTCTGCCGAGGAAACCACGCGTGAGCTGGTGGACATCCTGCAGCGTCGTGAGCAGCTGGCGCCGGAAGACGTGCTGCCCCAGCATCGTTTTGCCACGACATCTGATAACCTGGCGGAGTTCGCCGCCGCCGGCAGCTTTATCTTTGGCCAGCCGCTCAAGAGCATCGAGCACGTTTCGCTCGAAGAGCTTGTGTAGCGCCGCGCCGCACGAACAGAGAGGAATATCAATGGAACTGAACGAGATCCGCCGCTTTGGTGGCCGCGCTGCCAACCAGATGCGTCCCGTGACGATCAAGCGTGAAGTCATGAAAAACGCCCTGGGCTCGTGCCTGGTGGAGTTTGGCGACACGCGCGTGCTGTGCGCTGCCACGATTGAGGATGGCCTGCCGCCCTGGCGCCGCGCTTCTAAACTGGGCTGGGTCACCGCCGAATACGCCATGCTTCCCGCCGCTACCTCCAAGCGCACCAAGCGCGAGACGAATGCACGCAAGGGCCGAAGCATGGAGATCGAGCGTCTGATCGGTCGCAGCCTGCGCACCGTTTGCAATATGCGTGCGTTGGGCGAGTACACCGTTACGATCGACTGCGACGTTCTACAAGCCGATGGCGGTACGCGCACGGCGAGCGTGACCGGCGCCTGGGTGGCGCTTCACGACGCCTTGATGACGTGGGTCGAGGCGGGCAAGATCCCGCGTCTGCCCCTGACGGGCCAGGTTGCCGCTGTGTCCATGGGCGTGGTGGACGGTAACGAGCTTTTGGACCTCGATTACGCCGAGGACAGCCATGCCGAGATCGATATGAATCTGGTTGCCACTGATACGGGCGAGATTGTCGAGATTCAGGGTACAGGCGAGCAGACGCCTTTTGATCGCAAGCGCTTGAACAACCTGCTTGACTTGGGCGACCTTGGCATCAAACAGTTGATCGACCTGCAAAACGAGGTTACGGCGTTTCGCGACGACGACTAAACGCGCATACACGTCTCTTTGCTAAACGATAAGGAATGGGCGACCATGGCTCTCAATAAAATCGATATCGATACCCTCGATCCCGCGCGCACCATTGTGGTTGCCACGGGTAATGCCCACAAGCTCGTGGAGATCGAGGACATTCTTTCGCGCGTGCTGCCCGACGTGACGTTTGTCGCGCTGGGCCAGTTGGGCGATTTCGATGACCCCGAGGAGACGGGCACCACCTTCTTGGAGAACGCTCTTATCAAGGCCGAGGCCGCCGTGGAGCAAACGGGCATGTCTGCCATCGCAGACGATTCCGGCCTTGTGGTCGATGCCCTCGATGGCGAGCCTGGCGTCTATTCCGCGCGCTACGCGGGCGTGCATGGCGATGACGCTGCAAACAATGCAAAGCTGCTCAAGAATCTGGCCGAGGTACCCGAGGCCAAGCGCACCGCTCGTTTCATGAGCGTGGTGGCGCTTGTGGACGCCTCTGGCATGGTGCTCACGGGCACAGGCGCCTGCGAGGGCACGATCGGGTTCGAGGGCCGTGGCGAGAATGGCTTTGGCTACGATCCGCTGTTCTTGCCTGCCGATACGCCGGGCAAGACCATGGCCGAGCTCACGCCGGCGGAGAAAAACGCTATTAGCCATCGTTTCCATGCGCTGCAAGACCTGTCGTCTCAGATTGCAGGAGACGAGGCGTGAGGGCCGTCGTCCAGCGCGTAGCGAGCGCATCGGTTGTTGTTGAAGAAAAGACCATCGGCAGCATTGGCCAGGGATATCTCATCCTTCTGGGTGTAGGCGAGGGCGATACGCGCGAGACGGCGCAAAAGCTTTGGGCCAAGATTCGCGACTTGCGTATCATGCCGGATGACGCGGGGAAAACCAACCGCTCACTTGCAGACGTGTTGGGCGAGGTGCTCGTGGTGTCGCAGTTCACGCTGTATGCCGATTGCCGCCACGGGCGCAGGCCCTCGTTTACCGCGGCAGGCGCCCCCGGTCTGGCTAACGAGCTTTACGAGTACTTTTGCGAGCTGGTTCGTGCGGATATGGGTGATGTTCAGACGGGCAGCTTTGGCGCCGACATGAGCGTTTCGCTTGTAAACGACGGCCCGTTCACCATCGTGCTCGACACCGACGAGCTGTAGAAGGCACCTCGGTCTCCAGGGCCATACTTGCTGTCAATTTGCATCCATCTTCGCAGCATCTCCACAAGATGTGCAATCTCCATCTGAGCCTGCTACAATTTATACGTTTGTAGATAAATTGGGGCAAGTCTGCCGCATTTGCACTTGCCTTCAGGAGGCCTAATGGAAGAGCTGGAAGTCAATCACGTCGAGGATATCCACGAGAAGCTGACGAGCATGATCGGCCAGCGCGTTAAAGTGCGCGCCAACATGGGCCGCACGCGCGTCGTCGAGCGCATGGGCACTATCAAGACGGTACATCCCGCCGTGTTCATCGTCGAGGTGGACGAGCGCCGCGGCCGTAAGTCGCGTCAGTCGTACCAGTATGTCGATGTTCTCACGGGCACCGTCGAGCTGTTCGATCCCGAGTCGGGCGAGCACTTGTTTACCCCGCTGGGCAATCAGCTCGAGGAGCACTAGTTATGCCTTCTCTTTCGTTCACCGTGTCCGCGCTCGCAAAGGTCAATCTGTACTTGGGCGTGTACGCAACGAAAGATGAGCGCGGTTACCATCGCGTCGATTCGGTCATGGCGGCTGTCGGCCTGGGCGATACGGTGACGATTGCACCTGCAAAGGAGCTCTCGGTCACCATGGATCCCGCGGCGGATTTCCCCGTGGAGCAAAACAGCGCTTGGCGCGCCGCCGTCGAGCTCGGCCGTGCGTATGGCCGAGAGCCCTTGTTCGATATCCATATCGAAAAGCGCATTCCCATCCGCGCCGGCCTGGGCGGTCCCTCTACCGACGCTGCCGCAGCTCTGCGTGGCTTGTGCGCAGAATGGGATATCGACATTCATGATGAGCGCGTGGCTACCGTTGCGCGCAGCATCGGTGCCGATGTGCCGTTTTTCCTCTACGAATCGCCTGCATACCTCAGTGGCGCGGGCGACGTGATGGAGGAGACCTTCGACGCACTCGAGGGCGTGCCTGTGGCGCTTGTCCGCGCTTCTTCAAAGGGCGTTACGGCGCAGGAAGCCTACCGTGTCTTTGACGCAAATCCGCAGCCCGTGACTCCTATCGAGCCCATGCTTGAGGCCCTGCGCGCTGGCGACGAGCAAGGCGTGGTCGATGCACTTGCCAATAACTTGGCCCCTGCCGCGATGTCTATCGCGCCCGAGATTGTGGATGTGCTGGCGTGGATGCGTGAACAGCCAGGCGTGCGCGTGGCGGACGTTTCGGGTTCGGGTTCTTGCTGCTTTGCCCTGTGCGAGAACAAAGAGGCTGCTCAGAGCCTTGCGAACGCGGCTTTACGCGAGCGCGGATGGTGGTCATGTGCAACTCAGATGGAAAAGTCTGGATCGAATCTCATTGATTGCTAGCATTTGTCTCAATCTTTTGTTACTATAGCTTGGCTATCGGGTTGTGGCTCAGTTTGGTAGAGCACTGCGTTCGGGACGCAGGGGTCGCTGGTTCAAATCCAGTCAACCCGACCATTGCATTGAATAAGGGTCGCCTTTGGGCGACCCTTTTTCGTATGCGCGTTCGTGCTTCAATTTCAACCGCTTTGGAATTGAAGCAAGATGCGCGCCACTTTGCTTACGTGGAGTGCTAGCATATGACCGTTTGCAAGCAGAGTGTGAGGAATGCGTATGGCACTGGGCGTAAAAGTCGATATGACGCAGGGGTCCCTTTGGGACAAAATCGTTCTCTTCGCCATACCCGTTGCGCTTATGGCTTTCCTTCAACAACTTTTTAATGCTGCGGACGTTGCCGTGCTGGGACAGTTTGCGGGCACCAATGCCATGGCAGCCGTGGGCAGCTGCGGCGCCATGTGCAGCTTTGTGGTGAGTTTAGGTACGGGCATGAGCCTGGGTGCCAACGTGACCATTGCAACGAACATCGGGTCGGGCAGGATGGATGCCGTGCGTCGCGCTGTACACACCGCGATGCTTGCCGCAGTGGGCGGGGGCATTATCTTGGGCCTTGCGGGCGAGCTTGTGATTGAGCCTATCATGGCCGCGATGGGCATCAAGGATCCCGAGGTCGAGGCGATGGCGCTTCTCTACATGCGCATCTATCTTGCGGGACTTTCTATTCTGTTTCTGTATGACTTTGAAGCTGCCATCATGCGCAGCCAAGGTGACACACGCACACCGCTTATCGCGCTCGCTATTTCCGGTACGGTCAACGTGGGTCTCAACTTGCTTTTCGTGCTGGTTTTGGGCATGGACGTCGACGGCGTTGCATCGGCAACGGTAATCTCCAGCGCCGTGAGTTCGATCATTCTTTTATGGTGCCTGACGCACAGCGACTCCGTCATCCGTGTGAATCTGCGCGAGCTGGCAATCGACTGGCCCTCGCTCAAGCGCATTCTTATCGTCGGCCTGCCCGCAGGTATTCAAGGCGCGCTGTTTTCTGTGTCGAATGTCATCGTCCAGGCGGCCGTGAACAGTCTGGATACCGCTGTCATGGCGGGCAACTCCGCCGCAAACAATATCGACGCCTTCTCGTGGTATAGCCTCAACGCCTTTGGCCAAGCGTGCACCACGTTTGTGGGCCAAAACAATGGCGCCCTCCGTCACGATCGCTGCCTGCGTACCCTCAAGATCTGCTTTATCGAAGGCTATACGGCCTATGCGATCCTCACAACGATTCTGCTGCTCTTTAGCAGGCAACTGCTTTCGATCTTTAGCACCGACCCCGCGGTGATCGATGCCGGACAACTGCGCATTCATTTTATTTTGGCAACACACCTCTTTACGATGGTGGTCGAGATCATGTCTGGCTACTTGCGCGGATACGGCTGCTCGCTGCCGCCAACGATCATTGCCCTCATCTCCATCTGTGTCCTGCGCGTGCTGTGGGTTGCGTTTATCTTCTCTGCCGACCACACGTTGTTCACGCTGTTGATGGTCTACCCCGTGAGCGTTGCTGTGAACGCGTTGCTCACCATGGTGTTCACGTTCTTTATGCGCAATCACCTGGCACGCCCGGTGGCCGCGGCGGCCTAGCACCCATGCCATCCGGTTTCCCGTGCTTAATCCTAAAGCCGGTTGATAGGCCGCGCGTAATGTCGCGTGAAGAATCTGGTAGGGGAAATATGGGGCTGTTGTTCCGCAACGCCAAGCGCGGTATACTTCCATCTGCTTGTTTGCAAAACACTGGGAGGAAACCATATGTTCCCTAAGGGTATGGAATGGATCGTCATTCTCATCGTTGCACTGCTGATCTTTGGGCCTAAGAACCTCCCGAAGCTCGGCAAGTCCCTCGGCTCCACGGTCAAGAACATCCGTGAGGGTATGGAGAGCGACGAGGACTCCAAGGACGACGAGCCCGTTGTCGCCGAGGAAGACGCGGATGATGACGCTGAGATTCGCGAGCTCGAGGCCAAGCTCGCTGCCGCCAAGAAGAAGAAGGAAGACGGCGACGCTGAGTAATTTCCGCCCTGTTATCACGGGGTGATCTTCGACCGGCTTACCCCTAGGGCCAGCCGGTCTTTTCTGTGTATGGGTGGCGGATTTGCCACACGTGAGATGCAAGGAGTTTGTGCGCATGGATGCAAGCGAGATCGTACTGACAGCCGAAGGCCGCCAGAAGCTCATGGAGGAGCTCGCCTGGCGTGAGGGCGATAAGAGCAAGGAGATCATCGAGCACATCAAGGAAGCGCGCGCCTTTGGCGACCTTTCCGAGAACTCCGAGTACGATGCCGCTAAGGAAGAGCAGGCTAAGAATGCCGCCCGCATCGCCGAGATCCAGGCCATTCTTGCTAACGCTCAGGATGCTGGCACCTCTTTGCACGGCCTGACCGTCTCCATTGGCAGCATCGTTGCTTTGGTTGATGCCGACGGCGTTGCCACCGAGGTCACCCTCGTGGGTACTACCGAGACCAACGTGCTGGAGCACAAGATTTCCAACGAGTCTCCTGTGGGTCGTGCGATCATCGGCCATGCCGAGGGCGAGACCGTCGAGGTTGTCACCCCATCCGGCAAGACCCGTACTTACACCATCACCAAGATTTCCCGCTAAACCGCGGGCATCAGTATGTAATGGCTCCCGGGGGATACCGATCCTTTGGGAGCTTTTTCGCGTTATATAGGAGTGCAGCCGATGTCAGAGAATCAGACCGAAACCCCCGTTGCCGACACACTTAACGATGAGCGTGCCCGCCGCCTTGCCGACCGCGAGGCCCTGTATGCCGCTGGCCAGAACCCGTATCCCGAGCATTCTGATGTTGAGGATTACGTGGCCGACATCGAGGCCAAGTATGCCGATCTTGCCGATGGCGAGGACACAGCCGACGTCGTGAAGATCGGTGGCCGTGTTGTTGCCAAGCGCGGTCAGGGCAAGATTATGTTCGTCGTGCTGCGCGACCCGACGGGCGATATCCAGCTTTTCTGTCGTATCAATGATATGAACGAGGATGACTGGAAGCGCCTGCGTAAGCTCGATCTGGGCGATATCGTGGGCGTCGAGGGCGTTGTGGTTCGCACCCAGCGTGGCCAGCTCTCCGTGGCGCCTCGTTGCCTCACGCTTCTTGCCAAGGCCGTTCGTCCGCTGCCCGAGAAGTTCCACGGCCTTTCCGACAAGGAGACCCGTTATCGTCAGCGCTATGTCGACCTGATCGTGAACGAGGACGTGCGCGAGACCTTCCGTAAGCGTTCCGCCATCGTCTCTGCCTTCCGCCGCTACATGGAGGCCGACGGCTTCATGGAGGTTGAGACCCCGATTCTGCAGACCATCCAGGGAGGTGCCACGGCCAAGCCGTTCATCACGCATTTCAATGCGCTGAACCAGGAGAACTACCTGCGCATCGCTACCGAGCTGCACCTTAAGCGCCTGCTTGTGGGCGGCTTTGAGCGCGTGTTTGAGATTGGCCGCATCTTCCGTAATGAGGGCATGGACCTTACGCACAACCCCGAATTCACCACCATGGAGGCATACCGCGCCTTCTCTGACCTTGAGGGCATGAAGGAGCTGTGCGAGGGCGTTATCAAGGCTGCGAATGCCGCGGTGAACGATTCCGAGCAAATCGAGTACCAGGGTCAGACCATCGACCTTTCCGGTACCTGGCCGAGCCGTCCCATGTCCGATATCGTTTCCGACGTGCTGGGCTACAAGGTGACCATCGATACCCCCGCCGAGGAACTCGCTGCTGCTGCCCGCGAGCGCGGCATCGAGGTCAAGCCCGAATGGACGAGCGGCAAGCTCATTGCCGAGATTTATGACGAGCTGGGTGAGGAGACCATCGTCAACCCCACCTTTGTGTGCGATTACCCCATCGAGGTCAGCCCGCTCGCCAAGCGTTTTGAGGACGATCCGCGCTTGACGCATCGCTTTGAGCTGGTCATTGCCGGTCATGAGTACGCCAACGCCTTCTCCGAGCTCAACGATCCAGTCGACCAGGCGGAGCGCTTCCGCAAGCAGGTGGAAGAGAAGTTTGCCGGCGACGAAGAGGCCATGGAGTACGATGAGGACTACGTGCGTGCCCTTGAGTACGGCATGCCTCCTGCAGGCGGCATTGGCATTGGCATGGACCGCGTGATCATGCTGCTCACCAACTCCGCGAGCATCCGTGACGTCCTGCTGTTCCCGCACATGAAGCCCGAGGGCGGCTCCAAGGGCCCTAAGCCCGCCGCTGCTTCTGTCGAGGGCTCGTTTGTCGAGGCCCCGAAGGTCTCCACCATCGATTACTCCAAGGTCGTTGTGGAGCCGCTTTACGAGGACATGGTCGACTTCGATACCTTTATCAAGTCCGATTTCCGCGTGGTGAAGGTCAAGGCCTGCGAAGCGGTGAAGAAGAGCAAGAAGCTGCTGAGCTTTGTACTCGACGACGGCTCCGGCACCGATCGCGTTATCCTCTCCGGCATTCACGCCTACTACGAGCCCGAGGATCTGGTGGGCAAGACGCTCGTTGCCATTACTAACCTTCCTCCGCGCAAGATGATGGGTATCGACTCGTGCGGCATGCTCATCAGCGCTGTGCATGCCGAGGGCGATGAAGAGCGCCTGAATCTTCTGCAGCTCGATCCGAGCATCCCTGCAGGCGCCAAGCTCTGCTAGACGGGCACCAACTCGAAGTGAACGAGGCATTGACCCTGTGCGGTCGGTGCCTCGTTTTTTATGGCGGTGCCGGATGCGATGCAATTTGCTTGATAGGTGCAAAAGTTGAATCTGTCATGTATTTGGTCTAGGATGACGGCGGAAAACGAGAGCAGTCCTTTTGGATTACCCCCGCGGTGAAGGAAAGGATGCCCATGAAATATCAAGGCCAGAGTACAGATGAGCTTGAAGAGCCGGGGGAGTTTCTGGAGACTTTCGACCTTCTGGACGAAAACGACGACGAGCAGCCCGATCGTCGACCCCTAGAGCCTATGGAAGACTTTGATATCGTTTCTGAGGATACCGACGAGCAATGTGATGCGCATCGCACGGCGCAAGAAGCCCATGCTTCCGTATCCGCGCCGGTGCAGCCAACGATGAACGATAACTATCACCATGGCATGCGCGTACGCGCCCTGCACATGAAGACTGTTTGGCATGATGTCGTGACGGGGGAGGACGACCTCGCCGTCAGAGCCTCGCTCATGGACAAGTCGACGATTATCTGTCGCACGGGCATGCTTATGCTTTCAAGCGGTACGGGTGCCTGGCGCGTGAGGGACACCATGAACCGTGTGGCACAGGTGCTTGGCGTGACCATTCATGTCGACCTGAGCCTTCTTTCGTTTGAATGCACCTGCATCGAGGGGCATCACTGCTTTAGCGAGGTTGTGAGCCTTCCCACAACGGGGGTCAATACACATCGCATTTGGATGATGGAGAACTTCCTGCGCGAGATCGAGACCTATGGCCGCCGATTCACCGTGCGTGAGTATCATGAGATGCTCGAGACGGTCGAGCATTCCAAGCCGGACTACTCGGCGGCCCAACAGGGGCTTGCAGCGGGTTGCGCTTGTGGCGCCTTTGTCTTTTTGCTGGGCGGCGGCCCTGTCGAGATGTTTTGCGCCTTTGCAGGCGCCATGCTTGGAAATTATGTCCGCGCTTCCATGCTGAGCCGTAGGTTTGGCCAGTTCAGTGCACTGGGGGCGGGTGTCGCGGTGGCCTGCGTGACCTATCTGCTGGCTCTGCTGGGCTTGGCCCAGGTGATACCCAACGCGCTTGCCCACAAGGAGGGCTATATCGGAGCGATGCTCTTTGTCATTCCGGGGTTTCCGCTTATTACCGCGGGCCTCGACATCACGAAGCTGGACATGAGAAGCGGCATTGAGCGCCTGTCCTACGCTGTATCCATTATCTTGGTAGCAACCCTTGTTGGCTGGATGGTTGCGGAGTGCGTGGGGCTTTCTCCCGATGATTTTCAGCCGCTGGGCCTATCTCCGCTCGTATTGACGCTTTTGCGTATCGCGATGAGCTTTGTGGGTGTATTTGGCTTTTCTATCATGTTTAACAGCCCGGTGCGCATAGCGGCGACGGCGGGGTGTATCGGCGCTGTTTCGAACACACTGCGCTTGACGCTTGTCGATGCGCCGACGATTCTACCGATGCTGGGGCTGGCGTCTGGCATGCCTCCCGAGGCCGCGGCGTTCTTTGGGGCTTTGTGTTCGGGGCTTTTGGCGCACCTGGTTGAGATGAAGCTTACGTATCCGCGCATTTCTCTTACGGTTCCTTCGATTGTCATCATGGTGCCGGGGTTGTACCTGTACCGTGCCATGTATTACATGTGCATCTTCGATACCGGCAACATGCTCAGCTGGTTTGTGCGTGCCGTGCTGATCGTGGCGTTTTTGCCGGTTGGGCTGGGTGTCGCGCGTGCGCTGACCGATAAACGCTGGAGAATGACGAGCTGATGCGAAAGGCGTTCGAGGCGACGAGGGCGCTATATTTCACAAACTCTACGCTTACGAAGAGCCTCCTTTTCGTGCTAGCCTGAATGCAGGACATAAGTAGTCGCAGACGCATATAGGCGGGCGAGATGAAGTTTTAAAAGCTCCATCTCGCCCGCCTTTTTGTTGCGACAGCACAGAGAAAGGAATCGCCCTTACATGCCTACCAATAAACGAGAGAGCCTTCTGTTCACCTTTATCATGTGCTTTTGCATGGTCTTGTGGATGAGTATCTATAACGTCGCCTTGCAGCATGGCGTCATCAATGGAGAGGTCATCGCCGCAGCATGGCTCGGCTTCCCCCTCGCCTACATCTTTGCCATGTGCTGCGACTGGTTTGTTGCCAGCTCGCTTGCGAAGGGCTTCGCTTTTAAGTATTTGGTTACTCCCGGTAAGAGTTCGCCGCGTGCCATGACGCTTGCCGTGAGCTCTTGCATGGTGGTTCCCATGGTGATCATCATGTCGCTTTACGGTGCTTGCGAGGGCCTGTTCCATATGCCCGGCGGCCCGCTTGCTAACCTGAGCGTCCTGCCCATGATGTGGGCGATCAACATCCCGCGTAACTTTGTGATGGCGCTGCCGTGGAATCTGCTTGTTGCCGGTCCGCTTGCGCGCTTTGTCTTCCGTCGCGCATTCCCGCTGGGTACGGTTTTTGGCGAGCCTCACATGGAGCTTGTTTCCTTCCCGGGGGCTCCCGCCGCGCCCGAGGCTGCCGATGAGCCGGTGACGCCGATTGCCGCTGCCGAGGCATAAAAGGTAACGCTGTCTGCATTGCAACAGAGCAATTTGCCCAGAAAGCCACCCGCAAGGGTGGCTTTTTTTACGCTGCGAAAGATGAGCTATCGGATTCCGTTATCATTAATCATGGTATGGGTAAAGAACAACAAGCGCCGAGAACGGTGCTTGTTTATCGTTTATAACTTCTAGCACGTTAGAGGTTTGCATATGTTGGATAGATTCACCGACCGCGCCCGCAAGGTCATGTCGCTTGCAAAGCAAGAGGCGATCGATCTGAAGTCCACCAAGGTGGGCACCGAGCACCTGCTGCTTGCGCTTGCCAAGGAGGAGGACGGTATCGCCGCCGAGGCCCTGCGCGCCCTCGATATTTCCTATGACGACATCCTGGAGCAGCTCAAGGAGATTCGCACCACGGTTCCTGCCGAGGATGAGCCCGCCGAGGCGGCAAAGCTCGCTTTCACGCCGCTTGTGATCTCGGTGATGGAGCGGTCCTTCCGCTTGGCACGCGAGAACAACCAGACATATGTTTCGACCGAGCATCTGTTGCTGGCCATTGTCTCCGAGGGCAACGGCCTTGCGATGGATATCTTCCAGCGCCTGGGCGTGTCCGGTGCTTCTGTGCGCGCTTCGGTGGAAAGGCTTACGGCCAAAGACCAAGGCGGCAAGCGCCCCATGGCAGGTGCGGGCGCAGGACGCCCCGGTGCTGGTCTGCCCTTCTTCTCGGGCGAGGCAGGTATTGCCGGCGCCAAGATTGCCGGCGGTACGCTGGAGCAGTTTGCTATCAATCTTTGCCGCCGCGCTCGCGAGGGCAAGCTCGATCCGGTTATCGGCCGCGAGAAAGAGATCTCGCGCATGATGGAGATCCTTTCCCGTCGTACGAAGAACAACCCGCTTATTCTGGGCGATCCCGGCGTGGGCAAGACCGCCTTGGTGGAGGGTCTGGCGCAAGAGATCGTTGCCGGCAATGTGCCCGAAAACCTTCTCAACATGAATATCTGGGCGCTTGACCTGCCCGGTCTTGTGGCTGGTGCCAAGTATCGCGGCGAGTTCGAGGAACGTTTGAAAAACGTTATCGCCGAGTGCACCGAGTCCGATAACGCGATTCTGTTTATCGACGAGATGCATACCTTGATTGGTGCCGGTTCTGCCGAGGGCTCCATCGACGCGAGCTCTATGCTCAAGCCCGTGCTTGCACGCGGTGCCTTCCAGATCATCGGCGCCACCACCGCCGAGGAGTTTCGCAAGTACCTCACCAAAGACCCCGCGTTCGAGCGTCGTTTCCAGTCCATCGATGTGGAGGAGCCGAGCGTCGAGGATACGGTCACGATTCTAAAGGCTCTGGTGCCGCGCTATGAGGAGCATCATCACGTTCGTTATACGCCGGCTGCCATCGAAGCGGCGGCGAGCCTGTCGAACCGCTATATCCAAGATCGCTATCTGCCGGATAAGGCCATCGATCTTATCGACGAGGCCGGTGCCCGTGCGCGCATCGCGGCGAACCGCGCTCCGCAAGAAGTGCGCGATGCCGAGAAACGCGTAACCGAGCTCTCCGATGCTGTAGAGGCCGCCTCGAACGACGATGACATGAATCGTGCCGCCGAGCTCAAGCAGGACCAGCAGGCCGCCGAGATCGCCCTTGGCGAGGCTCGCGCCGCTTGGAACGCTCAGATGGATGCCGATCCGCTTGTGATCGATACCGCGCAGATTGCCGATATCGTCTCCATTACCTCGGGCGTACCCGTGAGTTCGCTTACCGAGAGCGAGTCGCGCCGCCTGCTGCAGTGCGAGAGCGTACTCAAAACGCGCATTATCGGTCAGGACGAGGCGGTTTCTGCTGTGGCCAAGGCTATTCGTCGCAGCCGTTCACCCCTTAAAGATCCGCGTCGTCCCGGCGGTTCGTTCATCTTCCTGGGCCCGACGGGTACCGGTAAGACCGAGCTTGCAAAGACGCTTGCCGAGTATCTGTTTGGCAGCAAGGACGCGCTCATCAGCTTTGACATGTCGGAGTTCGGCAGCGAGTTCGAGGTTTCCAAGCTCATTGGTAGCCCTCCGGGTTATGTGGGTCACGACGAGGGCGGCCAGCTTACCAAGGCTGTGCGTCGCCATCCGTACTCGGTCGTGCTGTTCGACGAGGTCGAAAAGGCGCACCCCGACATCTTCAACATCTTGCTGCAGGTGCTCGAGGAGGGCCGCCTTACCGACGGCCAGGGCAAGACGGTCGACTTCCGCAACACCGTGGTTATCATGACGTCCAACGTGGGCGCTCGTGAGATCGCGCAGGAGTCCAACGTTGGCTTTGGCACTACAGGCGAGAACGGTCTGAGCTCGGGTGAGATTCGCAGCCGCGCAATGGGCGAGCTCAAGCGTCTGTTCCGTCCCGAGTTCCTCAACCGCATCGACGATATCGTGGTGTTCCAGAAGCTGACAGGCGAGGACCTGAAGAGCATCGCTCAGCTGCTTGTGGACGATCTGCGTCAGCGTCTGATTGCCAACGGCATGAACATCGAGCTTACCGATGCCGCTATCGATAAGATTGTGGCAGAGGGAACCGATCTTACCAACGGCGCGCGTCCGTTGCGTCGCGCCATTCAGCGCCTTATCGAAGATCCGCTTTCGGAGGAGCTGCTGGCAGGCGAGTGGGGCGAAGGCGACACCGTGCTGTGCGACGTGGCGGACGAGAAGTTCGTCTTTAGCCATGGCACGGGAGAGATTCCCGCGCCGCGCGCGTTGGACGCTCTGGGCAGCAGCGCGGTTGCAGCGCCGCACACGTCTGGTGCTGCGCCGAGCACGGGCGTGACCGCTGGTCCCGGAGGCATGATGCAGACGGGCTCCGGTGCCCATTAGCCATCCGCTCCTTATGAGACAGGCCTCGAGGAAGTACTTCCTCGAGGCCTGTTTTTTGCGGTAGGAAATGGTTTGGCGCCTGTCCTCGCTCCGTACCCTGGACCCATGCCGCATGCTTTTGAGAAGAAAAGCATGGTATTTGTGGGTGGCAGTAGGGCAGCGACGGCATTCGTGTAAAAATAGGCTCGTGTGCCGGAATCGCCATCCGGCGCAAGCTCTATAGCACTTCTGCCGGAACATGGAGGCGGACTATTGGATAACGAGACGTTTAAGCCAACGCTGAAAGACGCGATTCGTCTGACGGCACCGGGACAACCGCTGCGCACTGCACTCGACATGATTATCGCAGGCCATCTGGGCGCTCTTATTTGCGTGGGTGACTCTGAAAACGTGCTCAATGCGGGCAACGACGGTTTTCCGCTTAACATCTCGTTTACCTCAAACCGCCTGTTCGAGCTTTCCAAGATGGACGGCGCCATCGTTATCGACGGCGACCTTACGCAGATTCTGCGCGCAAACTTCCATCTCAATCCCGATCCTTCACTTGCAACGAGTGAGACGGGCATGCGCCACCGTACGGCGGCGCGTATGTCTATCCTCACCGACTCGATTGTCATCTCCGTGTCTGAGCGTCGCGCCGTGGTAAACGTCTACGTGCATGGCAAGTCGTATCAGATCGAGCCTATCCCCGACCTTATGGGTTCGGTGAGCCAGCTGGTGGGTACGCTGCAGACCACGCGCAGCTCGCTTGATCGTTCGTTGCTGCGCTTGACGGCGCTGGAGCTGGATGACTACGTGACCCTTGCAGACATCACCGGCATTTTCTCGAGCTTCGAAATCTTGCAGCAGGCAAAGCAGGAGCTGGAGATTTGCATCGAAAAGCTGGGCACGCGCGGCAAGCTCGTGCGCATGCAGCTCGAGCAGCTTGCAGGCGATACCATCGATACCGAGTACGACCTGATGATTCGTGACTATGCGTCCGAGTCTTCCGAGGAAAACGCGCGTGCCATTCGCAAACGTTTTGCCGAGATGTCTGCGTCCGACCTTTCCAACCCCAAGCGCGTTGCCGAGGTTTTGGGTTTTGATGACTTGGACGAGGACTCGGTTATGACTCCGCTGGGTCTGCGTACGCTTTCGCGCGTCTCTGTGGTGCGCGACGGCGTTGCCGAGAAGATCGTGGACGAGTACGGTTCGCTGCAGGAGTTGATGGGCGACATCAAAAAGGACCCGGAGCGCTTGGGCGACTTTGGTGTCAACAACCCGGCGATTCTTGCCGATTCGCTCGCACGTATGCATGGCAAGCGGGAGGGCTAGAAGATGAGTTCGGTATGTGCGGTGGTCGTGGCCGGCGGCTGTGGTGCTCGCTTTGGAAACCCCGGTGGCAAGCAGCTGGTAAACGTTGCCGGAAAGCCGCTGATGACCTGGTCCATTAGGGCGTTTGATCGTTCTGCGTTTGTGAGCCACATTGTGGTGGTGTGCCCGGCCGAGAAGATGGACGAGATGCGCCGCCAGGCGATTGACCCCTACAACTTTGCCACGCCCATCACCTTTGCCGAGGCCGGCAAGACGCGTCAGGATTCTACGCGCTCCGGTGTCGAGGCCGTTCCCGCGGGCTACGAGTACGTGGCTATCCACGATGCGGCGCGCCCGCTTATCACGGCCGAGGTTATCGACCGCGCTATTTGCTCGCTGCGCTGCGAGTCGGGAGTCGACGGCGTGGTGTGCGGTCAGGCGGCAATCGACACGCTCAAGGTCGTTGATGGCAATCGCATTGTGGAGACGCCCCCGCGTAGCCGTTATTGGGCTGCGCAGACGCCGCAGATCTTCGCACTCGAGACCATGCGCCGTGCTCACGCTGCGGCATTGGCCGATGGCTTTGTGGGTACCGATGATTCTTCGCTCGTGGAACGCATAGGTGGTCGCGTGCTGTGCGTCGACAGCCCGCGCGACAACCTTAAGGTGACGGTCCCCGAGGACCTGCGCCCGGTTACGGCCATTCTCCTGGGCCGCATGAGCGATGCCGACGCCATGCAAAACACCGGCATCCTCACCCCACTCCCTTAAAATGTGACAAAAAGACGACAGGTTTATTTTGTCACATTTTCATATCTCTTTCACATTTATAGGTTTGCGCGCCCACAGCGTGATTGATATCGCTTGATATAGCTTGACAACGAGGGTTGCATCGCTATAAGTTAACCATAGCTAATAATAAAGCGAGGACCTATGAATCAAACGCCATCATCAACCTCAAAAATACGCGGCCAATTGCATCGACGCCTGTTTGGGACGCGCCACACCGGACACACCGGAGGGCTCGACATATTGCGAGCGATTGGCCCCGGCCTGCTCGTAACGGTAGGTTTTATTGATCCCGGAAACTGGGCGTCGAATATGGCTGCCGGCTCCCAATTTGGCTATAGCCTCCTGTGGGTTGTGACCCTGTCGACAATCATGCTCATCGTTTTGCAGCACAATGCCGCGCATCTGGGAATCGTGACAGGCGAGTGCCTGGCCGAATCGGTAACGCGCCATATGCCACGCTTTCTTTCTAGGTTTGTGCTGCTCACGGCCCTTGCTGCATCGGTTGCGACAGCCATGGCCGAGATACTTGGCGGAGCCATTGCCCTGCAGATGCTTTTGGGCTTGCCACTGCGAGCGGGCGCGGTCGTTGTGGCCGCCGTATCGCTCGTCATGCTTCTTACCAATTCGTACATGCGTGTCGAGCGCTGGATTATCGGCTTTGTATCGCTGATTGGGTTGTCCTTTTTATTCGAGATTGCTCTTGTGCATGTGGATTGGGCGAGCGCTGCGGCGGGCTGGGTTGCGCCCACGGTCCCGGTGGGTTCGCCGGCCATTATCGTGTCGGTTTTGGGCGCCGTCGTGATGCCGCATAACCTCTTTTTGCATTCCGAGATCATTCAAAGCCAGTGCATCAATGAGCGCGGGGACGACGCGATTGCCAAGCGTTTGAGAAGCGAGTTTGTCGACACACTCTTTTCCATGGTGGTGGGATGGGCCATCAACAGCGCTATGGTGTTGCTGGCGGCTTCGGTATTTTGGAACGCTGGCACGCTGGTGACCGATCTTGCGCAGGCGGCATGCACGCTCGAGCCCATACTGGGCGCTGCTTCTTCAACGGTGTTTGCGCTCGCGTTGCTCTTTGCGGGTGTGTCTTCGTCCATCACTGCCGGTATGGCAGCGGGGACCATCTCTGCAGGTCTTGCAGGTGAGCCCTACGATGTGCGCGACCGGCACAGCTCGATTGGCGTTGTGTGCACGTTTTTGCTGGCGACCGCTTCGATATTCTTCGTCCAAGACGCCTTCCAGGGGCTTGTGTGGAGCCAGGTGCTTTTATCTTTGCAGCTGCCTATCACAGTTTTTGTCCAGATATGGCTTACGAGCTCCCCGCGCGTTATGGGAAAGTACGCAAACAGCGCCGCACTAAAGGCAACGTTGATGGTCATTGCGCTTATCGTCACGGTTCTCAACGCGGTGCTCCTATTGGGGGCGTGAAGGAGGCCGGGCGTGACGGCGGCCGCAGTGCCTGGGGTGGCGGAATCGGGCAAGGCGGCGTTAACTGTTCTGCCGGTGCTGCCGCGCACTGCGGGGCGAACGGTAGAAAAGGGACGCCGAATGGCAAAAGGTGACAAAATAAACCTGTCGACTTTTTGTCACCTTTTGATTTAGGAGAGAACCGCTTCGAGATAGGTGGTGGCGTCTTCGAGGAGCTGGGTGAGCTCAGCGGATTTTTCGATTGTAAGACGATACGACGGCACGGAGATGCCGATGCCGTAATGAATCTGGCCGTCAACGTGCACGGGCGCGGCGATGCACTCGATCGAATCGGTCATTTCGCCTCGGTCGTGAGCGATGCCCTCCTGGCGCACGACCTGCAGATCTTCCCATAGGTCTTCAAAAGTGGCGTGCGTGCGCGGGGTGTAGAGATGAAAATCATCGCCCAGCAACGCATGCAGCTCGTCGTGTTCGTGTTCGCATACGAGCGCTTTTCCAATGGCCGTGCAATGGATGGGGAGCGCTCGACCGATAGCGGAGAACAGACGCACGGGCTGCGGCGAGTCGACCTTTGCGATATAGAGCACTTTGTCGCCCGAAAGGATTCCCGCCTGGCATGTTTCGCCACAGGCATGAACGATGCGTTGGAGCTGCGACGACAAAACGCTTACGGCGTCCTTGCCGCGCACGTAAGCTTTGCCTGCAAGATATGTTTTGAACCCGATGCGATAGTGATTTGAGGTTTCGTCGAAGCAGATGTAGCCTTCCTCCGCCATGGTGTGGATTATGGGAAAGAGACTGCTCTTGGGCGCCTGGAGCGTGCGACAGATTTCTGCCATGGTAAGGCCATCGTCCGAGTGCGAAAGCACATCGAGGATATTGAGCACGCGTTGCGTTGAACGATGTGGGGCATCGGTATTCTTCGTGGGCATAGTCACCATTTCCTTATCGCTATCAGCCATATGACGGACCAGAAGCAAGTTTAGTCATTCGTATTTACGAATTGAGCGCGAAATGCGGAATACATGAGTGAACGGTCTTATTAATCAAGCTCGATATAAGACAAAACGGAGCGTTATAGCAGTCAAAGAAGTGCTGTCTGGGCTATATCAATAACCACTTGACTTCAAAACGTTCGTATATAGGACCGCCGTTCGCGGAGAATAAAGCTCCGTTTACTTGAATTAAGAAAAAAAATGACGATATTCGTACTTGATAAGAGTTCGGAATTAGAACAGTAAGTTCCGATATACGAACACTCATCAATGCCGATGCGCATGGAGTATGTAACGGATGCACTACGATGTTAGACAGCCGTGGTCTAACGAGAGAAAGGCAGCCAATGAGGAATGGCGTTATTATCGACGATCGCGATAACGTGGTCGTAGCTATCTACCCGCTTCATGCCGGCGATGAGGTGACATACGCCCTGCCCGGAGGGGAGAGCGGCCATGTAGTAGCCAACCAAGATGTGCCCCTGTTTCATAAAGTGGCACGTCAGGATATCAAGGCAGGCCAGGCGGTTGTCAAATACGGCGAGTTCATTGGCCAGGCAACGTGCGATATCAAAGCAGGCGACCACGTGCATGTTCACAACTGCGCAAGCAGCGACGCGCTAAAAGACGCGGTCGATGTTGACGCCGATGTGCAGAACGAGGCGGCGCGTCCTTCGGCTCCCGTGGCGTGCACCCGCACCTTTATGGGCTATCGTCGCAGCGACGGTCGCGTGGGCATTCGTAATCACGTCTTGATTCTGCCAACAAGCATCTGCGCATCCGATACGACCGAGCGCATTGCTCGTGCGGTCGAGGGATGCGTTACGTTCCATAACCAAAACGGTTGCTCTCAGGTCGATGCAGATCAGCAGCTGACTGTGGATACCCTGGCAGGACTTGCTTCCAACCCAAATATTCATTCTGTGCTGGCAGTGTCGTTGGGCTGCGAAGGCTGCCAAAACGACCTGGTTGTCGATGCGATTCGTAAACGTACGAACAAGCGAATCGAGACGCTCATCATCCAGCAAGTGGGCGGATCGATCAAAGCTGTCGAGGAGGGCACGAGGCTCGCGCGCGAGCTGGTGCGCGAGGCCTCGTTGGAGGTGCGCACCGAGTGCGGTATCGACGAGCTGATCTTTGGTACCAATTGCGGCGGCTCGGACACCTCGAGCGGCCTTGGCTCCAATCCCTTGATTGGTGAGGTTTCCGATTGGATGGTTTCGCAGGGCGCCACGACGGTCTTGTGCGAGACCCCCGAGCTGTTTGGCGGCGAGCACATTTTGGCGCGTCGCGCCGCCACGAAGGAGATCGGTGACCAGCTGCTGAAGATCGTCTACGACTACGAGGCGTATGTTCAGAAATTCGGCGCCGAGATGCGCGAGGGCAATCCGAGCCCTGGCAACATGGCAGGCGGCCTCACCACGCTTGAGGAGAAGTCTCTCGGCTGCATTCATAAGGCAGGTCACAGTACTATCAACGCGGTGTATCCGTACGCCGCGCAGCTCGATGCGCACAAGGGCCTTGTTGTCATGGATACGCCAGGCAACGATCCTTCGTCCGTGGGCGGCATTATTGCAGGCGGCTGCCAGCTCGTGGTCTTCTCTACTGGCCTGGGTACGCCCACGGGTAACGCAATCGCTCCCGTGCTGCGCCTGACCGCCAACGGTCGCACGGCAAAAACGATGGCCGACAACATCGACTTCGATGCTCAGGCCACCATCTATGGTCCGCAGACCATGGAGGAGCTGCGCGATCAGCTGATCGATCAGATCATTCGCGTTTGCAACGGCGAACCCACGTGCGCCGAGGCACTTGGTTACACGGAGACGGCGCTGCCCCACCTGTGCAACTACATGTAGGACATGTCGCGGCATAGCCGCGTGGTCACATAGTCGGTTTTGGTTCTTACATGCTGATATAGGACGGCATGAGACAGATGCGCTGCAGGGTGCGGCGCAACAAGGAGGTTTTAGAAATGGATTTGCATCTCGAGGGCAAGGTCGTTTTCGTCACTGGCGGTTTCAAGGGTATCGGTAAAGGCATCGCGCTGCAGCTCGCTCGCGAGGGTGCTATCCCCGTGGTCCTGAACCGCAAGGACGGTGTCGAGGACGAGTTCCGCGCCGAGATTTCCGAGATCACCAAGACGTTTGAGATGTACTACATCGACCTCAACGACACCGATGCCATCAAGCCCATCGTCGAGGAGGTCTACAAGAAGTATGGTCACATCGACGGCGTGGTGAACAACGCTGGCCGTAACGACAACCTGGAGCTTGAGACCACGAGCTGGCAGGACTTCGAGAAGTCCCTGCACGGTAACCTCACGCACTACTTCGAGCTCGTCCACGAGACCTGCCCGTACCTCAAGGAGTCCAAGGGCTCCATCGTGAACATCGCCTCCAAGGTCGCCCTCACCGGCCAGGGCAAGACGACGGCCTACGCCGCCGCCAAGGGCGCCATTCTCGGCCTCACCCGTGAGTGGGCCGCAGCCCTCGTCCACGACTCCGTGCGTGTCAACGCCATCGTCGTCGCCGAGGCTTGGACGCCGCTGTACGCCAACTGGATCAAGACCTTCGGTGACGAGGAGGCCCAGCAGAAGCGCCTGTCCCTCATCACTGACCGCATCCCGCTGGAGCATCGCATGACCTCCACCGAGGAGATTGCCGACACCACCTGCTTCCTGCTTTCCGATCGTTCCAGCCACACCACCGGCCAGTGGTGCAACGTCGACGGCGGTTACGTCAACCTCGACCGCGCTCTGGACTAACTACGTATAGTAGCCACTAAAGAAGAAGGCTGGTTTATGACTGCTTCTAGCAAAAAGGGTTCGTCGAAGGGCTCGGCGGCCACGGTTGCCATCGTCCTTGTGACCTCACTTTTCTTTGTATGGGGCCTGACCATGAACTTGGTCAACGCCCTCAACAGCCCGATGGCCAACTACCTCGAGCTTTCTGGTACCGAGGCGAGCCTGCTACAGGTTGCCTACTATGGTGCCTATTTCGTGATGGCAATTCCCGCCTCGATCGTGGCAAAGCAGTTTGGCTACAAGGGCGGCGTCGTCATGGGCCTCGCGCTTTTCGTGCTGGGTTCGCTCATCACGGTGCCCGCCACCAATGCCGCATCCTACGGCATCTTTCTTCTTGCCATGTTCGTGATTGCAGCTGGCGCCTCTACCCTGGAGACCAACTGCAACCCCTACATCACCAAGCTGGGTGACGAGAAGCACGAGTCCATGCGTCTGAACCTGGCCCAGTCCTTTAACGGCGTGGGCAATATCGTGGGTCCGCTTATCCTCTCGCAATTCCTGGGCTCTACCGTCGCTGCTGGCGACCCGGGTTTTGCCGCTGCCAAGCTGGCGTTTCTTTCTAGCATGCGCGGCATGTACATCGTTATCGCCGTCGTGCTTGCCGTTGTTCTTGCCGTGTTTGTTTTCGTCAAGCTCCCAACGCCTCCGGGCGATGAGGAAGAAGCGAACGGCAATGCCGAGAAGGTCTCGATCGGCTCTATGCTCAAGCGTCCCTACTTTGCCCTGGGCGTCTTGGCCGAGTTCATCTTCATCGGCCTGCAGGTTGCCGGCATGTCGCTGTTCTCTAGCTTTGCCATGCAGCAGTGGCCGGGCATGACGGCTGGCACCGCCGCAGCATACCTCTCGATCTTGTCGCTGCTCTTTACCGTGGGACGCTTCGTGTCCACCCCGATCATGGCAAAGGTCGAGCCCGGTAAGCTTCTGGGCATCTACATGACCGCCTCCGCCATCCTGTTCTTCGTAGCGTTTTTGGGACTGGGCCCGGTGTCCGTTGTCGCGATGATCGTCTCGTACCTGTTTGTCTCCATTGGCTATCCCATGGTCTTTTCGCTCACGCTGACTGGCTTTAAGGGTTCCGCTGTCAAGACCGGTTCTTCTGCGCTCGTCATGTCCATTGTGGGCGCAGCCTTGATCCCGCTGCTCATGAGCGCTATCGCCGATGCCGCCGGCATCAACGTTGCTCTGCTTGTGGCGGTTCCGGGATTCCTGTACGTTGCATGGTACGGTCTTTTTGGCTGCAAGATCGGTTTGGAAAGGAAGTAGCCACTATGGCTCTTAAAGTAATCGATTCGCACTTCCATGTGTGGAACCTGGATACCCAAGACCTCCCCTGGCTTGAGGGTACCGACGGCACCATCACGCATACCTATACCCTCAAGGACCTTGAAGCAGAGTATGCGCGCCAGGCAGGCGTCGAGTTTGTGGGCGGCGTGTACGTTGAGGTCGATTGCGCCGACCATGAGGCCGAGGACAAGATCGCGTATGACATCAAGTCTGCCGATCCCAAGATGCTAGCCTGCATGCTTCGCAGCGATGTTTCGCCCTGGATGCGTGTCCCGGCCTTTGCCGCGGGCATTCGCGAGCCGCTTCATATCGACTCGGAGCTTAAGGGTCGCTGCCTCGAGCCCAGCTTTATCGATGGTTTGCATGCAATGGCTGCCAAGGGTTTGCCTTTCGAGTCCTGCAACCGCGTTAATGAGCTCGAAGACGCCTATGAGGCTTTTGCCCAGGCTCCCGAGGAGACCGTCATCCTCAACCACCTTGGCAATGTGGAGGAACTCTCCGATGAGTACAAGGCCGTCATGAAGAAGATGGCGAGCCTGCCCAACCTCTACCTTAAGGTTTCGGGCTTCCCGACGGCAGATAAGAAGTTCGTCTCCGACCTTCTTAAGTTCACGCGTGAGACCTTTGATTCTGATAAGCTGCTTTATGCGTCTAACTGGCCGGTTGTGAAGCTTTACTCGACGTTTGACGAGCACTTCAGCGTTTTGCGCGATGAGTTTGGCGACGACGAGGACTTCTTCATGAACAACGCCGTGCGCGCCTACGGCCTCAAGCTCTAGTTGTTTTTCCTGCGCGTTGCGCAAGGCAGCGCGCAGGTTCTTTTGGATATCGAGAAAAGGGAAACGAGCATGCTTAAAGGTATCTCGCCAATTCTTCCTCCCGAGCTCCTTTCCATCATGTGCGAGATGGGGCATGGAGACACGCTCGTAATCGCCGATGGCAATTTTCCTGCGGCATCGATTGCCCAGGGGAATCGTCTTGTGCGTTGCGACGGACATGGGGTGCCCGAGATTCTCGAGGCTATTTTGAAGCTCTATCCGCTCGATCAGTATGTCGAGAAACCTGTCACGTTGATGGATGTTGTGCCGGGCGATGACTGCGCGACTCCAATTTGGGATACGTATGCCGAGCTTATCTCGAAGGTCGACGAGCGCGGCCGTGACGCTATCGGCACCATTGATCGCTTCCCGTTTTACGACGAGGCCAAGAAGGCCTATGCCGTGATCGCGACTAGCGAGAGAGCTCAGTACGCAAACATCATCCTGCAAAAGGGCGTGGTGTTTGAAAACGAGCAGATCGATTAGAGACCGATCGAATAACCCATATATATGACGAAGCCCGCGAGCCGCTTTCCCGCGAAGGCGGGTTTCGTGTTTACCCGTTAGATTACGTTAGGATTTGTGCGATAGCGCCTGTCCGGGAAAGTGAGATGCAAACATGTTTGAAGGCGTTTTTTGCCCGACGATCACTATTACGGATGATGAGGGAAAAATCGATTTCGACCTGTGGGGCAAGCATCTTGACCATCTTGCCGATGCGGGCATGAATGGCGTGCTGCTGTTTGGAAGCATCGGCGAGTTTTACAGCGTGAGCCTCGACCAGAAGAAGGAGGCTCTGAAGTTCGCTGTGGACCGTGTTGCCGGCCGCATGAAGGTCTTTGCTGGAGTGGGCGATACGACGTATTCCAACGTCCTCGATTTCACGCGCTATGCTGAGGAAGTGGGCGCCGACGCCGTGCTCGCGGTCTCCCCGTATTATTTTGGCCCGACCGACCTTACCGCTGAGGTTTACTTTGGCGGTATCGCCAAGGTGACGAAGCTGCCCGTGATCCTCTACAATTTCCCGGCGCGCACGGGTACCGATCTTAGCCCCGAGCTGGTGGCGCGTCTGGCGTCGCAGTACCCCAACATCTGCGGCATCAAGGACACCGTGGATACCATCAGCCATACGCGCAAAGTTATTCGTGCCGCTCGCGCTGTGAACCCGGAGTTCACCGTATTCTCCGGTTTTGACGAATACTACCTGGTCAATCGCGTGTCGGGTGGCAATGGCGTCCTTAGCGGTCTTACCAATGTCGAGCCCGAGACGTTCGTGCGCATGCATCGTGCTTACCAGGAGGGCGACTATGCTACGGCCGTGGAGGCCGCCGAGCGCATTTCGCACCTCATGGCTGTCTATGACGTGTGCGATCTGTTTATCTCTTCGATTAAGGTTGCCGTTATGGTCAAGGGCCTGCCCGTATCGACCAAGGTGTTCGAGCCTGCCGTGCAGGCAACGCCGGAGCAGGTGGAGCGCATTCGCGAGCTGCTGGCTTAAGGCGCCAATCGGGTACGGGTGCAGACCGGTATTGCGTTGAGCGCATACGGGACTTGGACGAGCGCCAAAGTGTATTCGATATCCTCTTTCTGGGGGCACGCATCGGCAAGATGCGTGCCCTTTTTTATGCTTGTACGTGCGTAACCTGTGGAGACGCGAGTTTGCCCGCGGGTTTTGGCATCAACATGCGTAAACTTGCACAGGCTGCCGGGAACGGCAAAGGCAGCGTGGCAAAAACGGGTCGGAAGGCCGCCACGCCGCAGGTAAGCGACCAGATATGGTTGCATGATTGAAAAGCGCATCTAGAGCGCGGGAGGAGACACATGTCCGAGAACGAGAACATGGAACTGGACGAGACGATGGATATGGTCGAGCAGGCTGAGGTTGAGGCCGAGGTTGCTACGACTGAGGATGCAGATGTTGAGGCCGCCCCGGCCGACGCTGAGGTTGCCGAGGACGACGAGGTTGTCGAGGCTGCCGAGGGCCAGACTGCTCCCGAGGATCTGGATGACAAGCTGTTTGATAAGGTGAACCGTGCTGCTCGCCTGCTGCGTAACCGTCGCGGTGCTCTGGCTCAGGAGGCCGAGGCCGAGGCCGATCGCCGTCGCGATCTGCAGCGTGCCCTTAAGCTCCTGGAGCTCAAGCCCAAGATGGAGCAGAAGGAGATGGCTGAGCTCATGGGCATGGGCCTTCGCGACCTCAACGCCATTCTTGCCGAGGCCGAGAAGCTCGACATCGTTGCTCGTATCGAGCCCGAAGAGCCCGATATGCGCAAGGTCGTTGTTATGGCGAGCGAGGATGCCGAGGAGCTGATCGCTGCTCAGGCCAAGAAGCGCAAGAAGCTCGTTCCGCAGATTTCTGCCGATAGCGTCGAGCAGCTGCTTGCTCTGCTTGATCAGGTTATCGATCCGCTGGTCGAGATGGGCCTGGACGACGACCGTGGTCCGCGAGGCGGCCGTGACGATCGTCGTGGCGGCGACCGCAGCCACGGCAGCCATGGCGCTCCCCGCATGGGCTTCAGCGGTG
>NZ_LT699743.1:0-208338 GCF_900155365.1 Collinsella bouchesdurhonensis | reverse complement strand
GGCCGTGACGACCGTCGTGGCGGTAACGGCGGCGGCTTCCGCGGCAACCGCGGCGGTCGTTTCGATCGTTAATTCGCCTCGCGACATAAGCGCTCGAGCGTAAACGCATGGCGCCCTCGGTACGTAACAACCAAGGGCGCCATTTTTTAGTGCCTGTGCGGCGTGGTTCACGCCCTGGGTTTTACATCTGCAGGAAAAGCTGATGCATGCGCAGGTCATCGTCGAGCTCGGGGTGGAAGGCGACGGCGAGCTGTGAGCCCTCGCGTGCGGCGACGATGCGTCCATCCACACGAGCAAGGACTTCAACGCTGGGCTCCACCTTGGCGATATAGGGGGCTCGAATAAATGTCATGGGAACGTCTGGCATGCCTGCGCATTCGGCCTGAGCATGGAAGCTTCCCAGCTGGCGGCCATAGGCGTTGCGCTCGACCGTGATGTTCATTGTGCCCAGGCGCGGTGTGCCTCGATCGTCGTGAGCGGCAAGGTCGCGCGCAAGTAAGATGAGTCCGGCACAAGTGGCGAGTGTGGGCATGCCGTCTTCTATGCGGGCACGCAGGCCCTCGAGCATACCGATCTCCTCCAGAAGCTTGCCCTGCACGGTGGATTCGCCCCCGGGCAGCACCAGGCGGTCAAAGGGACGGGCAAGGTCTGCTGCCTGGCGCAGCTCGATGCAGTCTTCGCCCAGCTCGAGCAGACGTTGCTCATGCTCGATAAAGGCGCCTTGAACGGCAAGAACGGCACATGCCATGGCTTACTTGCCCCTCTCTTCCATGATGAGCTCGATTTCATCGGCATTGATACCTACCATGGCTTCGCCCAGATTCTCGGAAAGCTTGGCGATCATCGTTGCGTCCGTGAAGTTTGCCACAGCTTTGACAATCGCGGCAGCGCGCTTGGCGGGGTTGCCGCTCTTAAAGATGCCCGATCCCACAAAGACACCCTCGGCACCCAGCTGCATCATGAGTGCGGCATCCGCCGGGGTGGCCACGCCGCCTGCAGCAAAGTTCACGACAGGGAGCTTGCCTGTAGCATGGACCTCGCGCAGCAGCTCAACGGGGACGGCAAGCTGCTTGGCGGCCTCGAACAGCTCGTCCTCGCGCAGGGCCACAACGTCGCGAATCTGCTTTTGAATCTTGCGCATATGCCGCACGGCCTGCACAACGTCGCCGGTGCCCGGCTCGCCCTTGGTGCGGATCATCGTGGCGCCCTCTGCCACGCGGCGCAGCGCTTCGCCCAGGTCGCGGGCGCCGCACACAAAGGGCACGTCGAACTGGGTTTTATCGATGTGGTACACGTTGTCGGCGGGGGAGAGGACCTCGGACTCGTCGATGTAATCGATGTCGATGGCCTGCAGCACCTGGGCCTCCACAATGTGGCCGATACGGCACTTTGCCATCACGGGGATGGACACTGCCTCTTGGATGCCGCGGATCATGGCGGGGTCGCTCATGCGGCTCACGCCGCCGGCGGCGCGGATGTCTGCCGGGATGCGCTCGAGGGCCATGACGGCGCAGGCGCCCGCTTCCTCGGCGATATGTGCTTGCTCGGGCGTGGTGACGTCCATGATGACGCCGCCTTTGAGCATCTGGGCGAGCTGACGGTTGAGCTTGACGCGCTCGGCCGCGGTTTGTGTTTGAGGCATAGCGGTTCCTTTCTTTGAGTCCGCGCGGAATGCTGCGGGGGCTTGGTGCTTGCTTGGGCGAATATCCTATAAGGTTTCTAGGGAAATAAACATGACCAGGTGCGTAATTGTTTTTTAAGGTCAGAATAAGGTCAGATTGCAAAAACTGATAAGGTCAGATGGAGGATACATGCTCGATTACGACTTGAATGAACGTGGGCCTGTCAGTCTTTACGAGTATCTATACCAGCGAATTCGAGATGATATTCTCTCGGGGTCTATTGTGGCGGGCGAGCATCTGCCATCGAAGCGCGGGCTCGCGCAGCATTTGGGCATAAGCGTTATTACGGTGAGGGCGCATATGACCAGCTTGTTGCTGAGGGGTTTGTGCGATCGGAGCCGCGCCGTGGATATTTTGCCAATGAGCTACCGCGGGCGGCAACTGTGCCCCGGCTCAAGGATGCGGCGGATCGCGATGCCGGGAGCGTTGCGCCCGGCCGTGCTTTTGTGCCGGTATCCGACCTGCCAAAAACGTCGCTCGATGGTTCCCGCCTTTGGCAGCGTGCACTCAAGACTGTGCTTGCGAGCGAAAGCGAGCGCGAACTGTTTGCGCCGGCGCCGGCGCAGGGAACGGCCCGTCTGCGCCGCGCGATTGCGGCGCATTTGCGCGGATCGCGCGGAATGGATGTTGACCCCGAGGCTATCGTGATTGGCGCCGGTGCACAGCTGCTCGATACCATGTTGGTGCAGCTTTTGGGCCGCGAGAAGACCTACGCCGTGGAGGATCCGGGCTATCTTCGCCTTACGCGCATTTACCAGGCGTGCGGCTGCGACGTGTGCCATATTCCGCTCGATGCGGAAGGACCGGATTTGCACAAACTCGAAAAGAGCGGTGTCGATGTCTTGCACCTTATGCCATCGCACCAGTTCCCTACGGGCCGCGTGACTTCCATCGCGCGGCGCTATGCCCTGCTTGGATGGNGAGTACGGCTACATCCCGATAGACATCGAGGGCGCTCGGCTGCTCTACCAGGTGATGTCGGCAACGTACGAGACGAGGAGCATGATCGTCACAACCAACATAGAGTTCGGCAAATGGGGCACTGTGCTGGGAGACGCGCACCTGGCCACGGCGACGATTGACAGGATCATGCATCATGGTCGGCTGGTTGAGTTCGGCGGGCAGAGCAGAAGGTTCGAGGAAGCCTTGATGATGGGAAGATCGGACAGTTAGCGAAGAAAGGGTGCGGCACCTTTGCAAAACGGTGAAACCCGAAAGAAATTAGTCGTGAAATCCTAAATTTAGTTGTTGTGAAAAACAGATGGGCCTCGCAGCGCTCGGGCCGTTACCTTATCGAGGACGATTTTGACTGCGAGTTTCGTCTGGCTGGCAAGCCAATCCCACCGCTTACAGCTATTGATGCGCCAGGTTGCGTGATCTATACCAACACGTTTTCCAAAAGCCTTTCTTCGGCATTGCGCTTGGCCTATATGGTCCTGCCGGACCGGTTGATGGAGCGGTATCGGCAAGAGCTGGGATTCTATGCTTCGACGGTGAGTTCTATCGACCAAATCGTGCTTGCGCATCTCTTGGAGACAGGGGAGTACGAGCGGCATGTGCGGCGCGTGCGCAAGCGCGCTCGGGATGCGCGCGACGCTCTGGTGGTCGCGATCGCTCAGGCGGGCTTGGAGGGCCGAGTGCGCCTTGAGGGTGCCGACGCCGGCCTCCATGCGGTCTTGGCCATCGAGACGGATCTTGATGAGCGCGAGTTGCTGCGGGTACTTGGGATGCCCACAGGATGTGTCTCTGCGCTCGCCGACCACCTTTGGTGTGCGGAACATGGGGTCGATGACGGCATACGTCACCTTGTGGTTCAGTATTTGATGCTCGAGAAAGAAATGGGGGGAGAACTTGCAGAAAAATTAAGGACAATTCTGTAAGGTTTTCGCCGCTCAGAGGCACTATCTTGCCGTTGCTCGAATTGCTGTCGAAAACCCAAATACGTCAAAATATTGCGGGCCAGGCGAGTATCTTGGTGCCATGTCCTACGTTTTTTCCAACATATCCGCGTTTCGTTATCATCGGATTCCGCCGCAGATCCTTGTACTGTGTCCGCCCATTCCCGATGAAGATTGCGACCGTCAGCGGCTGCGATTGCGCCAGGATCTTTTGGTGAATCATGTGCTGGGCTTCCCGTTGCATACGCTGGTCTATTGCAGGAATTCGGTGACGCACGGGACTTTGCTTGAACGCCATCTCTGGTCTGGGCAACTTCCATCCGAGGCAATATGGGAAACAGATCACGGGGTTCAAGTCACATCGCCGCTATTTACTCTGCTTACAGTTGCTCCGTGTGCAAGTGAGATGCAACTTGTCATGATGGCATATGAGATGTGCAGCACCTTTGCGGTCTTTAAGCCTTCTGACCCGATGGAAAAAGCGCTCAAAGATGCCTATGCATCACATCAGCTGCCAGGGGATTTTGGCTGGAAGCGTTCAACTAATCAGAAGGGCGAAGTGACTAATTTGTGGCAGCGTCCGCCTCTTATTCAGATAGATGATCTCCTGGATTATGCAGAAAGCAATCGGAGCCTTCGCGGAGGAAAGAAGCTGCTCAATGCAGCAAGGCAAGTAAGCGGCGTTACGGCTTCTCCGTTCGAGGTGCAGGCTTCTATGTTGTTTGGTCTTTCGCGGCGCCTGGGCGGCGAGGGTCTATCTTGTTTTGAAAACAACTATGAGATTGCTTTAGATCAGAAGGCAAAAAAGATCGTGGATAAAGAGAAGGTGTACGCCGACCTGCACTTTGTGTCTGCGGATGGCAGCCGTTCGGTGATAGTTGAATGTCAGGGCGCCATCGAGCACGGCAAACTTGATGCTGGCATCCGAGATGCAGACAGGGTGACCGCGCTGCAAAGCATGGGATACGACGTAGTTTTGCTCACGTTCAAGAAGATGTCCGATAAAGAAAGCTTCCATACCGTGACAGAGATGCTTGCGAATAAGCTCGGCTATCCTTATAGGCCCAAAACGGATGCGATGAAGACCCGCGAGGACGAGCTGAGGCGCGAATTACTTATTGATTGGGCGACATTGGGGGAGTTTTAGGCATTGCAGACCATAAAATAAATGCTACTACAACAAAACAATTCGAAATAGGTACCCTAAATTGAACTTGGAAAGTAGACCGTGATTTTTAATAACAAAACCCCAGGAAAGTAGGGGGTTTAATATTTCGTCTACTTTACTTTTTTGTTTTAGGGTACCTATTTCGAAAAGTTTTGAAAAATGGGAGGGGTTTCAATGCTTGAAACCCCTCCCATCAACGCTTATAGCGTTATTTTTTGTTTGGTTTAGCCGAAGTAGCGCTTCAGCAGGCCCTCGAAGGCCTTGCCGTGACGGGCCTCGTCGCGAGCCATCTCGTGCACGGTGTCGTGGATGGCGTCGAGATTGGCAGCCTTGGCACGCTTGGCAAGATCGGTCTTGCCAGCGGTGGCGCCGTTCTCGGCCTCAACGCGCATCTCGAGGTTCTTCTTGGTGGAGTCGGTCACGACCTCGCCCAGAAGCTCGGCGAACTTGGCGGCATGCTCTGCCTCCTCATGGGCGGCCTTCTCATAGTAGAGGCCAACCTCAGGATAGCCCTCGCGGTGGGCAACACGTGCCATAGCAAGGTACATACCAACCTCGGAGCACTCGCCCTCGAAGTTTGCACGCAGGTCGGCGACGATGTCCTCGGGCACGCCCTCCTTGGCAACGCCCACAACGTGCTCGGCAGCCCAGGTAAAGCCACCCTCATCCTGCTTCAGAAAACGAGAACCGGGAACGCCGCACTGGGGGCACTTAAAATCCTCCGGCAGCTGATCACCATCGAACTCTTCAACATAACCGCAAACGGGGCATACGAATTTCATAATAATCTCCTTTGGTCACAGAGTGCGTTCGCCGGCCCTGTTAGGTTCCTCTCCGGCTCCCGCTTGACGATTCCATTATGCACAACTTCAGCGAGATTTAAACAGTAATAGGAATAATTCTCAAAAAGATTTTTAAGAATGTCATAAAATGTTAATGAGTTAACAATATCGACGCAGCTAAAGAACTACAATCGGCTGGCTTGAATGTTGATTCGTTAACGAATGTTTGAGAAGCACAGCGAGCCGGCATCAACGAGGGAGGGATGGCTGCCCCCTGTTCGCCAGATTTCGCCAGCTTGACCCAAAGAACAACCAGGGAGAAGACCGTGAACAAAGCCTATAAAGCATGGTGCCGTATCTATCAGACCGTGTTTCGTCTTGCCATGCCGATCCTTCCGTACTATGAACCCAAGATTATGTATTCGACCGATCAGGTTTCGCAGGTACTGGCCGACAAGCGCATCGGCTCGGTCTTGCTGGTGACGGACCCCGGCATCGCCAGGCTCGGTTTGACTCGCGGGCTCGAGGCCACGTTCGCGCAGGTGGGAATCAACTGCACGATCTACGCGGATACCCAGGCAAACCCCACGGTCTCTAACGTAGAGGAAGCCGCTGCGCTGTACCGCGAGCACGGCTGCCGCGCCATCATCGGCTTTGGCGGCGGCTCGGCCATGGACTGCGCCAAGGGCGTGGGCGCACGTATCGCTCAGCCGCGCAAGCCCATCAACAAGATGCGCGGCCTTTTGCGCGTGCATCGTCACCTGCCGTTGCTCATTGCCGTTCCCACGACGGCGGGAACGGGGAGCGAAGTAACGCTTGCGGCCGTGATTACCGACGATAAAACGCACTACAAGTACCCCGTCAACGACTTTGTGCTCATCCCTCGCTATGCCGTGCACGACCCGCGCCTCACCTGCGGATTGCCTGCCTCCATTACGGGCCAGACGGGCATGGACGCTCTCACCCATGCGGTGGAGGCCTACATCGGGCGCAGTACCAACGCCTATACGCGCGCGGCGGCAAAGCGCGCCGTGCGCCTGATTCATGACAACCTGCTCGAGGCATACGAAAACGGGCAGAATATCGAGGCTCGCGCAAATATGCTCGAGGCCGCCTATCAAGCTGGAATAGCCTTTACGCGTAGTTACGTGGGATACGTGCACGGAATCGCTCACAGCTTGGGCGGCCGCTATGGCATGCCGCACGGCCTTGCAAACGCCGTAATCCTTCCGCATATGTTGCGCGCATACGGCCCGGTCGCAGAGCCCAAGCTTGCCGAGTTGGCGCGCAATGCAAGCATTGCCCCTGCAAAAGCAGATGACCACACGGCGGCGCAGGCATTTATCACGTGGATTGACAACATGAATGCGCGCTTGGGAATCCCGCGATATCTTGAAGGCATAAACGCTGCCGACGTACCGTCGATGGCAGCGCATGCTGCGGCAGAATCCAATCCGCTGTATCCTGTGCCTAGGCTGATGGACGCCGAGCAGCTTGCGAGCATGTATCGCGTGGTTGCGGGCGGCCATTTTGCCGATGAGCCCGCAGTGCGCGCAGGCGAGGGACAACGCCGAAGCACAGAGCGACCCTCGCGAGTTGCCCGCACCGCCGAACGAAAGGTTGCCGCATGCTCGAGCAAGAAATAGCCGCGATCGTCGAGGAGCAGCGTCGCTACTTCAAGACGCACGCTACGTTTGATGTCTCCGCACGCAAGGCCGCCTTGCGTGCGTTGCTGGAGAGCGTGCGGGCGCATGAGGACGACATCGCCGCTGCACTCTATGCCGACTTGGGCAAAAGCCATAGCGAAGCCTATATGTGCGAGATTGGCACGTCGCTTGCCGAGATTCGCCATCAGATCGCCCATGTTGCGTCGTGGAGCCGCTCGCGCCTGCGCCCCTGCGACCTCGCGAACGCCATGAGCGTATGCAAGGTCCAGCCCGTGCCCTATGGCGTGACGCTTGTTATGGCGCCGTGGAACTACCCGTTTTTGCTTACGCTCGAGCCGCTGGCAGGTGCCCTTGCCGCGGGCAACACCGTGGTTCTCAAGCCGAGCGCTTATGCGCCCGCCTCGAGCGCGGTGCTGCGTCGGATCTGCGAAGAGGCGTTCGACCCGCGTTTGGTGCGCGTAGTCGAGGGCGGTCGTGCCGAGAATACGGCCCTGCTGGAGCAGCGTTGGGACAAGATCTTCTTTACCGGAAGCGTGAGCGTAGGCAAGCTTGTGATGGAGCAGGCGAGTCGAAACCTCACGCCTGTTACGTTGGAGCTGGGCGGCAAAAGCCCCTGCATCGTGGACGCCTCGGCAAACATCAAGGTGGCAGCGCGTCGTATCGCTTTTGGCAAGTGGCTCAATGTGGGTCAGACCTGTGTGGCGCCCGATTATCTGCTGGTGGACGAGCGCGTGCACGACGAACTGCTCGAGGCTCTCAAAGGTTGCGTTCGCGCCATGTATAGTGAGGATGCGCTGAGCAACCCTGCCTACGGCAAGATGGTCAACGCCAAGCATTTCGATCGCGTGCGCGGGCTTATCGACCCCGCCAAGGTTGTGCTGGGCGGCCGCGCGGACGAGGCGTCGCTTAAGATCGAGCCAACGATTCTCGATGGTGTGGATCCAAGCGTTGACGCCGTGATGCAGGAAGAGATCTTTGGTCCTGTATTGCCAGTCATCACCTATAAAAGTTTGGACGAGGTCGAGCGTTTTATTATGGACCGTCCCACGCCGCTTGCGCTGTATATCTTTAGCGAGGACCGTGCGGTGCAGCAGCGCTTTACCCGCTATGTGCCCTTTGGCGGCGGCTGCGTGAACGATTGCATCATGCATCTCGCCACAAGCCATATGGGCTTTGGCGGCATGGGGGAGAGCGGCATGGGCCAGTACCATGGCCGCGAGAGCTTTGACATCTTTAGCCACAAGAAGAGCATCGTGTCTAAAGCGACGTTTTTTGATGCCCCCTTCCGTTACGCGCCCTATGCGGGTTGGAAGGATGCGTTCGTTCGATTTTTCGTGCACTAATGACAAAAGCCCGCAGGTTTATTTTGTCATATTTTTGGGGTTAACACGTAAAAGCTGACGTGCTGCTCATGGGCGCGTCGGCTTTTTTAATGAGGGGTGTATGGACCTGGGAATCGAGGGCCTGGCTAGATGACGATGCCTTCGCAGTGGTCGCACTCGTGCTGGATGATCTGTGCCACAAAACCGGAGAAGCTGCGCGTATGCTCGTGCCAGGAATCGTCTAGGTAGGTTACGCGGATGCTGCGATAGCGCGTGCAAAGGCGCGTGCCTTCGAGCGAGAGGCAGGCCTCCTCGGTCTGATATTCGTCGTGCCGCTCGATAATGCGGGGGTTGAACATTACGAGTGTGCGGGGGCCATCGGTTACGGCGATCACGCATTTGCGCTTGCCGATCATGTTTGCGGCAAGCCCCACGCATTCATGGGAGTGGGCGGAAAGCGTGTCTGCCAGGTCGCGCCCGATGGCGATATCTTCTGGTGTGGCCGGCACGCTGGGCATGCGCAGCATGATGGGCGAGGTGACGATGTTGCAAACCATGGTTTCCCCTTGTGGATTGATCGCGGGCGGCTGGGTGTGAGTGTAGCCCATTGAGTCGCGGCGCGGGAGGTTCGTGTGCGGACGGGCGGATGCGGCAATACCGAAAGAGCCCAGATTATGCCCTACTAGAACATCCGTTCGATCGGTACAATGATGCGATCGAACGGATGTTCTAGTAGGGGCTGAGATGCACGAAGAGAACGGTATCGGATACGATAGATCATCACTTGACTCGATTTGTAGATACGCTAAGCGCCTTGAGGGCCATACCCTTCGTGAAGAATGCCCCGAGCTTACAACGCTAGAGGATTCTCACCGCCGCAAGGGTTCTTTTGGCAACGCTGTTGAACAGTATTATTTTCGCTATGCGATTAATAGCGATCCGAATCCTGATTTTGAAGAGGTGGGCACGGAGCTCAAAACAACGCCTCTCAAACTAAAGCGTGACGGCAGCTTTTCTGCAAAAGAACGTCTCGTTATAAGCATGATTAACTATATGAGCGTAGTTGATGAGACGTGGGAAACGAGCAGCCTGCAAAAGAAGTTGCAAAAGATACTGTTGGTTGCCTATCAGTACGAGAAGGATATCAATCCCGTAGATTTTCTAGTCAAGGTTGTTGAACTTTGGGGTGTTCCTCAAGAAGACATTCCGACGTTTAAGAGTGACTGGGATACGGTTGTCGCAAAAATACGTGCGGGTAAGGCACACGAGCTTTCTGGATCGGATACGCTTTATCTTGAAGCCGCAACAAAGGCTTCAAGTAGCAAAGATCGCCGTCAACAGCCCTTTTCTGATATCCCCGCCAAGCCAAGAGCGTGGGCAATTAAAAATTCCTACATGACCGTAGCCCTTAATGGCCTTCTTGAAGTACAGAAAATCAAAAGAGAAAGAGACGAAGAGCAACTCGATTTATATGAGCTCATCCATAGGAGATTCGAGTCTTATTTCGGTTTGACAGAGGTGGAGCTTGCCGCAGTCTGTGGCTACGTCGGAAAAGGGCCGGGTAAACCGAAGAACCTATGTGCTCTCATCACACGCCATATTCTCGGTGTCGACGAAGATGCCAGGATTGCGGAATTCGAGAAGGCTGGAATCAAGCCAAAGACGATGCGCGTTAAAGCGAATGGGGTGCCGAAAGAGTCTATCTCCTTTCCCGTTTTCGACTACTTTGATCTTGTTCGGCAATCATTTGAAGAAAGCGAATTTTGGGACTATCTGCATCAGAAATACCTGTTTGTTATCTACCGGGAAAATGCGGATGAAAAGGGCGTCTACTGTCTTTCCGAGGTTCTATTCTGGCAGATGCCTGATGCTGATTTAATTGAGGCACGGCGCTGTTATGACGAAATGCAGCGCCGCGTAAAGAACGGCCATGCCGAGCAATCGGTTCGATCGACAGAAAACCGCTGTTGCCACGTCAGGCCTCATGGACGCAATAAATTGGATACGTTGCCGACGCCGTACGGAACGCAGGAAACAAAAAAGTGTTTTTGGATCAATGCTCGTTATATTGGCGAAGAGATCGATAGAGTAGAGCGAGAAAATAGTCGATGGCGTCGTGACGCCGATGTGCAGAATAACGGAGACGGTGTGTCTGATCAGGTAATTCGAGTTGCAGAGCTTTTTGCTGGAGTTGGTGGTTTCCGTTTAGGCCTCGAAGGTTATGTGGATAAAACAGACTCAGAAATGAATATGCCGGCCGCGGGTCCCTTTCAAACGGTCTGGGCGAATCAGTGGGAGCCGCCGGGAACTCCGGCGAGACAATTTGCAGCCAATTGTTATCGTAAGCGATTCGATGACGGCACTTTGCTCAACGAGGATATCCATGCTGCTCTGGATGAGTATGAACGTGGAACGATCGATATCCCCGATGTTGATATGGTGGTTGGCGGCTTTCCATGCCAGGACTATTCGGTTGCAAAGCCGCTTTCAAAGGCAAGTGGAATTGAGGGCAAAAAAGGTGTTCTTTGGTGGGACATCTACCGTTTCTTGAAGTTGAAGAATAGCCCGCGCTATGTTCTGTTGGAGAATGTCGATCGCTTGCTTAAGAGTCCGGCGTCTCAACGAGGGCGCGATTTTGCCATCATTTTGTCATGCCTTGCCTCGCTTGGCTATGGGGTGGAATGGCGAGTAATCAATGGGGCCGACTATGGCTTTCCCCAGAAGCGTCGTCGTACGTACATTTATGCAGAGAAAACAAACGAGGTTTGGGATTTGAAAAAGCGCCTTGAAAGTGGCGTGATGGCCGAGGCTTTTCCTGCGGAAACGCTTGGGGAGCTGGCGGAATCGGCTGTTTTTGATGACCCCTACGACAATACTCAGAAATTTGGCATTGGACTCAAGGCATCTCCCTTCCAAAACGCGGGTGTAATGCAAGGCTGTGCTTTTGTGACCGCCAAAGTTCAGGCAAAATATGCGGGCGTTTGTAAGACCCTTGGTGATGTTCTTGTCAATGACGAGGACGTACCGGAGGAGTTTTTTGTCGAGAGCGACAAGCTCGATAAATGGCGCTATCTCAAGGGCGGCAAAAGTGAGCCTCGTGTGGATAAACGCACGGGATTTACCTATAACTATTCCGAGGGCTCGATGGCATTTCCGGATTCGGCAGCGTCGCCTGCACGCACTATCCTGACAAGTGAGGGGGGGGGTGGCGCCTCTCGGACAAAGCATATCGTTCAGGCTGCAGACGGGCGTTTTCGGCGCCTGCTACCCGACGAGCTCGATCAGTTACAAGGCTTTCCGAAGGGTTGGACGAATACGGGCATGACGGATATTCAGCGTGCGTTCTGCGCCGGAAACGCGTTGATTGTCGGCATCCCGCATCGAATCGGCCAGGTTATTGCGGGCAGGGCGCTCCGGGCTTAGCCGAGAATGCTGTCTGCTATCGCTATGGCGATTTTGCGTGAGCGAGTTTTAACTACTTGGTTTGCCGTTTCGAAATCCTTGTGGCTGAGGGCATTGATTGCTTCCTGCAAATTGCTTTCCGAGGGATAGAGGGACTCTTGAATCAGCTGCGTATAATTTGACGCGCCTGCATCATAAAGTGTCTTCTCCTTCTTTTTATTGTTATCAAGACGGGGGAGATACATGCAATTGCCAATTATGCTGCCAAAAAAGGACCGACTTGTGGGGTCATCATACTTATTGATTATCTTTTTAGGAACAATATGCTCAAGCTCATACCCATCCCCATAGGGAACACTTGTCGAAAGATAGGTTAAGTTCGCATGAATGGTAGTGATTGCTTTCGTTTCCTTGTTGAACTGGATGCCAGGAGTCGCGTCTGCCAACCAGTGGTCGAATGCCTCTATGAGCCTGTTCCGATCGACGGGCTCAAGGTAGCTCCTCTTTTTGTTTTCGGGGTAATAGTCCAACAGCCTTTGATCTCCGTGAGAGGACCAGGACTTATTTAATGCGTCGAGGAGATAGTAGGCTTTGATATTTCTAAGGGAGCTGCAGTAGTCTTCTGACCCAGGAGCGAGCTCCCACAGGGCGGCGAAATACGAAAGAGTTTTGAATGTAGTGGAAAGTCCCAGCATGTACTCATCGTTTTTATTGCCCTTGATGCGTTTGAGTAGCTTGCCGAATATGTCTTGTAGATTGACGCAGATGCGTTCCACTTTTTCAAGAATAATTTGAAGTTTGTTGCCGATGTCCTTGGTGTGCGTATTTAATTTCGAAAGGGACCTGTTATCGACGTTCGTCGCGATTCCGAGCAGGCCAAAGCCGATTTCGGCGACTGTGTTTTCCCCTTGAGGGATGAGAGCTTTCAAGTTGTCTTGAACAAACATGCCAAGAGCGATTCCGAGTTCAGAGAGCGTGATGATGCGATTTTGCGTCAGCTCGTCTTCGGAAAATCCCTCCAACTCAAATTCGGCGTTTTTAATCATGTCATTGTAATGGCGTTTGACATTATCAAGAATCTCGTCTTGGAGGGGTGATTCTCCTGCTGGGCGTAGATTAATTGTCGTATTCACCCATGCTGCATTGAAGATTTCGTACTTTGAAAGCGGTGTTCCGCCTTGATTGAGGTTCGAGAAGACGGTGGCGATGAGTTCCTTGTTACCAGTGAATTTAATTGCCGGTATTTTGAGGTTTTCAAGATCGACGAAATTGTCGATAGCGTTCCTTAAGGTCTTTACTTCTTGCCTCACTTCTTTTCGCGTTTGTTTTTGATCGATATCGTCAACCCAATCGTCGTAGTTATCTGAATCGACCCAGGGATACAGCTCGTCAAACTTTTTCTCGTTTAATTTCAAGTCATCGGGGAGCATATCGTTGATTCGGTCGAGAGAGCTCTGATACTCCTCTCGATTTAGCGGTTTCCAGAAACGGAGCGGACATTTTTTGTATTCAAGGATGGTCGATAAACGCTGCTGACCATCGAGAATCTGAAGCATTGATTCGTTCGTTTGGTCTTCGGGATATATGAGCACCGCACCGAAGGGAAGGCCTTGACGTAGTGTATCAATAAAGTCCTCTTTCTTCTTTTGAGTCCAGACGAGCTTTCTCTGGAAAAGCGGGAGCTTAATACGTTCCAGGTCGCCGATCGTCAGGTCGAGAGAAGAATAAAGGGCAGCGCTCATGTTACCTCCAAAGATAGTGAGATCATGATCTCACTACGCCGAGGCATGTCAATCCATGTCCGCACGAGGCGGTACCTTCTAATCAACAAAAAGCCCGAAGGCGCGGGCGGGCGCGAGGCCCGCGGGTGGCGCTCTTGGGAGGTTGGAAGGGGTAACCATGTACGAGCCGTCACGTCAGATTTCTTCGTTCTACATCGCCGGGTTCCAGTACTGGGATGGAGCCTTGGTGCTTTCTGAGCTCAAGGTGGGCGAGCGCCTGCGCCTGGTGCCGGAGTTCGACAATCCGCATGATTCGTCTGCTATGGCAATTTATCGCGGCGAAACCAAGATGGGCTTTGTTCCCGGATCGGAAAACGAGCTTCTCGCCCTCATGTTCTTCTATGGCCACTCCGATGGCTTTGAGCTGCGCGTCTTGCAGGTTTCTCCCGATAAGAATCCGTGGGAGCAGGTGCGCGTTGGCCTGTATGTAACCGATGCTCGCTAGATGAGCGCCGCAGAGCAAACCTCAGCTTGCTCTATCATGCATAGGCAAGGGATTCACCGGGTCTCGGCTCTGCCCATGGGGTGGGGTCGGGGCCGCGGCTTTTGTATACGACGGCAGGGCGGAGGAGACGCGCCATGATGTGGTTCATGGCAGATACGCACTTTGGGCACTCGAATATTATCGAGCTCACGCACCGTCCGTTCTCGTCGGTCCAAGAGATGGATCGCCGCCTTATTGCGAATATCAACGACCGTGTGAGCGCGCGCGATTCCCTCTACATCCTGGGCGACTTCTCGTTTCGTATGACGGTCGAAGAGGCATACGCCATTCGCAAAAAGATTGTTTGTCAGCATGTGCATCTCATCCGCGGTAATCACGACAAGCACTGGATTGATAGCCCCTTCCCAGACGCCTTTGAATCCGAGCAAGACTATCTGGAAATCAAGCCCGGGTTTGCCAAGGGCGTCCGCTTGGACCTGTTCCATTACCCCATGTTGAGCTGGAACGGCAAATGGCGCGGGGCCATTCATCTTCATGGGCACATTCATACCGAGGGACCCGATTATAACGAGCGCAATCGCGAACGCGGCATTTTGCGCTACGACGTGGGTGTTGATGCCAACGAGTATTGCCCCGTGAGTCGCGATGACATCCTGACCTTCTTTGATGGTGTTGAGCCAAAGCCGGCGCAGCTGGCATAGTGAAGTGACGGGGTCAGTGTGGCCGGGTTAACGCAGCGCCGCTGGCGTGTTGGCGCCGGCACGGTGCGGTGCCCGGCGAGCCCAAGTGGAGTTGCTGGCGGTTTCTTCGGCAGCATCATCCTGTGGCGGTAAAACGTGCATTTTGAAATGAGTGGCGGTTGTTGAAACGTTTTGAGGGCGTTTTGGGACCCGGGACGTGCAATTTTCCGCCACTCGTTGAATTTGGGCTCGGAAATGCGCGATTTTCCGCCGCTGGTTGCATCCATCGCGACCGCGCCTGACGTCGCCGCAGCGGGCACGATCACGATTGGCGCCACGAGGACTTCGAGGCCACATGGGTTCGATATCACGGTAATGTTGCCGCCTCCGTTTGCGTCATCGTGCGCGGCTGTGTCCCCTTGGGGCGGTATGCTGTCTTATCAAAGCAAGCCAGCGAAGGGGAGCTCCATGAACGAGATCAAGTGCCCGCACTGTGGCCAGATGTTTAAGATCGACGAATCGAGCTATGCCGATATCGTCAGTCAGGTACGTACTGCGGAGTTTGCGCACGATGTTGCCGAGCGCGAAGCCGCGGCCAGGCGCGAGACCGAAAGCGCCGTGGCGCTTGCGCGCGCCGAGGCGGACAAGCGTCTGCAAGAAGCCCTGGCCGCCCACAATACCGAGATGGCCGATCTGCGAGTTGAGACGAGCTCTCTCGTGCAGAAAGCCCAAAGCGAGTCCGAAGCGCGCATTGCCGAGCTTGAGGCCAAGCTCGCCGCCGCTGCAGAATCCCAAAAGGCCGCTCGGAACGAAGCTGCGGCTGAGGCTCGCGCCGATGCGCAAAAGACAGCTGCCGAGTTGCAGCGCGAGGTGGATCGCTTGCGCGCGGAGGCTGCTCGACAGGCAGATGCGGTCAAGCTGGCGCAGGCCAGTGCCGCAGCCGCTGCCAAAGACGAGCTTGCCACGCGCGATGCTCGGATTGCCCAGCTCCAGGCTCGTCTAGATGCTGCCGATTCGGCACGCGAGCTCGCCATCCAAAAGGCCCAATCCGACGCCGAGCGTGAGGCCGATGCGTTGCGTTCGCAGATTCGCGAGCAAAAGAGCGAGGCAGCTGCCCAGCTCGCGCGGGCAGTTTCCCAGGCCGAGCGCGAGCGCGATGAGGCTCGTGCCAAACTCACCAGCGAACTTGCGGTGCGCGATTCGCGCGAGCAGCAACTCGCGGCGGCGCACGAGCTCGAGCTCGCTCAGGCCAAGAAGACCACTGAAGAGCTCATTCGCTACAAGGACCAAGAAATCGAGCGCTTGCGCGACATGAAGGCGCGTCTTTCTACCAAGATGGTGGGCGAGAGCTTGGAGCAACATTGCGAGACGGAGTTCAACCGTCTACGCATGACGGCGTTTCCCAACGCGTACTTTGAGAAGGATAACGATGCTTCCGAGGGCACCAAGGGCGACTTTATCTTCCGCGAGTGCGACGAGATGGGCAACGAGATCGTCTCCATCATGTTTGAGATGAAAAACGAGAACGATACTACGGCGAGCAAGCATAAGAACGAGGACTTCTTTAAGAAGCTCGATCATGACCGCAAGCAGAAGAACTGCGAGTATGCCGTGCTCTGCACGCTGCTCGAGCCGGATAGCGACCTGTACAACACGGGCATCGTCGATGTGAGCTATCGCTACGAAAAGATGTACGTTATCCGTCCGCAGTTCTTCATTCCGCTCATCACGCTGCTGCGCAATGCCGCTTTGAACTCGCTTTCCTACAAGCAGGAGTTGGCCGTGGTGCGCCAGCAGAATATCGACGTCACCAACTTCGAGGCCAAGATGGAGGAGTTCAAGACCGGCTTTGCGCGCAATTACGACATCGCAAGCCGAAAGTTCCAAACGGCGATCGAAGAGATCGATAAGACCATCACGCACCTGCAAAAGACCAAGGATGCGCTGCTCTCGTCTGAGAATAACCTGCGACTGGCGAATAACAAGGCGGAAGCCCTGACCATCAAGCGTCTGACGCGTGGCAACCCCACGATGAAGGCCGCCTTTGAGGAAGCCGATGCTAAGCGCGAGGCGGAGGAAGAGTAGGCCCATTCGCCAAGACCGTCACAACCGTTAGAAAAAGCGCCGGCATATGCCGGCGCTTTTTCTTGGGGCACGTTCAAGGTGAACGTCTGTTTTATCCAGGTGAACGGCAGAATGTGACAAAATAAGCCTGTCGACTTTTTGTCACATGGGGTCGGAAATCGGGACCTTAACGTTAGGTAATTGTTTCCAAATCGTTTCGTACTGCGGACGAAAAAGCTCCCAAAACAACAATAAAAAATCCCTTTGAGCTGGGAAGAGCTTGAAAAAACGCCTAGGGCGACTACGGGCGGCGGTAGGGGATTGAATAAATGCCAAATGTGCTGAAACCAAACCATTTATACCTATAAATGTTATATGCAACGTAGCATTAAATGCCGTTTGCGAGCGTATTTCGACCGCTCGTGCGCGCCGAGTGGTCTAAAAGTACCGCCGAAGGCCGTTCGCAGAATGTTAACGGCATGCTTCTTTCTTTCACGCCTGCGTCAATTTCTAGCATTTCAGTCATTGAACGCCATGGGAGTCGACACCTGTGTCCAACAAACGATCAATGATGGAAAGGAGACTGCTTGCATGGAAACAACCGCAACAGCTCCAACTGATCGCGCGCTTGCGATCAAAAAGAAGAAGGCGCTTGACGCAAGCTTCTTCAAGAAGGGCATCGCTATCGCGGCGCTCTCCAGCATTATGTACGCGCTGTACACTGCCTTCGTTACCGGCGGTCAGCTCTTTGGCGTCTGGGGCAATTGGTTTGGTGCGCTCGCATCTACCAGCCTGGTCGTCGTCTTCATCCTGCCTACGATCGCCTCGGGCATCAACGATACCCTGAGCGCCATCTGGGCCACGCTCGTTACCCTCAAGCAGGGCAAGATCGCCGACCTGGGCCGCTGCATTGCCTCCAAGCCCGGTCGCATCGTGATCCTCGCTGCTTTCATTGGCGGCCCCATTGCCTCTGCTGCCTACGTTATCGCGCTTTCTCAGGCCGGCACCCTTGCCGTGCCCATCGCGGCTCTAAACCCCGCAATCGGCGCAATCCTCTCTCGCATCCTCTATAAGCAGCCGCTCGGCCCGCGCGTTATCGCCGGTATCGTGATCTGCGTCATCGCAGGCGTCATGATCGGTAGCACCGGTCTTACCGGGGAGGCTGCACCGGGTATGGCACTTGGTCTGGGCCTGGCTCTTCTCGCCGCTCTGTGCTGGGGCATCGAGGGCTGCGTGGGCGGCTATGCCACCTCCATGATCGACTCGCAGATCGCTATCAATATCCGTCAGCTCGTCTCCGGTATCGGCAACCTGATCATCGTTCTGCCGATCCTCACCCTTGTGTGCGGCGGCACCCTTGCCCAGAGCTACACCTACGTTGCTCAGGCTTTCACCGACGGCTCCTCCGTCATCTTCTTCGCCGTTTCCGGCGCCGCCGCCTACCTCTCCTTCATGAGCTGGTACCGCGCCAACGCTATGTGCGGCACCGCCCTGGGTATGGCTATCAACGGCACCTACACCTTCACCGCTCCGTTTGCCACCTGGATCATCCTCGGCCTGGTCATGGGCTTTGACGGCTACGCACTGGCCCCCATCGCCTGGGTCGCCGCCATCGTCAACCTTATCGGCATCTTCTTGATCGCCGTGAACCCGATGGACCTCCTGAAGAAGGACGGTGAGTAACGTGCTGCCTTTGAACTATGCCATGCTCAAGTACTTTACCTGCCATGACGAGGCTTGCGCCGACGACGTCATGGAGGCCCTCAAGGGCGAGTACTCCTCGTTTACCGCTTTTACCAAGCCCAAGATGCAGGAGGCCCTGATGACCGCCGAGAAGAACGGTCTGATCAGCGAGTCCCGCTTTGACCTGGACGGCGCGGGCGAGGTCCGTGTCTACTACAGCGCTGATCAAGAGCAGCGCGACACCATCAATTCCTACATCAAATAGGAAAGGAGCTACCCCATGCGCTATACCGGCGAAGAGGCCATCGGCCTCATTGAGACCCTCGGCATGGTTCCGGCTCTGGAAGCCGCCGACAAGATGCTCAAGGCGGGCGACTGCGAGCTCGTGAGCTACGAGAACGTTGGCTCCACGCTCGTCACCGTCATCGTCAAGGGCGATGTCGCTGCATGCGAGGCTGCCGTCAAGGCAGGCGTCGAGGCCGCATCGGCCATCGGCAAGGTCACGGCGCAAAACGTCATGAAGCGCCCCGTTCCGCCTATCGGCGATGTCGTTTCCGTCCACGACGTGGATTTTTAGGAGGTCCTGATGTCTGAAAGCAAAGGCAACGCATTCGGTGCCATCGAGACCTTTGGCCTCGTGTGGGTGCTCGAAGCTGGCGACGCCATGTGCAAGGCCGGCGATGTGAACCTGATTGGTTACGAGAACACCGCCTCCGGCTACATCTCGATTCTTGTCGAGGGCGATGTCTCGGCCGTCGAGGCAGCCGTTCACGCGGGTGTCGAGGCTGTCGAGGCCCTGGGCGCCGAAGTCTACAGCTCGGTTGTCATCCCGCGCCCGCATCCCGATCTGAAGAAGATCACCGATCGCTACCGTCTTGAGAACCTGCTTCCCTACTAAGGAGGTGTGCCATGTCCCTTGTTGACACCGATCTTCGCTCCGTTCAGGAGGCGCGCATCCTTTTGGAGCACGCCGAGGAGTCGAGGGAAGTCCTCGAGGGTCTGCCCGGCACGCTTGTCGACGGATTTTTGGAGGCTCTGCGCAAGCGCTTGCTTCCGCATGCTGCCTCGTATGCTCAGCTTGCCGTAGACGAGAGCGACTACGGCAACGCTGAGGACGAGCAGGCCCTCATTGAGTGGGTGCTCACCGAGCTTCTGGACGACGTGTACGCCCAGATGCCTACGCAGGAGCTCTACTCGCGCAGTACCACGCATTCCGTCGAGGTGGGCATCTCTAAGGGTACGGTCGTCTCGCTTTTGCCCGACTGGCTGTGTGTTCCCACGATGCTTTCGCAGCTTGTGTGTGCCGTTGCATCCAAGAGTCCGATTATCTTCTCGGCTCGCCAGCGTACACATGCCACCTGCAAGGTCGTTATCGAGGACGTGCGCCATGTTGCCGCCGAGTGCCACTATCCGCTCGACGCCCTCACGTATCTGGAGCTCTATGCCCCCGAGGGTGAAGAGTGGCTAGCGGCTCAGCCGGCCGTTCGCGTGCTTATTGATTCGCGCGAGTGCGAGCACATCCACGTGGCCGATACCACGGGCAAGGATGTGTACTGCGCGTCGATTGGCAACAACCCGGTCTTTGTGGAGCAAACCGCCGATTTGGCCCTGTGCGCCGAGGAAGTTGTGTACGGCAAGTCGTTTTGCTGCGGCATGCTGCCGGGCGCCGAGCAGTCGGTTGTGGTCGAGCAAGCTGTGGACGAGGCCTTTAAGACCGAGCTCAAGCGCCGCGGCTGCTACTTCCTTTCCGACGAGGAGTGCCAGCGTCTTTACCACGTGTGTTTTCGCGAGGACGGGCGCACCTACCGTGAGCTCATTGGTAAATCGGCGTGCGACCTGGCTCGTCGTGCCAACATCGCGGTTCCTGCCTCTACGCGCGTGCTCGTGGCCGAAAAGCCCTATGTCTCCGAGCGCAGCTTTTTCTCGCGCACTAAGTACGGCCCCGTGCTGTCTTACTACGTGGAGGAGAACTGGCGTGACGCCTGCGAGAAGTGCATCGAGCTGATCTTGAACAGCGGCTCGGGAAACGCGCTTTCGATCTTTTCGCGCGATGGCGAAGTTGTTCGCCAGTTTGTGCTCAAGAAGCCGGTGGGACGCATCCTCGTGAACGTGGGCACCGGCATGGGAGCTACCGGCTGCCATTCCACGCTGCCCAAGACCCTCACCGTTACCGGCTGGGAAAGCGCGACGACCTCGAATCTGGGTGTGACCTATCGCGACTTTCTCCGCCGGCGCCAGGTTGGGTGCAGCCTCGAGTCTTCTGACCTCTCTCTTCTCGAGGAAGCGGGTCTCAACCGGGTGCCGGATCGGAAGATCGTCGCACATATGACCGAACAGCAGCCTGCAACAGAAGTTGCCTCGCAGGACAACACATGGTTTGCAAGCCTGCTTAAAAACATGACCGATTAGAAGAAAAGGAGTACCGATGGATATTCAAGAGTTTGCCAAGCAACTGTCCGATGCCACCAAGGACATGAGCGAAGAGCAGCGCGCAAACGTTCGCGCGATGTTCACCAAGGTCGCCGACCAGCTCGACCGTCCGCTGGACAGCACCGTTGCCCACACCGAGTGCACCGAGGTGCCCAACGGCCCCACCGAGCGCCACGTTCGCCTGAAGCAGAACTTCCTCAAGCAGGTTCCCTCCATCACCACCTTCCGCGCTCGCGCCGTCACCGAGTTCACCCGTAAGAACCCGGGCATGCCCAAGATCGAGCTGCGCGCCAAGTGCTTCCGCTATTGCTGCGAGACCGCTCCGCTGATCATCCAGGACGACGAGCTTATCGTCGGCAACCCCACGGGTGCTCCGCGCGCCGGCGCCTTCTCGCCCGATATCGCCTGGCGTTGGCTGCGCGACGAGCTCGACACCATTGGCACGCGCGCTCAGGACCCCTTCTACATCTCCGAAGAGGACAAGAAGTACATGCGCGAGGAGCTCTTCCCGTTCTGGGAGGGCAAGTCGCTCGACGAGGTCTGCGAGGACCAGTACCGCGAGTGCGGCGGCTGGGAGCTCTCCGGTGAGTCCTTTGTTTCCGACTGCTCCTATCACCAGGTGAACGGTGGCGGCGACTCCAACCCCGGCTACGACGTCATCCTGATGAAGAAGGGCATGCAGGACATTCAGGACGAGGCTCGCGAGCACCTCAGGCACCTCGACTATGCAAACCCCGATGATCTGGACAAGATCTACTTCTACAAGTCCGTCATCGACACCACCGAGGGCGTTATGATTTACGCCCGCCGTCTCTCCGACTTCGCTTGCCAGAAGGCCCAGGAGTGCAGCGATCCCAAGCGCCGCGCCGAGCTCCTGCAGATCTGCGAAAACCTCAAGAACGTGCCTGCCCACAAGCCGCGCACCTTCTGGGAGGCCGTGCAGTCCGTATGGGTTGTCGAGAGCCTGCTGCCGCTCGAGGAGAACCAGACCGGTATGTCCATCGGCCGCGTTGACCAGTATATGTATCCCTTCTACAAGGCCGACAAAGAGGCTGGCCGCCTGACCGACTACCAGGCCTTTGATATCGCCGGCTGCATGCTCATCAAGATGAGCGAGATGATGTGGGCTACCTCCGAGGACGCTTCCAAGTTCTTCGCCGGCTATCAGCCGTTCGTCAACATGACGCTCGGCGGCGTGACCCGCTCCGGCGCCGATGCCACCAACGACCTCACCTATCTGCTGATGGACGCCGTGCGTCACGTCAAGATCTACCAGCCTTCCCTGGCCTGCCGTATTCACAACAAGAGCCCCGAGAAGTACCTGCGCAAGATCGTCGACGTTGTTCGCTCCGGCATGGGCTTCCCTGCTTGCCACTTTGACGACACGCATATCAAGATGATGCTTGCCAAGGGCGTTTCTGTTGAGGACGCACGCGACTACTGCATGATGGGTTGCGTCGAGCCGCAGAAGTCCGGCCGCCTGTATCAGTGGACCTCCACCTCCTACACCCAGTGGCCCATCGCCATCGAGCTCACGCTCAACCACGGCGTGCCCCTGTGGTATGGCAAGCAGGTTACCCCTGATCTGGGCGACCTCGACCAGTATCACACCTTTGAGGAGTTCGAGGCTGCGGTCAAGAGCACCATCTACTACATCACCAAGTGGACGAGCGTCATGACGGTGATCTCGCAGCGCGTGCATCGCGACATGGCTCCTAAGCCCCTCATGTCCATCATGTTCGAGGGCTGCATGGAGTCTGGCAAGGACGTCTCTGCCGGCGGCGCCATGTACAACTTTGGACCCGGTGTTGTGTGGAGCGGTCTTGCTACCTATGCCGACTCCATGGCCGCTATCAAGAAGCTCGTCTTCGACGACCACAAGTACACGCTATGCGAGCTCAACGAGGGCCTCAAGGCCGATTTCGAGGGCTATGAGAAGATGCGTCAGGACTGCCTGGACGCCCCCAAGTACGGTAATGACGACGACTACGCCGATCAGTTCGTGGCGGACATCGTCTACTTCACCGAGCATATCCACAGCCAGTTCAAGACCCTGTACTCGCGCCTGTCCCACGGCACGCTGTCCATCTCCAACAACACCCCGTTTGGCCAGATGACCGGTGCTTCTGCCAACGGCCGCAAGGCTTGGACGCCGCTGTCCGACGGCATCAGCCCCACCCAGGGTGCTGACCACAATGGCCCCACCGCCATCATCAAGTCGGTCTCCAAGATGAGCAACGACAGCATGAACATCGGCATGGTGCACAACTTCAAGCTCATGGCCGGCCTGCTGGATACCCCCGAGGGCGAAAACGGCCTGGTCACGCTTCTGCGCACCGCCTGCATGTACGGCAACGGCGAGATGCAGTTCAACTACCTGGATAACCAGACGCTGCTCGACGCTCAGGCTCACCCCGAGGAGCACCGCGACCTTGTGGTTCGCGTCGCCGGCTACAGCGCGTTCTTCGTCGAGCTGTGCAAGGACGTTCAGGATGAGATCATCAGCCGCACGATGCTGACCAAGCTCTAAGCACGTAACCACTCAAGCCCAAATGGGCGTAACCCCAACAGAAAGGAGGACGCATATGAGCGAGCAGCTGGAAGAGAGCCTCGAGCGCCGCGCGCGCATCTTCAATACGCAGAAGTACAACATGTACGACGGCCCGGGCATTCGCTCCATCGCGTTCTTCAAGGGATGCCCTCTGCGCTGCAAGTGGTGCTCCAATCCCGAGAGCCAGCGTCGTGGTTTTGAGGTCATGTTCAAGCAGACTGCTTGCGTGAACTGCGGGGCGTGCGTCGAGGCGTGCCCCGCAGGGGTTCACCAGTTCGCCAACGGCGAGCATGTGGTGGACCGTACCAAGCAGTGCCTGGGCTGCGGCACCTGTGAGAAGGCCTGCCTGCAAAAGGCGCTTTCCATCATGGGCGAGGACCGCAAGATCTGCGACCTGGTTTCGTTCATGGACCAGGATGCGGACTTCTACCGTATGTCCGGCGGCGGCGTGACCCTGGGCGGCGGTGAGGTCTTGGCACAGCCCGAGGCCGCCCGCGCCCTGCTTGCGGCCTGTAAGGACCGCGACTACCACACGGCAATCGAGACGTGCGGTTACACCAAGACCGAAACGATCCTCGATATCGCGCGCTACGTGGATCTGTTCTTGTTCGACATCAAGCAGATGGACCCGATCAAGCACAAGCAGTGGACCGGCGTGAACAACGAGCAGATTCTCGCCAACATCCGCGCCCTGCTGGAAAACGGCTTTAACGTGCGCGTGCGCATGCCGCTGCTCCACGGGGTGAACGACGACAAGGCCGAGATCGACGCCATGATCGAGTTCTTCACGCCGTATCGCTATCAAAAGAACTTCGACGGCGTGGACCTGCTGCCCTATCACAAGCTGGGTGTGGGCAAGTACGCGCAGCTCGGCCGTGACTACGAGATCGAAGGCGACCCGTCGCTTTCGGAGGACGACCTGAATCGTATCGAGGGCTGGATCTCCGAGGCGGACTTCAAGGTCAACCTCGTTCGGCACTAGGGGTGGGGCATGGAGCATCTTCAGCGCATCATCCAAGAGTCGGTCGACGGCAAGGAAGTCGTGTTGGCACACGTCATCGCGTCTCCCGCGCCGGATATCTACGACCGCATCGGCGTGCCGCATGGCCAATCCATCGGCATCCTCACGCTGTCGCCGGAGGAGACCTCCATTATCGCGGCCGATATCGCCGCGAAGGCGGCTCCGGTGAGCATCGGGTTTCTCGATCGCTTTACCGGTGCTGTGGTGGTCTTGGGCGACGTGCAAAGCGTCGAGACGTCGATGCAGGAGGTCGTTCGCGTTCTTCATGACGGCCTGGGATTTCGTGCCCACGAGGTCACGAGGTCGTGATGGGAGATCGCCTTATGATCATCGGCTTGCCCGGCTCGGGTAAGTCGACGATCTCCGATCTGGTGGAGGGGGAGCCCTCCGACCATCAGCATCGGGAAGATTGCTTGTATCGTTCGCGCAGCTTCGAGGTTCCGGGGAGCTATATCGAGAACCACTGGATGCACAGCATCGTGATCATGTTGTCGCAAAACCAGGCTTCTGGGGTGCTCCTTTTGATTGACGGGGCGAGCGGCGAGACGCTCTACTCGAGCGGTTTTGCCCGTGCGTTCAACGAGCCCTGCTTGGGCGTGCTTACCAAGTGCGACCTGCTGAGCGAAGAGGAACGCGAGCAAGGGCTGGCCAGGCTCGTGGATGCCGGCGTCGATATGGCACTTTGCCTTTCGACAACAACCGGCGAGGGCGTGAACGAATTATTGGACTGGGTGCGAAACGTCGCACCCAACGAGTGACCGATAACCAGAAAGGAGGAGACACCTATGTTCTATGTAACCGAAAACGAGCTGCGCGGCGCGTACAACCGGGAACATTTTTCCAGCTATACGCTGCCCGAGGACGCCAAGCTCACTCCGAGCGCCCGTCAGTTCCTCATCGATTTTCACATCGACTTTAACGAGGGCTACGGGGCTGCTTGCGGCAATGCAGACACCTCTGTGCACGATCCTGCCGCTGCTGCGGCCCGCGCCGAGGATGCCCTGGCATCGTTTTACGACGATATCGCCGTTTTGGGCGCCCGGCTGCGCATGCTGGGCCGCAACGCCTTGGGAATCGAGAACGATATCGCCCATGTGTGCGACACGTTGGGAACCCTGTGGCAAAACCACACCGACCTGGGCGGTCTCCTTTCCGAATGCGAAGCCGCAGGCGAGGCTTTGGCAGTGCCCGTGCTCCCGCCGCTTTCCGCGGCAGTGCACCCGCTCTATTACGAGATGGCGCTGCTCGAAGCCGAGCTCGCGCGCACGCAGCGCTTTTGGGCGCAGGCTGCGGGCGAGATGACGGCCGAGGGCCATGCCAGCGTAGACGCGTGGGCGCAAAGCGTGACTCGCTGCCGTGCGTGCCTGGTTACGTGTTTGGAAAAGGTCACAGGGGAGGCGCGCCATGGTTGATTTCGAGGTCGCCAACGCTCGCCTTCAAGATCTGCTCGACCGCGTGGGCAGCCCGCGCCCGGTAAGCGCCGACGAGCCCTTGTATTGCGGCCTCGACGTGGGCACCGCATTCATCGTGCTCGCTGTGGTTGACGCCGCGGGTGAGGCTGTGGCCTGCGCGTATCGCTTTGCCAGCGTGGTCAAGGACGGCATGGTCGTCGACTACATGGGTGCGGTCGATATCGCGCGCGAGCTCAAGGAAGAGCTCGAACAGCGGCTCGGGCGCGAGCTTGAGCCCTGTGCTGTGGCCCTTCCTCCGGGAACCGAGGGTCTTGATGGCGGCGTGGTCAAAAACGTCGCCGAGGGAGCGGGGCTCGACGTGGTTGCCGTCTTTGACGAGCCCACGGCCGCGAACCTGCTCATCGGTGCGCGCGATGGCGCCGTGGTGGATATCGGCGGTGGCACCACCGGCATTTCCGTCATCCAGAACGGCCGCGTGGTGGAGTGCATCGACGAGTCTACGGGCGGCACGCACTTCTCCCTCGTGTTGGCCGGTGCTCGCGGCATGAGCTTTGACGAGGCCGAGCTCTACAAGCGCGACCCTGCCCATCACCGTGAGATTTTCCCCGTCGTCAAGCCCACGATCGACAAGGTGGCAAGCATTATCGCCCGTGCCATCGATGGCTATGACGTACCGGAGATTGTCCTGGTGGGCGGCACGGCCGAGCTCACGGGCATTGAGGCTCCGGTTGAGAAGGCGCTGGGTATCCCGGTGCACAAGCCCAACCACCCCATGTTCGTGACGCCGCTGGGCATTGCCTTGGGATGCCAGGCCGCTGCCGAGGGTGACCTCGATGCTTGATATCAAGGTCATCAAGGCGCCCGCTCCCGGCACGATGGCGATCTTGCGCCAGCGCTCGGGCAATCGTTGGAACGAGGAGTTCCTGCCGGCGGCCGTGGGCCTTGTGCAGGGAAAGCTCATCGACATGGTTGTTGCGAGTGACATCGCCGAGAAGACGGCGGGCGTCGAGGTCACGGATATTCGCGGGAGCTGCCCGCAAAACATGATTCTTCTGGCCATCGCCGGAGACACGGCGGAGGTCATGGAGTGCTTGGAACGCATCAAGGAAGGAGGGGACGGCGCCAATGCTCATCTGTAAGCTCATCGATTCCATTTGGGCGACCCGTAAGTACGAGGAGCTCGACGGCATGAAGTTGATGCGTGTCGAGGTCATCGACGGCCCGGAATCCGGATGTCGCCTGGTGTGCGTCGACACCATTAGCGCGGGTACCGGAGACCGCGTGCTTGTGGCTACGGGTTCGGCTGCCTACCACTTCATGCGCGAGACCTTTGGTAAGAACGCACCCGTGGATGCGGCCATTGTAGGAATTATCGACGAAGACGTGAGTCTGTAGGAAAGGAGGAAGAGATGAAACGACTGATCAGTGCAGCAGACGTGAAGGCGGCAGCGGAGCATGATGGCGTGCTGACGATCGATGACAACACCATCGTGACCCCGCAGGCCAAAGATGAAGCTGCCGAGTTGGGCGTCGAGCTGGTCTTTGGCGCCGCGCCCGCAGCGACGCAGCACAAGGCGGCTGAGCCTGCACCCGAGCATCACGAGGCACCTGTTGCCCACGAGCCCGAGCATCACAAGGAGCACGAGGAGCACGAGGCCGCTATGAGTGCCGAGGAGATCGAGCGCCTTATTCGCGGCGCTCTGGACACCGGCATTTGGAGCGAACAGCAGGTTGAGGATCTTCTTGGGCATGCCGCCCCGTTGAAGGTGAGCGTTGGCGTGTCCGGTCGTCATGTCCATCTGTCCCAGGAGGACCTTGAGGCTCTGTTTGGAGCCGGCTACGAGCTCACTCCCATCAAGGAGCTCTCCCAGCCTGGACAGTTTGCCGCCAAAGAGACGGTGACGCTTGTGGGTCCCAAGGGTGTTATCGAGCGCGTGCGCGTGCTTGGTCCCGTGCGCCCGTCCACTCAGGTTGAGGTGCTGCGCGGCGATACGTTCAAGCTGGGCATTCCTGCCTGCGTGCGCATGAGCGGCAAGCTTGAGGGCACGCCGGGCATCACACTCGCCGGCCCCCATGGCACCGTTGCCCTGCCCCAAGGTGTCATCGTTGCTGCGCGTCATATTCATATGACGTGCGACGAGGCTGCCAAGCGCGGGCTTCATGACGGCCAGGTCGTGTCGATCGCTTTTGGCGGCGAGCGCGGCGGACGTCTTGACAACGTGGTCGTGCGCGCAAACAACACGAGCGCCCTCGATTGTCATATCGACACCGAAGAGGCAAATGCCTTCGGTATTAAAAACGGTTCTGTTGTAGAGATCATCAAGTAGATTTCTACGAAATAGGAGGTAACAAAAATGGCAAACACTACCCAGGCCCTCGGCATGATCGAGACCCGTGGACTGATCGGCTCCGTCGAGGCCGCCGACGCCATGGTCAAGGCCGCAAACGTCACCCTCGTGGGTAAAGAGGAGATCGGCGGCGGCCTCGTGACCGTCTTCGTCCGCGGCGACGTGGGCGCCGTCAAGGCGGCAACCGACGCGGGCGCGGCAGCCGCCCAGCGCGTGGGCGAGCTCATCTCCGTGCACGTCATCCCGCGCCCCGACGGCTCCGTCGAGTCCATCCTGCCCGGTGCCAAGGCCTAAGTAAGTCATGGCAACGCGTGGATCCGGTACCGGCGGGAGCAAGAAGCTTCAGGAGAACGCCAAGAAGGCAGCTCCTGAGGTGACCGAAGCTCCCGCAAAGGCTCCCGCCGCAAAGAAGGAGCCCACATCTGCGCCGGCGGCTGCTCGGAAGGAGACCACCGCAAAGCCTGCGGCGGCTTCCAAGAAGGAGACCGTGGCAAAGCCCGCGGCGGCAAAGACGTCTGCTGCAAAGAAAACGGCCGCAAAGCCCAAATCGGAACCTGCGGCACCTGCACTCAACGAGAACGAGACCAAGGCGCAGCGCGAGGTCGAAGAGCATCCCGCGCCGCTCAAGGTCGAGGCTTCTGTAAAGGAAGCACCCGCTACCAAACCCGCAGGCACGCCTGCACCCAAGGAAACTACTCAGGAGGTAACAAGAATGTCTAACGCTACCCAGGCCCTCGGCATGATCGAGACCCGTGGACTGATCGGCTCCGTCGAGGCCGCCGACGCCATGGTCAAGGCCGCAAACGTCACCCTCGTCGGCAAGGAGCGCGTCGGCGGCGGCCTCGTGACCGTCTTCGTCCGCGGCGACGTGGGCGCCGTCAAGGCGGCAACCGACGCGGGCGCGGCAGCCGCCCAGCGCGTGGGCGAGCTCATCTCCGTGCACGTCATCCCGCGCCCCGACGGCTCCGTCGAGTCCATCCTGCCCGGTGCCAAGGCCTAAGTAAGTCATGGCAACGCGTGGATCCGGTACCGGCGGGAGCAAGAAGCTTCAGGAGAACGCCAAGAAGGCAGCTCCTGAGGTGACCGAAGCTCCCGCAAAGGCTCCCGCCGCAAAGAAGGAGCCCACATCTGCGCCGGCGGCTGCTCGGAAGGAGACCACCGCAAAGCCTGCGGCGGCTTCCAAGAAGGAGACCGTGGCAAAGCCCGCGGCGGCAAAGACGTCTGCTGCAAAGAAAACGGCCGCAAAGCCCAAATCGGAACCTGCGGCACCTGCACTCAACGAGAACGAGACCAAGGCGCAGCGCGAGGTCGAAGAGCATCCCGCGCCGCTCAAGGTCGAGGCTTCTGTAAAGGAAGCACCCGCTACCAAACCCGCAGGCACGCCTGCACCCAAGGAAACTACTCAGGAGGTAACAAGAATGTCTAACGCTACCCAGGCCCTCGGCATGATCGAGACCCGTGGACTGATCGGCTCCGTCGAGGCCGCCGACGCCATGGTCAAGGCCGCAAACGTCACCCTCGTCGGCAAGGAGCGCGTCGGCGGCGGCCTCGTGACCGTCTTCGTCCGCGGCGACGTGGGCGCCGTCAAGGCGGCAACCGACGCGGGCGCGGCAGCCGCCCAGCGCGTGGGCGAGCTCATCTCCGTGCACGTCATCCCGCGCCCCGACGGCTCCGTCGAGTCCATCCTGCCCGGCGGCGCCGCGTAATCGCGCGCCCGCACGAGCTGTTTTATCCGATTGATTCGAAAGGAGTCTCATGCAGGACTACGATTTCGATCTCCAGAGCATCCAAGCGGTTCGCGACCTCGCCCGCAAGGGTAAGATCGCTGCGAACCAGCTTGCTCATTACGACGAGGAGCAGATCGACCGCATCCTCCGTAACATGGTGAAGGTTGCCGAGGAAAACGCCCAGGTGCTCGCCAGCATGGCTGTCGAGGAGACGGGCTTTGGCAAGGTTTGCGACAAGGTGTACAAGAACCATATCGCCAGCGCCTTGCTCTATGAGGAGATCCGCGACAAGAAGACCATCGGCGTTATCGATGCCGACGAGAAGAACCAGGTCATCTCCATCGCCGAGCCGGTTGGTCTGCTGATGGGCATCGTTCCCTCCACCAACCCCACCTCTACGGTCATCTACAAGGCGATGATCGCCCTCAAGGCGCGCAACTCTATCGTCTTTTCGCCGCACCCCGCTGCCGCCAAGTGCACGGGCATGGCCATCCAGCTCATGAACCAGGCGGCTGTCGAGGCGGGTGCCCCCGAGAACGTGATCCAGGGCATCACGCTTTCCTCCATGGCTGCCACCAACGAGCTCATGCATGCTCCCGAGGTTGCCATGATCATCGCTACCGGCGGCCCCGGCATGGTCAAGGCTGCCTACAGCTCCGGCAAGCCCGCGCTGGGCGTGGGCGCTGGCAACTCACCTGCCTATATCGAGCGCAGCGCCAACGTGCACGACGCCGTCCGTCGCATCCTTGCCTCCAAGACGTTTGACTACGGCACGATTTGCGCTTCCGAGCAGAGCGTCATCTGCGAGACCTGCAACCGCGATGCCGTGATGGCCGAGTTCCGCGCTCAGGGCGGCTACTTCATGACCGAGGAGGAGTGCAAGAAGGTTTGCGCTCTGCTCTTCCGCAACGGTCACTCCATGAGCCCCAAGTTCGTGGGCCACAGTCCGCAGTCGATCGCGCAGGCGGCTGGTATCACGATCCCCGAGGGCACTCGTGTGCTTATTGGCGAGCAGCACGGCGTGGGCGATGCCTGGCCGCTGTCCTACGAGAAGCTCACCACTGTTTTGGGCTTCTATACCGTCTCCAACTGGGAAGAGGCCTGCGAGCTCTCCATCGAGCTGCTGCAAAATGGCATCGGCCACACCATGAGCATCCACACCACCGATAAGGACATGGTGCGCAAGTTCTCCGTCAAGCCGGCTTCCCGCATCCTAGTGAACACCGGCGGATCCCAGGGCGGTACGGGTGTCATCACCGGTCTTGACGTCGCGCTCACGCTGGGCTGCGGCACCTGGGGCGGCAGCTCCGTTTCCGAGAACGTGGGCCCGCAGCATCTCATCAACGTGAAGCGCGTGGTCAACGGCCTGATCGAGCCCGACGAGGTTGTGGCTCACGACGAGCTGTTTGCCAAGTGGCATCCCGACCTGGCGGCGCATCATACCGAGGCTGCAGCTTCCAGTGCCGGTTGCTGTGATGCCGTGTCCGCTACGGGCTGCTGTGACTCGAAGCTCCATCCGGTCTCGGGCATCAGCTACTCGGTGGGTTGCAACTGCACCGACGTATCTCCCGACGCTCTTGCAGGCGCCAAGCCCAACGACGTCATCGACGCCGACGAGCTCCAGAAGATGATTCACGAGCTCACGAATGCCTTCAAGGGCATCTAGTTTTTCTTGTAGCCAAACGCGCGGAAGCGGGGTGAAGTTGTGACAGGTCTTGAGCTTTCTCGTTCATATTGTGAGTTCTATGCGCCGTCCCTATTCGAAGGGCTGCCGAGCGACGTCCGTTACCGCGCCGCGCTGGGCCTCGTTGGAGAGGGGTCGGAATGCCTGGGCTTCGACGACGAGATTTCGCGCGACCACGACTTCGGTCCCGGCTTCTGCGTGTGGCTTCCTACCGATGTGTGTGAGGAGTGGGGGTCGGAGCTTCAGCGCCGCTACGACCTTTTGCCTGTAAGTTTTAAGGGTTTCACGCGCCAGCAGACGCAGATGGCGGGCAAGCGCGTGGGCGTCTTTGAAACGCAGGCGTTCTACCGTCTCTACACCGGTCTTTCTCGTGCACCACAGTGCGCAAAGGAGTGGCTCGCCATTCCCGAGCAGCTTCTCGCTCAGGTTACCTCCGGCGAGGTTTTTGCTGATCCGAGTGGCGAGTTCTCCGCTTTGCGCGTGGTGTACCAGGGATTTTATCCAGATGAGGTTATGCGCAAGAAGTTCGCCGCCCACTGCGCATCCATGGCGCAAGCGGGGCAGTACAACCTTCCGCGCTGCCTTAAGCGCAAAGATGCCGTCGCTGCCAGCGCGGCACGCAGTGAGTTTTTGACGAGCACCATGGCGGCGTTTCATCTGCTTGCGCATACGTACATGCCGTACTACAAGTGGGCGTATCGTTCACTTGCCGAGCGCGCGTGCGCGCCTGCGCCGGTGCTCGATGCCGTACGTTCCATCGCCGCGGCGCCGGTGGAACAGGTGGATCAAGATGACGTCGAGGCGCTTTGCCAGGCGGTTGGCGCATCTGCCCGCTTGGCTGGCTGGACGTCGTGCGGCAGTGACTTTTTGCTCGATGTTGCCTTGGACATCCAGGGTTCATTGAGAGATCCGTATCTTGCTGCCTGTCCGCTTGCGGCCGGCAGATATCGATAGGGGGTTGGCATTGGGAGATTGCAGGACGTCATGCTCCGCACTTCGACAAGGCATGTCGGCGTTTTTCAGCATGCCGGCGGTCGAGAAGTTGCTCGAAGACAAGGGCCTTGCTCATGCGGAAATCTCTGCATTGCGGGAGCTCGTGCAGCTTGAATGGGTACATTTCGACACCGTTCAGGGTATGAGTGGACGCGCCGCCTGCCAAGACGACGCGGTGGGGTTCTTTGTTCATCGCGTTGCCCAGTACCTGAGTTTTCCTCGCGAGTCCATCATGGCCGTGCGCGATGACGTGGTGGCTGCCGATGCGGCGGGCCGCAATGTGATTCGCGAGAAGTACGCACGCATGATGGAGGCGACCGATCCCGTGGCGTTTGCGCGCGATTGGTCGGGGCGTCTGGAGGCTCCTTCGCCGGTTAAACGCTGCGTGCTCGACGAGATCGAGGGTACGCTGCGAAGTATGCTCGATATCGCACAGAGCGAACTTCCCGCGACGGCGCAGCATGTGAGGGGATCGATAACGCAGCCAAAACTCATCTCTTCGATTGGTTATTATGTCTGTGAGATTCAAAGCTATTCGCTGTCTACACTCAGGTGTTTGCGTGACGGGCTGCGGCGCCAGCTGAGCGACCACGTGAATCCCGTTTTGGATACCTATGTGAATGCCGTACTCATTCAACGTGTTCTGGAGGCGTAAAGATGACTCATGTGAGCGATGACGAGTTGCACAACGGTCAGCTTTTGGGTATTGGCGAGGCAAGCCAGCTGTGCGGCATCACGTCTCGTACACTGCGCCATTACGACAAGCTTAATCTTCTCCAGCCCGATTGCATAGGGGATAATAAATACCGCTATTACTCGCTCGAGACGATTTTGCGCATTCCCATCATCAACTATCTCAAGATGATGGGTTTCTCGCTCGACGAGGTCTCCGAATTGTTTGAGACGCAGAGCTTTGCCAAGATCAAGGAAATGCTTGGTGCTCATGCCGAGGCATGCACGCGCGAGATGACCCGTCTTGAGGAGTGCCGCCATACCATTCGGGATTGGATGGGGCTTATCGACGAGGCCAATTTTGTCCTTTCGGTCAAGCCAAAGGACGTGAGCCTCAAGTACTTCTCCGGCCAGGAGTTTTTGGCCATGCCGTATCACTTCTGGGGCAACTATGCCGATGCGATCATCAACCTCGACTTCACTTCGTTTGTCGAGGAGCACGATAACGTGATCACTGGTCCTGTGATCTTGCATCACAGCAGCTTCGATGCGTGCTGCGAACCCAACCACGCCCAGAAGCATTCCGAGGTCACGGTCGTGCAGCATGCGCTGCGCCCCATTGCTGAGGAGAATCGCATGACGGTGAAAAGCGGTATGTATCTCTCCACGTATCATACGGGTCCGTTCGAGAATATCGGCGAGGCCCATCGCCGCGTGCGCGATTATGCGCTCGCAAACGGTTTCAGGCCGGCCGATGGCGTGTTCGAGCGCTTTGTGACCGACTACTGGACCACTTACGATCAAGATCTTTTTGTCGCCGAGGTTCTTTTGCCCGTTGAGCGGTAACGACGCGACAACTCTCATGTAAAAATCGAAAGGGGCTCTCATGCAGGGCTTTAAGCTCACGACCGAATTGTTTTTTGGGTCGCAGGCCATCAATCATCTTGAGGGCCTGACCTATCGCAACGTGTTGATTATCACCGATGGCTTTTTGGAGTCCTCGGGCATGGTCGCCAAGATGGCTCAGCACCTGCCCGCGGGCGCGCGCTACCAGACGTATTCCGACGTCAAGCCCGATCCGAGCCAGGAGCTCGTTGACGCAGGCGTCGCTGTGGTGGAGCGCGTTCAACCGGATATGGTCATCGCCTTTGGCGGCGGTTCGTGCATCGATGCTACGAAGGCTATTTTGTACTTTGCCCACGAGCATGGAATGGACAAACCGTATTTCCTGGCCATTCCTACCACGGCGGGTACGGGCTCGGAGGTCACCAACTTTGCCGTCATCACGCGCGGCGAGAACAAGGTTGTGCTGATTGACGATTTCCTGGCCCCCGACGGCGCCCTGCTCGAGGCCGATTTCACCAAGACCGTGCCGGCAAAGATCACGGCCGATACCGGTCTTGACGTACTGACGCACGCCATCGAGGCCTATGTCTCTAACGCCGCCACGCCGTTTACCGATGCGCTTGCCGTGAAAGCTGCCTCCATCGTGTTCGAGGACCTGCCGGTGGTCTATCGCGACGGTCTTGCCATGCGTAGCCGTACGCGCATGATCGAGGCTTCTTGCTCGGCGGGTATCGCCTTCACCAACGCTGGCTTAGGCATCAACCATTCGCTGGCACATGCTCTGGGCGGACGCTTCCATGTGGCACACGGCCGCTTGAACGCCATCTTGCTGCCCTATGTGATGCGATTCCATATGAGCGAACCCAAGTATCGCGAGCCGTATGACCGTTTGGCTCATGATCTGGGCATGGCGGATGCCGATGAGCTGCTGGCTCGCGTGATCGAGCTGCGCGAGTGCCTGGGCGTTGAGAACGCCCTGTCCGATCTGCCGAAGTTTGAGCCCGCGGTATTTGAGGCTGAGCTTTCCGGCATTGCCGAGGCGGCCCAGCACGACCGCTGTACGCCGTCCAATCCGCGTGCCGTATCCAAGCAGGACTTGGTCAACATCGCCCGCGACGCCTACTGCGGCCGCCGCTAAACAAAAAGGGTGCCATCCCTTCCCGGATGGCACCCCTATGTGACAAAAAGTCGACAGGTTTATTCTGTCACATATTCACCCCTCCTGCGCATGTATGGATGCCATGTGAAAATGTGACAGAATAAACCTGTCGTTTTGCTGTCACATTGGGGGCAGTCGGGCTAGTCCAGCAGGTCTTCGATAAAGCCTACGCGGTAGTTTTTGAAGACGGCTTCACCTTCCTCTTGGGTGGCGTCGAGGTCAAGGTCGGCCATGATGCCAAAGTCATGGTCGCCGTCTTCGTCGGCAAAGATCTGGTGGACATGCCAGACATGTGCGGCCTGCTCGTCTGCCTCGTCGATGGAAAGCATCGCAGAGGAGCGGGCGTCGGCGTCGGTGAGGATTTCTTCGTGCTGCTCGTGATATGTGTCGAGTGCGCGCTCCCAGCGCGTCGCGGTCATGCCGAAGTCGGCATCGAGCTCTCCTAGCTGGTCGTAGCGCTCTCGGGCGGCGAGCGTCACGCGGCGAATGAGGGCGTTGCGCACCAACAGGGTGACGCCTCGGCGGTCGGCGACTACCTGGTCGGCTGCTGAGGGCGGCGCCATGTCGAGCGCCGCGGGGTCGCCAGCGGCCTCCCACTCGTCCACCAGACTGGAGTCGACGGAGCGCACCATAAAGCCCAGCCAAGAGATGATGTCTTCGAGCTGCTCGTTGCGCTTTGCCACGGGCACCGTGCGGTCAAGCGAGCGGAATGCCTCGGCAAGATAGCGCAGCAAGATGCCTTCCGAGCGCGCGATATTGAGCTTTTGGATATAGCCCTTAAAGTCATTGGCGCCTTCTAGCATGTCGCGCAGGACGCTTTTGGGGCTGAGCTCGTAGTCGTTTGCCCAAGGTACCTCGGCGCAATAGGTGGCAAAGGCGGTGTCGAGCAGGTCTTCGAGCGGCTTGGGGTAGGTGATGTCTTGCAGGCGCTCCTTGCGCTCTTCGAAATCGATGCCATCGGCTTTCATCTCTGCCATGGCGCGCGAGCGAGCCGCGCGCTCTTGGGCGCGTAGCACTTGCTTGGGATCTTCGAGCGTGGCCTCGACCATCGAGATGAGGTCAAAGGTGTAGGTATCGCTTTCTGGGTCGAGCAGCTCGAGTGCAGCGAGCAGGAATGGCGAGAGCGGCTGGTCGAGGGCGAAGTCTTCGGGCAGATCGACCGTGAGGGCGTAATCCACTTCGGGCAGCGCATCTGCCGGTGCGTCTGGTGCGGGCGGCACCTCGGTGCGCACGACGACGCCGGAGTCGATCAGCGTGGCGAAAATCTCGTCGGCACGGACGTTGAGCTTGATCTTTTCCTCGTCGGTCTGCAGACTCTTGGCGATAAGTTCGCTGACGCGTGCACGCGCGTCGCCGCCTTGCTCGACCATGGAGAGCACCATGGAGTGCGTGATGCGCAGACGCGGCTTGAGTGTCTCGGGCTGCGTTTCGATGAGTCGCTGGAAGGTTTGCTCATTCCAGGTCACAAAGCCCTCGGGCGGTTTTTTCTTTTTGATTTTGCGCAGCTTCTTGGGGTCGTCGCCTGCCTTGAGGAGGAGTTTTGCGTTCTCGATCTCGTATTCGGGTGCCTCGGCAATAACCATGCCCTCGGTGTCGAAGCCCGAACGACCGGCGCGGCCGGCAATCTGATGAAACTCGCGTGCGCGCAGACGGCGCATCTTGTAGCCGTCAAACTTGGTGAGCGCGGTGAGCACCACGGTGTGGATGGGAACGTTGATGCCCACGCCCAGCGTGTCGGTGCCGCAGATAACGGGCAGCAGACCCTGCTGTGCGAGCTTCTCGACAAGCAGGCGGTAGCGCGGCAGCATGCCAGCATGGTGCACGCCCACGCCGCAGCTCAGCAGGCGCTTGAGGATCTTGCCAAAGGCGGTGGTGAAGTGCGTGCCGCGCGCCATCTCTTTGATCTGTTCGCGCTGCTCCTTGGTGGCGATGCCAAAGTTGGCAAGCGATTGCGCGGTGGAGAGCGCCGCATCCTGGCTAAAGTGCACGATATAGAGCGGGGCCTCGTTGTTGCGCATGGCGAGCTCGACGGTTCCCTCGAGCGGTGTCTTCACGTAATCGTAGGACAGCGGTACGGGACGTGGCGCGTCAACCACGAGGTCGACGTCGCTGTCGGTGTGTTCGCGCAGGGAAGCGGCAATGGCCGAGACGTCACCGAGGGTGGCGCTCATCAGCATGAACTGGGTATGGGGCAGCGTAAGCAGCGGCACTTGCCAGGCCCATCCGCGGTCGGGGTCGGCAAAGAAGTGGAACTCGTCCATGGCTACGCAGCCAACATCGGTGTCTTCGCCCTCGCGCAGGGCATCGTTGGCAAGAATCTCGGCGGTGCAGCAAATGACCGGAGCCGAAGTATTGATGTGCGTGTCGCCGGTGATCATGCCCACGTTTTCGCGGCCGAGCACCTGCACCAGGTCAAAGAACTTCTCGGACACCAGCGCCTTGATGGGAGCGGTGTAGTACGAGCGTTTGCCCTGCGCCATGCCCATAAAGAGCATGCCAAGCGCCACGAGCGATTTTCCCGATCCCGTGGGCGTGCCCAGGATGACATGGTTACCCGCGGCGAGGTCCATAAGGGCCTCTTCCTGGTGCTCCCATAGCTCGATTCCCCGGCTGCCCGTCCACTCCAAAAAACGCTCGAAGGCTTGGTCTGCCTTGAGCCAGGGCTCGGGCTCGGAGCCATCTTCTGGCTCCCACCAGCAAGGGGAGAGAGCGCCGAGCGAGCCGAACTCGGCTTCGGTTCCCGTACCGCCCGAGAATGAGCTGGCCGCGCCCGCGCCCGTGACGGTCACGGCGTCTTGGTTGTTGTTTGCTGCATTTTGAGCCATGCGAGCTGCTTTCTCTCGAATTTGTCCGTCAACTATTATGGCCGAGAGACGCGGTGCTCGGCCCCAATGTGGAAAAAGATCTTATCGGCTGGCGCGGGAGAGTGTTGGAAAGGTACGCATCTGGCAGAGTACGTAGAGATCGATGAAGGCCCTTTTGTTTTGGGTTTAGCGGGTCTACTTTAAAAGAACCGGCAGACCTACCTATAACCGTAATTTTTTGATTCGAGTTGAGCTTCGTTAGACTTGCGGGAAGCGGTTTTTGCCTTTGCGCATGCGGTTCTTGAAGTTTTCGACGGCCTCTTCCATGCCGAGAGGCACGTAATTGAGGCTTTCGAGGTCTTGCGGCAGATAGCAAGCGAGGCTTTGCTCCTGTGCGCGGCCTGCTTCGAGCTGGGTTTTGCTTGGGGCAGCGCCAGGGGTGGCGCAGATGCCATAGACGTATGCGCCCATGTCGCGGGTGCGCTGCTCGTATTCGGTCATGGGGTGCTCCGGGTGCTTTGCGCGCACGTCGTCGCTGATCCAAAGCGCCCGGTAGCCCACGGCTTCAAATTGGCCCAAGGCATAGTCGCGCAGCGGCTTGCTGTCAGTGCGCAACGTGACGGTTCCGTCTGCGGCGAGGAGTGGCCGGAAGCTTGCGAGTGCATCGACGTAGACGAGCCTTTGCTTGGCATGGCGTGCCTTGGGGCACGGGGTGGGGAAGTTGAGCGTGATGGCATCGAGCTCGCCGGTGGCAAAAATGCGTGCGAGTGAGCCCGCCTTGCGCGGGACCAGGACCGCGTTTGCGATGCTCGCCTCAACAACGCGCTGCGCGGCATAGGCAATGCAGATGGGCTCTTGATCGGCACCGACAAAGAGCGTATCGGGCTCGATTTTGGCACGTTCTGCCAGGTACGTTCCCTTTCCGCAGCCAAGATCAAGATGAAGGCGGGCAAAGGGCTTGCTTCCGGCGGGGGCGCAGGCCTCGCGCCAATGACCGATATAGCTTTCGGGGCTCGTCTCGATTGCCGAGCCGTAGCGCTCCAGGCGCTCCTCGAGCACAAAGTTCTTGGGGGTTCTGACGTGCAAGCTTCCCATGGGTCTCCAATAGGCGCGTCCAAATCGTGTCCGCACGAGGGATATTGTTTTACCAGACTAGGGTACCGTCACGTTCTGGCGTTTGGCGGGGCCATGGGGAAGAAAACGAAGAAACAAAATCACCGCGCGCGGCCCTTGCCGCAAAATGTCGCCGTAATCAGATTGCGACAAAGCATTTTAAGACGCGTTTTTCGCTCTTGAAGTGTTGGCATCTTCGAGATGGCCGTGCACGTCAATCCATTCTCGATGGCAAATGAGCGGCCGTGGATGGTCGATAATGCCTGCGTGGCTGCTCTTGGCTGCAAGGGGGGGTTATCGAGGCGATTGAGGATACGGAGCGGCGCCCGCAGGGGTCTGCAGGGACTTTCGCCCCTCCTCTCAAAAGACGAGCTCGACCGTTTTTTCGGGTTGCCTTATCAGGGAATGCGGAGATCCAAATGGGCGAAAGGAATTTCTCCATCTTGAGCGCCTGCAGAAGATGGCGACCATGCGTGAATGCTGTTAGGCGGATGCCGCCAAGGCATCAGGCTCTTTGCAAGATTACATAGCGATTGAGCTCGCCGCTATGTCCGTCGGCATGAAAGCGTGCTAGCTCGCGTACGGGGGCGTCATCGTTCGTGCTCAATGCGCGCACTCCTGTTACCAAGTCGGTGATTTGTTGATCGTCAAAGTGGTGGCAGTAGCGATAGGCGTGATGGTCGTTTTGCCAACCGATAAGGTGGTCGCCCGGCTCGAACTGCGAGGGGTCATACCCTTCGAACGGAGGAGCGAGCTCGGCGCGCGCCTCGGCACGGGCGGCCTTGCGCACCATGCGCTCGTCGTTCATGAACTCCCAAAAGCTGATGGCGATGATGCCGCCCAGACGCGTCTGACGCACCAGGGCGTCGAGCACGCGTACGCGGTACTCGCACGACGGCACATGGTGCATAAAACCAAAGCAGACAGAAATGTCGGCGAGCGGGGCGTCGAAGACCACATCGGGCATATCGGCGGGGTTGAGCTTCATCAACGTTCCGAGCACATCGACTTCTTGGAAGTGCAGGTTGGGAATGCGTCGAGCGTATCCACCTTCGTCGGTGGCGAGGTCTTGACATGAGTCGACGCCATAGAACTCGAGAGGACGGCCGGCGAAAGGCGAAGAGCTCAGGCGGCCGAGAGCGAAGTGTTCGAACCGCATATTGCCGCAGGCAAGATCGAAGGCGCGGACTGGTTGCTCGCCACCGACCGCGTCAATCTGCTCGAGTGCGATGTCCATGGTACGAACCCAACCGGGCCAGGGAGCCCGGCGCGTGTCGGAAAAGGAGGCGGCGTGCTCGCGATAGAACGTGTTGTTGAGCTGGATGAGCGATGAGGCAAAATCGCGGTTCACGGTGCGAGGCTCCTTCCGTTGGCGACACGCGGAATAAACTGCACGACCATACTACCGTTAACGTTGCGGCAGGAACAACCGAGTGGGCGTCATTGCTTTGTTTAGACACATTTTCCCAGCTCACATGCACCCGCAACCGCCGGTTGTCAAAAATCTCACTAGAATAGGTGGCATACTTTTGGCGGTGGCGGATAGATTTTAACTGTGCAAGGCGCCTTAAGAACAAAACGATCCGGCGGCACGGCTGGCATCAGATAGGAGGAACCATGAATGTAGAAACTGCACAGCGGCTCGCCGATCTTCGCCGCAGTAAGGGCTTTAGCCAGGAGGGCTTGGCGCGAAGGCTGGGCCTCTCGCGTCAGGCGGTCAGTAAATGGGAGCGCGCGGAGAGCTCGCCCGATACCGAGAATCTGATTTCGCTCGCCAAGCTCTATGGTGTGAGCCTGGACGAGCTGCTCAATCCGAGCGCCGAGATCGAGGACGATATCGAATTTGAGAACGAGGACCGCGCCCGTCAGCGCGAGGCCGAGGCGGCAGAGCGTGCTCGTACCCATGAGGCGGCAGCGCGCGCTACCGAGGCGGCAACGCAGGCGAGTGATGCTGCGGCCAAGGCAGCGCAGGCTGCAGGTTGGAGCGCGCAGGCCGCCAATGCCGTGGCGGCGCAGGCGACGAGTGGCGGCGCAGTTAGCTCGACTCCGGTGAAGGGCCCGTTCCAGTCGTTCCCGTATCGGGCCGTGTGCTGGCTGCTGTTCTTTTTGCTGATGTTCCCGTTTGGTGCCGGCCCCTTTGCCGCGCTGGTCTTCTTTACGATTCCCATCTATCACTGGGTGGCGCGTGCGCTCGATGGTGATTGGGCACGCGGGGATATTCAGGTTGGTCCGGCGCCGATGACGGCTAGGGCTCAGAATGCTTCCGCTACGGTTGATGCTGACGTGGCTACCGCGACTACCGCTGACCCGATCGTCAAAGAGGGTGATGAATGATGAAGCTTTCGCATGAATCCAAGGTACGCTTGGGCGTTGGCATCGGAGCGTTCGTGCTCATCATCGGACTTGTCTTTGGCGTTTCGCGGACATTGATTCATTTTAATGGTCCGTGGGATCTCGACGATGTTGTATCCGACTTGTCAGGTATGGACGATGCGTTTGACGAGGACGATTCCTTGAATAGCGGTAACTATTCCGCTCGGCCTCAACAGCTTTCGAGCGAAACGTTTGATGCCGACGCGTTCACATCGCTTGACTTGGACGTGACGTCGGGGACGGTCGAGGTTAAACGTGTCTCTGGCGGACCGGTACGTGTCATCGAAAGCGGGAACGTTGCAAAGGGGGCGTCTGCTTCCGATGCCGCCACTCAGGATCTGGCCAAGATTGAGGGCTCTACACTCAAGATTAGCCAGTTCGACTGCGATGACGAGCGCGCCCATGACCGTAAGGTCACCATTGAACTGCCGCGTGAGCTTGCCGATAGCATGATAGGTATTACGGCAAACGTGGGGTTGGGAGACCTGACGGTCGCGGACATTGCGTGCCACGACTTTGATTTGACGTTGGGCTCGGGAGACGTCGCGTTTGCGGGCACCGTGACCGACACTCTGAATGCCGAGGTCGGTTCGGGCGATGTGACGTTCGAACTCTACCAGGCCCCCGCGAAGTCGATGGACGCAAGCGTGGACTCGGGCGATGTGGAGATGACGGTTCCGAATTCTACGGGCTTTAAGGCGAGCCTTACCGTGGGCGGCGGCGACTTCGAGAGCGATTTCCTTCCGCTTGGCTACGATGGCGAGACCATTTTGAATCATGAGTTCGATAACGGCGATAAGTCTGCCACGTATCGTTTTAAGGTCGGTTCGGGCGACATGTCATTTGATCCGGAGTAGCGGGCCAGACGAAGATATAGATGCGCCGTTTGATGGAGGCGCCGGGGCCGAGGTCGGCACCGGCGCCTTTGCCTTTACAATGGGGGCATGGAACAGATTATTTTGAACATACTTGAGCGCCTGCGCCGCGGCGAGACCGTCGACGATCAAGTGCTCGTCAAACTGATACATGCCGAGGCACGCCGCGAGGGTGCCGATAAGCGAATGCTCGCGAAGCGCCGCCTGCTGCCGTTTTACCAACGCGTCAAACGCGAGGACAACGAGCGATGGTCCGCGTGGAATGTCACGCCCGAGCTCGAGCAGTGCCTGATGCAGGTCCTGCGTATGAAGCCGCGTCGCACGGCCTCGGGCGTGGCGACCATCACTGTTATCACCAAGCCGTGGCCGTGCTCGGGCGATTGCCTCTTTTGTCCCAACGATCTGCGCATGCCCAAGAGCTACCTGCATGCCGAGCCCGCATGCGCCCGTGCGGAGCAAAACTGTTTTGATCCGTATCTGCAGGTGAGTGCCCGTCTAACGGCGCTTACGCAGATGGGGCATGCTACCGACAAGATCGAGCTCATCGTGCTCGGCGGCACCTGGAGCGACTATCCGCGCGAGTACCAAATCTGGTTTGTGACTGAGCTCTTCCGCGCCCTCAACGACAACGCCGTGGCGGGTGTGGCGGCAAATCCCATGCTCGCAGACCCGGGCGCATCTACGCGCGAACGCGCAGCGGAGCTGCTGGAGCAGACCGATCCGCACGAGGTCCCGCAGGCGGTTCTCGATCGACGCGCGCGATATCGTGACCTTGGCGTCTCGACGGACGCAGAGGCGATTGCGCGCGGGGTCGCATCGTGGCAGCAGCGCATCGACGACATGTCCGATACAGATGCTACGTACAATCGCTGCATGGCGAAGCTCTACGGTAAAAACTCCCCATGGGGAAGGGCGGCGGAGTTCCAGGTGGGAACGCTCGAGGAGCTCGAACGCCAGCAGCGTATCAACGAGACCGCCGTGCATCGCGTGGTGGGGCTTGTGATCGAGACGCGTCCCGACGCGGTGACGCCGCAAGCATTGACGCTCATTCGCCGCCTGGGCGCCACGAAGATCCAGATGGGCGTACAGAGCTTGAACCAGCACATTCTCGACCTTAACGAGCGCGGCATCAGGCTCGAGCGCGTCGCCCAGTCGTTTGACCTGTTGCGCATCTTTGGCTTTAAGATCCATGCTCACGCAATGGCAAATCTTCTGGGCGCCACGCCCGAGCAGGACAAGCTTGATTACGTACGCCTTGTGAGTGAAGCTGCATTCCAGCCCGACGAGATCAAACTCTATCCCTGCGCGCTCATCGAGGGCGCGCGCCTTTGCGCGAGATACGAGGACGGCTCGTGGCGCCCCTACACGGAAGACGAACTGCTCGATGTCCTCGCCGACGATGTTTTGGCCACACCGGCATTCACGCGTATCTCCCGCATGATCAGAGACTTCTCTTCGGGGGATATTAAAGTGGGCAACAAGAAGCCCAATCTTCGCCAACTTGTCGAGCTGCGCCTGGGCCAAGACCAGGCGGCGGCCCGTCGTGTCGAAGAGATTCGCTATCGCGAGATTGCTGGGCGCGAAGTGGCCCTCGACGAGCTCCATCTCGACGTCGTGTCCTATAAGACCACCAATACAAGCGAGCGTTTCTTGCAATGGGTCGACGATGAAAACCGCATCGCCGGATTCCTGCGGCTCTCTTTGCCCAGTCAGGAGTATGTGCGTAAGCATTCTGCAGAACTTCCCGTGCATTTGGGTGAAGCGATGATTCGTGAGGTGCATGTGTACGGCAAGGTGGCACACCTGCATGCCGCGGGCAACGGGGCTCAGCATATGGGGTTGGGCCGTCGTCTGATCGAGCGGGCATGCGAGATGGCGCGCGAGGCGGGATATGCGCGCATCAACGTGATTTCGGCTATCGGAACCCGGGAGTATTATCGGACTCAGGGATTTGTCGATAACGGCCTCTATCAAACGCGGGAGCTGTAGCTATGGGGAGCTTGCAAAACAAGAGCGTGTCGACGGCGGTTGGCGTGGCGTTGGGCGCGGCGGCGCTTGGAGGCGCGCTGGCTGCAGGTGCGCGTTGCATCCAACTGGTGCGCACGCGCGCGGGTCGTGCCCGTGTCAAGGTGCTCAAGCTCGAAGACGGCTCCGAGGTGCGCGTGCTTGCCCAGGGAGGCGTCTTTCAGTCGGCTACGTATTTGGGAGAGCGCTGGTCGGAGCCGGTATTTGAGTACATTCGCGCCTTCGATACGATGTTTGAGGCCCTGCCGCAGATGAGGGCATGGTACGCCCATGGTATCGGTCGTGTGCTCATGCTTGGCGGTGGCGGGTTCTCATATCCCAAGGCGTTGCTTGCCACTCGCGACGACGTTTGGATGGATGTGGTCGAGGCCGATCCCGCTATCGTTCAGATGGCGCGTCGGTGGTTCTACCTTGACCGTTTGGAGCAAGAAGTAGGCCCGCGCTTGGGCATTTGTACTGAGGACGCGCGCGTGTATCTCGAGCGCATCTCTATGGAGGGCGCTCAGCCTGTGCTTTACGACGTTGTGATTAGCGACGTTTTTGCCGGTGCAGATCCCGTGCGCAGCGTGGCGACGGTGCAAGCGCTACAGCGGGTGCGGGAACATCTCACCCCGGGCGGCCTGTATATGGCCAATATCGTCTCGCGCGACCACGGTACCGATATCTCGTTTTTGCGCGATGCGCTAGCGAGCGCACTGCGCGTTTTTGCGCATGCCAGTGTGATACAAACCACCGACGAGGAGTTGGGCGAAGAGGACAACTACCTGCTTATCGCCTCAGACGAGGACTACTCCTTTGCGGATGCTATCGCGTATGGAGAGGACTTTCCTGGCGAGCCGCTGTTCGATTAGGCAATCTTTGCGTGCCGAAGTGCAGCGGCGCCCGGCGTATTTGCCGTGCTTCCGGTTCTGGTCGCTTGAAGATTTCGCCGTTCTACAGCCTGGGCGAAGCCAACGTTCCCTTAGGTGCCGCTCGCTTTTTGAGGTAGTTAAATTCAGACGATACGGTATGCTACTGCTGTTAAGTGCTCGCGTTTTTTTGTGGGGGTTATCGTGGCGCAGGAGCAGGACCGCTTCCGTCGACATGACGTCGAACTTCATTCTTCGTGCGACATTTCCCGTCGTGCTTTCATAGCAGGTCTTTTGGGCACCCTTGGTTGTGCGGGCGCCGCATCCCTTTCGGGCTGTGCGCTTCCGTTTGGCGCCGGTTCCGCATCCGGTCCCTCTGCCGCGGGAGCCATTGAGCCTCAGCTTGCAACGGTTTTTGATGGTGCGCAGTCGACCAAAAGCATTACCCTCATGATGGTGGGCGACATGCTCATCCATACGAGTGTGTGGAACAGCGGCCGCCGATCGGATGGAACGTACAATTACGATCACTTTTTCGCGAACTTGACCGATGAGTTTGCGAATAATGACATCGCAATCGTCAATCAGGAGACGATTCTGGGCGGCACCGAGCATGGCCTCGAGGATTTCCCTAACTTTAATAGCCCCCAGGAACTGGGAGACGCCGAGGCGAAGGCGGGCGTGGACGTAGCGCTTACGGCCACAAACCATGCTCTTGACCAGGGATTTGAAGGCATCAAATGGGATCTTTCCTATTGGCGCGATAAGCATCCCGAGATGGTGGTTCCCGGCGTGGCGGATAGCCAGGAGCTGGCAGACGCCATCCATATTATCGAGCGTGGCGGCATCAAAGTTGCACTGCTCAACTACACCCAGCATACAAACGGCATTCCGCTGCCGGATAGCGCTCCTTGGTGCGTCAAGAAGTTGCACCTGAGCGACCTGCCCGGCGATGTCAAGCGAGCACGCGAGGCGGGCGCCGACTTTGTGATCGCTTTCCCTCACTGGGGTACCGAGTATGTCTATACTCCCGACGATACCCAGCTTGAGTACGGCCAGATTTTCCTGGATGCCGGCGTCGATGCGATTATCGGCACGCATCCCCACGTGCTCGAGAACGTCGATGTGAGAGACGGTGCCGACGGCAAGAAGGTTCCCGTGTTCTGGTCTTTGGGCAATTTTGTTTCCGGCCAGATCGAAAAGCCACGCATGCTGGGCGGTATGGCCAAGCTCATGCTGGAAAAGACCGGCGATGCTTGCAAGGTTACCGAGTATTCGCTTACGCCCCTGGTCACGCATCGCGCGCCTAATCCGTCTATGAGCGTCTACAAGCTTTCGGACTACACCGAGGAGCTCGCCTCGCAAAATGCGATTCGTAATGCTCCCGGTTGCGGCGATTTTACCCTGCAGTATTGCTATGACCTTGTGGGCCAGATCTTGGGCGAGGGCTTTGATGCGAACGAGGGAATCCTCAAGGGGACGCTCTAACGCCCGGGTGAGACGTTCGGGTCTCTTCGGGTGCATATCGATGCTGGCGTCTTGCCAGTCGAGAGGGCACGGTTGATGCCGCACCCTCATCACTTGACAGGCCGTTATGCTCTCCAGGAGGCTACGCGACGACGCATACCCTCGATATCCAGTACGCCCTCGGCAAAGCCTTTGCGCACGAGTGATTCGGGCAGGAACTGGTCGTACTTGTTAAAGTACGGCACCTCGCCGGGATAGACGAGTTCTATGGGGTCAAAGTCGCTCTGCGCGGCCTCGGTACATACCTCATAGAACGTCTCCTCGTCGGCGTCCATGCGGAACTGCAAAAAATAGGGGCGCGAGGGATCAAGCCCCTTGAGGCCTAGCTCTTTTGCGCATTTGATTTTAAGCAGGCGCTCGAGTGCCAGGAATGCATAGCTTCCAAGCCAGGGGAACAGTGCCCAAGTGTCGCCGCCCAGGTTGATGAGCGGACGTTCGGTGACGCCTCCAGCACGCGCCACATGACGTGCCTGCAAGAGGCGTGCGCGGGCATTGCCCATAAGGTATGGATAGGAGCTGGTTTCGCGCAGAACGCGGCGCATGCGTTCGAGCACGTGGGTGTTGATGTCTCCGGGGCAATCGCCAAAATAGGCGGGAACACGGCCTTTGACCTGCGTACAGTACACCAGGCGGCGCTTGTGGTCCACCTCTTCGACAATCCAACAATGACCGGCAATGGCGATGCGCTCGCCTGGCGGTGGCGGGTTGACGATGGTACCGAGCTCGGAGGATTCGCAGCGTACCGTGTACTCCTCGTTTTCCTGGAACACAGCGTAGAACTTGAATGAATTAGTAGTGCGCTCGCCCGTGATGCCCACGATGAGACCACCGCGTTCCGTTTGTTCAATCTGGTCGGTCTCCAGCAGGTAATGGAGCAGACAGCGCAGGTCGTCGGCGGTCACACGATGGAAGTACGAGAGCGTGAGCACGCGACCCGCGAGCTCTGCGGGCGTGAGTTCACCGCAGGAGGCAAGCGTGGCCATAACCTGGTGATAGAGCAGGCTATAGGGAAGGCGGTCGAGTTGCGGGGGCTCGACCCAGCGCTCTTCCAGGTAGAGTTGCACGAGCGCTATACCCTGTAGGAGCTTCCAGGGGATAGTTTCGGGCAACATCGAGCGCGGTTCGGGCTGCTCCTCGCGTATTACGAAGTGCATCTCGGGCGGGAGGTCACGTCGGCCGGTGCGACCCATGCGTTGAAGGAACGAGCTGACGGTAAAGGGTGCATCAATCTGGAAAGCGCGCTCCAAGCGGCCGATGTCGATACCCAGCTCAAGCGTGGCGGTGGTGACGGTGGTGAGTGTCAGCTCTTCGTCGCGCATGGCTTCTTCGGCGGATTGACGATATGAAGCCGAGAGGTTGCCGTGATGGATAAGGAATCGATCGGGTTCGTGCATGGCCTCGCAATACTGGCGAAGAAGCGTACACACGCCCTCGGCTTCCTCGCGTGAGTTCACAAAGACCAGGCACTTGCGCCCGCGCGTATGCTCAAAGATGTATCCGATACCGGGGTCGGCATCTTGCGGGGCGGTATCGCTCGGCGCCATAAGTTCTTGTTGAGCGGCAGGCGGAATGGAGACGTCTGCGGCGTTGTTTTCCGTCGCATCCCGAGCGGTGTCTTGTACATGTGGAGGTTCCTGTCCCACGGTTTCCTTGCGGGCAGTCGAAGCAGCGAGTTCGCGTGGCTCGGCGCCCGGTTCATATGCACGCGCAAGAACGTCTTCTACCGAGGGGACACCCGCGGGCAGCGTTTCGACCGATATGACCTCGGCGGGTTGAGGGTCTGTCGAGACAGTAAGGCGCTCTGTGGCCTGTGGGCCTGTAATGTAAAAGTGGTCCATGGAGAGCCGCCAGGTGCGGCGCGGCTCATCAAAGCGGGGGATGATGGTGCCTCGTCCGGTGCCCGCAGCCAAGAAATCGCCCGTGCGCTCGGGGTCGCCCATCGTGGCGGAAAGGCCGATACGCCGCGGATTGACGCCCGCCATGGCGGAGAGGCGCTCGATGAGGCAGAGTGTCTGACCACCGCGATCGCCACGCAGTAGGGAGTGAACCTCGTCGATCACGATGAATCGCAGGTCGCCAAAGAGACGCGAGATGGCGGAGTGCTTATGCAGCAGCAATGCTTCGAGCGATTCGGGCGTGATCTGCAGGATGCCGGAGGGGTTTTGCAGCAGCTTGCGCTTGTGCGAAGCGGCGACGTCTCCGTGCCAGTGCCATACCGGGATATCGGCTTGGTCGCACAGGTCGTTTAGGCGATAGAACTGGTCGTTGATAAGAGCCTTGAGCGGGCCGATGTACAGAGCGCCCACGCTTGCCGGCGGGTCTTCGGAAAACAGCGTCAAGATGGGGAAGAACGCCGCTTCGGTTTTGCCCAAAGCGGTGCTTGCGGTGAGCAGTACGTTTTCGTTGGTGTTGAATATGGCGTCCGCCGCCGCCACCTGGATGGAGCGGAGGCTCTCCCATCCGTTTGCGTAGATAAAATCCTGCACAAAGGGCGCAAAACGATCGAATGCATTCATGGTTAGAGCCTCCTTTCCGGTGGTGGGGTTTGCTTGCTACAACGTGAACTCGGCAAAGGGCGCGGCACCCGCGTCCCCATTGCCGCTGTCGCCCGTGTTGCTTGACGCAGCGGGAGTGCCAGCGCCCGCGATTGTCCCTTCATCGCGCAGCAGGGCCGCGATGTCGACATCCGGGTTTTGATAGGCGATATCCAGCAGCTCAATAAAGTCGCGGATCACCTCGCGCGGTGTAAGGTGCGTGTCTGCCCCCACACGACCAAACTCGATCTGCAAGAAGGCAGCGAGGTCCTTGTCTGTGATAGTGTCTTCGTAGCCAAAGTAGCCCGCATGGATCTGACCGAGCTTCTCAATCAATACCAGCAGCTCCTCATAGGTGAGGGGGTGCAAGCGAATGATAGGGGCCAACATGTCGCGCATGTCCTCGCGCGCAAAACGCCCCTGCGTAAGACGGCTGCGAAGGGCCTCGTAGCTAAAGACGCCGCGACGGCGATCTTCGATGGAAGTGGGCGTGCCGCCCATGATGATGCCCAGGTGGTGCGCCTTGCCCTGTAGGGTGTCGTTGTACATGGTGAGAATCTTCTCGTAGTTGTACTGGCGCGTGATGGCGTTGGGGATCTTGTAGAGGTTCACGAGCTCGTCGATCATGACGATGAGACCCTTGTATCCGGCACCAACGAGAAAACGCGCGAGCAGCTTGACGTAGTCGTACCAATCGTCGTCGGTGATGATGGTCGAGGTGCCCAAGTCGGCCTTGGCCTCGGTTTTGGTGCGATATTCGCCGCGCAGCCAGCGGGTGACACAGCTTTTTACCTCGTCGTCGCCTTCGAGGGCCGCGGTGCGATAGCGCACGAGCATGCGCGCGAAGTCGAATCCGTGGACCATCTCTTCAAGCTCGTCAAGCTGTGCGCGCATGTGCGATTCGTCGTCGTCACCCGTGTCTTCGCTCGCGCGAGTATCGAGCGTCGAGGCGACCCAACGATCCAAGATGAGGTTGAGGGCGCCGCCTTCGGGGCGCGTCTTGGTGGAGAGGTTGCGAATGAGCTCGCGGTAGGTGGCAAGCCCCTGGCCCTGGCCTCCCTGCAGGCGCCGCTCGGGGGAGAGGTCGGCGTCGGCCACTACAAAGCCTTCGCCCATGGCATGCGTGCGGATGGTCTGCAGCAAGAAGCTCTTGCCGGCGCCGTAGCGTCCAACCAGGAACCGGAAGCTTGCGCCGCCATCGGCAATGAGGGAAAGATCGGTTAAAAGCGCGCGAATCTCGGTCTCGCGACCTACGGTGATGTAGGGCAGGCCGATGCGCGGCACGACGCCGCCTTTGAGCGAGTTGAGAATCACGGCTGCCACGCGTTTGGGTATGCGCGGCACGGTATTGGACAAATCGGTCATGCGAGTATCTCCTCCACGTCTTCGCGGTAGTCTTCGATGATCTGCGGACCGTCTGGTCCGTACTCGATTGCGGTATCTCCAAGCAGGTCGAACAGGGCCTCGTTGATGGCGTCGACCATCATATCTTCGCTTGTGGACACGGCGGATAGCGCGTGCGTGCGGGCGGCTGTGTCCGATGCGAGAAGGGCAGTCAGGTATTGGGTCTGGTTAGCATCGAGGGGGCGCGAGGTGTCGTTGCCCGATGCGGGGTCGGTGACGGTGGGTGTGAGGCCTTTCGCAACGGCGCCGAAAGGTGTAGTTGCGGCAGCGCTGGCGAGTGGAGACGCGGCCTTTGCCGAGCACGTGGCGATATCCTGAGCTGTTTCGGGTAGATGGGGCTGCTGCGAAATGTCCGCCGCGGGGCTATCGTTGCACACGGGCTCGTCTGCTTTATCTGCAGCTGCCGTTGATTTGTCGAGCATTGCTTCGGCAGGCAATGACTCGACAGATGACGTGCTGTCTGTTGCGGCCTCGTTTGCGCTGACACCCTCGTCACGCTCTTCATCGATGAGCAGCGCCTCGCGAACTTCGGCTGCGGCGTTTCGAATCTTATGCAGGCGAGAGAGATCGATATTCACTTTGACGGGGCGATGCGCAAGCGCCCAGACATGGCGTTCGGATACCTCGCGTTCGATCATCTTCGCTATGTACTTGGGGACGTCGCTCTCCTTGAGGGGATGGGCATAATCCCAGGCTTCGCGCATGGCGTAATCGACCGCTCGCATAACCGAGCCGAGCTTGGGGTTGCGTGCTCGCCCTCCTCGATACTTTTGACAGCTCCAATAGCCTTTCTGGCAGCGATAACGATGGGCTTCGTCCAGCTCATAGTCGCAATCGGGGTGCTTTTGGGGGTCGAAGAAAACCGCCGAGGCAAACATCGTGTAGGGGAGCGAGATGTTCTCGCCAAACAGACTTTCGATAAGGGGAAGCTTGCGATGCTTGGCGTAGTGCTCCGCCAGACGCAGGTAGACGGCGCACGCCACGTGGCGAAGATCGTCGTAGTGGTCCTTGGCGAATTTCGAGCCGGCGATGCGATAGGTTGAGAGCGTGTCGATGGCTCGAAAGAGCGGCTCTTCGACTTCGGGGTTCGGCGGCATGAGGATCGGGGCGCCGCCGCGGGAGGGGGTGTTTTGTTGGGGAGCCTGTTGTTCGGCTATGGCTTGCGCGTGTTTGAGCGCGATAAGCGCGCGGTCGAACTCGAGGGTACGGCTGTCTTCCAAAAGCGATGCCGGCAGGTTGTGATAGACAACGTAATCTGCCAGCCAAACGCGGACGTAGCGGTCGAGCTCGGGGGCAAAGGTGCGGTAGGTCTCCCAAAAAGACTTGATGGCCCGAAAGCCGTCTTGCGCGTCGGCGCAACCGATACCGCAGAGCAGCTCGTAGAGGTAGACAAAGGCAAAGGAGAGCGAGGTTTCCTCCACGTTGCCGGCACGTACCTGTGTGCGCCAGGTAAAGTAGCCGCGAAGCTGCCGGTCGCTCATGGCGTTGTACGTGGGCGAGTAGGCTTTGAAGGTTCCCTGGTAGGGACAATCGTCTTCGAAATCGGCCATGAGGGTTGCTTGAAGGTAGAAAAACTCATCCTCGCTAAGCCACCGTCCGCGCCCGCCGTTGGCACCTTCTTGCCAGCGCGAAATGGCGCGCATCTCGCGGTAGCGGTCTGGCATATACGAGGACATCTGGCGCCCTGTGAAGATGATGGGTTCGTCGTTGTAGCGCGTCGAAGAGAAATGTGAGCTTTTATGGATGCGCTCGTCGGCATGCAGTTTTGCAATGAGCGCATTGATGTCTCTATCCATGTTTTCGAGTGTCACGGACGCCTCCTCTCTTCGTTTAGGCTAGCTAATCATCATAGCACAGAAGCAAACAGATGTTCGTTTCTGTGAGGAGACGAACATGATGATGGAGAGGCCGAGGGTAACGGTCGACGTGCGGCGGAGGAATCAACGGTTTTCTCGCTGCCACGATACGCGTCGCAATGTGTGGCGGTAAATCGAACATTTCTGATCGAGTGGCGGTAAAACGTGCATCCCGGGCCCGTTTTCGGCAAATAGACGTTTCAAAAACCGCCACTCGTCTAAAAGTGCACGAAAAACCGCCATTCGTTTTGAAGTATTGCCCCCGGAATGCGCGAAAAACCGCCATTCAATGGAGGATGACGGCGTTAAGGGTGGTATCGGAGGCCTGAGGATGTACGAAGACCCACCACTTGTTAGGCATTCGCGAGATGGACGCGTCGCGAGGCGAGCGTACCGCAAGATGGACGCGCCGCAAGGCCGTTCCCGCCAGGTCCTGCATCGGGTCTCAGTGCGCCTTGTGCCCTTGTGAGGACTTGCGAATCCAGTGGAGAATCGCTTCGACCACGGGGATCGTAAGGAAAATTGCCCAAGCGGGATGCGCTTGGTTGCAGAAAAAGGCCATGTAGCAAAACCATGCAACACAGGCGATGGGATAGATGCTGCTTAGAAACGTAAGGGGTTTGCGCCGATCGGTAAGGCTGCCAACCATGTAATACGCTGGAATTAAAAATACGAGCATGAGGCCGGGCAGCCAGGCGTTGTAGACAATCCCTCCGATTAAGTAGGCCACGAGCACTACTCCCGGAAAAGGAAACTTGCTCCAGGCGCGGCCGAAGGGGCCGCGATGCCTGTTGCCCCGGAGGTCGCAATGATCGTGAGCATCTTTCCAGCTGGCATAGGTCTCGCCGTCGATGGTCACCGTGCCGTCTTCGTTGGTGTGTACGCTATGCCCGTCATCGGAAGAATCGATGCGCATGCCATCGGGGCCGATGTGCACATGCTCGCCGCGGCGCTCGTTTTCTACATGGATACCGCTCCATCCCACGTGGACCTCTTCTCCTTTTTCGGGGTCGACAACGTGGATGCCCTCTTTTAGGGAGATATGAACGCGCTCACCGCGCTCGCTTGTATGAAAGTCTGGTCTATCGTCGTTTGAAGGCCCCGGTTCCTCTGCCTGTTCGCAGGCATCATCGTTGCGTGCGCTCTCTGGGGCGGAAACGGGTTCCTCCCGTTCCGTTTTTGCCGCGTCCGGCTGTGCGGGCGAACCATAAAGTAGCTCGTCAAGGGAGACTCCGTAGAGGGCTGCAAGTGCGATAAGGTTGTCGGTGTCGGGGGAGGATTCGCTACGCTCCCATTTGCTGACGGCCTGACGGCTCACACCGAGCTTGTCGGCGAGCGCCTCTTGCGAGAGGCCAGCGGCTTTTCTTCTATCAACGAGGCGCTGCGCCATCGTGGGGTCCATATCGTTTCCTTTCGTGGGAGGGTGCTTGCGGACGCGTCTGTCCTCAGTGTGCGCAAAGCACCCCGGTGCCTCCACCGTCTTTGGTTGGAATTTTAGACTTACTTTCGCAACTGTTCGTTGCAACCAGCCTTTTACCTGCGAAGACGCAACATGCATGCCCACGGTGGCTTGCGCATGGAAGGGGCGTGATCCGGCATGCGGCATAGCGAGGCATGGCTGTTGAAATGCAGCTCACGCATGAAAAAGGGGTGCGAGCCAATATGAGCCGCACCCCAATCAAGACGAGATACCCCACTGTGCGAGATGCTCCACTGTGGTCCACGTCTCAAGCAAGATGAAACGCTCGGCGAGAGACACTCGCCGCCCGCCTTTATGCGGCCTCTTCGAACTGCGAGTTGTACAGCTCGGCATAAAAGCCGCCGCGAGCGAGGAGCTCCTCGTGGGTGCCTTCCTCCACGATATCGCCGTCGCGCAGGACGAGGATGACATCGGCATTGCGAATCGTGCTCAGACGATGCGCAATTACAAAACTCGTGCGTCCTTCCATAAGGGTATCCATGGCGCGTTGGATGAGCTCCTCGGTACGCGTATCGACGTTTGAGGTTGCCTCATCCAAAATCAGCGCGGGGCGGTCGGCAAGCACCGCGCGGGCGATGGTCACAAGTTGACGCTGGCCCTGGGAGAGGTTTGTTCCCTCCTCGTTGATCATGAAGTCGTAGCCGCCGGCGAGCGTATGGATAAAGTGGTCGCAGCGCGCTGCCTTGGCTGCCGCTTCGACTTCTTCGTCGGTGGCGTCGGGGCGTCCATAGCGAATGTTCTCGCGGATCGTGCCGTTGAACAGCCACGTGTCCTGCAGCACCATGGCGAACTGCTCACGCAGGGCCGTGCGGTCCCAGTCGCGCACGTCGACACCGTCGACACGCAGGCTGCCGCCGTCAACGTCGTAGAAGCGCTGGAGCAGCTTGATGAGCGTGGTCTTGCCGGCTCCCGTGGGGCCGACGATCGCCACGGTCTGGCCGGGCAGGGCATCGCAGGTGAAGTCGTGAATGATGGTCTTGTCGGGCGAGTAGCCAAACTTGACGTGCTCGAATTCCACATGGCCCTGACGCTTCTTGGGAATCTGAGGGACTGCGGCCTGCTCCTCCTCGGGCGCCGCCAAAAACTCGAAGACGCGCTCAGTGGCGGCTGCCATGGATTGCATCGTGTTGCTCACGTTGGCGAGCTGCTGCACGGGCTGGGTGAAGTTGCGCACGTACTGGATAAAGCTCTGGATATCGCCCGGGGTGGCGCTGCCCGTGAGCGCGAGTTGCGCGCCCACCACAACTACGGCCACGTAACCCATATTGCCCACCAGGCTCATGAGCGGCATCATCAAGCCGGAGAGGAACTGCGAGCGCCAGCCCGAGATGAACAGACGGTCGTTTTTCTCGTCGAACTCTGCCACGGAAGCATCGGCGCGGTCGAACACCTGGATGACGTTTTGACCGGCGAAGTCTTCCTCGATAATGCCGTTGACGGCGCCGAGGACCTGCTGCTGCTCGCGAAAGTATGGCTGCGAGAAGTGCATCATCACGCCCATGATCACGGCGGCGACCGGCAGCGTGACCACGACGACGCCAGTGAGCGGCAGACTGATGGATAGCATCATCACGAGCACGCCGATAATCTGCGTGATGGAGGTGATGAGCTGCGTCACGGACTGGTTGAGGCTTTGTCCCAGCGTGTCGACATCGTTTGTGATGCGCGAGAGCACGTCGCCCTTGCTGTGGCCGTTGAAGTAGCTCATAGGGATGACGGTGATCTTCTGGGCGATCTCCTTGCGCATGCGATAGCAGATTTTTTGCGTGACGCCTGTCATGAGCCAGCCCTGGACGAGGTTGCATGCGGAGCTAGCGAGGTAGAGACCCAGCAAGAGCAGCAGCGTCTTGCCGATCCAGCCAAAATCGACCGCACCGGTGCCTTGGACCTTGGCGACCAGCCCCTCAAAGAGCTTGGTGGTCACCTGACCCAAGACCTTGGGGCCCACGATGTTGAAGATGACCGAGGCCATGGCGAAGGCGGCGGCAAAGAAAACGGCCACTTTGTGGCGACCCACATAGCTCAAGAGTTTGAGCATGGTGCCCTTGAAATCCTTGGGCTTTTCGACCACGCGGCCGGGTCCGCGCCTGCCCATAGGGCCTGCCTGCCGTGCCTGGCGCTTGGGCACCTCGGTTTTACTCATCTCATCGGCCATTAGCGGACACCTCCTTCCTGAGCGCTGCCATCCATGACGGCGGCGATTTCACCTTCGCTGAGCCCGAGCTCCCGTGCGGAGAGCTGCGACTGGGCGATTTCAAGATAGGCGGGGCAGCGGCGCAAGAGCTCCTCATGCGTACCTTGGCCCACGACCGCGCCTTCGTCGAGTACGATGATCTGGTCTGCATGCATGATCGTGGCGATGCGCTGGGCCACCACGACGAGCGCTGCGTCCTTCTGGGTGCGTGCGAGCTCTTCGCGCAGCAAGGCGTCGGTCTTGTAATCGAGCGCGCTGAACGAGTCATCGAAGACCACGACCTCGGGGCGCTTTGCCAAGGCGCGTGCGATGGAGAGGCGCTGGCGCTGGCCGCCGGAGACGTTGGATCCGCCCTGGCTGATTTCTGAGGCAAAGCCGCCTTCGCGTTCCTCGATGAAGTCGCTGGCCTGCGCGATGCGGGCCGCTTCGCGCATGTTCTCGTCCGTCACGGATTCGCCGGCGAACTTGAGGTTCGATTCGACGGTGCCGGAGAAGAGCATGCCCTGCTGGGGGATATACCCCACGCGGCGACGAAGCTCGGAGAGCGGAAGATCGCGCACGTCGATGCCATCGAGCAGAATCTGGCCGCCGGTGACGTCGTACAGGCGCGGAATAAGCTGTACAAGCGTCGACTTGCCCGAACCCGTGGAGCCGATGATGCCAAGCATCTGGCCGGCGCGTACGGTAAAGCTCACGCCGCCGATGACGTCCTGGCGAGCATCGGGGTACTGGAAGCTCACGCCGCGGAATTCAAGCTGCCCGTGAACGCCGTCTGCCGCAGGGAGCTTGGGGGTCCGGGGCTCCTTGATGGAGCTCTCGGTGGCGAGCACCTCCTCTACACGTTCGACGGCGACCTCGGCGCGCGGCAGCATGACCGAGACCATGGTCAAGATCATGAACGCCATGACGATCTGCATGGTGTAGGAGATGAAGGCCATCATGTCGCCCACCTGCATGACACCGTCGGAGACGCCGTGGCTGCCTGCCCAGACGATAAGGACGGTCACGCAGTTCATGACGAACATCATGAGCGGCATCATGAAGCTCATGGCGCGGTTGGTGAACAGCTGCGTTGTCATGAGGTCGCACGACGCTTCGTCAAAACGCTCGAGCTCATGCTTTTGGCGGCCAAAGGCGCGGATGGGCATGATGCCGTCAAGGATCTCGCGTGCCACGAGGTTCACGCGGTCTACGTACTTTTGCATCTTCTTGAACTTGGGCATAGTGAGTCCCATGAGCACACCTACGACGGCGGAGACCGCGATGACGGCCACGCCGATGGTCCACTCCAGGCCGGTGTGGGTAGCGAGCACGCGCATAACGGCCACGATGCCCATGATCGGCGCCATCATGACCATGCGGATAAAGAGCGTGGTTGCCATCTGGATCTGTTGGATATCGTTGGTGCAGCGCGTGATAAGCGATGCCTGGCTAAACTTGCCCACTTCGGCGGGCGAGAAGTGCATGACCTTATTGAATGTCTTGCGGCGCAGGTCGCGCGCGATGGTGCAGGCGGTGTGCGAGGCGACGGCGCCCGTGAGGATAGTCGCCACAAGGCTTACGGCGCACAGGGAGAACATCTTGACGGACGTGCTTGCAAGATAGGAGTTCTGAACATCGCTCAGGGAGATGCCCTGTGCCTCGTACTCTTGCTGCACATAGGTGATGGCGCGCTGCGTGACAATGGATCCGCCCATGGAACCCATCTCGTCGGCCATCTTGTTGGCGCCCTCGACGAGCTTTGAGCGCTCAACAAGGCCTCCCTCGACAGCGATACGCATGCTCTTCATGGTGATCTTGCCGCCGTCGGCATCGATCTGCTCTTGCATCTTTGCCGCCGCCTGTGCCTTTTGCTGCATGGCGGCAAGCTCCTCGGGGGTCATGACTGCCATCTGCTCGGGCGTAGGCGCGGATATGGCGCCGCCTTCGTTCGAGCCCTCGTTGCCATCGGTCATATCTTCCATGGAGCTGGCGTCGATACCCTGCTCAAGCGAGAGGGCGACGGTTTCGGGCAGGCTCATGATGCTCGTGAGTTTGCCTTCTTCTGCACGATCCTCTTCGGAGCCGATGTAGGTTCGCACGCCGTTTTTATCCGCCTTGCTGTATGCGTCCTCAACTTGTTTGGCGTCGCCTTTGGTCATGAAGAGCTCAAGGTCCGAGAGGGATTCATCGCGGATGGTGTCGGGCACCGGAGAGGTGATGCCCCCTTGCTGGATGCCCACGTCGACGATCTCACTCATGAAGCTGGGCAGCGCTAGGTCGGCGTTACAGCTGATGACAATCAAGCCGATGGCGACAAGCAACGCCAGGATGTGGTTTTTGAAGAGCTTGATGATGCGCATGCGCGGCCTCCTTTCTTAGTTGTTGGTCGTTGGTGTATCGGAAAAGCCGTCTTTTGGCTTGGGGTTTTCGCTATAGAGGATTTCGCGCAGGCGTGTTCCCTGGTTCTTCTCGATGATTTCGTTCATGCGGTGGATGAGGCGTACGAGCTCATGGGCGTCGTCGGGGCCGAGTTCGGCAAGAAACTCTCCGGTTTTGCGGTTGGAGAGCTCGCGTTTTTCTTCTATGCAAGCAAGTCCGTGCTCCGTGATCTTGACAATCACGCGGCGACGGTCGGCTTTGTCGGGCTCGCGAGTCACCCAGTCTTTAGCTTCAAGATTGCGCAGGATGTTTGCAACGCGCGGCGCAGAGACCCAGGCACGGTCGGCAATCTGGGAAGGGCTGAGCTCTCCGTTTGCAAGCATGAGCGCGCGCATGACGGCCATCTCGCCCGAGACGGCATTGCTCACGCGCGTCGACATGAACCGGTGCATCGAGCTGAATTCGCCGATAAGCTGCCGTGCGAGCTTTTCGTATTCGTCCGCCACGTCAATTCCTTAACACTAGAAACAATTATGGGGGATAACAATACCCCTACCGCCTTTTGATATACGGTTTGATGCAGAATTTTCAAATTATCGGAGAGGGCTGGCGGGGTCTTGTTGAATGTTTTAGCAGGTAAGCGTGGCTGGTATGGATTCGATTGATTATCGCTATCGGTGCCAGATTGCCTGGTGAAGACGAAGCATCGAAGGAAGGCCCGGCTGTGCGCAGATAAGGTTGCAGGGGTCTTCGTGTCCAATGGAGCGCATTGCCTTATCGAGGGGCTCGTCCAGGCGCGCGGCACAGACGAGCAAATCGATCGCCTTCGAGATGGGGCGGCGATGGGTGCCGAGGCGCGGAAGACGGTACAGGTGCTCGAAAGTGTCGGCACCGCCAAGGAGCAGCGCGCCTCCCCAGTTTGCGCCCATCCTCTCGATGTCAGGCCGCAGCGCGGCAAGCGCCTGGCGGTCGCTCGCGCTCGGAGCGGCATCGCCATAGGCGACGACGTATATAAGCGGCTCGTTGGAGCGGGGAATGCTCTTGACGATATGTTCGATTGCTTCGCTGGGCATGCCTGTATGGGCGTCGTTGGTCGAAAGGGGTCCCACGAGCACGAGCGATGTCGGCTCCGCCTGCTGCGGCGCCTCCTGCCATGTTTTGAGCTCCGTCAGCTCGACTTTTGGTGCTTGTGTTGCGGAGAGACGAGAGTAGGCGGCAACGGCGTCGGCGAAGTCGTGGGCGATAGCGCAGGAAATGCGCAGCTGCCGCGCTGCGACAGTGGGCTCGGCGCTGCTGTCGCAGGCGGGTAGCACGATGATACGGCGTTGAGTTTTATCTCTCATCTTGCCTTCCTTCCTGGGCTCTGGCGGCTCCGACTCCCCTTGGGTCGCGAATCGGTTCTTTTGCAGGAAAATGCCTACTGCACAAATGCATCCGAGTGGACTATCCTGTAACGGCTCAAATGATACTCGGATTGGATCGCCATGCCGCGCTCTCTGAACACATCGCTCGTGAGGCTCAAGTCCTCAGGCATTCGCCGCATCAACGCCCTTGCAGCCCAGCACCCAGGTTGCATCGCGCTTGCTCTTGGCGAGCCCGAGTTCGATACGCCGCAGGAAATTCGCGACGAGGTGACTCGCGCCCTCCAGCGTGGCGAGACCCATTATCCGCCCAACAACGGAACCCCGTTCTTGCGCAGGAGCATCAGCGAGTATATGTCTTCCCAGGGTTTTGATTACGCTCCGGACAATGTCATCGTGACCGATGGCGCCACCGAGGCGCTGCATGCGACCTTGCTCGCGATGCTCGAGCCCAACGACGAAGTCATCATCCCCACGCCCGCCTTTGGCCTGTACGAATCCATCGTGCGCGTGAACCATGCCTTCCCGGTCTTTCTGGACACGGCGCGTGCGGATTTCCAGATTGATGAGGATGCCCTACGCGACCGCGTGACGCCGGCGACCAAGGCCATTGTCATTTGCTCGCCCAACAATCCCACCGGCTGCATCTTCAATGCGGCTTCGCTCGATGCCGTGGCGCGTGTCGCTGCCGAGACGGGCATCTACGTGATCTGCGACGATGTGTACAACCGCTTGGTATACACAGACGGTTACGAGCGTTTTGCGCTGCGCCATCCGGAGCTGCGCGAGCAGACCGTGGTGGTCGATAGCTTCTCCAAGCCCTGGGCCATGACCGGTTGGCGTATCGGTTGGCTTGCCGCCGACCCTTCGCTTGCCGTGCAAATCGCGAAAGCGCATCAGTACATGGTGTCGTCTGCTGTCTCGTTCGAGATGCCGGCGGCAGCGGCTGCGCTCTCGGTGGACCCCGCTCCCATGCTCGAGACGTATCGTGCTCGTCGCGCACGCGTCCTTGCAGCGCTCGAGAAGATGGGCCTTTCGGTGGTGGAGCCCGCCGGCGCCTTCTACGTCTTCCCCTCCATCAAAGGTACGGGTCTAACGTCTGAGCAGTTCTGCACCCGAGCCATCGAGGAGGCCGGCGTAGGCCTGGTCCCCGGTTCGTGCTTTGGCAGCGAAGGGTACGTACGTCTTTCTTACTGTGTTTCCGACGAAGACCTCGACGAGGGCCTCTGCCGCCTGGATCGCTTCGTGGCAGGGCTGTAGCTAGTCGAGTGGGCATAGCCCTGCCTGTCCGTGGTCGGGTACTGCGGTTTGGCTAGATTCCGCACGCAAAGAAACGTCCAGTGGACGTTTCGTCTTGCGCAGGACTTGACCGAAGCCAAACCGCAGTGGCCGGACGTGGGCAGGCAGGGCGCCCTGGTGGAGATGCGCTCCGCTTTTGTCCTCTTTGTGCGCAACTCGTGTGCATGGTTGACTCTTTTTGAGCACCTCGCCATACTAACGAAAGTTCACGCACGAATCCGCTGCCAGAGACAGCCGGTGCTGCGGCGCGCAAGCGTCAAGGCTTAATGGGAGATCCCGCCAGCCGAGGTGGTCGAGCAGATATGTCTTCTCGCCCCCGTCGCTCTATGCAGCGCGGGGGCTTTTCTTTTTCTGACATGCCCCCGTCACGTCTTATTTGGCGGGTCCGTGCCCGGAAAAAGAAACAAGGAGGTGTATTTCATGCCACAGCAGTACAAGATCGACAAGGTTGCCGAGATCGAGTCTTGCATCGAGCAGAACGCTGGTCTGTTTGTCGTTTCCTACAACGGCCTGACCGTTATGCAGGCTCAGGAGCTCCGTCACGCGCTTCGCGAGTGCGGCGCCCAGATGAAGGTCTACAAGAACAACCTTGCCAAGATCGCTCTCAAGAACCAGGAGCAGCCCGAGATCGACGAGCTTCTCGCCGGCCCCAACGCTTATGTGTTCTACGAGACCGAGCCCGTGGAGGCCGCTAAGGCCCTCAAGACGTTCGCTGAGAAGTCCAAGGGCGTCCTTGAGATCAAGGGCGGTATCTCCGACGGTAAGGCCGTCACTGCCGATGAGGTCAAGGCTATCGCCGAGCTTCCCACCAAGGATCAGCTCCTCGGTCAGCTCGCCGGTCTTATCAGCGGTTTCGCTCGCGACATCGCTGTCTGCGTCAACGGCGTTTCCTCTGGTCTCGCTCGTTCGATCCAGCAGGTTTCCGAGCAGAAGGCAGCCTAGTCTGGCCTGCCCTCGTCTGCGGCGGCAACGCCGCACCCCTGATGCGCCTGCGCATCGCTTCATAACAGATCTCCGTGCATAACGCACGGAAACCGAAAGGACTTAGAAATGGCTAAGCTTACCACCGATGAGATCATCGATGCTCTTAAGGAAATGACCCTTCTCGAGGCTTCCGAGCTCGTCAAGGCTATCGAGGACACCTTTGGCGTTTCCGCCGCTGCTCCTGCTGCCGTTGTCGCCGCTCCTGCTGCTGGCGCTGCTGAGGCCGAGGAGAAGACCGAGTTTGACGTCGTGCTCGAGGGCTTCGGCGACAACAAGATCGCTGTCATCAAGGTCGTCCGCGAGCTCACCAGCCTTGGCCTGAAGGAGGCCAAGGAGGTCGTCGAGTCCGCTCCTAAGGCCGTCCTCGAGGGCGCCAAGAAGGAGGACGCCGAGGCTGCCAAGGAGAAGCTCGAGGCTGCTGGCGCTGCTGTCACCCTCAAGTAACTTCTGCTCCCACCGAGCATGTAGTTTCGTCGCCACTGTGTGACATGGGCGGGGTTCGCATTACGCGGGCCCCGCTTTTTTATAGGGCAAAACACCTTTAAAGGTCGAAGCTTTCGCGTACTTTGTTTGTCCTACAGACGATGGGGGAGTATACAAAGGTTCGCGATGGGCTGTACCTGCGGTTTGATTTCTCGCACTTAGAGTGGATTCCCTGCGGTTTTCACTTGCTTTCGCTGCGCGTGCACGCGCGATGCGCTAACCTTTTGCGGATATTCGCGCGCCTGTATGGCGCTGCTGCGAAAGGATTCCGTCTATTCATGAAGGCCATCATCCCCGCTGCGGGCCTCGGCACCCGCTTCTTGCCCGGCACGAAGTGCACTCCCAAGGAGATGCTGCCGGTCCTCGATAAGCCCGTCATCCAGTACGTCGTCGAGGAGGCGCTTGACCCCGAGGAAGTCGACGGTGTCATCATCGTCACCTCTCCGGGAAAGCCCGAGCTGCTGAGCTACTTCCAGCCCGATCGCTCCCTTGAGAACCTCCTGCGCGAGCGCGGAAAAGCCGAGTATGCCGATGCCGTTGCCAACGCTGGCAACATGCCGGTCGACTTCCGCTATCAGTATGAGCCCAAGGGCCTGGGCCATGCCATTCGCTCTGCTGCCGACGCTGTTGCGGGCGAGAACTTCCTTGTTTTGCTGGGCGACTATGTGGTGCCCAATCGCGACATCTGCAACAAGATGCTCTCGGTCTCTGCCGAGCACGGTGGTGCTTCCGTTATTGCTGTCGCTGCATGCGCCCCTGATGAGGTTTCGCGCTATGGCGTGATCGCGGGCGACCGCGTGGGCTCGCTTGAGGGCTGCGAAGACGTGGGCGACGCCGAGCCGGGTGCTGTTTGGCGCATCGGCGGATTGGTGGAGAAGCCTGCTCCCGAGGCGGCTCCCTCCAACCTCTATATTGTGGGCCGCTATCTGCTGAGCCCGCTCGTTATGGATCTTTTGGCCGATCAGCAGGCCGGCAAGGGCGGCGAGATTCAGCTCACCGACGCCATGGCGCGCAGCCTTGACCGTGAGGCCATGTACGCCGTCGTGATCGATCCGCTTTCGGGTTACGACACCGGCACGCCTTCTGGCTGGATGGCGACAAATGCCCTTATGGCGGCAACCGACCCTCGCTTTGCCGATGCTTTCTGGGACGCTATCGACGAGCGCGGAGGCCTGACGCGCTAGACACGTGACCTTGCACGCTCCAATACATAGATCCGATATGCGAACGGGATCGCCTTGGCGGTCCCGTTTTTCGTTCGCCGAAAAAGCCTTGCCATGCGAAGCTAAAAAAGCGTTCACTAGAAACCCATGAACATATGTTCGATGCACTATAGTTTACCTGCGTATTTAATAGAGAACTTTTTTGCTACTCTAAAGAGCTCCATGAGTCAAGACTTTTCTTGCTCAACGGGAGTCTCCTGGTAAACTAATAGGTTGCGATAACTGGCACGATGCTGTGCCGATCAACCGCGTTCCCGCGAAGGAGGAAACACCTGGTGCAGAACACTACCCAAGCCGTTACGGCAACAGAGCGCACCCGCGTCAACTTCGGGAAGATTCCCGAGGCCATGGAACTGCCCAACCTCATTTCCGTTCAGAAGCAGTCCTTCCAGCGTTTTATGGATGAGGGCCTGCGCGAGGCCTTCAAGGAGTCGAGCCCTATCCAGAGCTCCAATCACGTCCTTGAGGTCACGTTTGGCGAGCATCAGTTCGGCGACCCCGCCCACACCGTGGAGGAGTGCCGCGAGAAGGATATGACCTATCAGGCGCCGCTTTTGACCGACGTTCGTCTTACCAACAAGGAGACCGGCGAGATCAAAGAGCAGCTCGTCTTCATGGGCGACTTCCCCATGATGACCGATCAGGGCACCTTCATCATCAACGGCACCGAGCGCATCGTCGTCTCCCAGCTGGTCCGCTCCCCGGGCGTGTACTACAGCTCCGAGATGGATGGCGGCAAGCAGGTCTACAAGGCGCAGATCATCCCTGCCCGCGGCGCCTGGCTCGAGTTCGAGGTTGACAAGCGCGACCAGCTCGTGGTTTCCATCGACCGTAAGCGCAAGCAGTCTGCCACCATGTTCCTGCGCGCCCTGGGTATCGCTGTGACCAACGACGATATCTACGAGCTGCTGGGTGACTCCGACGTCATCAAGCGCACCATCGAGCGCGATACCGCCCTTACTCGCGAGGACGCCCTCATCGAGATCTACCGTCGCCTGCGTCCGGGCGAGCCTCCCACCGTGGATGCTTCCCGCAGCCTGCTCGAGGGCCTGCTGTTCAACCCGCAGCGCTACGACCTTGCTCGTGTTGGCCGCTATAAGGTCGACAAGAAGCTCGGTCTGGACACCACCGAGGATGTCACCGTCCTTACCGACGAGGACATCGTTGCCACCCTTCGCTACCTGCTGTCCCTTGCTGCAGGCGAGCACGGCTTCAAGACCGACGACATCGACCACTTTGGCAACCGCCGCATCCGTACCGTGGGCGAGCTCGTCGCCAACCAGTTCCGTATCGGCATGAGCCGTATGGAGCGCGTCGTGCGCGAGCGCATGAGCTCTCAGGATATCGACGAGATCACCCCGCAGTCGCTCATCAACATCCGCCCGATCGTGGCCGCTATCAAGGAGTTTTTCGGCTCCTCGCAGCTGTCCCAGTTCATGGACCAGGCAAACCCGCTGACGGGTCTGACCCACAAGCGTCGTCTGTCCGCACTCGGCCCTGGTGGTCTTGCCGGTCACAAGTCTGGTTCCAGCCGCCGTACCAACGTGCCTACCGCCGTCCGCGACGTCCACAATTCGCACTACTCCCGTATGTGCCCCATCGAGACCCCCGAAGGCCCCAACATCGGCCTGATCGGCTCGCTGGCGCTCTATGCTCGCGTGAACGAGTACGGCTTCATCGAGGCTCCGTACCGCCAGGTGCACAACGGCCAGGTTACCGACATCATCGACTGGATGACCGCCGATGAGGAAGAGAACCACATCATCGCGCCGGCCAACACCCCGATCGACCCCGTCACCAACGAGTTCGTGACCACCGACGCCGAGGGCAACCTCGTGCGCCCGCACACGGTCATCGCCCGTACGCGCGACTTCGACGGCTCCTTCGGCGCCCCGGCAGACGTTCCCACCGACGACGTGGACTACATGGATGTCTCGCCGCGCCAGATGCTCTCGGTCGCAGCTACCCTCATTCCGTTCCTTGAGCACGACGACGCCAAGCGTACCCTCATGGGCGCAAACATGCAGCGTCAGGCTGTGCCCCTGCTGCACCCCGTCGCTCCGTACGTGGGCACGGGCATGGAGCATCGTGCCGCCGTGGACTCCGGCGAGGTCACGCTGGCCAAGCACGCCGGCGAGGTCATGTTTGCCGACGCCTCCAAGATCATCATCAAGTCCGATGCCGGCATGGATGAGTATCACCTGCCCAAGTATCAGCGCTCCAACCAGTCCACCTGCATCAACCACCGCCCGCTCGTGCGCGTGGGCGATACGGTTGTGGAGAAGCAGCCCATCGCCGATGGTCCTTCTACCGATCACGCCGAGCTCGCCCTCGGCCAGAACCTCACCGTGGCTTACATGCCGTGGGAAGGCTTCAACTACGAGGACGGTATCGTCGTTTCCGAGCGCCTGGTTTCCGAGGACCTGCTGACCTCCATCAACATCTCCCGCCACGAGATCGACGCTCGCGACACCAAGCTCGGTCCCGAGGAGATCACCCGCGAGATCCCGAACCTCTCCGAGGACATGCTTGCGAACCTTGACGAGGACGGCATTATCCGCATCGGCGCCGAGGTGGGCCCTGGCGACATTCTGGTTGGCAAGGTCACGCCCAAGGGCGAAAGCGCCCTTACCGCCGAGGAGCGCCTGCTGCGCGCCATCTTCGGTGCTAAGGCCCATGACGTTCGCGACACTTCCCTCAAGATGCCTCACGGCTCCTACGGTCGCGTCATCGACGTCGTTCGCTTCTCGCGCGAGAACGGCGACGACCTGGCCCCCGGTGTGAACGAGCAGGTGCGCGTCTACGTCGCTCAGCGCCGTAAGATCCAGCAGGGCGACAAGATCGCCGGTCGCCACGGCAACAAGGGCGTTATCTGCGAGGTCCTGCCCGTGGAGGACATGCCCTACATGGCCGACGGCACCCCCATCGACGTTATCCTCAACCCGCTGGGCGTTCCCTCCCGTATGAACGTGGGCCAGCTGCTCGAGTGCCACCTTGGCTGGGCTGCCGCCTGCGGCTGGGATCCCAATTCCGACGATTCCGACGAGTACGTCCCCGGCCCGTTCTTCACCGCGACGCCCGTCTTTGACGGCGCCAAGGAGGACGAGATCGCCGAGGTCATCCGCCGTGCCAACAAGAACATGGTCAACCTTGCCCGCGAGCGCTACGGTGAGCACATGCGCACCGAGTTCGTGACGCAGCTCGACGAGCGCGGCAAGACCAAGCTCTACGACGGCCGTTCGGGCGAGGAGTTCCGCGAGCCCATCACCGTGGGTACGTCCTACATGCTCAAGCTCGGCCACATGGTCGACGACAAGATCCATGCTCGTTCCACGGGCCCGTACAGTCTCGTCACCCAGCAGCCGCTCGGCGGTAAGGCCCAGTTCGGCGGCCAGCGCTTCGGCGAGATGGAGGTCTGGGCGCTCTACGCGTACGGTGCCTCCAACGTCCTGCAGGAGATCCTCACCGTCAAGTCCGACGATACCGTGGGCCGCGTCAAGACCTACGAGTCCATCGTCAAGGGTGAGAATGTCCCCGTGGCGGGCATCCCCGAGTCCTTCAAGGTTCTCGTCAAGGAGATTCGCTCCCTGGCCCTCGACATCGAGCCCCTGCGCGACGAGGAGCCCAAGCCTGCGGCCGCTCCCGTTGCCGAGGACGATATCGACCTTGCAAACGATGACGCCGACACCTCTCTGGATGCGCTCGACGCTCAGATCGATGAGCTCGCCGCACCTGCGACTGATAAGGAGTAGTTGACTGTGGCAGATTTCGAAGCTACTGATTTTGATGCGGTAAAGATCTCGCTTGCCTCCGCCGACCAGATTCGTTCCTGGTCTCACGGTGAGGTCAAGAAGCCCGAGACCATCAACTACCGTACCCTCAAGCCCGAGAAGGACGGCCTGTTCTGCGAGAAGATCTTCGGTCCCGCCAAGGACTGGGAGTGCTCCTGCGGCAAGTACAAGGGCATTCGCTTCAAGGGTATCGTCTGCGAGCGCTGCGGCGTCGAGGTCACCTCGGCCAAGGTGCGCCGCGACCGCATGGGCCACATTGAGCTCGCTGCTCCCGTGTCCCACATCTGGTACTTCAAGAGCCCCACGAGCTTCCCGATGAGCCGTCTTCTGGACATCAAGTCCAAGGACCTGGAGAAGGTTTTGTACTTCGCCAGCTACATCGTGACCTCTGTGGACTATGAGGCCCGTGACGCCGACGCCGACGACCTGCGCGAGGAGCTCGCCGCCGATCTGGAAGAGATCGATGCCGAGTGCGCTCGCCAGATCGAGTCTCTCAAGGAGCAGGGCAACCCCGAGAACTTCGACGAGTTCTCCGACGAGGAGCCCCTCTCTGCCGACGAGATCGCCGCTGGCATCGTTGACATCGAGGAGGAGTGCAAGGACGAGAAGCAGCTGCGCTCCGACGCCTTCCAGGCCTTCATGCAGCTCTCTGAGCGCGACCTCATCTCCGATGAGCCGCTGTTCCGCGAGATGAAGCGCTACTACTCCATGTACTTCAAGGGCGATATGGGCGCCGAGGCCATCCGTGACCTCCTCGCCGCTATCGACCTGCCCAGCGAGGCCGAGAAGCTGAAGGCCATCATCGCCGATACCGATGGCCAGAAGCAGAAGCGTGAGAAGGCCGTCAAGCGCCTCGAGGTTGTGGACGCCTTCCTTAAGGGTCACAACGACCCCGCCAACATGATTCTCGACGTCATCCCCGTCATTCCGCCCGATCTGCGCCCGATGGTCCAGCTCGACGGTGGCCGCTTTGCCGCTTCCGACCTCAACGACCTGTATCGTCGCGTGATCAACCGCAACAACCGTCTGAAGCGCTTGCTCGACCTCGATGCTCCTGCGATCATCGTGAACAACGAGAAGCGCATGCTCCAGGAGGCCGTCGACGCACTGTTCGATAACGGCCGTCGTGGTCGCCCGGTCTCCGGCCGTGGCGGACGCCCGCTCAAGTCGCTCGCCGAGGCCCTCAAGGGCAAGCAGGGCCGCTTCCGTCAGAACCTGCTGGGCAAGCGTGTTGACTACTCCGGCCGTTCGGTTATCGTTACCGACCCGAAGCTCCTGCTGCATCAGTGCGGCCTGCCCAAGACCATGGCGCTCGAGCTCTTCAAGCCGTTTGTCATGAAGCGTCTGGTGGAGCTTGGCAAAGTCGAGAACATCAAGGGCGCCAAGCGCGCCATCGAGCGCGGTGCCACCTTTGTGTGGGACATTCTCGAAGAGGTCATCGACGGCCGTCTGGTTCTGCTCAACCGTGCACCGACCCTGCACCGTCTGTCCATTCAGGCATTCGAGCCCGTCCTCGTTGAGGGCAAGGCAATCCACCTGCATCCGCTGGTCTGCTCGCCGTTCAACGCCGACTTCGACGGCGACCAGATGTCTGTGCACGTGCCGCTGTCGCTTCAGGCTCAAGCCGAGGCCCGCGTGCTCATGCTCTCTGCCAACAACCTGCGCTCGCCGGCATCTGGCAAGCCGGTCAACATCCCGTCGCAGGACATGATCATCGGTGTGTACTACCTCACGCTCGCTCGCGACGGCATGCCCGGCGAGGGCCACGTCTTCGCTGACTTCGAGGACGCTCTTGCGGCCTATGACGCCCGTACCGAGGTTGACCTTCAGGCCAAGATCCAGGTGCGCGTGTCTTCCAAGGACGCCAACGTCGTCACCGAGGACGGCCAGCGCATCTTCCGCGTCAAGAACGGCAAGAACGATGTTGTCGATTACGACGTGACCGGTTCCAAGACGGCTCGCTTCGAGACGTCCATCGGCCGCATCATCTTCAACCGTCAGTGCCTGCCTTCTGACTACGAGTACATGAACTACAAGATGGTCAAGGGCGATGTCGCCAAGCTCGTTGCCAACTGCTGCGACCGTTATCCGCAGGCTCAGGTGGCACCGATCCTCGACGCCATCAAGTTCGCTGGCTTCCACTTCGCTACTCGCGCAGGCCTTACCATCTCGCTGTGGGACGCCCTCATTCCTGAGGAGAAGCCCCAGATCCTGGCCGAGGCCCAGTCGCGCGTCGACCAGATCAACGAGTACTTCGAGGAAGGCTTCATCAACGAGCAGGAGCGTCACACCGAGGTCGTCAACGAGTGGACTGCCGCTACCGACGACGTTGCTGCCAAGATGCTCGGCCTCTTTGACGAAGAGAACCCAATCTACATGATGGCCGACTCCGGCGCTCGTGGTTCTAAGACCCAGCTGCGTCAGCTCGGCGGCATGCGCGGCCTTATGGCCGACATGTCCGGCGAGACCATCGACCTTCCCATTAAGGCCAACTTCCGCGAGGGCCTGCTTCCGCTCGAGTACTTCATTTCCACCTACGGCGCCCGTAAGGGCCTGGTCGACACCGCGTCGCACACTTCCGACTCGGGTTACCTCACCCGTCGTCTGGTCGACGTGGCGCAGGACGTTATCGTTCGCGAGGAGGACTGCGGTACTACCGAGGGCGTGAGCTACAACCTCATCATCCCCGGCACCGACGACATCAACGCCGACCTCGTTGGCCGTTGCTACTCCGATGACGTCGTGGCTCCCGATGGCACTGTTCTCTTTGAGAAGGATGCCTACATCGAGAGCGTCGCCGATCTTCAGAAGATGATCGACGCCGGCCTCAAGAAGGTTAAGCTGCGCGCGCTGCTTACCTGCCGTTCTAAGTACGGCGTGTGCCAGAAGTGCTACGGCTGGGATCTTTCCACCCGTCGTCCGGTTGCCATCGGCACCGCGGTGGGCATTATCGCTGCACAGTCCATCGGCGAGCCCGGTACGCAGCTGACGATGCGTACCATTCACTCCGGCGGCGTCGCCGGCGTCGACGACATTACGCAGGGTCTGCCGACCGTTGGCCGTATGTTCGACGTCGTTGGTAACGTCAACGAGAAGATTCTGGGCCGCGAGGCCGACCTCGCCCCGGTCTCTGGCTTTATGGCTATTAAGCCCGAGAAGTCCGAGTACGTGATCACCATCGCCGATAGCGACGACCATAGCCGTATCCTCGATGAGCGCCGCGTGCCCGCATCCGTTCGCTTCATGCCCGGTATCGAGGACGGTTGCACCGTCCGCGCCGGTGACCAGATCACCAAGGGCTTCGTGAACTTCCGCAACCTGCGTAAGCTCACCGATATCGAGACGACGATGCACACCTTCGTCGAGAACGTCAAGGATGTCTACACCTCCCAGGGCGTCGACCTGAACGACAAGCACATCGAGGTCATCGCACGCCAGATGCTGCGCCGCGTTCAAATCACCAACCCGGGTGACTCCAAGTACCTGCTTGGTCAGTACGTGGACCGCTACGAGTTTGCCGACGAGGTCGAGCGCGTTGCCCGCATCGGTGGCGCGGCACCCGCTGCCGAGCCCGCGATCCTCGGTACGCTGAAGGTCGCCTCGAGCATCGATTCCTGGCTCTCCAGCGCATCGTTCATCCGTACCGCCGGCGTCCTTACCGAGGCTGCTATCGAGGGCAAGGTCGACCACCTGCTCGATCTGAAGTCCAACGTCATCGTTGGTAAGAAGATCCCCGCAGGCACCGGCCTCAAGCCCTACGACAAGGCTGCGCTTACGTACCGCACTGCCGATGGCTATGTGAACATCGACGGTCCGGCGTCGCCGATGGCAAAGGTCCTGCCCGAGTGGGCTCCCAGCGAGCTCAAGAACCTGGACGAGCAGCTCCCGCAGCAGCTCGACTGGACCGGCTACGATGACTTCAACGGTGGCGACGGCTCGCTGACCCGCAACGGTCGCATCATCTCTGCCGAGGATGCTCGCCTGTACCTCTTTGACGACCTGGGCGTGTCTCAGCGCTGGACCAACAAGTTCAGCGAGGTTGGCATCGAGACCGTGGGCGACCTCATGGGCAAGTCTGAGGAGGACCTGCTTCGTATCGACGGTATTGGTGCCAAGGCGATCGAGGAGCTGCGTGACGGCCTTGAGGCTCACAACCTGCTCTACATCCTCGACAGCACTAACGACGACGTGGCCGACGAAGAGGACCTCTCGCAGCTGCTGCAGATGGTCTTTAGCCCCGACGGCCCCGACGACATCCTGCTGGGCACCAGCGCTCCGCGCCATCACTTCGACTCCGATGAGGAGATGCTTGGCGCACCTGCCGCCGAGAAGAAGGAGTCCGGCTCGGGCGTCATCAACGAGGACATGGCCTCGCTTGATGAGCTGCTCAATCAGCTGGTCGATGGTGGCGACGAGGACGAGTCCGAGGGCGACGAGTAATCGCTAGCCAAGGCAACCTTGCATGACAAAGGGCCGCTTCCCAAGAGGGGAGCGGCCCTTTTGCTGTTTGAAGGAGGAGTTGAATGCTGCTGCGCCACAAACTTGTGGAGGCTTTGCGGAAAAGTAGGAATTTTAGGATACGCCCGGCGGCGTGGTGTGTTGACAGCGCAGGTTCAGGCTCGTATTCTCATGAACTGCGTGTTTCGTAGGGGGATGCTGACCCCTCGATTCAAGCCGTTGCACAAGTATAAAGCTGGAATCATTACGAGAAGGAGTACGCTTTGCCTACTATTAACCAGCTGGTTCGCCAGGGCCGTCGTTCCGTGCCCAAGAAGTCCAAGAACGCCGCTCTGCAGCACAACCCCCAGAAGCGTGGCGTTTGCACCCGCGTGTTCACCACGTCTCCCAAGAAGCCGAACTCGGCTCTTCGTAAGGTCGCCCGTGTGCGCCTTGTCAACGGCATCGAAGTCACCGCTTACATCCCCGGTGAGGGCCACAACCTTCAGGAGCACTCCATCGTCGCTATCCGCGGCGGCCGTGTTCGTGACCTCCCTGGTGTTCGCTATCACGTCATCCGTGGCGCATATGACGCTGCTTCCGTGCAGAACCGTATGCAGTCCCGCTCCAAGTACGGCGCCAAGCGTCCTAAGAAATAAGTACTTATTTGATCTGATAGCTTGATCGGCGCTGGTACGCCAGCCGTCGGTTGACAATAGCAAGGAGATTTCACATGCCGCGTCGTGCAGCAGCAAACCGCCGCGAGGTCCAGCCGGATTCCGTCTACAACAATCGCCTCGTGACGCAGCTCATCAACAAGGTTCTGCTTGATGGCAAGAAGGCCACCGCAGAGCGCATCGTTTACACCGCTTTCGAAATGGTCGCAGAGAAGAGCGAGGACGGCGACGCCCTGGCTACCTTCAAGAAGGCCATGGACAACATCCGCCCGACCCTCGAGGTCAAGCCCAAGCGCGTTGGTGGCGCTACCTATCAGGTGCCTATGGAGGTCAACTCCCGTCGTTCCACGGCTCTTGCTATCCGCTGGATGGTCAACTTCAGCCGTGCCCGCAAGGAGAAGACCATGGCCGAGCGTCTCGCTAACGAGATCCTCGACGCTTCCAATGGCGTTGGCGCTTCTGTCAAGAAGCGTGAGGACGTCTTCAAGATGGCCGAGGCCAACCGCGCGTTCTCTCACTATCGTTGGTAAGTTAAGGTAAGGAACTAACATGGCCAAGGCTAAGTACAAGCTTTCCGATACCCGTAACATCGGCATCATGGCTCACATCGATGCTGGTAAGACCACCACGACCGAGCGTATTCTTTACTACACCGGCAAGACCCACAAGATCGGTGAGGTTCATGAGGGCGCTGCCACCATGGACTGGATGATTCAGGAGCAGGAGCGTGGCGTAACCATTACCTCCGCTGCTACCACGTGCTTCTGGAAGAAGGACGGTACCGACTACCGCATCCAGATCATCGACACCCCGGGCCACGTCGACTTCACCGCTGAGGTCGAGCGCTGCCTGCGCGTTCTCGACGGCGCTGTCGCTGTCTTCGACGCCGTTGCTGGCGTTCAGCCCCAGTCCGAGACCGTGTGGCGTCAGGCTTCCACCTTCAACGTCCCCCGCATCGCTTTTATCAACAAGTATGACCGCGTGGGCGCTGACTTCTTCAACGCTATCGAGACCATGAAGGAGCGCCTCGACGCTAACGCCGTCGCCGCTCAGATTCCGATGGGCGCCGAGGACAACTTCTGGGGCGTTATCGACCTCGTTACCATGACCGCATGGGACTTCAAGGCCGACGACAAGGGCATGACCTACCCCGAGCCGATGGACGAGATCCCGGCTGAGTTCGCCGACATCGCTGCCACCAAGCGCGAGGAGCTCCTCGACGCTGCTGCCAGCTTTGATGACGAGCTCATGGAGAAGATTCTCATGGAGGAGGACTTCACCGTCGAGGAGCTCAAGGCTGCTCTGCGTAAGGGTGTTCTGGCCAACGAGCTCAACCTCGTCTTCGTGGGCTCCGCTTACAAGAACAAGGGCGTGCAGGAGCTGCTCGACGCTGTTGTCGACTACCTCCCCAGCCCGCTGGACGTTCCCGCTATCGAGGGTACCGACCCCAACACCGGCGACACCATCGAGCGTCACCCCGACTTCGATCAGCCCTTCGCTGGCCTTGCCTTCAAGATTATGACCGACCCGTTCGTCGGTAAGCTCACCTACGTCCGCGTCTACTCCGGCGTGGCCGAGTCCGGTTCCTACGTTGTCAACGCTTCCAATGGCAAGCGTGAGCGTCTGGGCCGCATCCTCGAGATGAACGCTGCCGAGCGTATCGACCGCGACGACGCATGTGCCGGCGACATCATCGCTTGCGTGGGCCTCAAGAACACCACCACCGGTGATACCCTGTGCGCCGAGGGCAAGGAGATCGTTCTCGAGAAGATCGAGTTCGCTAAGCCCGTTATCGACGTTGCCATCGAGCCCAAGACCAAGGCCGAGCAGGACAAGATGTCCATCGCTCTGACCAAGCTCGCCGAGGAGGACCCGACCTTCCAGGTATCCACCAACCACGAGACCGGCCAGACCATCATCGCCGGCATGGGCGAGCTGCACCTCGAGATCATCGTCGACCGTCTGCTTCGTGAGTTCAAGGTTGACGCTAACGTTGGTAAGCCTCAGGTTGCTTACCGCGAGACCGCTGGTCACGACGTCGAGAAGGCTGAGGGCAAGTTCGTCCGTCAGTCTGGTGGTCGCGGTCAGTACGGCCACGCCGTCATCAAGCTCGAGAAGATGGAAGAGGGCTTTGGCTACGAGTTCGTCAACGCCATCGTCGGCGGTGTCGTTCCCAAGGAGTACATCCCCTCGATCGACAAGGGCATCCAGGAGGCACTGCAGACCGGTGTTATCGCTGGCTTCCCTGTCCTCGACGTGAAGGTCACCCTGTTCGACGGTTCCTACCACGAGGTCGACTCCTCCGAGGCTGCCTTCAAGATCGCCGGTTCCATGGCAATCAAGGACGCTCTCAAGAAGTCCGATCCGCAGCTGCTCGAGCCGGTCATGGCCGTTGAGGTTGAGACCCCCGAGCAGTACATGGGTGACGTTATGGGCAACATCTCCAGCCGTCGTGGCAACATTGAGGGCATGGAGGATCGCAAGAACACCAAGCTCATCCGCGCTAAGGTGCCCCTGGGCGAGATGTTCGGCTATGCTACCGACCTTCGCTCCCAGACCCAGGGTCGTGCATCCTACACGATGCAGTTCGACTCTTACGAGCCCGCTCCCAAGTCCATTGTGGAAGAGGTCGTCAGCAAGAACGGTGGCCAGGCCTAAGCCTTCGCCGTACGTAGGTTATTACGCGAGAAACCCTCGCATCCATTTGGAGGTATACGTTGTCTAGCCAGAAGATCAGGATTCGCCTCAAGGGCTATGATCACGAGGTCGTGGATCAGTCTGCGAAGCTCATCGTCGACACCGCTCAGAAGACCGGTGCCCGCGTTTCCGGCCCCATTCCCCTGCCCACCGAGCGCAACCTCTATACGGTTATCCGCTCCCCGCACAAGGACAAGGATTCCCGTGAGCAGTTCGAGATGCGCACCCACAAGCGCCTCATCGACATCCTCGACCCCACCAGCGGCACCGTCGATTCGCTTATGCGTCTTGACCTTCCCGCAGGCGTCGACATCGAGATCAAGCTCTAAGCTCAATCTCGTTTAAGCGATGTTGCAAAGCCCCGTTGCCTTTTGGCGGCGGGGCTTTTTGCGTTATCGTTGCGGTATATGTGATCGACGCCAGGGAAGGGGACACGACAGCATGAAGACGCTGTATTTAATGAGGCACGGACAAACCGAGTTCAATGTGCAAAAGATCGTCCAGGGACAGTGTGACTCGCCTCTGACAACAGCAGGGAAGGACCAGGCCCGTGAGGCGGCGCTTAAGCTTGCGCAATGCGGTGTTTGCCCCGATCGCATCGTGGCTTCTCCACTGGGGCGTGCCTATCGAACCTGCGTGCTTGTACGCGACGTTTTGTGCGAGTCGTTAGGCGTCGCCTTGCCCGAGGTCGAGACGTGCCAAGATCTTGAAGAGCGCAACTACGGCTCTTTTGAACGCGGGCCTATGTCTGAGGTTCCAGCAGATGTCTGGAATCCAGGTGAGGAACTTGTCTCGTATGGCGCAGAGGGGAGTGCGGCGCTGCGCGTGCGAATCGTCGAGGCTATTCGCAACCTTATGGCGCCCGATGAAGTGGGAACGTTCTTGGCTGTTTCCCATGGCTCTGCTGTCTTGCAGTTCTATCTTGCCGCCGAGCGTCCCGGTGAGTCTGAACCCCGCCGCAGGTTACCCAATTGCTGCGTCCTAAAGTTTTCCTACGATGAGTCTGCGAGCGCGTTTACATTGCTCGAAGTCCTTTGATGCTTGCGTGAAAACGCCTGGATTGGGCTATGGATACGCCCGGGGGCGGGGTCTTTGAGCTGCAGTTGTGACTAAATAGCGCGATTCTTTGCTTGAGCAGGGAAAACATTGTGATGAAAGCTTGAAGACGCGCATACCTGTGTATACTAAACAACTGTGCGCGTCGAGGGAGGATTCTGCCTATCGCATGTTTGGGCATCAAGGGTTGCTGCCTGAGCTTGGGTTTTGGTGAATTCGAAGTCGACAACCGCGTGTATCAGTTGTGGTCCTCTAGGGGTGAACGCAAGGGGCGTTCACATTGTCCCAAGACCACCGAGAGTTGGAGATCGTACATGATCAGCATGATTCTCGGCCGCAAGATTGGCATGACCCAGGTTTGGGACGAGAACGACAACGTCGTTCCCGTCACGGTCATCCAGGCTGGCCCCTGCACCGTCTCGCAGGTTAAATCTGAGGCGACCGACGGCTACAATGCCGTCCAGATCGGTTTCGGCGATATCAAGGCCAAGCACGTGAACAAGCCCATGGCTGGTCACTTTGCCAAGGCCGGCGTCGAGCCTGTTCGTTACCTTCGTGAGGTTCGCGTTGCTTCTGCCGAGGAGCACAAGGTTGGCGACGTCGTCACCGTCGCAGACTTCGCCGATGTCGCTAAGGTCGACGTCATCGGTACCTCCAAGGGTAAGGGCTTCCAGGGTCGCATTAAGCGCTGGGGTCAGCGCCGCGGTCCTATGACCCACGGTTCGCACTTCCAGCGTCATCCGGGCTCCATTGGCCAGTGCGCCTATCCTGCCCGCGTCCTCAAGGGCGTCAAGATGGCTGGTCACATGGGTAACGAGCGCGTTACCGTGAAGAACCTCACCGTTGTCCGCATCGATGCCGAGCAGAACCTCATCCTTGTCAAGGGCGCTGTGCCCGGTGGCAAGAATGGCCTGGTCGCCATCCGTATGGCCTAAGGGCCCCGTGCCAGTTGGTCCAGCGTCATACCAAGGAGAACACTTACATGTCTAAGTTTGAAGTTATGAACAGCGAGGGCAAGAAGGCCACTGAGGCCGAGCTCGCGCCCGAGGTGTACGGCATCGAGCCGAACATCCACGTCATGCACCACATCGTCAAGTGCCAGCAGGCTTGCTGGCGTCAGGGCACCCAGTCTGCCAAGGGCCGTTCCGAGGTCTCTGGCGGCGGCAAGAAGCCTTGGCGTCAGAAGGGCACCGGCCGTGCCCGTCAGGGTTCCACCCGTGCTCCCCAGTGGCGTCACGGTGGCGTCGTCTTCGCACCCAAGCCCCGTTCCTACGCTAAGCGTATGAACGCCAAAGAGGTCAAGCTCGCTATGCGTTCTGCCCTCTCCGCTAAGGTTCGCGACAACGAGCTCGTTCTCGTTGACGACTACGCTTTCGAGAAGCCGTCCACCAAGGCTGCTGTCGCCATGCTCAAGGCTCTCGGCCTTGAGGGCAAGCGCCTGACCATCATCGTTCGCGATGAGGACATCAACGCTTACCTTTCCTTCCGCAATGTCCCCAAGACGTTCATCATCACGCCCGACGAGGCCAACACCTATGACCTCCTCAACAATGGCGCCCTGCTGATGACCGCCGACATTGCCGCTCACTTCGGGGAGGTGCTTGCATAAATGACCGCACACGAGATCATCATCCGCCCCATCGTTTCCGAGCAGTCCTATGACATGATGGAGCAGAACAAGTACACGTTCGAGGTTGCCAAGTCTGCTACCAAGCTGCAGGTTCGCGACGCCATCGAGGAGATCTTCGGTGTCCACGTCACCCGCGTGAACACGCTCAACGTCAAGCCTAAGACGAAGCGCGTTCGTTACATCGCCGGTAAGACCCGCACCTGGAAGAAGGCCATCGTGACCGTTGCCGAGGGCGAGACCATCGAGATCTTCGGCACCCAGGCGTAAGTACGCTTCCTTCGCGCCTCCTGTCTCCTCGTGGAGGCAGAGGTGTTCCGGGCTTCAATATGGAGTCGCCCGGTACCGTGGTAAATCCGGTGTCATCGCATCCGCGATCCCCGCTTGCGATGGCTAGCGGATTGATTCGAAAGGGATAGGTAATGGCTGTAAAGCACCTTAAACCGACCAGCGCCGGTAGGCGTTGGCAGACGATTTCGGACTTCTCCGAGATCACCACTTCTAAGCCCGAGAAGTCTCTTCTCGAGCCGCTGAACAAGAAGGCTGGCCGCAACAACAGCGGTCACATCTCCGTTCGCCATCAGGGCGGCGGCGTGAAGCGTCAGTATCGTCGCATCGACTTCAAGCGCAACAAGGACGGCGTGCCCGCCAAGGTTGCCACGATCGAGTACGATCCTAACCGCTCCGCTCGCATCGCTCTGCTTCACTACGTCGACGGCGAGAAGCGCTACATCATCGCGCCGAAGGGCCTCGAGGTCGGTCAGACCGTCATGTCCGGCGCTGGCGCCGACATCAAGCCCGGCAACGCTCTGCCACTGTCCGATATCCCCGTGGGTACCCTTATCCACGCCGTGGAGTTCATGCCTGGCAAGGGCGCTGCTATCGCTCGTTCCGCCGGCAACTCCTGCCAGCTGATGGGCAAGGAGGGCAAGTACGCCATCGTGCGTATGCCGTCTTCCGAGATGCGTCGCATCCTCATCACCTGCCGCGCAACCGTTGGTGAGGTCGGCAACGCCGAGCACTCCAACATCGTTATCGGCAAGGCTGGCCGTAAGCGCAAGATGAACGTCCGTCCGACTGTCCGTGGTACGGTCATGAACCCGGTCGACCACCCGCACGGCGGCGGCGAGGGCAAGAACCACACCTCTGGTCGTCCTTCTGTTTCTCCGTGGGGCAAGCCGTCCAAGGGCTTCCGTACGCGCAAGAAGAAGAAGGTCTCGAACGCCCTCATCATCCGTCGTCGCAAGAAGTAGTCGATACCGAGTTTTTAGGAGTTAGCACTTATGAGCAGAAGTCTCAAAAAGGGCCCGTTTGTGGAGACTCGCCTCCTCTCGCGTATCACCGCGATGAACGAGGCTGGCAAGAAGGACGTCGTGAAGACCTGGTCTCGCGCGTCCACCATCTTCCCCGAGATGGTCGGTCACACCATCGCCGTCCACGACGGTCGCAAGCACGTGCCCGTGTATGTTACCGAGTCCATGGTTGGTCACAAGCTCGGCGAGTTCGCACCGACCCGTACGTTCCGTGGCCACAAGGCCAAATAGGGGGGTTCATCGTAAATGGCATCTAATAACGAGGTCCGCGCTACCGCTAAGTGGGTGCGCGTGTCCCCCACCAAGGCTCGCCTTGTGGTCGATTTGATTCGTAACAAGTCCGTTGCCCAGGCTTTCGAGATCCTGCAGTTCTGCGATCGTCACGTTGCCGTTGACGTCGAGAAGGTTCTCCGTTCCGCTGTGGCAAACGCCGAGAACAACAACGGTATGCACGCTGACGACCTGGTTGTCGCCGCTACCTATGTTGACGAGGGCCCGACGCTCAAGCGTATCCGTCCTCGCGCTAAGGGCTCCGCTTCCCGCATTCTGAAGCGCACGAGCCACATCACCGTCATCGTCGCTCCTCGAAAGGAGGCATAAAGCGCTATGGGTCAGAAAGTTTATCCCACTGGTTTCCGTCTCGGCATCACCGAGGACTGGCGTTCCCGCTGGTTCGCCGGTAAGGATTACGCTGCCACTCTCGGCAACGACCTTGCTATCCGCAAGTTCCTCGAGAAGCGTCTTTCCCGCGCCGCCGTCTCCCGCGTGGAGATCGAGCGCGCTGGCGACAAGGTGAAGGTCATCATCCTCACCGCTCGCCCGGGCGTTGTCATCGGCAAGAAGGGTGCAGAGATCGACGGTCTCCGCGCCGACCTCGAGAAGGTCGCCGGTGTCGAGAAGGGTCAGCTCTCCGTTGACGTCATCGAGGTCAAGCGCCCCGAGCTCGACGCCAGCCTCGTTGCTCAGTCCATCGCCGAGCAGCTTGAGGGCCGTGTCGCCTTCCGTCGCGCTATGCGCAAGGCCGTTCAGTCCGCTCGCAAGGCTGGCGCTAAGGGTATTCGTATCCAGTGCTCCGGCCGTCTGGGTGGCGCTGAGATGAGCCGTCGCGAGTGGTACCGTGAGGGTCGCGTGCCTCTGCACACCCTGCGTGCCAAGATCGATTACGGCACCGCCGTCGCTCACACCACCATGGGTGCCTGCGGCGTGAAGGTTTGGATCTACCAGGGCGAGAAGCTCCCCGGTCAGCCTGTTCCTAACATGGCTCTCGAGGGTACCTCGCGTCCTCGTCGTCGTAACAACGAGAGGAGGGGTCAGTAGTGCTTGCCCCTAAGCGTGTTCTTCACCGTAAGGTGCAGCGTGGCTCCATGAAGGGCCAGGCTAAGGGTAATACCCAGCTGCATTTTGGCGAGTATGGTCTGAAGGCTCTTGAGGCCCATTGGATCACCAACCGTCAGATCGAGGCCGCTCGTATCGCCATGACCCGTTATATGAAGCGTGGCGGTCGCGTCTACATCACCATCTTCCCGGATAAGCCCATCACGAAGAAGCCTGCGGAGACCCGCATGGGTTCTGGTAAGGGTAACCCCGAGGAGTGGGTGGCCGTTGTCAAGCCCGGTCGCATCATGTTTGAGATCGCCGGCGTGCCCGAGGATGTTGCGCGTGAGGCTCTTCGCCTTGCCCAGCACAAGCTGCCCATCAAGACCAAGATCATCATCGCCGAGGATGCCGAGGAGCGTGCTGAGGCCGAGATGGAGGCTGAGGAGGCCCTCGAGGCCAAGTGGGCTGCTGAGGACGCTGCTGCTGCCAAGGAGGAGAACTAATGAAGCCCGCAGAGATTCGTGAGCTTTCGGACGATCAGCTTGTCGAGAAGCTGAAAGAGGGTCGTGCCGAGCTTTTCAACCTTCGTTTTCAGATGGCTACCAGCCAGCTGGACAACACCGCTCGCGTTAACACCGTGAAGAAGGATATTGCACGTATCCTCACGGAGCAGCGCGCCCGTCAGATTGCAGCGGAGAAGTCCGCTGCCGCAGAGTAAGGCAGGAGTAGAGCATGACTGAGACTGTCGCGCGTAACTCGCGTAAGGTCCGTACGGGTGTCGTCGTCTCCATCTCGGGCAACAAGACCATTGTTGTCCAGACCACGGAGCGCAAGCGTCACCCCAAGTATGGCAAGATGATGACCAGCACCAAGAAGCTTCACGCTCATGACGAGGAGTGCACGGCTGGCGTGGGCGATACCGTCCGCGTTATGGAGTGCCGCCCCCTGTCCAAGATGAAGCGTTGGCGCCTTGTCGAGATCATCGAGCGCGCTAAGTAAAGTCGTAACGACGTGTAACGCTTTCTCGTTGATGTGCATCCACTCGGGCGGCAAACGCCGCCCGCCTATGGGTGCGTGCACCTCTCAATGAGTTCTCTTTCGGAGGAACTACCATGATTCAAATGCAAACCATGCTCACGGTTGCTGACAACTCCGGTGCGCGTAAGGTTCGCTGCATCAAGGTGCTTGGTGGCTCTAAGCGCCGTTATGCCGGTGTCGGCGATGTCATTATCGCTGCCGTGCAGGAGGCCACCCCGGGCGCTAATGTCAAGAAGAAGGACGTCGTTCGCTGCGTCGTCGTTCGTACCGTGAAGGAGATCCGTCGTAAGGACGGTTCCTACATCCGCTTTGACGACAATGCTGCTGTCGTCATCAACAACGATGGTTCGCCCGTCGGCACCCGTATCTTCGGGCCCGTCGCTCGCGAGCTTCGTGACAAGAAGTACATGAAGATCGTCTCGCTCGCACCCGAGACCCTGTAGTTAGGGGAGACCAGTATGTCTATGTCCATTAAGAAGGGCGATAACGTCAAGGTGCTCTCCGGTAAGGACCGCGGCAAGACGGGTACCGTCCTGCGTGCGCTCCCCTCTGAGGGCAAGGTTGTCGTCGAGGGCGTGGCTATCGTCAAGAAGGCCGTTAAGCCCAACCCGCAGAACCAGCAGGGCGGCATCGTCAGCCAGGAGGCTGCCATCGATGCTTCCAACGTTCAGCTCATCTGCCCCAAGTGCGGCCAGTCCACTCGCGTTGGCCACAAGAAGGACGGCAAGAACAAGCTTCGCATTTGCAAGAAGTGCGGCGCTGAGTTCTAATTTGCCCTTCGCACCTAAGCGATAAGCACTTAAAAAGGACCTCGGGTTTCCGGGGTCCTTTTCTTATATCTAGGGACTATATGTTTGTGCTCGCTTTGATGTCGATGAATGTAATCCATCGTCTAATTGCGATCTAGTTCTGTGGCGTGCGGAAATAGCGCATGAAAGCGGCGTGGGATGGGCGCTTGGATGGTCAGGCGGTCGTGCGTTACGGGATGGGTGAGAGACATAGAACATGCGTGGAGCATAAGAGGATACCGTTTGTTGCCCGTGCGTCGAACGGAGCGTCCATACAGCTCGTCTCCAAGCAGGGGGAATCCAAGAGATGCGAGATGCACTCTGATCTGATGTTTACGTCCCGTCAGAAGCTCGACGTTAAGCAAGGAAAATTCTGGGGCGTGGCTATTGCGCGCCCTTGTTGCAATGACGCTGACGCGCGTCTGAGCGGGTTTGCCGCCCTTTGAGATGCGCATACACCGCGCGTCATGGCGATCGCGGCCAAGAGGGGCATCAATCAGCTTGCTTTTCCAGGCAGGGATGCCGCAGCAGATGGCTAGATAGCGCTTTGAGGTATCGTGCGCGGCGATGAGCGCATCAAAGGCAGGCTGCGTTTCTTTATTGAGTGAGAATAGCACGATACCCGTGGTGTCGCGATCCAGGCGATTGAGGGCCTGGAGGTCATGGGCGGCATTCTGTGCTGTTTCATGGAGGAGAAACGAGCGCACCTGGTCGGTAAGCGTTTTTGTGTTGCATCCGTCGCTATGGACAATAATCCCGGCTGGTTTGTCGACAGCAAGAAGATATTCGTCCCGATAAAGTATCGCGATATGTGCGTTATCTATTGACCCCACAGCTATGAGACCCCTACAAAAAGGCAGCCAGATGTAGTGCCCGGTAGGCGGCGAGCGGGTTTGCGTCCCTCGAGCGAGATAGTAAGTGCTCGTTTGGCATGTGCGACATAGCGGGAGAGCTCTTCGATATCAAGAAGCGCGCCGTCGATTGCAAATCGAGTGACGCCGCAGGCGATGAGTGCAGGAATTTGCGGGGTTAAGTCGAGCGGATAGGCATCGTACAGGCGCGAGCGGCCATGGATATCGGTGCGAATGGGAAAGACTTTGCCGTCGATATTTTTGAGCGAGAAGCTCTGGTGTCGTAGCTGGCAGCGTGAGCAATCATGCACGCAGCGGTTCATGACCTGCAAGATGCAATGCTCACTTGTCATAACGCGTGGCTTTCCCATGACAGTGATGCCGCAAGCGGCTTTTGCATGCGGGGCGATGCGCTCGATCTCGGCAAGCGTGAGTTCGGGGGAGAACCAAATGGTGCTCGCCCCATGTTCTTCCATGGCGCGAATGCAGGCGAGGTTATGCACCGGCAGGCAGCTGCGAATCTCTGCCGTGGACCCGACAAGATGTGCGAGTGAAAGCTCGGAGATGTTGCCAACGGCCACGGTGGCGCCGGCTTGTGCCCATGCGTCGAGGCGATCATGATCGGCTTTGCGGCATATCTCGTCGAGAATAGGGATGATGCCAAGATTCTGGACGTCTTGCGGCGAGATTCCCTCGGCAACAAGGCTGTCGACTGTCATGTAGATGAGGTCTGCTCCAGCCTCTCGTGCGGCCTTGGCGGCAGCCAGGTTGGTGACGGTAACGCAGATCTTGGCAGCAGACGCAGGCGAGGGGGCCGCGTCCAGGGATGCGGCGGTGAGAGCGGTCGTCTTAAACGAGGGAAGGGTTTTAAGCTCATGAGCGCGCTGGGTATATCCTGCGAGCATCTTCTCCTCAAGAAGACGGCAGGCCTCTGCGCGAACCTTATGTACGGCCGAGAAGCTCATGCCGCAGCCGTCATCGAGTTCGACTTCAAACGAGGCCGCCTCGAAGGGGGAGGAGCCCATACGGCCAACGTGCTCAATCAGGTCGGCCTTGGCAACGGCTCGGGTTCGAGCGGCCTCGACGGTAAAACCAGACGCTGTAACGCTAAACGTTGGGTCGTCTAAACAGGTAAGCGTGACGGAAAACGGCTTACCCAGAAGCGCGGAAACATGAATGTTGACCATACGTTTGCGGGGTACGTCTCGCTTGATGGCGGCACTTGCGGCATCAAGGGCCGCTTGGCTGCGAATAAGGCGAACGACGCAGCCTGCGGGCATGACACGGGCAGTGCGCACTTCGATTTGCTCGCCGGCGGGGGTGTCTGCCCCGGCGATTGCGGTGAGGAACTTCTCGGGTTCGTTGTCATGGCGCAGTTCAAGAAGATCTCCCTTGCCCACGGGCTCGGTGAGCTCGATGCGCGTAATGCCCGCACGGGCGCGGCGGTCGTCGGGGGCCAAGCCATGCGTGACGACGCGTTTGCTTGCCACGACGCTGCCGACAATTTGCCCGCGGTTGTTGGAGCGCTCGTAGCTCATCATGCTGTCATCCGAGACGCCATGCTGGTAGGCGCTTGTGAAGTCGCGGTTGAAACAGCGTTTGAGCTGACGAGAACGGAGGGTGCGATCATGCTCGCTAGGCGTTTTGCCGGCAAGAACATCGTCGAGTTGTGCGCGATAGGCACTGCAAATGGAATGGACGTAATCCGCAGCTTTCATACGGCCTTCGAGCTTGAGGGCGCAGGCCCCTGCGCGGAGGAGCTGGGGCAGCAGATCGATGGTGCAATTGTCGCGCGGGCAGAGGGCGCGCTCGCGTCCGGGGGTGGGAACAACTTGTCCCGAGGCGTCGAGGACCTCATAGGGGAGACGGCACGGCTGGGCGCACATCCCGCGGTTGGCGGATCGTCCGGCGCAGGCAAAGCTCGAAAGCTCACAGAGCCCGGAGTAACAAAAGCAGATGGCGCCGTGGCTAAAAATCTCAAGATCGATATCGACGCTTGAAATATCATCGATTTCCTCGAGCGAAAGCTCGCGCGAGAGCGTTACGCGATCGGCACCAGCCTCGCGGCACCAGGCGGCACCGCGTTTGTCGTGAATATTCGCCTGCGTCGAAACATGGGTCTCGAGCTGAGGCATCAAGCGTTTGACTTCAAAGAAAAGACCCCAGTCCTGAATGATAAAGGCGTCGGCGCCTAAGGCTGCGCAACGGCGGATAAGCTCAAGTGCATCGCTCATCTCTTCGTCTTTGATGACGATATTAACCGTGACGTACACACGTGTGCCGGCGAGATGCGCCATACGGCAAGCTGCCTCAAAGGTATCATCGGCAAAGTTGTCGGCTTTGCGGCGGGCGTTGAATTCGCCCATGCCGCAATAGATGGCGTCGGCACCCGCGGCGACGGCTGCCGCAAAGGGCTCCGGTCCGCCTGCGGGGGCAAGCAGCTCAGGGTAGGTGGGGGCTGTGAGATGTGTGCCGCGCGGGGCGGAATTCATGATTGCCATGCAGCTCTTTTCACTTGAATTTGTACAGTGAAGTATACCGTTTTGCGCTACTTGGGCGTATTATCCCAAGGTATCGTCACGAGCAAAAGACAGGAGCAATCATGTCCAAAGAAGCAGTTATCCCCAACAATGCCCCCGCACCTTTGGGACCTTATTCCCCGGCAGTTAAGAGCGGCAACATGCTGTTCCTTTCCGGCCAGCTGGGCATCAACCCCGCAGATGGCAAGCTTCCCGAGACAGCGACCGAGCAGGCCGAGCAGTCGCTGAAGAATATCGAGAATCTGCTGGCCGCTGCCGGAGCTACGACCGATAACGTCGTTAAGACCACGGTCCTTCTAGCCGACATCGCCGATTTCGCTGCGGTGAATGAGGTCTATGCCCAGCACTTCGAGGCTCCCTTCCCGGCCCGCAGCGCTTTCCAGGTTGCTGCGCTGCCTGCTGGCGCCCTCGTCGAGATCGAGGCCATCGCCTCCCTGTAGCGAGTGGGATACAACGTGAAAAAGGGGCCCGTTGCCAATCGTGTATTTGGCAACGGGCCCCTTTGATGATATATGCGCGGCTCAGCCATTAGCTGCTTGCGCTTCCGGCAAGAGCCTCAGTAAGCGTCATTCCGTCTTTCCAGTTGGGGAATACGTGGCGATAGTAGTCCGTTTGGACAATGTATTTGGCCATGCTGTAGCGGTTTCGGACAAGTTCGTTCATAGATGTGATATAGGCATCTTGGTCGTCGAGGGTCACGCCCTTGGCCGGGGTAAAGGTGCCCAGGGATGCCTCGTAGGTGCCTGCGCGCGTGATCCAGCTGTAGCCGCCGCCATAATCGGCAAAGATCGCGACGTGCATGTCGGTGCTCACGTTGCCGGGGTCGGCGTCGGGGGCCAAAACATCGCGGCCCGATAGCAGGCGCGAATCGTAGTCAAAGCCAAAAAGATTGAGCAGCGTGGGGACGATATCCACGGCGGTGCAGGGGTCGTCGATCTTCACGGGTTCCTTCATAGAGCCGCACCACAGGATGAGCGTATTCTTGTAGCGCGTGGTCAGGGACTCGTTATCGTTGATACCGGTCATCTCGGCATAGTAGTCTACATCGCTATTTTCGGTCATAGCATACGGGTAGTGGTCGGCGGTGAGCACGATCACGGTGTCATCGGCGATGCCCGCTTCGTCCAGCTGGCCCAACAGGTATTCCAACGCGTATTCGAGCTCCTGCTGGGAAGCCTTGTAGGCCAGGACGGTTTCAGAGCCCTTTTCGCCGTTCATGACATCCTTGTTCTTGCGCGACATGTCGTTTACGCTCCAGCCGTAGTTGCAGTGGCCCGAGACGGACATGTAGTAGGTGTGGAACGGCGTGCCGTTGTTCTTGTATGCGTCAATCTGCTGATCGATGGTTGCCTGCATCATTTCGAGGTCGGAGCGGGGCCAAGCATTGGTGGGGAGCTCCAGGCCGTTGCCAATACCGATAAAGTCATAGCCCAGGTTGGGATGGGTGATGTTTCGGCCGTAATAGGTGTAGGTGTTGTTGTGGTAGGCCATGGTGGTATAGCCGCGCGTTTGGAACTGCCAGCCAAGGCCAAAGGGCATGGCGTTGTCGCCGCTTTCGGCAAAAGCGGTGTTGCCGTTGACCCAGGTAGGAATGATGCCGCACATGGCCGCGAATTCGCCACCGGTGGTCGACTGGGTCCAGTTGGGCTGGTAGTAGTTGTTAAAGACAAATCCGTTGTGCGAGAGCTTGTAGAGCGCGGGCGTGCGCTCTTTGTCGATGGTGGCGTAAGAAAAGCCCTCGGCGGTGATGAAGACAAGGTTTTTGTCTTTGAAATATCCGGTGTACTGATTTTGCTGCGTGGGCACCTGTGAAGCAAAATACTGATCCATGGTGCGCAGGGTATCGTCAGTATCGTTGGCGACGAGCGTGTCAAAATCGATATCGAGCGCGTTGGGTTTGTAACTAGTCTGCTTCGTCGCGCCGGAGGTGGAGGCTGCGGGGGCGTCGAACGAAGGCGTCGGCATTCCGAAGATCGAGTATTTAGCCTCAAGGCGCAGCGAGTTTACGAGGCCAAAACGCGGGATGGCGCTATTGGCCGTGTACTCGGTGGTGTAGTACTGGTTGTCATTGCCAAGGTGACATGCGACGACGTTGGCAGACTGTGCAAGCGCGAGAACAATGAGCGAGATGAAGATGAGGACAACGTGCGAGCCTGTTTGCGTGCTTTTGCTATCGGGCACAACGCGGTGACGGAAGACAACTGTCAATATTCCGGGGGCCAGCGCAAGTGGGAAGAACCAAAGATTCTTAAGGATGGCGCCCACCGCTTCATCCATGAAGTCACCGGCAACCTGTCCGCCCATGCCAAGCATGTAGGCGATTTGATAGTAGATGCCAAAGAACTTCTGCACACAGCATTCGGCAATGACGATAACACCAAGGATGAGAAGCACCGCAGCGACAATACCACGGGCGACGGTTTTATGCGGAATGATGGTCGAAACGAGCCAGAGCAAAGAACCCGCGGCGAGGCTGGAGGCGATGATGCGCAGCAGCGTCGGGTCAAAGAAGGGGTTGCTGGTATTTGCAATGCGCAGGAGAAGCTCGAGAAAGAGGAAGGCTGCGCTTAAGTAGAGAAGCGGGAGCAGGTCGCGCGAGCTGAAAAGCGGAGTCGACGTGGCTGGCGCGGCAGGTGTTCTGCTTTGCTTCCTCGCTGGTTTCCTAGCCGGTTTTTTGGGAGCGGCGTGCTTTGGCGTCGACGTCCTTGCGTGCTGGCTCATGGCTATCTCTCCGTATGGTCAATAATGCGGCTTCGAATGGGGCTGGAACTATAACCTTAGCAGAGCAGCTGAGGTAAATGAGCATGCGTACGCTCGAATGGCGCGCATGCGTCTTAAGCGTTCGCGCGATTTTGAAACGAGTTTATTGAGCTTTGGACAGGCGGCCCCGCGCCGCGTGCGGCTGCGGTGCCCGTTCCCATCTCGGTGCGTGGTCGCGCTCCGGCGACCGTCTCCGCCTCGGCGTGCGGCCCCGATGGCGCGCGACCGCACCTCGTGCGCCACCGGGGTATCCCTTTCCAAATGAAGCAGATAATCCCATTTAGATTGCATATCGACCGCGCTAAATGGGATTATCTGCTTCATTTGGAATATAGAGATGGCGAGAGGGTTCGATCCCCTGAGCGGGTAACAAAAAAGGTCCCAACCGAAGTTGAGACCTTAGACGTTACAAGTGGTGGAGACGAGGGGAATCGAACCCCTGACCTCTTGACTGCCAGTCAAGCGCTCTCCCAGCTGAGCTACGCCCCCAAGCAACAGAAAAGAACTATACGGGAATGTATTTGAACGTGCAAGTACTTTTTTGCCAATTCGTTTAATTTTCTGCCGCGTGGCTGAGCATCCCATCGATTTTCATGGAAATGAGGTCGAGGACAGCGTCGCTTGGCTCTCCGTTGGTGAGGATGTCGGCCAGTGCCTTGGTGGGTTCGACATAGCGATTGTGCATGGGCTTTACCGATGTTAGGTATTGATCGATGACGCCCTCAAAGCAGCACCCTCGCTCCGCCATGTCGCGTCGGATTCGACGCAGGATGCGCTCGTCGGCGTCTACCTCGATAAAGATCGTCACATCACAGAGGTCCCGCAGGCGCTTGTCGGCAAGAAGGAGGATGCCTTCGACGAGAATCGCCGGCCGCGGCTGAACCTCGACGGTCTTATCAAGGCGATTGTGCTGGGAGAAATCGTACACAGGACTTTGGATTGCGTGTCCACGTTTGAGTTCCTCGAGATGCTTGGCGAGCAAATCGGTCTCAAGCGAATCGGGATGATCGTAGTTCATTGCCGCGCGCTGCTTAAAGGCAACGCCGGCCTGCTCGCGATAGTAGTTGTCGTAGTGAAGGGTCGCTATCTTATCGCCAAAGCGTCCTTCAATCTTGTTGATGAAGGTTGATTTGCCCGAACCCGAGCCGCCGGCGATACCGATGATATAGGGCTGCATGACGTTTCCTTTTGGGTCTGTGTTGCCTGCGCGTTTGAGTATAGGGGCTCGGCAGTGCTCGCCGGTGTACGAAGAGCGTGGTCCTGAGGCGATTTTGTCTGGCTTTAAGACTTGCAGCATGCCGTGCGTTGTTTTGGGCTCCGATGCGCGCTAGAGTTGCGCATGGCATTTGTGCAATTCGCGTCGAGAGGGAATGTATGGCCATCAAACTTGTGCTGAGCGATATCGATGGAACGCTTCTTCCGCGGGGGAATGCGGAGGTTGATCATTGCGTCGTAGAGGCCTTTCATGCCCTGCTCGATGCCGGTCTTGCTGTAGGCCCTGCAAGCGGCCGGGCCCTTCCGGCGATTCTACCCGCCTTTGCTGGCGACCAGGCATGTGTGGCAACGGCTCTTGCCACGAACGGTATGCAAGTGTATGCCGCGGGAAAGCTCGTGCACGAGGAGTATCTTGATCACGAGGGCTTGGCGCAACTTGCTGCTGCCGTGCGCGAGGTGCCGCGCGCCGGTATGATTTGCTTCAAGGGAGCGGAAGTCTTTTTGGTGGAGGGCGAGCGCGATGTCCTCGCTCCCATTTTTCCCTCGTATGCAGCTCATATCACGTCCGTGGACGCCGTACCCGATTTTCCTGTGGTCAAGGCAAACGTTTTTGTCGATGCGGACGTTCAAGGTACGCAGGCGCTTATGGAGCGCCTTGAAGCGGTGGTGCCGCGCCTTGGTCTTAACACCCCCATGGCAGGGTTTATGAATGTGGTGCCGGTGGGGTACAGCAAGGCGACGGGTATCGACATTATCTGTCGTGAATTAGATGTCTCGCTTGATGAGGTTGTTGTATTCGGTGATGCCGACAACGACCTGGAGATGCTCGAACACGTTCCCAACTCGGTGGCCGTGGCAAACGCTACGCCCCGCGCTGCTGCTGCCGCGCGCTGGCATATCGGATCGGTAGACGAGTTTGCTGTTCCGCAAGCCATGATGGCTATAGCGGCGGGGAAGTGGCCGTTTACTGCATAATGCCGAGTGCCGCGGCGAGCGGATGCGAACTCGAGGCCGGCGCCCGGCCGCTCAAAACGGTGCGATTCGCATGGCGGGCGTTCGGGTTGTGGCAACTGCGGGCGCCGCTCGATTTTTCGAGAAACCTTGAAGCGCCTGGCGATGTGTACAGCTGGGGCGACCAAGGGGCAGCTCAGTATATAATCCAACCCATTGCACTGCCCCCTCGTGAAAGGTCTCGCTCCATGGCAGATGTTTCCACTCCAGAAGAAGACGCGCTGTTCACGCCTCGCGGCCATGTGTCGCCCGTCACGGCCATTCCTTTGGCTCTCCAGCACGTTCTCGCCGCTTTTGCGGCAATCGTCACGCCTGCCATCATCGTGGCATCGGTCTGCGGCTTTTCTGCTGCCGAGGAGGCCCGTATCATCCAGGCGGCTCTCGTGCTCTCTGCGGTGGATACGCTTTTGCAACAGTTTCCGCTGTTTGGCCGCATTGGATCGGGCCTGCCCATCGTCATGGGCGCGAGCTTTACGTTTGTTCCGGCGTTTCAGGCTATCGGTGTCGAGATGGGCTTTGAGGCCGTGCTTGGAGCGCAGCTTGTTGGCGGTCTGCTTGTTGTCGTGTTCGGCCTGGCGTTTCGCCACCTGCGCTTCTTGTTCCCGCCTGTCGTGATGGGAACCGTCATCTTTGTTATCGGTTTGTCGCTATGTCCCGTTGCCGTTAAGTCCATGGCTGGCGGACAGGGGAGCGCTGGCTTTGGTGACCTTTCCAATTGGATCGTCGCCATCGCGACCTTTGTCGTTACCTTTGCCGTGGGCAACTACGCGCGCGGCACGCTCAAGCTCGGTGGTATTCTTTTGGGCATCATTTCGGGATTTGTCATCGCTGCTCTTATGGGTATGGTCGATCTTTCCGGTGTGGGCACGGCGGCCTGGTTTGCGCTGCCCACCATCTTGCCGTACAAGATTGTTTTCGACCCCGCTGCTTGTGCCATGATTGGCGTGGTCTCTATCGTCAATGTCGTGCAAGTCATGGGCGAGCTTTCGGCCGTGTCCTCTGCGGGTCTTGATCGCGAGGCAACGGATGCTGAGCTTTCCGGTGGCATGGTTGCAACCGGCGCCGTGGGCGCCGTGGCTGCGCTGTTTGGCACCATTCCCACGGTCACGTACGGCCAGAACGTGGGCATCATCGCCGAGAACAAGGTTGTGAATCGCGTGGTATTCACCATTGCTGCCCTCGTCTTGCTTGCCGGCGGCTTGCTTCCTAAGTTTGCAGCGCTGCTTACGTCTATTCCGCAGCCCGTTATTGGCGGCGCTACCATCGGCGTGTTCGCAACCATTGGCATGAACGGTGTGGTCATGTTCGCGCGCGAGGGGCTATCCGGCCGTGATTGTACGCTCATGGGCCTAGCGGTTGCTTTTGGCGTCGGTATCGAGCAGTCTGTTGGCGCGCTCGCCGGCGCCGGTTTTCCCGCATGGGTCAATACTGTGTTTGGCACTTCCTCCATTGCTGTGGCGACCGTTGTGGCGGTCATTTTGAATCTTGTACTTCCCCGTGAGGAGAAGGCGTCCGAGTAGCGCTGGCACCGGGCGGATTTAGGCTGCGGCCCGCCATTTGCTGCGATGCCTCGCTGCGGCGATGCATCCGGCACTCTGCCCGATGGCGGGCAGCTGGCAGGTATTCGTGCGCTTTGTGATGGCCAGTGCTGCGCCGTGTGCTTCTCGAGGCCTATCGGGAGTTGGCCGCCGTGAGTTGGCGGCCGGAAGCCTGCGTGCTTCTCGACGACTGGCGGTTTTCTTTCGTTTGAGAACGAATGGCGGATCTGCATGCGTTTGCGGGAGGGAACCTGCTGAATAGTGTGCGAGTTTCCGCCACTTATTTCGAAAACGTATGAATTTCCGCCACTCATTCGTCGGTAATGTCCTGGATGGATGCCGAGGTGGACAAGGGGAAGATGCCCGGCGGTTCTGCATACGTTTTGAGTTGCCGCAGTGGAATCCCTGGCGGTTCTGGATGCGTTTTGGGTTGCCGCGGCGGACGACTGGCGGCTTTTCGTTTGTTCTGGACTGGCTGGCAAAATCGCTGGCGGAAATCCGCGTCTTTTCTAAATGGCTGGCGGAAAACGGTGCATTAAACGACTGTTTTCCGCCATTTTTTGTTCGAGAAATCGCCATTCATTTGCGATTGTATGTAAAATCGCTATTCATTGGGGGCGGACTCACGCCTCCAGGAGGAGCTCATCGCCTGCACGAGCTGCCGCAGCACGGCGGGCGGACTCACGTCTGTTGATGTTCACTAAGAAGTGGTCCGAGTGATCATCGGGAAATGAGCACCGTGAGCACGAAAAATTGAGCAGTTTAAGCAAGAGGGCCAAGCTCCGGGGCTCGCGTTTCCTGTCAATTTTTTTCGGCTCGCTGACTGAGAAGAGGCGACCTGAGAATCGTTTTTTAAAAAAACGATGGAAGGTTCGCCGCCTGGTTTCATTTTCCGCGCTCAGAGACTGTCACCGGGGGCACCAAGACGGAGAGAATCGCTCAATGGGATTCTTGGAATGCCCGCAAGTTCCATTTTTCTATAGAGACGTTCCGGTACGTTCACGTCTTCCATGGTGAACCTCATGACCGTGAAGCCTGCTAATGAAAGACGTGATTCGCGTTGCCGCTCGCGCATCATGACGTTGAGCGCGTGTTGTTCGTCATCTTCTGTCTTGGCTGCGCGGTATTTTTCGAGCCCATCGAGCTCGCCGATAACGGGTTTTGTGAGGTGGGACCAGAGGAAATCGACACGATAGGGGTTTCCTGGATGCTCGGGATCGTCGATTTCAACCTGTAGATCGGGCGTTTCCCATCCGCCTTCGATCATTACGGCGCGCGCTTTCGATTCCCCACCGTTCTCTGATCTTTCGTCGGCGTAGCGAGCAACTCTGAGCGCACATGCTTTGCCGGGTCTGTTTTTTCCGATGCATAGAAACTGGGTGTACAACTGCCTGCTATCCATGTTGTTGTTTCGCAGAAAAGAGTCGGCAACAATCAGTCCTTCCGAGAAACCTCCGCGTGCGGCGCAGCAAAAGACCGTCTCGACCTCTGGGGTAGTTTTAAGTCCATTGATGGTGACGACCGAGAGCTGAGACGGACGATAGCGGACCACACCAGTTGGCGCCTCTCCGCAATGATTGGCTGGAGAGGCAATGTGGATTGCGCGAAGCTGCTTTTTCGACACCGCAAGTCCTTGGATGACAGCAGCGCTAAACGAGCAAAACACCCAATCCGGATGTTTTGCGGCCATACTTCGCAGGACGTGGAGATAGCGTTGCCGATCACCGAGCTTGTTCCAGCAGTCGACAGGCGCGAATACTCCGTGCCGTGGCTCTACGACCTTTTTCTGGTTCATTCGCCTTTTGAGCAGCTGATAGTCGCGCTGCATAGCGGGAGCCAGACATGCCCCGCGCGCGATGGCGTCTTCGAATTGCGCCGCGAGCCGCAGCTCTGCTTTTCTGCTGTTCATGATCGCCCCTCGAGTCTGGAGTTTTTTAAGGAGCATATGCGGTCGTATTCAGCGATTTTCCCCGTTGTCTTCCAAATAACTGGACGGCTTTTCTGCAATATCTCCCCAAAAACTAACAGCGCTGGTCAATGTCCTGTTTCGTGCGATTTGCTCACGGTTGTTTGCTGGGTGTTCGGTTTGCAGCATGGATAAATACAGCTCTTTTTCATAAAGACGCATGTCGGAGAGTGAATGCGCGGCGAGCGCGAGCATTTGTGTAAACGCTGGGGCGTCATTCCCCTTTGAGAGCCGATGACGTGTTGCTTGAAGCGGCCTATTTTGCCTGGCATGAAAGAGCTCTTTACGGTTGCTAATAGGGCTTATCTTTCGGAGCGGCGGCTTGCCGCCCGGGTTGTGCTGGATCGCGTGCGGGTCTTAGGTGTGGCTCATCTTTCAAAGTAACGCTTCTGTTGATCGTCTTAGGGGTGCCTGGTCCGGTTGTCATCCATTTGATACAGAGGCTCCTGATGGGTACCGAGACGGGAGAAGGAGAGGCGACTGACGGCTTTGAGTGTGTTTTGCGGTTCCTGCAGCAGATGGCTGGCGGATTTTTTTCGTTTGAGAACGAGCGGCGGATCCGGATACGTTTTTCTGTCCCTCTGCCCCCGAACGACTGGCGGTTTTTCATTCGTTTTTCGATGATTGGCGGGTCTGTGTACGTTTTAGTGACGAATTTAGCCGGATAGCGAGTGATTCTCCGCCAGTCATTTCGGAAACGTTAGTATTTCCGCCGGTCATTTCCGCCCGGCATCGGAAAAAGCGCGATATCCGCCAGTCATTTCGGGAACGTTAGAATCTCCGCCAGTCATCCGGCGGCGGGGACGGAGTGCAAATAAAAGAGAAAGCCGTTTTAGTAGCCGTTTCAGGCAGCCGTTATTGGAGAGGTTTTCAGGCAGTCGTTTTAGGCAACCGTTTTAGGCGGTCGTTTTAGAGACCCGTTTTTGCATTGACGGGAAATCGGGCTTCGGACAGAGTCGCGGTAAACGAAAGGAGAGCCGCCGTCTGCTGCTCGCCACCAGTCGCCCGCGACCGATGCGGCACGTTGCGGATATGTGGATTTCACCTGCTTATAAACCTTTTTGTGGCACAGGCGGCAAAACACGCGTATAGTAACGACTGTTTTGTCGGCTCCTGTCGAGGTTTCGTCATGCCTACTTTTAGCCATAAGGGCATGTCGTACGACAGGAGGCATGAGGACAACCCGCAGCTCACGGTTGGTGAGTTGCGTGGCCAAGCCCCATGCTTAAAACCCCATGAAGGAGTGAACAATGGCTGAAGAGAAGTACGTCCCGCGTCTCAAGACCAAGTACCAGAACGAAGTCAAGCAGGCTCTGCACGACAAGTTCCAGTACGAGAATGTCATGATGATCCCGAAGTTCGAGAAGATCGTCGTGAACATGGGTGTCGGCGAGGCCGCTACCGATTCCAAGGCAATCGAGGGCGCTGTCCGCGACCTGCGCGCCATCACTGGCCAGCAGCCGATGGTGACCCGTGCTCGTAAGTCCATCGCTACCTTCCACCTGCGTGCCGGTATGCCCATCGGCGCCAAGGTCACTCTGCGCGGCGACCGCATGTGGGAGTTCTTCGATCGTCTGACCTCTGTGGCGATCCCCCGTATCCGCGACTTCCGCGGCATTTCCGCTAAGAGCTTCGACGGCCGTGGTAACTTCTCCATGGGCGTTACCGAGCAGCTCATCTTCCCCGAGATCGACTTCGATTCCGTCGATCATCAGCGTGGTATGGATATCACCATCGTGACGACCGCGAAGACCGACGAAGAGGCCAAGGCCCTTCTCGACGCCTTCGGGTTCCCGTTCAAGAAATAGGTTCATCTGCTCCGATGCCGGCGGGCACGTGCAAGACGCGCGTGCCCGCCGCGGAGCGAACAATACTCAATGTGAGGAGGAAATAAGTGGCTAAGACATCGATGATCGTCAAGTGCAGCCGTGAGCCGAAGTTCTCGACGCGCAAGTACAGCCGTTGCCAGCGTTGCGGCCGTCCGCATTCGGTTTACCGCAAGTTCGGCCTGTGCCGTGTCTGCTTCCGTGAGCTTGCACTGAAGGGCGAGCTTCCCGGCATCAAGAAGGCCAGCTGGTAAGTCACTACCAGTGCATGCGGTGTGCAGCCGCAATGCAAGGAAGAACGTGCGAGGTAGGCTCAATCGCTATGGGCGAGGGAGAACCACTGCACGTGTTCATCAAGAACGAAGGAGAATCTGCATGAACGTCACAGACCCGATCGCAGACATGCTTACGCGTATTCGTAACGCGAACTCTGCGAACAAGGCCACGGTCTCCATGCCGAGCAGCAAGAAGCTCGTGGAGATCGCTCGTGTCATCTACGAGGAGGGCTTCATCGAGGGCTACACGGTGGAGGACACCATGCCCCAGAAGACCCTGCACATCACCCTCAAGTACGGTCCCAAGAAGGCTAAGGTCATCAACGGCATCCGCCGTATCTCCAAGCCCGGTCTGCGCAAGTACGCCGGCGTAAAGGACCTCCCCCGCGTCCGCGGTGGTCTTGGTACCGCGATCGTTTCTACCAGCAAGGGCGTTATGACCGACCGCGACTGCCGTGCTAACGGTGTCGGCGGCGAGATCATCGCTTTCGTCTGGTAATTGATTCGGCGAGTAGAAGGAAAAGGAGATCACCGTGTCTCGTATCGGTAATAAGCCTGTCCAGATTCCCGCTGGAGTCGAAGTGGCAGTCAACGGCACTCACGTGTCCGTCAAGGGTCCCAAGGGCACCCTTGAGAATGATTTCTATGAGAAGCTGACCATCGAGGTCGAGGGCGACACCCTGCATGTCTCCCGCCCCGATGACGAGCGTGAGACCCGCGCTATGCACGGCCTCACCCGCGCCCTCATCCACAACATGGTCGTGGGCGTTTCCGAGGGCTACACCAAGGGCCTCGAGCTCGCCGGCGTCGGCTACCGTGTCCAGCTCAAAGGCAAAGACCTCGAGCTGTCCCTCGGTTATTCTCACCCCGTCAACTATGCAGCTCCCGAAGGCATCACCTTCGAGGTGCCCGATAACACGCACATCAACGTTAAGGGCATCAACAAGCAGCAGGTCGGCCAGGTTGCCGCGGAGATCCGCAGCAAGCGCGCCCCCGAGCCTTACAAGGGCAAGGGTATCCACTACGTTGGCGAGCACATCCGTCGTAAGCTCGGTAAGGCCGCTAAGTAGTAGGTCCCACCTAATGCGCAAGTCCGATACCCCGTTAGGTGTCGGCACTGACTTCTAAGGAGTATTCAGCATGAATAAGCATAAGGCGAAGTTGGCGGGTCTCAAGCGTCGTCAGCGTCGTGTTCGCGGTAAGGTCTCGGGCACTGCCGAGCGTCCGCGTCTGCGCGTTACCCGCACCAACGCCAATATCTACGCCCAGATCATCGACGATACCGAGGGTTCCCGTACCCTGGTTTCCGCTTCGACGCTCGAGGCTGAGTTCGAGGGCATGACCACCTCGAACAAGACGGCTGCCGAGAAGGTTGGCGAGCTCGTCGCCAAGCGCGCTCTCGAGGCCGGTATCACTACCGTCGCTTTCGACCGCGGTGGCCGCATCTATCACGGCCGCGTCAAGGCCCTCGCCGACGGCGCTCGCGCCGCTGGTCTCAAGTTCTAGGAGGTTTGTAGCACATGGCTCGTAATCAAAAGCAGCGCGAGGCCTCCGAGTTCGAGGAGCGCGTCGTTTTCATCAACCGTGTTTCCAAGACCGTCAAGGGCGGTCGCCGCATGTCCCTCGTCGCTCTCGTTGTCGTGGGCGATGGCAAGGGCAATATTGGTCTTGGCATGGGCAAGTCCGCTGAGGTGCCCCTGGCCATCTCCAAGGCTTCCCTGGACGCCAAGAAGAACATGTTCCACGTGCCCGTGACCGAGGATGGCACCATTCCTCACGAGGTCGAGGGTCACTTCGGTGCTGGCCGCATCGTTATCAAGCCCGCTGTCGAGGGTACCGGCGTTATCGCCGGTGGCGCAGTGCGTCCCCTCTTCGAGCTTGCCGGCATCAAGAACGTCCTGTCCAAGTCTCTCGGTACCGATAACGGTCTGAACATCATCAAGGCCGCTTGCGAGGGCCTCAAGGAGCTCTCCGCTCCCGAGGATGTCGCCGCTCGTCGTGGTATCACCGTTTCCGAGATGTTTACCGGGAAGGTGAAGTAGGAATGGCTAACACCATCAAGATTCGTCAGATTCGCAGCACTAACGGCTGCAAGGACGATCAGGTTAAGACCGTTCGCGCCCTCGGTCTTCACAGGATCCGTGAAGAGCGCGAGATCACTGATAACGAGAGCGTTCGCGGTATGCTCTTCAAGGTCAAGCACCTTGTCGAGATTGTAGAGGAGTAGCAATGCAGCTTCACGATCTTACTCCCGCACCGGGCTCTACGCACAAGCGTAAGCGTGTCGGTCGCGGTAATTCTTCCGGTCACGGCACCACTGCCGGCCGTGGTCAGAACGGCCAGGGTTCCCGTTCCGGTGGTACCAAGGGCGCTGGCTTCGAGGGTGGCCAGACCCCGCTCGCGATGCGTCTGCCTAAGCTCCCCGGCTTCCGCAATCCCCGTCGTATCGAGTACAGCCCGATTAACATCTCCGCTCTCGATGCCCGTTTCGAGGATGGCGCTGTGGTCGACGGTGCTGCTCTGAAGGCCGCTGGCCTCATCAAGAGCGAGTTCGAGCCCGTCAAGGTGCTCGGCAACGGCGAGATCAGCAAGAAACTCACGGTCAAGGTCGACAAGGCTTCGGCTTCTGCCAAGGCTAAGATCGAGGCCGCCGGAGGGTCGGTCGAGCTGCCGTGCTAACTGGTCTTAAAAACGCATTCTCTATCAAAGAGCTGCGCGGCAAGATCATTTTCACCATCGCCATGCTTGTGCTGTACCGTCTCGGTGCGCACATTCCCGTGCCCGGTATCCCCTTCCAGGGGATAACGGGCCTTTTCTCGAATACCGGTACCTCGGTGGCTTCGGGTGCTATGGCCCTGCTGAACTTGTTCTCCGGTGGCGCTTTGGCGTACGTATCGGTGTTCTCTTTGGGCATCATGCCCTACATCACGAGCTCGATCATCCTTCAGATGCTTCAGGCCGTGGTGCCGTCTTTGCACGAGCTTGCTCGTGAAGGCGAGGTCGGTCAGACCAAGATCACCCAGTATTCGCGTTATCTCACGCTTGCTCTCGCGATTCTGAACTCGATCGGTTATCTGTTCCTGTTCAAGAGCTTCGGTATCAGCTTCAACGGCGCCGATGCTCCCGAGATCATTTTCGATATCGTGATCGTGGGTACGCTTGTCGCCGGCGCTATGCTCATCATGTGGATGGGCGAGCTCATCACTCAGCGCGGTATCGGCAACGGCATGAGCCTTATCATCTTCGCCAACATCATGGCGGGCCTGCCTCAGTCGATCTACTCGAGTGTTGAGAACGGAAACAGCGGCATCCTGATGACCGTTATCGTTTGCGTCGTTATCCTGATCGTCATTCCGCTGATCGTCTACATTGAGCGTGGCCAGCGTCGTATTCCGGTGCAGTATGCCAAGCGCGTTGTCGGTCGTCGTATGATGGGCGGCCAGTCCACGTATCTTCCTATTAAGGTCAATACGGCGGGCGTCATCCCCATCATCTTTGCGAGTGCACTTCTGTACTTCCCGGCGCAGATCGCTGTGTTCTTCCCCGGTGTGGCTTGGATTCAGGTTGTCGCTGGCGCGCTGTCTTCTGGTTGGCTCAACTGGGTGCTTAACGTCGTGCTCATCGTGTTCTTTGCGTACTTCTACACCTCTATGGTGTTCAATCCCGAGGATACTGCTGACAACTTGCAGAAGCAGGGTGGCTTTATCCCTGGCGTGCGCCCGGGTCGCGCTACCGCTGCCTACATCAAGAACGCGCTGTCCAAGATCACCCTGCCTTCTGCCATTTTCTTGGCAATTATCGCCATTGTGCCTTCGATTGTGTTCAGCTTCACCGGCAACACGCTGATCCGTGCTTTTGGCGGTACTTCCATCCTTATTATGGTGGGCGTCGTTCTCGATACCATCGCTAAGGTGGAGAGCCAGATGAAGATGTACGATTACGACGGGTTCTTTAAATAACTCGAAGAAGGAGCATCTCATGAATCTCGTACTTTTGGGAGCACCCGGTGCCGGTAAGGGCACGCAGGCTCAGCGTCTTGTTGCCGAGTTTGGCGTCGCTCACATCTCCACGGGCGACTTGCTTCGTGCTGCCGTCAAGGGTGGTACCGAGCTGGGAGTTCAGGCCAAGAAGTACATGGATGCTGGCGAGCTTGTGCCCGACCAGTTGGTGATCGATCTGGTCAAGGAGCGCCTTGCTGCCGACGATGCCCAGAAGGGCTTCATCCTCGATGGCTTCCCGCGCAACACCGCTCAAGCCGTGACGCTCGATTCCGAGCTCGCTGCTATGGGCCGCTCTCTTGACTGTGCCCTGCTGGTGGACGTTCCTGGCGATGTTATCATCGGACGTTTGTCTTCGCGTCGCACCTGCCGTGACTGCGGCTACACCGGTACCGCTTCCGATACCGTGTGCCCCACCTGCGGTGGCGAGATGTATCAGCGCGACGACGATAAGCCTGAGACCATCAAGAACCGTCTCGATGTCTACGAGAAGAACACCAGCCCGCTGGTTGAGTACTATCGTGGACAGAACATCTTGAAGGTCGTTGACGGCGATCGCGATGCCGATGTCGTTTATAACGAGGTCAAGGACGTTCTCAGTCTATGATCAAGATCAAGACCGCGGCACAAATCGAAGAGATGAAAAAGGCTGGAGCGCTATCTAAGATGGCGCTCCGCCATGTTGGAGCCATGGTGCGCCCTGGCGTTTCCACCTTCGAGCTCGATCAGCTGGCAGAACAGATTATCCGTATGCATGGGGGCAAACCTGCCTTCAAGGGATACGGTGGGTTTCCTGGAACCATCTGCGCCTCTGTTAATGATCAGGTGGTTCACGGGATTCCCAATCCCGATGTCATCTTGCGCGATGGCGACATTTTGTCGGTTGACACTGGTGCTGTCGTCGACGGCTGGGTAGGGGATAACGCGTGGACGTTCTATTGTGGAACTCCCTCTGCCGAGGCACAGACCTTGTGCCAGGTTACACGCGACTGTTTGATCGCAGGCATCAAGCAGGCAGTGCCCGGTAACTCCATTGGGGATATCGGCTATGCAATTCAATCACTTGCCGAGTCTCATGGATTTGGCGTCCTGCGCAATTATGTAGGTCATGGTGTTGGCCGTGACATGCATGAGGAGCCTAACGTTCCCAACTTTGGTAAGAAGGGGAGGGGCGTGCGCCTTCGTGCGGGTATGGTCATTGCCATCGAGCCCATGATCACCTTGGGCTCCAATCACGTTTCCACGGGAGCGGACGGTTGGGTGGTCTCTACTCGCGATCACCTATGTGCCGCCCACTTCGAGAACACCATTGCCATCACAGAAGATGGTCCTGTGGTTCTCACCGCCGACGAGCACGGCGCGTGGTGCAGTCTCCAAGGTGGCTGCATGTAATGTCAATAACGCATTTGTTGTGGAGCGATTACGAATCTTTTACTGCTCTGCCTATTGTGTTATAGAATTCTCAATTGCTGTCGTTTTATAGAGAAAGATGATTGCTTGTGAAGAAGGAAGATGCTATCGAACTCGAGGGTACGGTAACTGAGCCGCTCCCCAACGCCATGTTTCGCGTCGAGCTCGAGAACGGTGCAACGGTTCTGTGCTCTATTTCGGGCAAGATCCGCATGAATTACATCCGTATTCTTCCCGGCGACAAGGTTGTCGTGGAGATTTCCCCGTATGACCTGACGCGCGGGCGCATCACCTATCGCTATAAGTAGCGATAAGCACAAAGTGCATGTCGTCGATCGCAGGAGTGCTCAACCCGCGATCGCGTTTGCATGTGTATCCAGCCTATCGTTTTTAACGCCTGCGGCTGGGCGAGTAGATATAGTACGTTGTAGTTTGAGCACTACCGAGAGGAAGAACGATGAAGGTACGTCCTTCGGTCAAGAAGATGTGCGATAAGTGCAAGATCATCCGACGCCACGGCAAGATTCTCGTTATCTGCGAGAATCCTCGCCACAAGCAGCGTCAGGGCTAAGAGAGGAGACCAACGTTGGCCCGTATTAATGGTGTCGACCTTCCGCGCGAGAAGCGTGTTGAGATCGGTCTGACCTACATCTACGGCATCGGCCGCACTACCGCCACCAAGATCTGCAATGAGTGCAACATCAATGTTGACACCCGTGTTAAGGATCTTACGGAAGACGAAGTCGATGCAATCCGTAAGTACATCGACAACGCCCAGCTCATGGTTGAGGGCGATCTGCGCCGTGAGCGCAACATGAACGTCAAGCGTCTGATGGATATTGGCTGCAACCGTGGCCTCCGTCACCGCAAGGGCCTCCCTGTCCGTGGACAGCGCACCCACACTAACGCTCGTACCCGCAAGGGTCCGAAGCGTCAGATCGGTGCCAAGAAGAAGAAATAAGGGAGACTGACGCATCATGGCTACTGCTAAGAAGAACGTTCGCAGCGCCCGCATCAAGCGCTCTGATCGTAAGAACATCTCTGTTGGACAGGCGCATATCCGCTCCACGTTCAACAACACGATCGTTTCCATCACCGACGCCCAGGGTAATGTCATTGCCTGGAAGTCTGCCGGAACGGTTGGTTTCAAGGGCTCCCGTAAGTCCACCCCGTTCGCTGCTCAGATGGCTGCCGAGGCTTGTGCCAAGATCGCCATGGAGCACGGCATGCACAAGGTTGCCGTCTTCGTTAAGGGCCCTGGTTCTGGCCGCGAGACCGCAATTCGCTCCCTCCAGGCCGCTGGCCTCGAGGTTTCGAGCATCCAGGACAAGACTCCCATCCCGCACAACGGCTGCCGCCCCAAGAAGCGTCGTCGCGTGTAACTGAAAGGATCGATAAACTATGGCAATCGACAGGACTCCGGTTCTCAAGCGCTGCCGTCAGCTCGGGATCGATCCCGCTGAGCTTGGTTACAGCAGCAAGAAGGAATCTATCCGCCAGCCCAAGCGCCGTCGCAAGGAATCCGAGTACGGCATGCAGCTGCGCGAGAAGCAGAAGGTTAAGTTCATCTACGGCGTGCTCGAGAAGCAGTTCCACAGCTACTTCGTCCGTGCTCGTAAGATGAAGGGCGTTACCGGCGAGAACCTGATGATCATTCTCGAGACCCGTCTCGACAATGTTGTTTTCCGTCTGGGCTTTGCCCGCACTCGCAAGGAGGCACGTCAGTCCGTGCGTCACGGTCACTTCACCGTGAACGGCCGTCGTGTTGACATCCCGTCCTATCTCGTCAAGCCCGGCGACGTTGTCGCTGTCGGCGAGAAGTACCGTGATCTCCTTCCCATCAAGGAGGCTCTGATCTCCTCCGAGCGTTTCGAGGTCCCCGGCTGGCTCGAGGTCGATATCGAGAAGCTGTCTGGTAACGTGCTCGCTCTGCCGACGCGTGAGCAGATCAGCGGTGATATCCACGAGCAGCTCATCGTCGAGCTCTACTCTAAGTAGTCCATTCGGGCTGCTGAGGCTGGAGGTAATACATGTCAGAATTCATTAGGCCCCAGGTTCAGGTCGAGGAAATCAACGAAACGTCTGCGCGCGTCTCCGTTGAGCCTCTCGAGCGTGGTTATGGCGATACGCTTGGTAACTCCCTGCGTCGCGTCCTGCTTTCCTCGCTCGAGGGCGCTGCGGTTGAGGCCATCCAGATTGATGGTGCGCAGCATGAGTTCATGACTATCCCCAACATGGTTGAGGATGTCACTGATATCGTTCTGAACGTCAAGGGTCTGGTGTTCCGTTCGCTCGGTACCACCGATGAGGCTACTGCGACCATCTCGGTCGACGGTCCTTGCGAGGTTACCGGTGCAGACTTCTTCATTCCTTCGGAGTTCGAGCTCGTCAACCCCGAGCAGCACATCGCTACCCTCAACGAGGGCGGCCACCTCACGATGAGCATGCGTATCGGCTATGGTCGCGGTTATGTCTCCTATGAGTCGAACAAGCGCGACAGCGATCCTATCGGCATTATTCATGTCGACTCGCTGTACTCGCCCGTTCACCGTTGCGCCAAGCTCGTTGAGGCTTGCCGCGTGGGTCAGCACACCGACTACGATCGCCTCGTTCTCGAGGTCGAGACCAACGGTGCGCTTTCTCCTCGTGACGCCGTCGTGCAGGCTGCCAATATCATCAACCAGCACATGGCTGCCTTTATGAATTTGGCTGAGACCCCCGAGGAGGAGGAAGAGATTTCGATCTTTGCTCCCGAGCAGACCAGCGACAATGCTGAGCTCGACAAGCAGATCGAGGATCTTGACCTCTCGGTTCGCTCCTACAACTGCCTGAAGCGCGCGAGCATTCACTCCGTGCGTCAGCTGGTGGAGTTCTCCGAGAACGACCTGCTTAACATCCGTAACTTCGGTGTTAAGTCGATCGAGGAAGTCAAGGACAAGCTTGAGTCTATGGGCCTGAGCCTCAAGGCATAGTGCCCTGTTTTTAGAGGAGAAACCAGACAATGCGTCACAACGTCAAGAAAGGCCTTAAGCTCGGCACCGACGCCAGCCACACCAAGGCCATGAAGAAGAGCCTCGCTAAGGCTCTCTTCGAGAACGATCGCATCAAGACCACCGAGACCCGTGCCAAGGCCCTGCGCTCTTTCGCTGAGCCTATCATCACGTGGGCCAAGAAGGGCGACCTGCATTCTCGTCGTCTTGCTATCGCCAAGCTTGGCGATAAGCAGCTTGTGGCTGAGCTCTTTGACAAGGCCGCTCAGGGCATGTGGGCCGACCGTAACGGCGGTTACACGCGCATCATGAAGCTTGGCCGCCGTAAGGGCGACAATGCCGAGATGGTCATCATCGAGATCGTTTCCGAGCCTGTTACCAAGAAGGCTCCCAAGAAGGCTGCTAAGAAGGCTGCTGCCCCCAAGAAGGTTGAGGCAGAGGTCGAGGAGACCGTCGAGGCTCCCGCAGCTGAGGTCGATAAGACCGCTGACGCCGAGTAGCGTCAAAGATCATTTGATCAAATTTAAAAGGGGTGCGCGCATGCGTGCCCCTTTTTTCGTATGATGGGCCGATGTGCCCGCAAGGCGTAAGGATGCCACGATCGATAGCTGGGGGGTGAATATGCTCGAGGTAAGACACGCTGCTGTTTCGCTGGGGGATACCGGTGGGTCTCGTTTTGCCCTGCACGACATCTCGCTGAGCGTTGCTCCCGGTCAGATTGTCTCCTTGGTTGGCTCCAATGGAAGTGGCAAGTCGACCCTTGCGGCATTGATGTGCGCTGTGCGTCTTAGCCTTGAGGGGATGGTTGTTGTTGACGGGTTCGATCCCGCTGTGGATGAGCATTCTCGTCTCGAGGTCCGTCGTCTTGTGGGGCTGGTGAGGCAAAACCCCCTTGATCAAATTGTATCGACACTCGTTTTTGATGAGGTTGCTTTTGGTCCGCGCAACCTAGGCTTGCCCGAGCTGCAGGTTCGTCAGCGCGTTAAGGAGGCTCTTGAGCAGTGCGGCCTTTTGGGCTTTGAGAAGCGCGATACGACGGCGCTTTCGGGCGGGGAACAGCAGCGTTTGGCTCTTGCTGGCGTACTCGCCATGCATCCGCGTTATTTGGTTCTTGATGAAGCAACCTCGATGCTTGATTCTGCCATTCGGTCCTCGTTTCGCACGCTTGTTTTCCAGCTGGCACGGGAGCAGGGTATTGGCGTGGTTCAAATCACCCACGAGCCGCAGGAAGTGCTCTCGAGTGATCGCGTTGTGCTGATGCACGATGGCGAACTTGGCTGGGAGGGCACTCCGCTAGAGCTTTTGTGCCATGATGGAGATCTTCCGGGCGATCCTCTTCGGGACAGCGGCTTTGTCAGGGCTCTGAGAGCCGCTATGCGCCTTGGATTTAAGCCGAGCGCGAGCGTTGCACCTAACACCATTAAAGAGTGGCTTATTTTGGCTCTGGAATCCCGTGCGATTCGAAAGACAGACGTTTTGTCTGTGATAGAGGCATCCCGTGCACGTGCTCATTCTTATGAGCGGGGGACTGTTCCCGAGCAGCCCGGAATCGTGGCAGAGCACATCGTTCATTCTTATGAGCCCGGCAATCCCGTTCTAAATGATGTTAGCCTCGAGGCCCCGGCCGGTACGGTCACTCTCCTTGCTGGTGCTTCGGGCGGCGGTAAATCGACGCTTTCGACGATCCTCGCGGGCTTGGTTAAACCCGATTCTGGTGCCGTGAGCATCTGCGGTACACGCCCGTCTCCGGGTGTGTGCGGTATGTCTTTCCAGCGACCCGAAAATCAGCTGTTTCTCAATTCTGCGTATGATGAGATTGCCCTTGCGCCACGTTGTGCGCATCTTGATGCGGTGGATGTGGACAAGGCGGTGCGTCATGCGGCACGCCTTGTTGGTCTTTCCGATGAGCAGCTCGATTTCTACCCTTATGCGCTTTCGGGCGGGCAGCGCCGTCGTGTTGCCATCGCATCCGTTCTATCTATTGGCGTGAAAGCCTATCTTTTTGATGAGCCGACGGCCGGTTTTGATGTTCAAGGCCGGCGCGACATGCATCGTTTGGTGCGAGAGCTTGCCAATGCGGGCGCGCCGGTTGTTGTGGTGAGCCACGACTTGGAGGAGTGGCTGGCCGTTGTTGACCGCGTGGCGTTGCTTTCTTGCGGCAGCATGCTATGGCAAGGCGATGCTGCGGAGGTGTGTTGCCATTTTGAGCTGTTTGAACGCGCGGGCATAAAAGCGCCCGAAAATGCCGTGCTGGCGCAGGCGCTTTCCGATGCCTTGCAAGTTGATGGCGAAACGGGGGAGGACAATGCGCAGTAATCCTTTGGGCTCTTTTGTTGCCGCCGACACGCCCCTCTCTCACATCGATGCCCGCGTCAAGCTGCTTTTGCTTCTTGTTTTCACCGCAGGGGTTTTTGCCTGCCAGGCGGCATGGGCGATTATCGTTTGGTTCGCGCTGTTGGCCTTGGCGATGTACGCTGCGCGCGTCGAGTGGAGATCGCTTGTGCGCGCCGTACGACCGGTGACGGTCATCTTGCTGTTTACTCTTCTGGCAAATGCCTTGGTGTTGGACGGGCACGGCGATATTGCGATCGCGGGTCCGCTTGGCATCAGCAGCGCTGGCGCGATACGAGGCGCCTGCGCCGTTTTGCGCATCGTGCTTCTTGCCGGGTTTGCCTGTGCGGTTTCGGCGTCGACCACGCCGCCGGAGATTTCCGATGCATGCGTGCGCCTTTTGCGTCCCCTGGGTGCTGTGGGGGTACCGGTTGCCGATATTGGCCTTGTTCTTTCTTTAGCGTTGCGCTTTATTCCCATTGTTGCCGAGGAATATGGCCGTATCCAGATGGCCCAACGCTCGCGAGGGGTTCGCTTTGACGAAGGCGGTCTATTTGAGCGCGTTCGCGTTTGGGCGTCGGTTCTCACGCCGCTGGTTGTGGGCCTCTTTCGCCGGGCGGACAGCTTGGCGGAATCCATGGCGTCGCGCTGTTATGCGGACGGCTCTTCTATAGAGATTCCCGCGCGTGGTTTATGCCGGAGTGATTGGGTCCTTTTGATTGCTGGTATTGTTGTGACGTGTTCCATGGTGCTTACGGGCGTCTTGGGCTGGTAGACGACGTTTGGAAAGGAATGCCGTGATGGGTCGGGAAACGCGGGAATTCGATGCCCCCGAGGTGCTTGATGGGACCATCGTCTTGCAGCTGGGCTACGACGGTACGGGCTACAGCGGATTTGCCGAGCAGCCGGGCCAGACGACCGTTGCGGGCGAGATCCGTCGCGCGGTGGAGACCTTTTTGCGTCGCCCAATCGAGTTGACCTGTGCCGGCAGGACCGACGCCGGCGTTCATGCCATTAGCCAGTACGTGAGTTTTCCCGCCACGGCGGCGGAACTCGAGATCACGCGCTCGCGTTGGATGCGTGCGCTGGTGGCGCTGTTGCCGCGCGATATAGCCGTGCGCGAGGTGTGGCATGCGGCGCCGGGTTTCTCGGCACGTTTTGATGCGCGCTCGCGTACGTATACGTATCGCATTGCTACAGGTGATGCACCGCCGTTGCTCACGCGCAGTGTGACCTGGTGGCACAGGCAGACGCTTGATGTGGAGGCGATGCATGCTGCCGCTCAGCGTATGTTGGGGGAGCGTGATTTCAAGAGCTTTTGCAAAGCGTCTTCTGCCGAGGGCAAGCCTACGCATCGCTGCGTGATATCGGCGGGGTTTGGTCACGAAAACAGCTTGGGAGAAGACTGCATCACCTTTACCATTTGCGGAAACGCCTTTTTGCACTCGATGGTCCGAACGATTGTGGGGACTCTTGTCGAGGTGGGTATGCATCGGCGCGAGCCCGAATGGATCGATGAGGTTCTTGCCGCCCGTTCTCGACAGGCAGCTGGCCCCACAGCCCCTGCGCAGGGTCTGTGCTTCATGGCGGTGGAATATGACGAGGGCGCATTGACGCAAGCTGAGTAGGCACGTTGAGTAGTCAGCGGCTCTAAACCGTTCCAGCGTGCTGTCCTACCGTTTAATGGTGTTGTTATTTTGCACATGTGCGGCGCGACGGGGGACAAGGACGGCAACGTGGGTAGAGATGCTACCATCAGATGCAATTGAGGTCTGTATCGGAGGGTCTGCTCTTGGCTCATCGCGAATCAAAACGTCCGCTTGTCTCCGTCGTGATGGTGCTGCATAACGACGCCGATACTGCTGTGCGCGCGATCGAGAGCGTGCTCAACCAGTCGTTTGAGGACCTCGAGCTGGTTATAGCGGATTGCGCCTCGAGCGATCGGACACCTTCGATTTGCGAACGTTTTCATGACCGCGATATCCGTGTTGAGTACATCCACCTGGATACCGACAACCTGGCGGTTGGCAACCATGCCGCCTTGTGTGCGGCGCGCGGCTCGTACGTTATGATGCTGCGCCCCGGCGACTGGCTGGGCAGCGGGCTCTTGTACGATGTGATGCCTTTTATGCGCGCCAACGATTTGCAGCTGGCCATTCCCACGCAGTCGTTCGATGTCTATTCCGGGCGCAATCACGAGCGCTCTTCGAGCGTTACGACGTTTAACACAATGACGTGGAAGACCGCTGCCGATTTTCATCATGCGGTGGGCGAGCTGCTGATGCTGGGTGTCCTGGACGATCCCTTTGGGATGGTCATCGATGCCGATGTTATGCGCTCGTTTGTTCTTTCTCATATGTCTGAAAAACCCCTCGATGTCGTTATCGCCTGCCTTGAGCGCGTGGAACGTGCGGGCGTGTTTGCCGGCCCCAGTTACCATGTGACGAGACAGGTGCCGGCGGCCCTGTCGTTCGATCCAGACCGTTATCCTTCGTGCGAACGTGAGCATACGGAGCTTTTGGATCTGTTTCGTAGCTGGGGTTTCGATCTGGATGCCGAGGAAATGGAACCCGTTTATCGGCGTTACTTGTTCGATGTTATCAGCTGTATTGACAATGCCTGCATTGGCCACAGTTCCGTATCGTCTGTGGAGCGAACCCAGCGCGTGCAGGACATGCTTGATGACGAGGGTACGCAGCGTGCGGTACAGAGGATGAGCCATGCCGCTCGCGAATTTGGCTGTATGTACAAGCCGATGGCAAAAAAGAACGCTGCTGCCTGCTGCATGGGCTCGAGGCTGCGCGAGGTGGCGCGCATTTCGCATATACCCTTGGGACCCATCGTGCGTTAACGTACGCTCATACGTAAATCTGGCGTTACTGGCTGGATATATTCGTTTTCTTGCACATTTTGGTAAAACTATGCAGCTATAATCATTCCGTTAAAGATGTACCCCTGTGGTGCATTTCTCTTTTCAAAAAACGGAGAGGACGCGTACGGGCATGGCAAAAAAACGCAATGGACGCCAGGACGCGATTCGTGACATCGTGCGCAATCGCGATGTCCGCACGCAGCGCATGCTTGTGGATGAACTCAAAGCCGAGGGTTTCGATTGCACACAGGCGACGGTTTCGCGCGATATTGCCGAGATGGGGCTGCGAAAGCTTCCGGAGGGCGTATATGTGCTGGCAGAGGATCTTCATCTGCAGCGTATGGTTTCCGAGCTTGTGGTAGATGTGCATCGCGCGGATAATATGTTGATCGTCAAGACGCAGCCGGGCACGGCAAATGGCATTGCCGCAGCAATCGATGCCGCCGAGCTGCCCGATGTTTTGGGCTCGCTTGCCGGAAACGACACCATTTTCGTGGTCTCACAAACAGGGGAGGACTCCCAGCGCCTGGAGGCGCTGCTTCAGAAGTTGAGGTGTGCCAAAAGCTAAGGGATTCCCACCCGGTATCGGGATGTGACAGAGTATGTATGGGGGGGCGCAGGCGTTGATGCCGGCGCCCCCCATACGTTTGAATAGGTGCGAAGTGCTGCTGCAACGCGCCCACGAGATCAATGCATCGAGCGATAAAAAATCCCCCAGCGATAAAGCTGGGGGATAAAGAAGCTGGCCTTATGAAGTGGTTCCGCCTGTACCGGGGTCTGGCGTAGGCGCCGGATCCGGAGTGGGCGTTGGCGTGGGCGTGGGCTCCGGAGTAGGCGTTGGCGTTGGCGTGGGCTCCGGAGTAGGCGTTGGCGTGGGCTCGGGTGTCTCGCCGCCGCCGGTGCCGTCGCCGCTAGGAGTATCGCCTTCCGTCTCCTCGGGGCTCTGCTCTTCCTCTTCTTCCTCGTCCTCCTCATCGTCTTTCTTGGCGCTGCCGCCAACGAAGGTCCAGGAGGAGTTGTCCTTATAGGAAGGCGTTTCGCCCGTGGGGAATTCCTCGCGAGCAACGCCGGCAAGAACCGTATTCATGAACTTGCGGAAGATAGGCAAGGTGATCTGCGTGTTGTGCCAACGCGTGATGGCGGCGTTGGAGTTGGAGCGGCCTGCCCAGATGGCGACGGAGTACTGCGGGGTGTAGCCGCAGAACCAGATGTCGCTGGTGGTGCCAGCGTCACCGGCGGTACCGGTCTTGCCGGCAACAGGCTGATTGACGGAGAGGGCGCCGGAACTGCCCGTGCCGCCGCCTTGCATGACGGTCTTGAGCACGTTGGTCACGGCCTGGGCTTCGCCGGTGGTGAGCACCTGGTCGTACTTGTCCTCGTGCTTGTAGAGCGTGGCGCCCGAGCGCGAGGTGATCTCGGTTACGGCAACGGCATTGCGATGCTGCCCGCCCGAGGCGAAGGTCGCATAGGCCTCTGCCATCTCAAGCGGGGTGATGCCTTGTGCCATGGCACCCAGGGTAAGCGAGAGAACGGAAGGATCCATGCCCGCGGCCTCGGTATCGATGCCAAGGTCCTTGCACATGGAGATGATCTTGTCATTGCCGATAGCGAGGGCCACCTGGGCGTAGCCCGTGTTCGAGGAGACCGCCGTTGCCTGTGCAAGGGTTTTGGTGCCGTAGTTGGTGCCGCCGTAGTTTTGCACGGTGTAGCCATCGGCGATTTTCATAGGCGAGGTGCAGTTGAGCGTGATATTGGGGTTCATACCGTCGTGGATGGCGGCGGCCAGCGTGAGGCCCTTAAAGGTCGAGCCCACTGCGCGGCGCGAGGTGGCATGGTTGATGTGGCTGTCGTTGGCGTAGTAGTCGCGGCCGCCTACCATGGCGCGGATATAACCGGTCTGAGGCTCAATGACGACCATGCCCACGTCGAGCTCGTCGGCGCCGGCGTCAACGAGCTGCTGGACGGCCGCATCCTCTGCTGCCTTCTGGATCGTGGGGTCGATGGTGGTCTTGATGGTCAGGCCGCCCTTGAAAAGCACGTCGGTGGAGAACTGCTCCTGAAGCAGACTGCGCACGTAGTCGACAAAGTAGGGGTAGGCGATGGTGCCCGACTCGCTGATGCCCGAAACGTTGAGTTTGAGCTGCTCGGCCTTGGCAGCATCGGCCTCTTCCTGTGTGATGGTTCCCAGGCGCAGCATGTTGTCGAGAACCTTGTCGCGACGGGCGAGGGCACCTTCGGGGTTCACCGTGGGGTCGAGGTAGGAGGGCGAGTTGGGCAGGCCCACGAGCAGCGCCGCTTCGGCGAGCGAGAGCTCGCTGGCATGCTTGGAGAAGTACATTTCGCTTGCGGCTTCGATACCGTAGGCGCCGTGCCCGTAGTAGATCGTGTTGAGGTACATGGTGAGGATCTCGTCTTTAGAGAAGATCTTCTCCATCTGCAGGGCGATCCAAGCCTCGCGGACCTTACGCTCGATGGTGTTGTCGAACTGCTCCTCAGACAGAATGGTGTTACGCACCAGCTGCTGGGTGATGGTCGACGCGCCCTCGGAGCGACCGGAGAGCTGGCTTAGCACGGCGCGGCCGATGCCGATAAAGTCGACGCCGTTATGCTCGTAGAAGCGCTCGTCCTCAACATCGACAGTGCCCTTAAGCACGTATTTGCTAATCTGGTCTTCGGTGACGCTGTCACGGTTTTGCACATAGAGCATCGCGATCTGGTTGTTGTTGGCATCCAAGATCGTGGTGGGCTCGGAGGCAAGGTAGGCGTTGGCGTCGGTATAGTCCGGAAGATCGGACAGCCAACGCGAGACATTGCCCACCATGCCCACGGCAAAGGCGATGCCGCAGATCAACATGAACCCGAAGAACGAGCCCAAGATGATGGGGATGGTATGTGTCTTGGCGCGGGTGCGTGCGTGTCGCTCGCGAGGACCCATGGAGTACCTCCTGTGGATGTGACGGGGCGCGATTGCGCTCCGAGAGCATACGGTCATGCATACTCAGACACATTAGCGCAAAGCGCGTCCATCGTCCTCGTGTATCCTTATTAGTGCTAAATTCCAGACCGATTGCATACCCGGACACACTGGTACCGGTATGCCTCGCAAGCGATAGCCAGGTGAACATGAATCGACCCTTACCAGAGCTTTTGGCCCCTGCGGGCTCTATCGATGCGCTCCTTGCGGCTGTTGCCGCGGGTGCCGATGCCGTCTACTGTGGGCTTGGCGCCTTCAACGCCCGCGCGAGTGCGAAAGATATCGAGCCTATCGAGTTTGCGCGCGCGGTGCGCTTGGCGCATGCGCATGGTGTGCGTGTGTACGTGACATGCAATGTCTACCTGCGCGAACATGAGCTCGTGCCCGCGCTGGACCTTGTGCGTGAGGCCGATGCCGCGGGCGCAGATGCCTTCATTGTTGCCGATGTCGCACAGGTACGGGCAATCCGGCGCGCCATTCCTCATGCCGAGATTCATCTCTCTACCCAAACGGGGGTCATGTCGCCTGCGGGTGTCGAATATGTGCGTGAGCACTTGGGGATCGAGCGCATCACGGTTTCGCGCGAGCTCTCCTTGCCTGAGATTGCGAGCGTATGCTCCGTTGGCATGCCCATCGAGGTTTTTTGCCACGGAGCCATCTGCATCTGCTATTCGGGGGCGTGCGCGGCGTCCGCCTTGCGAAGGGGGCGCTCGGCAAACCGCGGAGACTGTACGCAGCCGTGTCGCTTTACCTACGATTTGCAGGATGGAGAGGGGAGCTCCGTTAACGTGCAGGAGGGGGAGCGCCTGCTGTGTCCGCGCGACTACTGCTCGATTGATCATGTGCGCGAGCTTGTGGAGGCAGGTGTTTCGGCCCTCAAGATTGAGGGGCGCATGAAGAACCCCGATTACGTCTTCAACGTGGTGGGGGCCTATCGCCGTGCGCTCGACGCCGTGGGTGCGGGCTCGTGGGACAGCGATGTTGCCGCTGCATGCAAACGCAAGCTGGGCATGTCGTTCAATCGCGGCTTTACCGATGCGTATCTGCGGGGGGCCTCGGGTGCAGAGCTCATGAGTTTCGAGCGCGCGTGTAACCAGGGATTGCGCGTGGGAGAGCTCGTCGAGCGCCGGTATGAGGAGGTTTCCGTTCGCCTGTGCGCCGCCGTGCGCGCGGGTGACATGCTTGAGATTCGCTCGACGCCCGGCCCCGACGCTCCGGCAGATGTTCCCAAACGCTGGCCGCAGGTTCCCTGCCCTGTCGATGCGAAAGCTGGCGAGGTAATCGACGTCCATTGCAAGCGCAAGGTCGAAGTGGGGAGCATCGTCAATCGAATTAGCTCGGTTGAGGTGCTGGAACGTACCGATGCCGCGCTTGCGCGCATGCACGCCGAGTTGGAGTCCTATTCTTCCGATTATCTACCGGCGCATGTCGGTCGGTGCGCTTCTGAGCCTTTGGGCCTGTCGGTTGAGCCTGCTGTTTCTACCGCTAGGGGTGCCTGTCTTTCCGTGGCGGTCGACACCCCCGTGCGAGCGGCGGCCTTGCTTCACGACGTTCGAGTTGACGAGGTGGTCGTGCGTCAGATGGCGCTTGACGAAGACGCGGATGCATGGGAAGACCTCTTGCCGCGCCTTACCGTCATGCTCGACGAGCCTGCGCGCATGATCGATGAGGCGCGCACGCGCTACCTTTGCCGTCGTGCCCGCAAGGTCATCTGCCGCAATTACGCGCATATGCAGATGGCAAAGGAGGCGGACGTTCCTTTTGATGTGGCCGCTCCGCTTTCGGCGACCAACGGGCAAAGCGCCGCGTGGTTTGGGCAGCGCGGTGCGAGCTGCGTTTGGCTGCCCGATGAGCTCTCTTTGGACGAGGCGCGTGAGGCGGTGTGCAGTGCTGCTCACGAGGGAGTGCGCGTTGGCATGCTTGCCTGCGGATATCCGCAGCTGATGGTGACTGAGCATTGCCTTCTTACTGCCGAAGGCCCGTGCTCGCATTCCTGCGGTACATGCGAGCGTCGCCGGCAGGAACGCTATCTGGTGGAGGCTTCGGGCGCACGCCTGCCGGTTCGCGTGGATGCCCATGGCCGCACGCGCACCTTTGATGCTTGTATGCTCAATCGCACCGAGGATGTCGATGCGCTGCTGCGCTTTGGCGCGAGCGGCTTTGCCATCGACGCCATGTTGCTTGACGAGGGCGAGCTCGAATGCGCCATCGACACTCTTGCTGCGGCATGTGCCGCTGCCAGCGAGGCGTGAAGCTTGCTCATGTCGGGCAAATGACCTCGCACGAAACTTCAGTCTTCGCTACAATCAACGAGTTACCAACCATAATCAGCACCGCTCTATCGGGGCGAGGGCGCTATAACCGTTTAAAGGAGAAGCGATGCTTCCAGTCGACGAACAGATGAAGATCATTACCTCGGGCGCCGCCCAGATCGTCCCCGAGGTAGACCTGCGCAAGAAGCTCGAGAAGGGCACGCCGCTCAACATCAAGCTCGGCGTCGATCCTACCTCCCCCGACCTGCACCTGGGTCATGCCGTTCCGCTGCGCAAGATGCGCCAGTTCCAGGATTTGGGCCACAACGTTACCCTCATCATCGGCAACGGTACCGCGCTGATCGGCGATCCTTCGGGCAAGAATTCAACGCGTCCGCAGCTGTCGCAAGAGCAGATCGAGGCCAATGCCGAGACCTACGTCTCTCAGGCAATGAAGATCCTCGATCCCGAGAAGACCACCATCGTGCACAACGGCGACTGGATTTTGTCGATGGACCTGGCCGGCCTGCTGCAGGTGTGCTCCAAGTTCACCGTTGCCCGTATCCTCGAGCGCGATGACTTCACCAAGCGTTATCAGTCCCAGACCCCCATTGCCTTGCACGAGTTCCTCTATCCCGTGATGCAGGCTTACGATTCGGTCATGATCAAAGCTGACGTCGAGATGGGCGGCACCGACCAGCTGTTCAACCTGCTTGCCGGCCGCGAGCTCATGGAGAAGATGGACATGGAGCCGCAGATCGCGCTCACCATGCCGCTGCTCGAGGGCACTGACGGCGTGCGCAAGATGTCCAAGTCCTATGGCAACTATATTGGCCTGACCGACGAGCCCAAGGATATGTTTGGCAAGACCATGTCCATTCCCGACGAGATGATTGGCAAGTACTACCGTCTGGCCAGTTCCCTATCTCCCGCTGAGGTCGATAAGATCGACGCTGCCCTTGCCGATGGCTCTGCCGACCCGTACGAGCTCAAGCGCGCCCTTGGCCGCGACCTGTGCGACACCTACCACGGCGCCGGCGCGGGCGACGAGGCACAGGCCGAGTTCGATCGCGTGTTCAAGGAGGGCCAGCTCGCCGACTTCCCCGAGAAGCACGTTGAGCTTACCGTCAACGACGAGGGCATGATCTACCTTGCGGGTCTGCTCAAGGACCTTGGTCTTTCTGCCAGCGCGGGAGCGGCTCGCCGCGACATCGACGGCGGCGGCGTGAAGATTAACGGTCAGGCCGTAGCACCCAAGAGCTACAACATCGATCCGTCCGAGCTCAAGGTGGGCGACACCCTTTCCGTGGGCAAGCGCAAGGGCTTCAAGCTGATCTAAGGACGGGCTTGTCTTTTCTTATTTGGGCTACGACAGCGAAGCGGCGTCACATCGGTGGCGCCGCTTCTTTTTTGCATTGCTGTTGGGTTTAGGTGTCGCCGCGGCGTTATAGGACGTCGACGCCCGCGGCGGTGCAACGCTCGAGAAAATCGGCGGGCATGTTGCCATCGGTGACGATGACGTCAAACTGGTCGATATCGCAGATGGCAAACGTCGAGATTTTGCCCAGTTTGGTTGAATCGAGCAGCAATACCTTCTGTTCTGCCTGCTCGAGGCATGCGCGCTTAAGCTCGGCTTCCTCGTCGGAGCCGCAGGAGAGCCCTGCCGTTTTACTGTATGAGGCGGCGCCGATGAAAACCTGGTCGAAGCGCAGCTTGCGAATCTCGCGGATGGCGCGGCTGCCATGCAAGCACATGTTGTAGCGGTTGAGGGTGCCGCCCGGTACGATCACGTCAACGGTGTCAAAATGGCCGAGCTCCATAACGTTATAGATACCGCAGGTGAAGACCATGAGGTGCTCGTCGGGTAGCGCGGCGGCGAATTTGGCGAGCGTGCTGCCCGAATCCAGATAGATGGTGGTGTTGGGTCGAACGAGCTTTGCCGCCTTTTCCGCTATGGCCGCCTTGGCATCGACGTTTTGATTGCGGCGCACGTCAAAAAGGCCGTCGGCGCCCACGGCGAACTCGAGCGAACGCACCCCGCCGTAGACGCGCACGAGCTTGTGCTCACGGTCGAGCGCCTTGATGTCGTTTCTAATGGTCATCTCGGAGACCTCGGGAAAAGCCTCTTTAAGCTGTGCGATGGACACGCTGCCCATCTTGTTGACGAGCTCCACGATGGCTCGGCGGCGTTCTTCCATGGGATCTCCTGGTTTAGAAACTATAACGATTGACGTCTCTCATTATAGTTTCTGCAAAACAAAAGGCTCTAATAATTGAATTCTAAAACAATAATTTGAGAAACTAGCCATTTGGCGTTGGATTTCGACCGTTTACAGAGCCTAGTTTTACAGTTTCTACAATCAAAACTATATATTTCTATAGTCACAGGTGAGCAAAGAGGTGCTCGCGCGGCTGCGCTGCAAGAGGGGAATGCGGCCGTTCGAAACGAGGCGAAGGAGACTGATCCGTATGCTCGAGCCCATGAAGGACTTGCTGGTGGAAGCAAAACGCGGCGGCTACGCCGTGCCTGCCCCCAACGTGTTTGACAAGGAGAGCGTCGAGGCGGCGTTTAACGCGGCCGAGGAGCTCGATTCCCCGGTGATTCTTGATGTGGGCTATGCCATGGGCATTGAAGAGACGGGAATGATCGCCAAATACTACGGTACCAAGCATCCGCGTATCCCCTGGGCGCTCAACCTCGATCACGGCGGCCCGTTTGAGCATGTCATCTTGGCTATTCGCTCCGGTTATAGCTCTGTGATGGTCGATCGATCAACGCTTTCGTTCGAGGACAACGTGGCACAGGTTGCCGATGTGGTTCGCATCGCCCATGCCGTGGGCGTCTCCGTTGAGGCGGAGCTGGGTCATGTTGGCCAGGGCGTCGAGTACGAGGCGACGCGCGATGCGGGCCTCACGCATCCCGAGGAGGCTGCCGAGTTCGTCGAGCGCACGGGTGTCGATTGTCTTGCCGTGGCGGTGGGCACCTCGCACGGTGTCTACAAGGGCACCCCGCATCTTGAGTTCGACCTGTTGTCAACCTTGGCTAGCGACCTTGAGATTCCGCTTGTGCTCCACGGTGGTTCTGGCACCGGCGACGAGAATCTCCAGCGTGCAGTTAAGACGGGCATCCAGAAGGTCAACCTCTATACCGATCTGGGCGAGGCCTGGCTGCAGGCCCTCAAGCGCGAGATCGCCATTCATGAGGGTACGGCCGAGGAAGTAACCGAGGACGAGTTCAAGAACGCCAAGAAAAAGATCACCCAGCTTATGGAGGACAGCTGCAAGAACGGCTACCAGAAGAAGCTCATGCACTACATGGAGCTCTTTGGTTCCGCCGGTCGCATTTAACTCCATTCCCGGAAACCTATCATCTGCCCCACACCTGCGTGCGGCACCGACGACACCATCTTCAAAAGAAAAGGGGAGACCATGAAACCCATCGTTACCGAAACCCGTACCGCCATCATCAACGCCGCTCACGACGCGCAGATTGTCGTTCGCCCCATCCACGACTTGGGCGAGCACGATGTGCTCATCAAAATTTTGTCCTGCAACCTGTGCACGTCCGAGTACGGCCTGTGGAGCGGTGCTCGCACCAATAAGCCGCTGCCCATGACGTTTGGCCATGAGTGGGCGGGCGAGATCATCCAGGTGGGCGAGAGGGTTTCCGGCCTTGCCGTGGGCGACTTCGTGGGTGGCTCCTACACCTTTGACCCGTACTCTACCGAGGCGCTCGAGGGCCGCACTTCCGAGGCTCCCGGTGTGAAACCTTACGATACTCAGTGGCCCGACGGCTACTATGGCCGCTATGACGGTTGTGCCGAGTACCTGGTGCAATCGCAGGAGTCTATCTATAAGTTTGAGAACAAGATTCGTCCCTCCGAGGCAGGCTTTTTGGAGCCGCTCGCCACGGTGATCAACGGCATCAAGAAGCTCGATATCAAAAAGGGCGAGACCGTGGTGGTCATTGGCGGCGGCACCATGGGCGTGCTCAATGCGCTCGTTGCCAAGCAGAAGGGCGCTCGCGTGATCGTCTCCGAGCTCATGGAGAAAAAGATCCGCGTGGCAGAACAGCTTGGCCTTGAGGTTATCGACGGTTCTATGGTCGATCCTGTAGAGGAGGTGCGTGCGCGCACCGATGGTCGCGGAGCTGACACCGTGATCTTGGCAGTTGCCGCGACGGCGGCCAACAAGCAGGGCTTCGCTATGCTCAAGAAACTACATGGCAAGGTTTTGATGTTTGCCGCCGGCTATCCTGCGCCGGAGTTGGGCGTGGACGCCAACAAAATCCATTACGGAAAGATGCAGATCTTCGGCACCTTCCTGGGCGAGTTTGCAGACTTCAAGGAGTCCTGTCATCTGCTGGGATCGGGCGAGATCGACGTGTCGCCGCTCGTCGATAAGGAGTATCCGTTCGACCAGATTCAACAGGCCTTTGAAAACGCGATCATCCCGGGCGGTTACCGCACGACCGTCGTCATGCAGTAAGGAGGCTACCACGTGGCACGTTTGTTTTTGATGCCCTCGCGCATTGTATCCGGGCAGGGAGCGCTCGACGATTCGCTCGACATCCTGCGCGGTTTGGGAACCAAGGCTTTTGTGGTGACCGACCCCATGATGGTCAAGCTTGGCAACTGCAAAACGGTAACCGACGCCCTTGAGCGTGCGGGGCTTGGCTTTGAGGTGTTCGACCAGATCACGGGCGAGCCGAGCGACGTCATGATCGAGGCGGGAATCACCGCATTCAAGGCATCGGGCTGCGATATGTACGTGGGCCTTGGCGGCGGCAGTCCCATCGATGCCATGAAGGCCATCGCCATGATGGCTGCTTGCGATGGGGATATCGACGAGCAGATGGGCGTTGCCCTGGACTTTGATCGCCCGCCGCTTGTGGCCATCCCCACTACGGCGGGTACGGGTTCGGAAGCCACGCAGTTCACGATCATCAACAACACGCGCCAGGGCATCAAGATGCTCCTTGCGGGTGCCAAGGTTTTGCCCGACGTTGCCATTGTGGACCCGCAGTTCACATGCACGGCGCCGGCGAGCGTCACGGCAAACACGGGCGTTGACGCTTTGTGCCACGCGCTCGAATCGGCTACGTCCAAGAAGATGCAGCCCATGAGCTATACCTTCTCGATAAGTGCCATCAAACGTATCTTGGCACATCTTTACACGTGCTATACCGAGCCCGAAAACGTTGAAGCGCGCACCCAGATGGCCATTGCCGCGACCGAGGCGGGTGTCGCCTTTAACAATGCGAGTGTGACTATCATCCATGGCATGAGCCGTCCCATCGGTGCGCTCTTCCATGTGCCGCATGGGCTCTCTAATGCCATGATCATGCTGGAGTGCCTGCGCTACGTGGTGGACGGAGCCTATCCGGAGTTTGCTTCCGTGGCGCGCGAGGTAGGCGCGTCTGTTGCGGCCGATGACAAGGTGGCGGCAAACGATCTGCTCGATGTTATTGCCAAGCTGCTGCGAAAGCTCAATATCCCTACGCTTGCCAGCTATGGCATCGATGTCGATGAATTCCGCGCACAGATTCCCAAGATGGCAAAGGACGCTATCGATTCGGGCAGTCCGGCAAATACGATCAAGCCTTTGACGGTTGCCGATCTCGAGGCGATCTACGAGCGTTTGATTTCTGCCTAACGCAGTTTCGACATCACGCTAACGGTGCCCCCTTTTTTCGCGTGCGCCCGCTTGTGACGATTGTTGCAAGCGGGTGCATTGTTGATATGGCGGTAATGAGAAATGGGTATGCTTGGCGTGAGAGAAAGCTATCGCACAGGTTGTTTAGGAGGCCCTGTTCGCATGATCAAACTTATCGCTTCTGACATGGACGGCACTTTGCTTGACGAGCACAGCAAGGTTCCGCCCGAGACGTTCGAGCTTATCGAAGCCCTGCGCGAAAAGGGCGTTCATTTTGCCGTTTCTTCTGGTCGTCGCTATGATCGCCTGTGCACGTTTTTCGAGCCGGTGCGCGACCACATGGATTTCGTGGCGTCAAACGGCGCGCAGGTCTACGCAGACGGCAAGTTGATCGATCGTGAGGTGTACTCGCATCTTGCTATTCGCGAGCTTGCCCGCGTGATCGAGATGTTCGACAACCTTCACCTGGCGTTGTTCGACCGTACGAAGTCCTTTTTGCTTGACGACGAGAGCAAGTTCGTGCGCGAGGTGGACAAAGACCTTCCCAACGCCGAGCGCATTTGGGATCTGCCCGATCCCGAGGTGAATATCCTTAAGGCGTCGATCTTTTGCGATGACGGCAACGTGATGGATAACGCGTACGTGCTTCAGCGCGAGCTGGGCGACAAATTTGTGTTCGCACCTTCCGGCAACGCATGGATCGACGCTCTCCAGCTTGGCGTGACCAAGGCTTCGGGCATCGCTCAGATCATGGGCCACTACGGCATCAAGACCGAGGAAGTCATGGCCTTTGGCGACTCCATGAACGATTACGAGATCGTGCGCATGGTGGGCTGTGGTTGCGCCATGGCAAATGGCCGTCCCGCCCTCAAGGCCGTGGCCGACCGCGTGGTGGGCTACAACTACGAGCATGCCGTTCAGGCCGAGATGCGCCGCATTTTGAGCGAGCAGAAGTAAGTTTCCGTGCTTGGGCGCGCGAGACCCCGATACGCATCCCTCCATGCTCAAACATACTCGAAAGGCCTTGGCTCAGCTTTGCTGAACCAAGGCCTTTCTGCGTAACTGCGCGTGGAGGGATGCGTAGCGGGGCCTCGCACGGCAGCCTTTGGCAACTTGTTTATTTCTCACTGCAGCTCCGTACGCCGACATCTCTCGACCGCTGCCGAGAACTATGGGCAGGGTGCACAAAGGGGAATCTCATCTTCCCCGTAGAATCTCATAGCAGCTATGGCAAATGCTCGAGGACGGATGCGGCTATGGGATATGCAGACGAGCCGGACTATACGGAGCTCAATCGGATCACGGAGCAGCTCCAGGCCCATATGATGCGCGGTGAATACGCCCTTGCGTATCCTGTGGCATGCGAGGAGCTTGCGTGTGCGCGCTCTGTCTGTGCGCCGGGGGATGTACATCTGGCCATTGCTTTAAACGATGCCGCTTCGGTCGAGCGCTATCTTGGCCGCTACGACGATGCCCGCGAGCACTTTATCGAGGCTGGGGAGATCTTGCGCGAAGCGTGGGGCGAAACAAATTCCGAGTATGGTACGACGGTCAACAACCTGGCTGGTCTTTACCGTCTCTGCAGGGATTTCGATAAGGCCGAGGAGACGTTCAAGCACGCCCTTAAGATCTATCAGGCAAGCTTGCCCGAGGACGACTGGCGTACCATCAGCTGCTACAACAACATCGGCCTGCTCTACCAAGACCAGGGCCGCTATGATGAGGCGCGCGCATGTCATGAGCGCGCTTTGGCGCTGCTCGAGGGTTCGGCTGCCGGCACCCAGCATCCCAATTCTATTGCAACAACGCTTATGAACCTTGGTGTCTGTCTGTGGCACGCGGGCGATATCGCGCGTGCAAAAGACCTTTTTGAGCGCGGACGCGCTATGACGCTCGAGCTTAACGGCCGCGTGAGCGCCAGTTACGCGAGCGCTCTTAACAACGTGGCAGGATTCCTTGCAGATCAAGGGGAGCCCGAGCATGCGCTTGAGCTTTTTGAAGAGTCGCGCGAAATTGCAGGTGAGCTGTTCGGTACCGAATCGCGCGCCTATACGATAGTCTGTCAAAACATCGAGCGCGTGCGGGGGGACCTGAATGCAAGGTCTTGAACTGACGCGTGAATATGCCACCAAGGTGGCCTTGCCCGAGCTGCGCCGCGGCCTGGGAGACGAGGCGTTTTCTCGCATTGCCGTAGGCAGCGTTGGCGACGGATCGGATCGTTTTGGCTTTGATGACGACGTTTCTCGCGATCACGACTGGGGCGTTTCCCTGTGCGTTTGGGTCCGCGACGGAGAGCAGGCGCTCGCTGCCTCCGCCGACCAAATCATGCGAGCGCTTCCTTCGAACTATTGCGGCTATCCCATCTTGGGATTTCATGCTCCGGTTCCTCAGGGGAGGGCCGGTGCATGGACCGTGGCAACTCACTACGCGTACTTTACGGGATGCCCCGAGGGCCCGTGCACGCTTGCCGAGTGGACACGTACGCCCGAGCACGCCCTCGCGGCAGCCACGAACGGCGACGTTTTTTACGATGGGCCGGGCGATTTTTCGCGTATACGCGAGCGCTTGCTTTTGGGATACCCCGATGCCGTGCGACTGCAGCGCATCGCGCAGCGATGCATGGACTTTGCTCAAGCGGGCCAGTACAACCTGGTGCGCGCTGCGGTTCGTGGCGACGAAGTTGGCTGCTGCTTGGCCTATGCGCGTGCCGTCGAGGCCGCATGCCTGCTTGTGCACGAACTGTCGCATCGCTTTTGCCCGTACTACAAATGGGCCCTTATCTCGTGTGAACGCTGCTGCGGAGAGCTGGGCCGTGCCGTTGCGGCGCATCTGCGCGCTGCCGGGTCGTTTACGGGTGCGCTTGGAACTTGCAACGCGCGCGCCCTCCAAAACGAGCTTGACGATGCAGCCGCGCTGATCGTGGCAGAGCTGGCGCGTCAGGAACTTACGGATGATACATCGGTCTTCTTGCTTGACCATGTGAACGCCATCAGGACATTGGGCACCGCGGCGGGAATGGCGCCGTGCGCGATGCCGTGCGACTAGAGACAGGAGTGACTATCATGTCCAGAGCAGAACTTATCGACACAATCGTACGCATCGAATGGGAGGACTTCCTGCATGTGAATAACGAAGGCGGTGTTGCGTCTTGTCAGCGGCGCCCCGACACCTTCAAGATCATGCGCACCTCGCTTTTGCAGACCTATTCGGACGAGCTTCTCGAGTCGTATCTTGATGATGTCTCGACCGCTTCGGCAACTGGTCGTTCTTTGATGACCGAGAAATACGCCTGGATGATGGAAAACACCGACGACACGGCGTTTAAGCAGATCGCCTCTCAGCTCCCGCTTCTTCCGTATGAGGTGTGTGAGCGCATCGAACATATCGTCAAGTTCTTCCTGGTGTGGCAGGCGCAGGCAAACGTTTTGTTCCCGCGCATGGCCGAAGGTGGGCGCCCGCTTCTTTCCGAGGACGACAAGCCCGATTCGACTTCGTTTGAAAGCTACCTGCGCGGCGAGCTCAAGAGCTATTCTGCCCGCACGATCGCGATTTACGAGCGCTATGCAATTTCGTGCTGGCATAACGGCGTAAACCTTGCCATTGCGAACATGGATAACATCGCGCGCCACTACGGTTATGCCAACGCCACCGATGCTGAGCACAACAGCGGCAGGGGGAAGTGAGGCTTCTCGATGTATGCGGCGGTCTGCGGAATGGTTTGTTTCGCGACCGCCGTTTTCTTGCAGGCGATTATGGGCGGCTGCTGCGACAGCGTTTGGACTCCAAATAATTCTGACGAGTGGCGGCTTTTCAATCATGTTTAAATGAGTGGCGGTTTTCGAAGCGTTTTGAGCTCGAATGTGACGCCAGGATGCACGATTATCCGCCACTCGTTCGAAAACGTTTGATTTGCCGCCACACATTTGCGTTTCAAAAGGGCCACCTGGACCCACGCGTTGTCGTTAACATGCAGTGATGCAGAAAGCTCTGGCTCGATTTTGCTGAGCCGGAGCTTTTGGACGCATTTGAGCATGGGGAGCGGGGTTTTACCGTCCGAGCTTTTCCATAATCACTTTGGCAACGCCATCTCGATCGTTGTAGTCGGCAACCAGGTTTGCTGCCGCGATGTCTTCGGGCTCGGCGTTTTTCATCGCCACGCCGCAGCCCGCCGCTTCGATCATCGAGATGTCGTTGATGTTGTCACCAAAGGCAACCGAATCTGCAATGTTGATGCCCAGGTGCCCGCACAGCCAGGTAAGGGCGCCGCCCTTGGTTGCTGCAGGGTCGGAAAGCTCGATGTTATTGGGCGCGGAACGCACAATGGCGAGCGTGGGGTCTTGGCTATAGGCGGCTTTGAGCTCGATGGCGTCGCGCTCGTTTTTCCAATAAATGGTAATGCGCTCAAAATCGTCGTGCTCGGCAATGAACTTCTCGCAGGGCTCGTCGTAGGGCGTGCGGTTGCTCTGGAGCGACTCCAAGGTGGAGAGCTTGCCGGCGAACTCGGCAAGGCGATCGTAGCGCGCCCGCTCAGAATAGCAGGTGCCATTGGAAAAGATGTCGAACGTGATGTCGCGATAGCCGCGGGCCACCTGGTAAATGTCAAGCACGTGCTGTCGCGTGAGATGCACGGCGTGGATTTGGGCTTGCGTTTGCAGGTCCACAACCGAGGCACCGTTCGATGTCACGACGTAGCGCACGGACGGATGCGCCAAAAGCTCCGCCGGCACGCCGTTGAAGGCACGCGCTGTGCAGGGGACGAATTGCATGCCCGCATCGTGGATCGCGTCGAGCGCAGTCCAGGTTTCGGGCGTGATGCGCTTGTCGGAGGTGAGCAGCGTTCCATCCATATCGGAAAAGAAAATCATAGGGTCCTTTCGGAGGACAAAGCGAAAAAGCCTACTGACGTTCGTTGATGGGCAGGTAAGTGACGTCATCCAGCACCGATTGATAGCCCGGGCGGATGATGCGATGTGCGCAGAAGAGTTCCTCCATGCGGTGGGCTGCCCAACCTGCCATGCGTGAAACGGCGAACATCGGGGTGAAGAGCGTCTCGGGGATGCCGAGCATCGAATAGATAAAGCCGGTGTACAGGTCGATGTTGGCGCAGATAGGTTTGGTAATGCCGCAGACATCGCGCATGAGCTGCGGTGCGAGGCCCTCGATGCGCTCGATGAGCGCAAACTCATCGCCCAGGCCCTTCTTTTGCGCAAGACTGCGCGCATAGGTGCGGCAGAGTTCGGCACGCGGGTCGGAAAGCGTGTAGACGGCGTGGCCCATGCCGTAGATGAGGCCGGAGCCGTCGAATGCTTCGCGCTTGAGGATGCGCGTGAGGTACGCGGCGAGCTCGTCTTCGTTCTCCCAGTTCGAAACATTCTTGCGAATGTCCTCGTGCATGGCAACGACCTTGGCGTTGGCTCCGCCGTGGCGCGGACCCTTGAGGGAGCCGATCGCGGCGGCATAGGCGGAGTAGGGGTCGGTTGCCGAGGAAGAGAGCACGCGGCAGGCGAACGTCGAGTTGTTGCCGCCGCCGTGCTCGGCGTGCAGCATCATCATGACATCGAGCAACATGGCTTCGTCATGGGTGAAATCGTTTCCGCCACGCAGGACCTGCAGGACGCTTTCGGCGGTGGAGAGGTCGGGGGAGGGCTGGGGAATCTGCGGCATGCGCCCCTCGCGCTGGGCGACGCGTGCCATGTGGGCGAGAGCGGCGATGCGCGGTAGACGCGCGATCATGGACATGGCGACGTCGATCTCGTGTTCCGGCGAAATCTCGTCAGGCTCGGCGTCAAAGCGGTATAGCAGCAAGACGGCGCGTGCCAGCGTGTTCATGATGCTTTTGGAGGGCGTGGTGAGCGGGAACTCGTGGATGTAGTCGCCGGAGAGGTGACGGAATGCGCGCAGGCGCTCGCAAAAGCCCTCGAGCTCTTCCTTGTTGGGAAGGGAACCGGTGAGCAGCAGGTAGGCGACTTCCTCGTAGCCAAAGCGGTCTTCTGCTTGGGCGTGATTCACTAGGTCGTCGATGCTGTAGCCGCGCAGGCTCAAGCGGCCCTCGTCGGGGACGACGCGACCGTCGATCCGGTTGTAGCCGTGGACGTCGGAGATGCGCGTAAGGCCCGCGACGACGCCGGAGCCGTCGGCATTGCGCAGGCCACGCTTGACGTTATGCTGCTCGAAGAGCGATTCGTCGTAGGGCGCATTGGGAAAACCGTGGTACAGGCGTTCACTGTCCTCGTCGATCTGGCGGCTTGCCTCGTAGTCGAGCACCAGGCGGCTCAGATAGTCGTCGAAGCGGTAGTAAATCTTTTTAGCGTCATATGCCACGGTTAAGGCTCCTTTCGCAAAGCGCTGTTTGAATGTCGTTGGAATACCGTAGGGCTTAGAGGCGGTACATGAAGTTAAAAACGTCCTCGCGCTGAATGTTCACGGTTACGCCGGAGAGCTCGCCTGCTTGGACCAGTGCTTCTTGCAGGTCGGTGAAGTCGAGCGTGGACTCGGAGCAGTCTGCGAGCATGGTCATGGTGAAGATGTCCTCGAGGATGGACTGCGTGATGTCGCGGATGTCGACGTTGGCCTCGCCCAGCACGCGGGTGACGCCGGCGACGATGCCGGGGCGGTTTTCGCCCAGGACGGTGATGACGATACGGTTGGAGGCGGTCTCGGCCATGAGAGTCCCTTCGACGTGTGCGCAAGGCACGGCGCCGCGCACAGAGATAACAATACTCACCATTGTAGATGTACCGGCGCGCTTTACACATGCCATTCACGCGGGTAACACGGCGGAAATCGGAAGGGGGAGAGCAGCTCGTGCCCAGGGCGCGCCGTGCGCGAGTATTGGCGTGGTGCTTTTGTGGGCTTGGCGAGGTCGATGGGGTCTGTGCTATCCTAGGCAGGCTGTCTTGTCTTGGTCGGAAACCAAGACACCCCTAGTCCTGGTCGGAAACCAGGACGCGATTCCAGAGGAGCCCTGCCATGAAGCAAGGAATTCATCCGGAGTACGTCGAGTGCACCGTCCGCTGCAGCTGCGGCAACGTGTTCAAGACCCGCTCCACCAAGTCTGAGATTACCGTCGAGCTCTGCAACGAGTGCCACCCGTTCTACACTGGCCAGCAGAAGTTCGTTGACACCGGTGGACGCGTCCAGCGCTTCGCCGACAAGTTCGGTGGCGCCGCCGCTGCTCAGCTCAAGAAGGCTGAGGAGGCCAAGGCTGCTAAGGCCGCTAAGGCTGCCGAGGCCGAGGCTGCTCGCAAGGCTGCCGCTGAGGCTAAGGCTGCCGAGAAGGCAAAGCGTGCCGAGAAGTTCGCTGCTGAGGCTGCCAAGAAGGCCGCCGAGGCTCCTGCTGAGGCTCCGGTCGAGGAGGCCGCTGCTGAGGCCGAGACCACCGAGGCTGCCGAGTAGCATTTGCTGCTTGCAACAAAGTGCACGTATGGGGGCTGCGATCCTGTGGGTCGCAGCCCTTTTTCTATTTCGAGGGGACGTTGCCACGGGTCAGATGATCGGCAGCTGATACAGGGTAGCTGATGAGTGGCGGCTGACGGTCGGCGGCTGACGGTCGGTGGCTGATGCACGGTGGCTGATGAGTGGCGGTTTTCAAACGTTTTTAAATGAGTGGCGGTTTTTGAAACGTTTTGGGGAGGAAATCGACGAGATTGCGCGCGTTTATCCGCCACTCGATTCAAAATGAGTGATTTACCGCCACTCGTTTTAAGGGAGGCGTGCGTGAGAGCCGGGAACGGTCATCGATTTGGGACATCAGGCCGCCGTCTTGGGGTTGAGATAAAGGGGACGTTCTCGATAATAATTAACAAGATACAATAGTCTGTCCCCATATGTCGGGCGACATCGAACGAAAGGAGCATGTCGTGCAGTACAAGATTCTTGGAGGAACCTTCCCGGTTGTTACGTGCAATCTTGCCGATGGTGAATCGATGATCACCGAGAGCGGCACCATGGTTTGGATGACCCCCAACATGGAGATGTCTACCACGGGCGGCGGGCTTGGCAAGATGTTTTCAAAGGCCGTATCGGGCGAAAGCATGTTTCAAAACATCTGGACCGCGCACGGCAGCGCCATGATCACGTTTGGCTCGTGCTTCCCGGGTCGTATCGTCCCGATCGAGATCGGTCCTAACAAAAGCTGGGTTTTGCAGAAGCGCTCGTTCCTCGCTGCCGAAAGCGGTGTTGAGCTGAGCGTTCATTTTAATAGAAAGGCAAAGACCGGCATCTTTGGCGGCGAAGGCTTCGTCATGCAAAAGCTTACGGGCAGCGGCATCGCTTTTGCCGAGATTGACGGCGACCTTGTTGAATATCAACTTGCCCCGGGACAGCAGATGATCGTCGATACCGGCAACGTTGCCGGCTTCGAAGAGACGGTCAAAATCGATGCACAAATGGTCAAGGGCGCCAAGAACATTGTCTTTGGCGGCGAGGGCCTGTTCAACACCGTGCTTACGGGTCCGGGCCGTATCTGGTTGCAAACGATGCCCGTCAGCAATCTTGCGGCGGCTATCGCGCCGATGGTCTCTAGCGGCAATTAAGGCAATTAAGAATAGACGCGAGGGACGCGAGGCGAGCCGTTGCGGGTTTGCCTCGCGCTGGAGTCTCACCTATTGCTTGGGTGCGCGCTCCTTGGCCGAGAGCGTGTCAACATCGATGCGAAAGATCGCGACGCGCGCGAGCGCATCGGGCATGAAGACAGGGGAGGGCATATCGGGCGCCGCGTGCGCCATGATGAGGTGAAGGGCCTGCTCCTTTTCTGATGGATCATCAACCGCAAACACGATGCCCGATCCCATGATGGAGCGGTATGAACGCGAGTACGCGCAGGCAAATGTGCCTGTGATGTTGCCACGGTCCTCTTCAAGTTCGATCGCTACGCGAACGCCGCCTTTGCCGCCCGCGAAGAACGCCTCGGCTTTGCGACCTTCTCGTGCCGAATGCAGGTAGAGCGATAGACTTTCCGCTCCGTCGCGCTCTTTGTGCCACCGGTAGCCGTAGTTCACGGGAACGACGAACATGCCGTCGCCATCCATGGCGCCAATGTGCAGTATCTGCGCGGAATCTACGATGTCCTTGATTGCGTCGGCGTCGGTTACCTGACGCTTGATGAGTCTCATCGGTCGCATTGCTCCTCCTGGCTTGAGCTTGTCTGCCACGTGCGGCTTTGCATGCGGCTGATCGCCACATGATACGCCTGCGGCATGTTCTATACCGTCTATACCGAGCATGGTTTATACGTGGGGGAGCAATATATGACTCTGCCAAGGTGCAAATATGGCTAAAGTAAACTCAACTGTGTATTCATCGAGCTTATTTGGCTCGGTTAAGTAAAGGACACCGTCTATGGGTTTCATGTCTAAGCTGCTCTCGTTTGGCTCCGACAAGGACATTAAGCGCTACGAGAAGATCGTTGAAAAAATCAACGGCCTCGAGCCTGATTTCGTCAAGATGTCTGACGAAGAGCTGGCGGGCCAAACGGTCAAGTTCCGCGAGCGCTACGAGGCGGGCGAGACGCTTGACGCGCTGCTGCCCGAGGCATTCGCCACCGTTCGCGAGGCTTCCAAGCGCACGCTTGGCATGCGTCATTTCGATGTGCAGCTCATCGGCGCCATGGCGTTGCATGAGGGCATGATCGCCGAGATGAAGACAGGCGAGGGTAAAACGCTTGTCTCCACGCTCGCCGGCTACCTTAACGCCATTCCCGCCAAGGGCGTCCACATCGTTACCGTTAACGATTACCTGGCAAAGCGCGACTCCGAGTGGATGGGCAAGATCTATCGCTTCTTGGGCATGACTGTGGGCCTGCTGCAAAACGGCATGCCGCTCGAGGACAAGCTGCCCGCCTATGCCGCCGACGTCACCTACGGCACCAATTCCGAGTTCGGCTTCGACTATCTGCGCGACAACATGGTGGTGCGCGCTGCTCAGCGCGTGCAGCGTGGTCACGCCTACGCCATCGTCGACGAGGTCGACTCCATCCTTATCGATGAGGCGCGTACGCCCCTCATCATCTCGGGCGCTGGCACCAAGTCTGCAAGCACCTACAAGGACTTCGCCCGTGCCGTGCGCGGCCTGGAGCGCGGCGAGGAGGTCCAGCACGATATGCTTGCCTCCGTCGAGCCCCAGGAGGAGACCGGCGATTACGTGATGGACGAGGCCAAGCACACCATCGCGGCTACCGAGCGCGGCTTAAAGAAGATCGAGCAGCGCCTGGGCATCGAGGACATCTACGCCGACCTGTCCGGTCAGCTGGTCAACCACTTGCAGCAGGCGCTCAAGGCCCAGTACATGTTCCATCGCGATAAACAATACGTCGTGCAAAACGGCGAGGTTAAGATCGTCGACGAGTTTACCGGCCGCATTATGGAGGGCCGTCGTTACTCCGAGGGCCTGCACCAGGCTATCGAGGCAAAAGAGGGCGTGCTTGTGCGCGAGGAGAATCAAACGCTCGCCACCATCACCCTGCAAAACTACTTCCGCCTGTACGACAAGCTTTCTGGTATGACCGGTACCGCTTTGACCGAGGATGCCGAGTTCCGCGAGATCTACAAGCTTCCCGTTCAGGTGATTCCTCCCAACAAGCCCGTTATCCGCGTGGACCACGATGACTTGGTCTACCGCACTATCGATGCCAAGTTCAACGCTGTCGCCGACGACGTCGAGGCTCGCCATGCCAAGGGCCAGCCTGTGCTGGTGGGCACCGTTTCTATCGAGAGCTCCGAAAAGCTCTCGCGCCTGCTCGATAGCCGCGGCATCAAGCATGCCATCCTCAACGCCAAGTTCCACGAACACGAGGCTCACATTGTCGCTCAGGCCGGCCGTTATGGTGCCGTGACCATCGCCACCAACATGGCTGGCCGTGGTACCGACATCCTGCTTGGCGGCAATCCCGATGAGCTCGCGCGCGAGATGCTCGCCAATGCGGGCATCGAGATGGCCGACGCCACGCTCGAGCAGCTCGAGAGCGCACGTGAGCAGGCCGTTGCCACCTGCAAGGCCGAGCGCGAGCGCGTGCTTGCAGCCGGCGGCCTGACCGTCATTGGCACCGAGCGCCATGAGTCCCGCCGTATCGACAACCAGCTGCGCGGCCGCTCCGGCCGTCAGGGCGATCCGGGCGAGACGCAGTTCTATCTGTCGCTCGAGGACGACCTCATGCGCCTGTTTGGCGGCGACAAGATGGACCGCATCTCCAACATGATGATCTCGGCAGATATGCCCGACGACATGCCTATCCAGCACAAGTTTGTGTCCAAGGCCGTGGAGAGCGCCCAGCGCAAGGTCGAGAATATCAACTTCTCCATGCGTAAAAACGTCCTTGAGTACGACGACGTCATGAATAAACAGCGCCAGGTTATCTATGCCGAGCGCAACATGATTCTGGACGGCAAGGACCTTAGCGACCATGTCTCCGATGTCATCAAGGACACCGTGGCCCGCTGCGTGCAGGAGTTCTGTGCCACCGATAGCCATGAGGGAGAGCGCGACCTTGAAGGCCTGCACAAGTGGGTTGTGGAGCTTACGGGCAACGTGGACGCTCCCCAGTTTGCCGACAGCGCTTATGACGAACTCAACGCCGAAGTGCTGGCGTATGTTCAGAAGTGCTACGACGCCAAGGCCGAGCGCCTGGGCGAGGACCTTATGCGCGAGCTCAACTGCCAGGTTATGCTGCGCGTAATCGATACCCGCTGGATGAACTACCTGCAGGAGATGGACTATCTCAAGACCGGCATTGGTCTGCGAGGCTTTGGCCAGCGCGACCCATTGGTCGAGTACAAGTCCGAGGCCTTCGCTGCCTTCCAGACGCTTGTCGACACCATGTACGAGGATTACCTGCGCACCGTTTTGCGCATCGAGGTCAAGAACGCTCCCGCGCCTACGCACGACGCCCCTGCCGAGCTTGAGGGCGCCCAGTACTCCGGTCCGGGCGAGGTCGATGGCGACGACGCATCTGCGACCGTTCGCCGCGAGGCTGCTGCCCGCGCTCGCACCACCGTCACGGGCGGCTCCGGCGCTGCCAATTCCTTTGGCCACGTGCAGACCTACCGCAAGGACGAGTCGGACGACCCCTATGTCAACGTGGGGCGCAACGAGCCGTGCCCTTGTGGCTCGGGTAAGAAGTTCAAGAACTGCCACGGTAGGAACCGATAAGTGTCGACTGAAATCATGACAACCTCGGCCGAGGTCCTGGACGCCCTGAGCGCGCGTCTGGCCGAGGTCGAGGCTTATCTTCATTTAGATGAGAAGCGCGCCCGCGTGGCGGAGCTTGAGGCAAAAAGCGCCGAGGCTGGCTTTTGGGATAACCCCGATGCCGCCCGCACGCTTATGGCCGAGCTTTCCAGTTGCAAAGAGGACATCCAGGCCGTGGCGGATGCGCGTGAAGGCATCTCCGATGCTCTTGCCGCACTCGAACTTGCCGACGAGATGGGCGGCGACGAGGAGCTGTTGACCGAGGCGGCGTCTACGGCGCAGGCCCTTGAACGCAAGATCGACGATATGGAGCTCTCCAGCTGGTTTACCGGCGGGTTTGACCACGGCAACGCGATTCTCACCATCAAGCCCGGCCAGGGAGGTCTTGAGGCGCAGGACTGGACCTTCATGCTCTTTAAGATGTACATGAAGTACTGCGCGCGCCGCGGTTGGAAGGTGACGGTCAACGACTGCCCCGCGGCAGAGGTTATCGGCATCGACCGTGCCACCATCACCGTTGAGGGCAAGAACGCCTTTGGCATGCTGCGTGCCGAGGCGGGCGTGCACCGTTTGGTGCGCATTTCGCCTACGGACGATAAAAAGCGTCGCCAGACTACATTTGCGGGCGTAGAGGTCATCCCGGTGCTGCCCGATGATATCGAGGTCGAGGTCGATCCCGGCGATATTCGCGTGGACGTGTACCACGCGAGCGGCCCCGGCGGACAGGGCGTCAACACCACCGACTCTGCCGTGCGCGTCACGCATATCCCCACAGGTATTGTGGTCACCTGTCAAAACGAGCGCAGCCAGATACAGAACAAAGCCGCATGTATGCAGATCCTCAAAGCGCGCCTCTACGAGCTGGAGCTTCAAAAGCGCGAAGAGGCTCTCGACGAGATTCGCGGGCCCAAGCATACGATCGGCTTTGGCAACCAGATTCGAAGCTATGTGCTCTATCCGTATCAGATGGTCAAAGACCTGCGTACAGGTGTAGAGACGGGCAACCCCGATGCTGTTTTGGAAGACGGGGACCTAGACCCGTTTATCTTTGGCTATCATCGCTGGGCAACCGGCAATGCCGAGGGTCCGTCTGCAGAGGATACCTTGCTGGACGAATAGCCTACGCTGACGGAAGGGGCGGTGTTCGAGCCGCGCTTCATCCGGTACAATCGAGCCGTTGATACCTAAGGGGCGCACCGCGAACGTTGCGATGCGTCCTTTCTCATGAGGAGGAATAGTGGGACATCGTTTGGATATCAAGCGCATCATCCAATCGAACTTCGTGCGCGATCTGCCGATGGTCGTGCTCGGTTGCGCTATCGCGGCGTTCGCAACCGACATGTTCATGATTCCCAACGGTCTTGCCGCGGGCGGCGTTACCGGCGTGGCGACGATTATCCAAGAGCTGGGCGCCCGCAATGGCCTGACGCTTCCCGTTGGCATCCAGACCATTGTGATCAATGCCGTTCTGCTGCTGGCGGTGGCACGCGCCGGAGGCCTGCTCTACGTTATTCAAACCGTGACGGGATTTGTTTTGCTCGGTGTGTTCACCGACCTCTTTGCGCCTTTTGTCACGCCGCTTGGCGGCGAGGAGCTGATGCTTTCGGCTCTTTGGGGTGCGCTGGCGTGCGGCCTGGGTTACGGCTTGGTGCTGCGTTGCGGCTCCAATACCGGCGGGTCGGATACCATCGGCCAGATCATCTCGCGCAAGACGTCGTTGCCGGTGGGCGCTACCACCATGGTCATCGACGTTACCGTCTGTGCGCTTTCGATTCCCGTGTTCTCGCTCATCAATGCGCTTTACGCTGCGCTCGCCATGGTGCTCATGGGCATCGTAGTCGATGCCGTGGTCGACGGCGGCAACAAGCGCCGCATGGCTTTTGTCATTTCCGATAGTTTTGACGATATCGCGGACGATATCTTGCACGGCTTGGGGCGCGGCTGCACCAAGCTGAGTGCGACGGGCATGTGGAGCGGTAACGACAAGCCAGTGCTCATGGTGATTTTGGAGCGCCGCGAGCTTTCGCCCCTAAAGGCTATTGTGGCCGAGCGCGACCGAGACGCCATCGTCATCATCTCCGATGTCACCGAGGCGTTTGGCGAGGGATTCAAAGAGCTGGGCGTGTAGCGCGGCGGCGGGTGTGCGATGCCCGCTGCTGTTTTTTACATGAGTGAAAAAACGTTTGCGCCCACTGGCCGATTGATAACCCCGTAGCGCAGTTGTGCCTGGCAATGGGAGGCGCTTGGTTCATAATGGGGAAGCGTACGTGTCGCTTTGCAAACCAAGGCGGCGCGGACGTATTCGTAACCGACGACACAACGTGCGAAAGGAAGGCACCATGAGCGATGAAGAGCTCGAGCACCTTGCCAACGAAGTGAGGAAGGGAATCGTCACCGGTGTCCATGCGGCGAAGTCGGGACATCCCGGCGGCTCGCTTGGAGCTACGGAGATCATGACCTACCTGTATTTCGAGGAGATGAATATCGACCCGGCCGACCCGCGCCGTGCCGATCGCGATCGCTTCGTGCTCTCCAAGGGCCACTGCGCGCCCGCCCTCTACGCCGTACTTGCCGAGCGCGGCTTTTTCCCCAAGGAAGACCTACTTACGCTTCGCCACATTGGCAGTCACCTGCAGGGCCATCCCAACATGAACGATACCCCGGGCGTGGACATGTCCACCGGCTCACTTGGCCAGGGCGTCTCCGCTGCCGTGGGAATGGCGCTTGCCGCTCAGCATTGGGGCGATACCTATCGCACCTATGCCCTGTTGGGCGACGGCGAGATTGAGGAGGGCCAGGTGTGGGAGGCCGCTATGTTTGCGGGCAACCACGCGCTCGATAACCTCTGCTTGATCGTCGACCACAACGGCTTGCAGATCGATGGCACCATCGAGGAAGTCAACTCCGCGATGCCCATCGCCGATAAGTTCCGTGCGTTCAAGTTCCATGTGATCGAGGTCGCCGACGGCAACGACTTCGCTCAGCTGCGCGCCGCCTTTGCCGAGGCCCGCGAGACCCATGGCGTGCCCACGTGTATCGTGTGCGAAACCACCAAGGGCAAAGGCGTTTCCTTCATGGAGGGTCAGGTTGGCTGGCATGGTAAGGCTCCTAACGACGAACAGTACGCTCAGGCCATGGCCGAGCTCGACGCTCATGACAAGGAGGGCGAATAATGGCAGACGTGAAGAGAATCGCCACTCGCGCGAGCTATGGTGAGGCCCTGGTCGAGCTGGGTGCCGAGCACGACGACTTTGTCGTATTCGATGCCGACCTGGCGGCTGCTACCCAGACGGCAAAGTTCAAGGCGGCCTATCCCGATCGCTTCTTCAACGCCGGTATCGCCGAGTCCAACCTGATGGGCATGGCTGCGGGCGTTGCCACCACCGGTCGCGTTGCCTTTGCGAGCACCTTTGCGATGTTCGCTGCCGGCCGCGCTTTCGAGCAGGTTCGCAACTCCATTGGCTATCCGCACCTCAACGTCAAGATCGGCGCCACGCACGCCGGTATCTCGGTGGGCGAGGACGGAGCTACGCACCAGTGCAACGAGGATATCGCCCTCATGCGCACCATTCCGGGCATGACGGTGGTTGTTCCTGCCGATGACGTCGAGGCAAAGGCATGCGTACGTGCCGCCTATGAGTTCGATGGCCCTGTCTACATGCGCTTTGGCCGCTTGGCTGCCCCCGTCATCAACGACCCCGAGACCTATGAGTTCGAGCTGGGTCGCGGCATCCTTATGCGCGAGGGCTCCGACGTGACTATTGTCGCCTGCGGCCTTATGGTCTCTGCCGCCCTCGAGGCTGCCGAGGCTCTTGCCGAGCGCGGCATCGATGCCGAGGTCATCAACATCCACACCATCAAGCCCATCGACGCCGATATCATTTTGAAGAGCGCCGAGAAGACCGGCCGCGTGGTGACGGTCGAGGAGCACTCCGTGATCGGTGGCCTGGGCGATGCCGTTGCCGACGTCTTGGTCCAAAACCACCCGGTTCCCATGAAGAAGATCGGCGTGGAGGATGTCTTTGGGTACTCCGGTCCCGCGCTCGACTTGCTCCAGGAGTTTGGTCTCGATGCTGAGAGCATCACCAAGAAGGTTGCTGCCTTTATGGCGTAGCACCCGTTCTCACTGTCATCGCAAAGCGGTTTTATTGGGCTTCGTTCGTCTTTTTTGGCGAGCGAAGCCTTTTTGATGGCGCACGGTGGCGTGCCTTTCGTGCAAATGACGTTCAAACATATGCCACTTTGATGACGCGCCAAGTGTCTTGCTACAATAGGTGCGCTCATGTAGTTTAAACGCACGACGTAAAGGAGCTTTTGTGGGTAACCACTTCCGTAAGCCCGGAGACGGGCAAGCGGCGCCGAAGGTCGAAGACCCTCGGTTGTCGGTTGTCTCGGCAGACGATATCGTCGCTCCGGAAGACACGGGCTATGAGCCCGTAACCGATCCCTTTGCATACACTCCTGCACCCGACGTGACCGCTCCGGTGGCCCCGCTCGATATGGCCGATGCCGCCGATGACATCACCATGTCATCTTTGGATGCCGATATGGACCCGCAGGTTACGCAACCCGGACTCCTCAACATCCCTTCGCCGACAGATCCCGTTGCTCCGTCTTCCACGGGCGCCTTCATGACCTCTGCCGGTGCGGTCGATCCCGCATCCACGGATGTTTCCGAGCAAAAGCAGGTTGCCTCGCTTGACGCCGCCCTGCAGAATCCAGACTTTACCTCTGTCTTTGCTCCGCAGGTGGATTCGCGCAAGAAGATGGCCCGCGATGCGGGCGTTGAGCCCGTTATCCTGATGGAGCACCTTACCAAGATCTATGCCGCGCAGCCCAATAAGCCCGCGCTGGACGATGTGAACATCGAGATTTACCCCGGTGAGTTCGTCTTCCTCGTCGGCCACTCCGGTTCCGGCAAGACCACGCTGCTTTCCACCTTGATGCGTGATGTCAAGCCCACGTCCGGCCGCGTGCTCGTTGCCGGCCAGGACCTCATGCGCATCAAGAACCGCAAGGTCCCGTTCCTCCGCCGTCAGATCGGCGCCGTCTTCCAGGACTTTAAGCTCCTGCCCAACAAGACGGCTTACGAGAACGTCGCCTTTGCCCTTGAGTGCATCGGCAAGCCGCGCGGCGTCATTCGCAGCCAGGTTCCCGAGGTGCTGCGCCTTGTTGGCTTGGCAGACCAGATGGACTCCATGCCCGACCAGCTCTCCGGCGGCGAGCAGCAGCGCGTTGCCGTTGCCCGCGCTATGGTCAACCGCCCGCCGCTGTTGATTTGCGACGAGCCCACCGGTAACCTCGACCCCGCCATTTCGCTTGGCATCATGAAGCTGCTCGAGCGCATTAATCGCACGGGCACCACGGTTATCGTGGCCACGCACGACCGCGCCATGGTCGACTCCATGCGCCGTCGCGTTATCGCGCTCGAGGCCGGTCATGTCATTCGCGACCAGGAGAGGGGAGGTTACGGCAACTATGGCGCCTAGCAATCTGGGTTATTCCATCAAGGAGGCCAATAGGCACTTCTTCCGCAACTGGACCACGTCTCTGGGTGCGGTCATCACCATTTTCCTGTCGCTGTTCATCATCGGCCTGTTCATCGTCGGTTCCGCGATGGTCAATGCCGCGATCGGTACGGTGGAGCAGGAAGTTACCATCAACGCGTTTATTTCCGACGACGCCGCCGACGATGATATCAAGGCATTCGAGTCCGAGCTCAAGAGCTGGGATAACGTCAAGAACGTAACCTTCAAGACGAAAGAAGATGCCCTTTCCGACTACAAGAGCAAGGTGTCCAACAACGCCGATGCCACTATGTCGGCACTCGACGGCGAGAACCCGCTGCCGCGCTCCTTTGTGATCGAGATGGAGGACCCCTCGCAAGTTGCCTCCACCGCCACAAAGATCAAGCAAAGCTCGAGCTTCCGCAAGATCGTTGACGACGAAAACACCGGCGTAGACGATAAAGACGCCGATGTCGAGGCAAGCGTTTTGTATGGTCAGGAGGAGGTTGGCCGTCTGTTCCAGGTGACTAACTACATTCGCATCGCCGCTATTGTGGTCGTGGCGCTCCTCACGTTTATCGCCTTCATCTTTATCAACAACACGATTCGCCTCTCGATCACCGCGCGTCGTCGCGAGATCGCCATCATGCGCCTTGTGGGCGCTTCGAACGGCTTTATCCGTGGACCGTTTATCACCGAGGGTGTTTTGCAGGCCCTGCTGGGCTCTGTGCTCGCCATTGGCGTGCTGGAGATTATCCGCAACGTGGGTATCCCCGCGCTGCAAAACAGCATCAAGTTCCTCACCTTTGCGATTCCTATCCAGATGTTTTTGGCCACCTATGGCGCGCTGCTTCTTGTCGGCGTGGTCATTGGCCTGTTTGGCTCTGCCATCGCTATGAGGCGCTACCTTAAGGTATAGCCTGAGGGCCCAAAGGGGTACACGATAGGGGCGGGTCGCATTATGCGGCCCGCCCTTTGCTGTTTTTTGTGAATCGATTGGAGGTTCGCCTTGGGGCGTAAACATAAGACGAACGGGCACCGTTCTCCCGTGCGTTCGCGCCGCGTAGCGGGCCTTTTGGGCGCGGTGCGCGTGACGGGCGGCGTCGCTACGGTAGAGACTGCCGAGGGCGTGCTCAGACTTACCGAGCGCGGTATGCGCGAGGCCATGCCGGGTGACACCGTAACGGTGAGCTTGCATCGCGGGCCGGGCGGCGAGCACCGCGCGCAGGTCGAATCGGTGGAGGAACGTTCCCAGACCGTCTTGGTGGGAACCTATCACCAGGCGGGGCCGCTGGGCGTCGTGCGCCCGCTGGATAAACGAGCCAAGCTCGATTTCTTTGTTCCCCCGCGTGACCAGTCGCCCGAGCGGTTGGGCGTGACCGATGGCGACCTTGTCGTCGCGCGGATTGTGAGCTATCCCACGCGCATGGAGTCGGGCGTGGTGACAATCGAGCGGTGCATCGGTGGAGAAGACGCCCCGGATGCTGGCATTCAGACCGTCATGGCGCGCTACGACTTGGCCGACGGCTATGCGCCGATTGCACTCGCGGAGGCCGAGTCACTGGAGCTCGATGTCGAATCTGCGTTGCAAGATCCGCTGCGCCGCGATATCCGCGACCGTTTCTTGCTGACGATCGATCCGGTGGATGCGCGCGACTTTGACGACGCCATTTCCGTTGAACGCACGCCAGCGGGCGGTTGGAAGCTTGGGGTGCATATCGCCGACGTGTCGCATTACGTGCTATGGGAGAGTTCTATCGATCTTGAAGCTCGCATGCGCTCCACCAGTGTTTACCTGGCCGATCGCGTGTTGCCCATGCTGCCCGAGCGCCTGTCGAACGATCTGTGCTCCTTGCGGCCGCACGAGGATCGCCTTGCCTTTACCGTGGATATCGAACTCGATGCGCGCGGGCGCGTGGTATCGAGCCGTGCCTATCCGAGTGTGATTCAGTCGCGCGTGCGCCTTGATTACGATGCTGCCGATTGGTTGCTTCGGGGCGGAGAGGCAGCAAGCGATGGGGAAGACGCCGAGGATGTCGATTTGGCATGCGTGGAGCGTGCCGAGCGGGCGCGTCGAGACGCTGCTGCCTGCGGGATCGAAATCACTGCGTTTCTTCGCGATGCCGACGAGCTTGCACATGCGCGCCAGGGGGTTAGGCGTCGCCGCGGTGCTATCGATTTCGAATCAAGCGAGGTCCATGCGGTCCTTGACGACGAGGGCGTGCCGGAGCGCATCGATGTGCGCCGTCGTACCGCGGCGACGTCGCTTGTGGAAGAGGCCATGCTTCTTGCCAACGAGTGCGTGGCAAGAAAGCTGGTGGCGGCGGGGGTGCCTGCGGCGTTTCGCGTGCACGAGGACCCTTCGTCCGACGAGTTGACGGCTGCGGCAGAAGTGCTGATCGAGGCTCAGGCGATCGACCGCCAAGAGGCGCTGGGCATCATGACCGGTGACTCCCATGCTATCGAGGCCGTGCTGGAGCGCAGCGCCCAGACCTCTCAGGCCCCTATGGTGAATGCTTTGCTCCTGCGTGCGATGCAGCGAGCTGTGTATCGTCCGCATAACCTGGGGCACTATGCCCTGGGCGCCGAGGCATACTGCCACTTTACAAGCCCTATTCGACGCTACCCGGACCTGCTGGTCCACCGCGCCCTCAAGATGCTGCTCGCGCGCGAGCGGCTGGGCGCCCGCGTGGCGCACGAGCGAGCGCCGCACCTGGTGGGGACGGGCGCCCAGGATATGGAGCACATTCTGCCGGCACTTTGCCGGGAGGCGTCTTCGCGCGAGCGCATCGCCGACGCTGCCGCGCGCGACTCTCAAAAGGTGAAGGTTGCCCAATACTACGCTCAGCGTGTGGGCGAGCGCATGGCGGCAACCGTTACCTGGATCGACCAGATGGGCGCTTTCGTGCGCGTGGACGAGACCGCGGCGGAAGGCTTGGTGCGTATGAGCGCGCTGGGCGGCAACGAGTGGTGGGAGTTCGATGAGCGTCGCCTTACTCTTACCGGCACGTCTTCTGGCGAGGTCATCTCGCTTGGTCAGCGGGCAATCGTGGAGGTTGTGGGCACCGACTGCATGCGAGGCCACCTCAACTTCAAGCTCATACATACCTTGAGCATTTAGGCTACACTGAGAAACCGAACCGAGACTCAGGAGGACATGTGGAAACGCCGATTTCCGAACAAGATATCGAGTACGCCGAGACGTATCTGGCGGCGGGCGACATTTCGACGGCATCGCAGATGCTTGAGCGTTATCTGGAGCTTGCCGAGGAGTATATTGCCGAGGAGTGCCAGGCAACGGACGAGGTGCAGTACTTTAGCTTCCAGGACTCCTTTGAGCGTCTATGCTATGCGCGCGTTGAGCATGATCCGCGCCGTATCGTTGCGGTGCCGGCTCCGTTTGATCGCCTGTATTCCGATGTAGCATACGTGTGTATTCAGCAGCAAGATTACGAGCGCGCACGCGATGCGCTTGTTCAAGCGGTGCGCTGGAACCCCATGAACTGCAAGTATCGTCTTGATTTGGCCGAGATTTTCCGTGCGCTGGGCGATATTCAGGAGTGGGCGGCACTCTCCAACTCTGTGCTCGAGCGCGCTTCCGATGGTCGCGTCGCCGCGCGCGCCTATTCCAATCTGGGCCAGCTCTTTATCGACCAGGACAACGCCGTTGCCGCTTCTGGGTGCGCGCGCCTGGCCGTGCGCTTGGCTCCTGCCGATGCGCGCACGGTAGCGCTGATGGACCGCCTTGCCAAGGAACATCCCGAGGTCGCTAAGGATTCCGACGACCATGTTATGGGCGAGCTCTCGATCCAGGGCATTCCCACGAGTCCTTCGGCCGATGTTGCCATCTGCCTGCTCATCTGTGCGTCCGATGCCGCAATGGCGGGGGACCGCGCCCGGGCTGCCGAGTATACGGCACGCGCAAACGGGCTTATTGGCAAGGAGGCTTGCTCCGCGCTGATCAAGATGATTCGCGAGGCAGATAACGAGGGTGGCGCCAATGCCCAGTAAGAAGGAGCACAAGCTCATCTCTAAAAACCGCTCGGCGCACCACGAGTATTTTATCGACGAGACCATCGAATGCGGTGTTGAGCTTGCCGGTGCCGAGGTGAAAAGCATTCGCGAGCGCGCCTGCCAGATTACGGACACCTTTGCGATTATCCGTGGGGGAGAGTGCTGGCTTGTGGGCCTGCACATCCATCCGTACAGCAACGGCGGCGTGTGGAACCGCGACCCCGATCGTCGCAAGAAGCTTTTGCTTCATCGTAAAGAGATTGATTACCTGGATGGCAAGCTGCGTAACCGCGGCTATGCGCTTGTTCCACTGGAGCTGTACTTTAACGATTCGGGCCGCGTGAAGCTGCTCCTTGGTTTGGGCCGCGGCAAGAAGCTCTATGACAAGCGCGAAGATATGGCCAAGCGCGATGTGCAGCGGGAGATCGACCGAGCCCTCAAAACACGCCTGCGCGGCTGAGATGCCGCACCTCGGCGCTCAATCGTCGGGCGCCGCACGCAAGGCGTGCGCCCTCCTCTTTCACGCCGATCTGCGGCATCTCAGCCACGCAGGAAGGGCGACGGGGTCGGGCGCAGAATCTTGGCGTCCAATCGTCGCTTACGTACCTTGTGTACGCTGCGCTCCTCTTTCGCGACAACCTGCGGCACCCCAGCCCCGCAGGGGCGTGAACGGGGGCACCACACTTCGGTGCTCAATCGTCGGGCGCCGCACGCTAGGCGTGGTACCCTCCTCGGTCAAACCGCTCTACGGCATCTCAGCCATGCGGGTGCGCGGGCGTCATGGCGACTTCAATTACGGCTTCCTTTGGGAGGCCGTTTCTTTTTGCTCAACTGGCATGAAAAGACTTGCGTTTATTAAATAGGAACTTATACTATTAATAAGTACATAGCCAGTTCTAGGGAGGACATCATGGCTGAAGAGAAGAAGACCTACAAGTTTGTCTGCACCGTTTGCGGCTACGAGGTCGAGGTCGATACGCCTGAGCTGCCGGAGGACTACGTTTGCCCGGTATGCGGCGTGGGCCCCGATCAGTTTGAGCGCGTCGACGAGTAACATGTGCTAGATACATCATGCGTTTCCCAACGCGGGGCGAGGCCATAGGGTCTCGCCCCGCGTTCGTTTTTTGCGTACGCGTTACGCATATGTTTCGAAACAGCGGGGAAACATCTCCGTAAACCTACCGCCGTAGTATGGAGCCCTCACGCACTACGTGAATACTGTGTGTGCGTGATGGAGCTAGAAGCTATCGGGGAGGTAAACGATGCAGGAGCAGGGAAATCCCGCTGACCAGCACCATCAGGGACTGTATCGTCCTGAGTTCGAACACGACGCGTGCGGCATTGGCGCGCTCGCTAATCTTCATGGACAAAAGAGCCATCAGATTTTGGACGATGCGCTTTCGGTACTCGTCAATTTGGAGCACCGTGGCGGCACGGGTTTGGAGAAAAACACCGGCGACGGTGCCGGCATCCTCTTTCAGGTTCCGCATCATTTTTTCCGCAAAGAAGCACAGAAGTGCGGTCAGATTCTGCCCGCCGAGGGCGATTACGGCGTTGCCATGCTTTTTTTCCCGCAGGACGAATGCGGTGTTGAAGACGCGCGCCGCGTCTTTGAAGAAGGCTGTGCCGAGGCCGGCGTGCCCTTGCTGTTTTGGCGTCGCGTCCCGGTAGACCCGCATGATCTGGGCGAGACGGCCCGTGCCTGCATGCCTACGATCCTGCAGGCGTTTTTGGGCCGCCCCGAGGGCGTTGAGGCCGGTGACGACTTTGAGCGCCGCCTGTACGTTTGCCGACGCACCGTCGAGAAGCGTGCCGATGCCGAGTATTCCCTGAAGGGAAAGATCTTCTACGTTTGCTCCATGAGTTCGCGCACCGTGGTCTACAAAGGCATGCTCGTGGCTACGCAGATGCGCCGCTTCTTTATCGACCTCAACGATGCTGCGGTCAAGACGGCGGTGGCCCTTGTCCATTCCCGTTATTCCACCAACACCACGCCCAGTTGGGAGCGCGCGCACCCCAACCGCTACATCATCCACAACGGCGAGATCAATACCCTCAAGGGCAACGTCAACTGGATTCGCGCCCGCGAACCAAACCTCTACTCGCCGGTGCTCCAGCACGACCTTGAGCGCGTGCTGCCTATCATTAACCGCGAAGGTTCCGACTCCGCCATTCTCGACAACGTCCTTGAGTTCCTGGTCATGAACGGGCGACCCCTCACGCGCGCTGTCTCTTTGCTGCTGCCCGAGCCGTGGGACCACAACGCGAATCTGTCCGAGGCACGTCGTGCCTACGACGCCTACCAGTCCATGCTTATGGAGCCCTGGGACGGTCCTGCCGCAATCGCCTTTACCGACGGTCGTACCTTGGGCGCCGCGCTCGATCGCAACGGCCTGCGCCCGGCTCGCTATTATGTGACGCGTGACGACCGCTTCCTGCTCTCCTCCGAGGTGGGCACCATCGAAATCGATCCGGCAAATGTGCTTACGGCGGGCTGCTTGGGCCCGGGCGAGATGCTCGAGGTCGATTTTGCGCAGGGCCGCGTGAAGTACAACGACGAGATTCGCCGTGCCCTTGCCATGCAAAAGCCCTATCGCGACTGGATTGCCGAGGAGACGCTCGATATCGAGGACCTCGATGCCGCTAAGACCGAGCCTCCCTGCGAGGACGCCGATGTTCCCGAGGTTGTGCGCATGGCCCGTTTGGGCTACCACTGGGACGACGTCGACGAGGCGGTGCGTCCCATGGCGCAGGCAGGCAAGGTGCCTCTGGCCTCTATGGGCATCGATGCGCCGCTTGCAGTGCTCTCCAAGAAGAACCGTTCGTTCTTTGATTACTTCTATCAGCTGTTCGCGCAGGTTACAAACCCGCCGATCGACGCGTTGCGCGAGAGCTTTGTGACTTCGACCAAGCTGTACCTGGGCAACCACGGTAACTTGCTTGAGGATTCCCGCACCGCCTGCCAGCTGGTGCGCCTGCCGCGTCCGCTGCTGGATAAGGAGCAGTTCGAAGCTATCTGCGCCATTGATCACGTGGGCTTCAAGACAGCGCGTTTCCGTGCGGTCTATAAGCGCGACGATGCTCCCGGTGCCTTGGCTTGTGCGCTCGACAAGCTAGCGCAAGACGTTGAGTCCGCTGTTCGCGACGGCGTGAATATCGTGGTGCTTTCCGACCGCGCTGCCGCAGGTGAGGTCCCCATCCCATCGCTTTTGGCCACGGGCGCTGTGCATAACCACTTGATCCGCGCCGGCGTTCGCACCTTTGCCGACCTTGTGGTCGAGACGGGCGACGCCCTGTGCGCGCACGATTTCGCAACCCTGGTGGGCTACTCCGCAAGTGGCATCTACCCCTATATGGCACACGATTGCATCCGCGGCCTCGCCGCGCGCGGAGACCTGGACGTTTCTGCCGAGGAGGGCATTGCCAACTACAACCGCGCCGTGACGGCGGGTATCGTCTCCATCATGTCCAAGATGGGCATTTCCACGGTGCAGAGCTATCACTCTGCGCAGATCTTCGAGGCCGTGGGCTTTAATGACGAGTTTATCGACCGCTATTTTGCCGGCACCGTCTCGCGCGTGGGCGGCATGGGCATAGCCGATGTCGAGCGCGAGGAGAACAAGCGCTATGACGATGCCCTTGCCATCTTAAAGACCGCAGCCCCCAACCAGCTGCCCACCCTTGGCCTTACCAAGTGGCGTCCGGTGGTTGGCGAGGACCATCTTATCGACCCGCAGAGCATCTACCTGCTGCAGCGTGCCTGTCAGCAGGGTGATTACGACCTGTTCCAGGAGTACAGCGCTCATGTGCACCGGGCCGGCCGTGCCGTTCGCCTGCGCGACCTGCTCGACTTTAACGCGGGCGGGCGCACGCCAGTGGCGCTTGACGAGGTGGAGAGTGCGCGCGACATCGTGCGACGCTTTAACACCGGCGCCATGAGCTACGGCTCCATTAGCCAGGAGGCACACGAGTGCATGGCTATTGCCATGAATCGCCTGCACGGCCGTTCCAACTCCGGCGAGGGCGGCGAGGATCCGCGTCGCGAGACGCCGCTTCCCAACGGCGACTCCAAGAACTCCGCCATCAAGCAGATCGCTTCGGCACGCTTTGGCGTGACGAGCCGCTATCTGTGCTCGGCTATCGAGATTCAGATCAAGATGGCCCAGGGCGCCAAGCCCGGCGAGGGCGGCCACCTGCCCGGCAAGAAGGTGTACCCCTGGATTGCTGAGGTGCGCCAATCCACGCCCGGCATCGGCCTCATCTCGCCGCCGCCTCACCACGACATCTATTCCATCGAGGATCTGGCCGAGCTTATCTTCGACCTTAAAAACGCCAACCCGGGCGCGCGCATATCGGTCAAGCTCTGCTCCGAGGCGGGCGTGGGCACCATCGCCACAGGCGTTGCAAAGGGCGCTGCCAACAAGATTTTAATCTCTGGCCATAACGGCGGAACGGGTGCTGCTCCGCGCGATTCCGTCTGGCATGCTGGTTTGCCGCTCGAGCTTGGTCTTGCCGAGGCTCAGCAGACGCTGCTGCAAAACGGCCTGCGCTCCCGCGTGGTGCTTGAGGCCGACGGCAAGCTCATGGACGGCACCGACGTCGCCGTGGCATGCTTGCTGGGCGCCGAGGAGTTTGGCTTTGCCACCATGCCGCTCATCACCATGGGCTGCCTTATGCAGCGCGATTGCCAGCAGGACACCTGCCCGGCCGGCATCGCTACGCAAAACTGCCGTCTGCGCGGCGGATTCCGCGGCAAGCCCGAGTACGTTGAGAACTTCATGCTGTTTGTGGCCGAGCAGATGCGCGAGGTCATGGCTCGCCTGGGCTTCCGCACCGTCGAGGAGATGGTGGGCCACCCCGAGTGCCTGCAACAGGTTGAGGTCGAGGGCAACTGGAAGGCAAATCTGCTCGATCTTTCCGCGTTGCTCGCTCCCGGCGAGTGTACCTTTGGCGCCCATATCGAGGGTGCCGATGGCAAGCACTATCTGCCCGAGATGGCTGCCGATTCCGGCTTGGAGCGCGCACTTGACTCCACGCTCTTCGTGCCGCTTACGGCCGATGCCCGCCGCCATCTGCGTCCGGTGCACTTCCGTGCCGATATCGCCAACGTCAACCGCTGCGTGGGCACCATCTTGGGCAGTGAGGTGACGCGTGCGCATCCCGAGGGCCTGCCGGAGGGTTCTATTACCATCGACTGCGACGGCTCCGCCGGCCAGAGCTTTGGCGCGTTTTTGCCCGCGGGCATTACGCTCAACGTGCGCGGCGACGCCAACGACTACTTTGGCAAGGGTCTTTCAGGCGGCATTGTCTCGGTGCGTCCCAACGAGAGTGCAACCTATAAGTTTGACGAGAACATCATCGTGGGCAACGTCGCCTTCTTTGGTGCCACCTCGGGCCGCGGCTTTATCAACGGCCTTGCAGCCCAGCGTTTTGCCGTACGCAACTCCGGCGCCACCGTGGTGGTGGAGGGCTGCGGCAACCATGGCTGCGAGTACATGACGGGTGGATGCGCTCTGGTGCTTGGCGAGGTGGGCCAAAACTTTGCCGCTGGCATGACCGGCGGCGTGGCCTACGTCTTTGACGAGTACGGCACGCTGGCCTCTCGCTGCAACCAGGAGAGCGTGGAGCTCAAGGCCCCGACCGATGCCGAGCTTGAGCAGATTCGTGCGCTCATCGAGGAGCACGTGCGCTATACGGCAAGCCCGCGCGGCATCAAGCTGCTCTATCGCTTCGCTGCTCTTTCGCGCCACTTTGTGAAGGTTATCCCCACCGAGTACGAGCGCGTCTTGCGGATCGTGGCCGATGCCGAGCGTGCGGGCAAGACCCATGCGCAGGCCGAGGAGCTTGCCTTCGAGATCGTCACGCGCGGTGCCACCGCACCCGCATCCGCACCCGCCGCATGCCCCGCATGCGCTATGAACCAGAAGGAGGGACGCTAGTCATGGGTAAGCCAGGAGCGTTTCTTGAGCATGATCGCACGGCCCATGCGCTGCGTCCGGTGGACGAGCGCGTGCGCGATTTTGATGAGCTGTATGTTGAGCTGGATGACGATGCGCGTCGCATCCAGGCGAGCCGCTGCATGATGTGCGGCGTGGCGTTTTGCCAGATGGGCGCCTCGTTTGGCAAGGCGCGCCCATCGGGCTGCCCGCTGCATAACCTTATCCCTGAGTGGAATGAGCTGGTGTATCGCGGGCGCTGGAAAGAGGCCGCGGAGCGCCTGGCGCTCACAAGCCCGCTGCCGGAGTTTACGAGCCGCGTGTGCCCAGCGCTTTGCGAGGCCGCCTGTAACCTGGGTTCGGTGGACGGTGAGCCCACGACCATTCACGATAACGAGCGTGCCATCTCCGACCACGAGTGGGCGACGGGCGGTCCGCGTCGCTTTGAGCCTGCGGACGAGGATGCCCCACTCGTATCTGTGATTGGCTCCGGTCCTGCCGGTCTGGCGGCAGCATGGGAGCTTGCGCGCCGTGGTGCTCGCGTGCGTGTGGTTGAGCGCGATAACCGCCCCGGTGGTCTGCTCATGTACGGTATCCCCAACATGAAGCTCGAGAAAGATATCGTGAAACGTCGTTGCGACCTTATGGAAGAGCTGGGTATCGAGTTTGCCTGCGATACCGATGCGGCAGATCCTACGGTGGCAAAGGAGCTTCTTGAGCAGAGCGATGCTGTAGTTGTTGCAGCGGGTGCTCGCGCGGCGCGTGGCCTCGGCGCCCGCAATATCGATGCGCCCGGCGTGGTCTATGCGGTCGATTACCTTACGGCGTCTACCAAGGCCGTTCTCGATGGGGGAGAGCCCGCTATCAGCGCCAAGGGCCTCGACGTCATCGTCATTGGCGGCGGCGACACAGGCAACGATTGCGTGGGCACGGCAGTGCGCCAGGGTGCCAAGAGCGTACGACAGTTTGAGTTCTTGCCCGCCGCACCCGATAAGCCGCTGCCCAACAACGCATGGCCCGAGTGGCCCAACGTTAAGAAGACCGATTACGGGCAGCAGGAAGCCATTGCTTTGATGGGCGGCGAAATGCGAGAGTGGGCGATCGATACGCTCGAGGTCGAACTTGATAAGGAGGGCGCCGCACGCGCCCTGCGCGTGGTCGACCTGGACTGGAGTCATGGCAAGCCCGAGCGCCTGGATGATACCGAGCGCGAGTATCCCGCGCAGCTCGTGCTCATCGCCTGCGGCTTTACCGGCCCCGAGCATGACGTTTTCGATGCTCTGGACGTCCAGATGGCTACCGAGGGACGTCCCCTGCCCGTGACCGAGCCCGCCGCGCACCAGGCGCGTCGCACGGCCGAAGCAACCACTCCCGTCTACGTAGCAGGCGACGCCCACACCGGCAGTTCCCTTGTGGTCAACGCCATCGCCGACGCCATGGCCTGCGCCACCGAGGTCGCCACCCGCCTCTCCCTCTAATGTGACAAAAAGCCGACAGGTTTAATTTGTCACATTTTGCCGCGCACGGCTCCAAAACGACCGTTCACGGCCGATTGTTCACGGTCGCCCAGCAGCAAAAAGCCGCCTCGCAGGTTCCAAAGAACATGCGAGGCGGCTTGCTCTGCCTATGCCGCGATGCGCCGCAGAGCCGCGCGGCGGTACTGCCGGAGGCGCTACTTGATCACGCGCACGCGGTAGATCGCGGGAATCTGCTTGAGGGCCTCGATGGTCGTGGCATCCAGATGCTCGTCGGTATCGAACATGGTGTAGGCGTTTTCGCCGGCGCTCTCGTTGACCATGCGCTGCACGTTGGCGTTGTCCTTGGCAAGGATGGCCGTGATCTGACCGATCATATTGGGCACGTTTGCGTGCAAACAGGCAATACGGCTTGCGGCGCGCGCCTTGCCCATGCTGCAGGCGGGGTAATTAACGGAGTGGACGATGTTGCCGTTCTCCAGGTAATCCTTGAGCTCGGAAATGGCCATATCGGCGCAGTTTGCCTCGGCCTCGCCGGTGCCGGCGCCCGAGTGCGTGGTAATAAACGTGTTGGGCATCTTGACCGTCTTGGGCGTGGCAAAGTCGCAGGAGAACCAGGAGAGCTTGCCCTCGCGCAGGGCGGCGTCCACGGCGTCCTCGTCGATGATGGTCTCGCGCGCGTAGTTGATGAGCACGGCGCCGGGGGCCAGCAGGTCAAGCTGCTCGGTCGAGATCATGCTAATGGTATCGGCCTTGCTGGGCACGTGTACCGTCAGGTAATCGCAGCCGCGGCAAAGGTCCTCGAGGGTACCCACGCGCTGAACGCTTTGCGAGAGAGCCCACGCGTGCTCAACGGAAATGAACGGGTCGTAGCCATATACGTCCATGCCCAGGTCCACGCAGGCATTGGCCACCTTGGAACCCACGTTGCCCAGGCCAATCACACCGATGCGCTTGCCCTTGAGCTCACGGCCCACAAAGGCCTTCTTGGCCTTCTCGGCGTTGACCAGGATGTTGGGGTCCTCGGCGTTGTCGCGCACCCATTGCATGGACTGCACCACGCCACGGCTGGAAAGGATGAGGGCGGCAAGCACGATCTCCTTCACGGCGTTGGCGTTGGCGCCGGGGGAGTTAAATACCACGACGCCGCGCTTGGCGTACTCCTCGATGGGGATATTATTCACACCTGCGCCGCAACGAGCAATAGCGCGAATGCCTTCGGGCAGCTCGTAGCCGTGCAAGTCGGTCGAGCGCATGAGGATGGCGTCGGCGTTCTCGGCCTTGTCTACAAACTCGTAGCCGTTGCCAAATTCGACCGCGCCGTCTTTGGTGATGTCGTCGATGGTTTTGATTTTACGCATGGAAGTCTCCTTGTGGGGAACGCCGCGCGTGGCGGCAATGGTGATACAGCTGAGGTGGGCCCGCGTTGTCGCAGGCTACAAAGATCGCGGAGACGGTGCGTGCTCGGCTTCAAACTCGTGCATGTAAGCGGCGAGTGCCTCGACATCTTCCATGGTAACGGCGTTATAGACGCTTGCGCGCATGCCGCCTACCAGGCGATGCCCCTTGATGTTCTCGATGCCGCGCTCGTGCGCGCCGGCGACAAACCGCGCGTTGAGCTCGTCGGAATCGGTGCGGAACGTGACGTTGGCGATGGAGCGGCTGTCCTTTTGCGCCGTGCCATGGAAGAGCTGGCTGTTGTCGAGCAAATCGTAGAGCAGGTTTGCCTTTGCCCAGTTGCGCTGCGCCATGGCCTTAAGGCCGCCGGTTTCTTCCACCCAGCGAAAGACCTTGCCGCATACGTAGATGCCAAAGGTGTTGGGCGTGTTGAGCATGGAGCCCTTTTGAGCCTGCAGACGCAGGTCCATGTACTGGGGGGTTTGCGCGAAGGCCGGGCCGTCTTCCAGCAGGTTGTCGCGCACGATGATCACCGTGACACCCGCGGCGCCGGCATTTTTCTGCGCGCCTGCATAGACCAGGCCGTAGCGCGAAATATCGAGTGGCTGCGAAAGAAAGCAGCTCGAGACGTCGGCAAAAAGGGGAGTGTCGCCGCATTCGGGCAGCTCGTGGAACATGGTGCCAAAGATGGTGTTGTTTTGGCAGATGTAGACGTAATCAAGGTCGCCTGCGGCCGCGCGCTCGCGCACGGGGGCGAGCGCGGGGATACGGTCGAAATCGGTGCCTTCGCTTGAGGCGAGCTTGACGGCATCGCCGTACTTGGTTGCCTCTTTCCAGGCCTTCTTGGCAAAGTTGCCCGTGACCACGTAACCGGCGCGACCGGTGCGCATGAAGTTCATGGGGATGCCCGCAAATTGCAGCGTGGCGCCGCCCTGTAGGAAAATCACACGGTAGTTTTGCGGAATATCGAGCAAACGGCGAAGCGTGGCCTCGGCGTCGTCGATGATTTGCTGGTACATACTCGACCGGTGGCTCATTTCCAAGACGGACATGCCGCAACCCTGGTAATCGAGCATCTCGTTTGCAATCTGCGTCAAGACGCTCTCGGGAAGCGCGGCGGGGCCGGCCGAGAAGTTGTGCACGCGGGCCATAAAACAAACCTCCAAAAACAGACTCTGAGGTACGGCCACTTTAGCATGCTAATCCGAGTATTTCTCTATGGTTTACGATTCTGTTACATGGAGATTGCTGCATGAGCAATTTGCTTCGGGCGCTTTTAATGCGGCACGCTTGCCGAGTTTATTGATAACGGGCGAGAGCTCCTTCATGTGTGCCCTCGGGGTCTGCGCATAAAATGCCAGGGGACTTCCCCGGCTCTTGGAGGTCCTTCTATTCGAGAGTACCGATTTCTTTATGGCTCGAATTGTAGTTCGGGTCTACCGGATGCGTTTCGTTCGTATTTTTCTAAGATGGTTTTTCTTGAAATCTCGGTAGCTTCCAAAGAAGATCTGTTCGGTTTTCGATTGCTCAGATCTTTCGTATTTAATCCTCGCTAGTTCGATTTCACAGATATAGTCTGCAATTTGCTGGAGCCTGAAGTGCCTTGGGTCGCATTCTTTATAAATGACTGCCTGGGCTCCAAGAACGTATCCGAACGCCGCATGGAGGACGTTGGTTACTTCGTTTTGTCCATTGTCGTAGTAAATCTTGACAGCGTCGTACTCTTGAAAAGACTGCAGCGTATCGAATAAAAAAGAGAACCAAATCACGCCGCATCCTTGCGAACATGGTTTCATCGTTGGTGAATCTGTCTCTCTGGTAGCTGAACGTTGCATATGTGATGGGGCATTTGCTCGCAAACGAGGCAAAGCCTGCAAGAAGTCGACTTCGCATGCGAGTGTCCATGGCCTTGTATGATTCATTGCCGTGCATCAGGGGGTTCATATGGAGTGGAATATCCGGAAGTCCACGTGTTCTAAGTGCATGCTCGTAATTTTCGATGGGTTCGACGATAGATGCTGATTGATCGTGGAAAACAAGCGTTATCAAATAGTATTTAGCGCTGCGCCCTCCGTAGTTGCCGGATTCATCGACGAAAACGGAAAGCTCCTTCACGATGCAGTCTCCCTAAAAATAAAAATGCCGGGGTGATCCCCCGGCCCTTGACTGCCCTCCATAAAGGAACGCAATCCATTTATACCACGAGACGGGGCGTCTATTCAAGTAATAATTATAAACACCAAACATATGTTCGTCAATCTAGCAGGGAGTTTGGCTTTCTGGCGGAGTTCTCTGCGATTTTTGCCGTTTGGTTTCCATGTCCAGCCCTACGCGCCCGTGTGAGCATTCGGCATGGTGTCGCAGCGGCGACACCGCACAACCTATGCGGCATCTGCAGCCGAATCCTGTGGGTCCGAACGACCAAAGACTAAAATGAAAGCCAACGCCCGCGCGTAGAAGGAGACTTCCAGCCATGTCATATACCGATGACGATACCCCCGACTTCGAGGGCCTGCGGGCCTTTTTGATGGACTACTGCGGCACGGCGTTCGCGGTAGGGGCGGGGCCGGCGCTCATAGACCTTGCGCGCATTGAACGTGCGGATCCCCAGGAGCTCTTGCGTATCGCGCAAGAGCTGGGCATAAACGTGCGCTAACGCAACGGGGCAGCGGGCAAAATTCAATCGCCCGCCGCCTCCGTTTTTCTATCCCAGAGTGGCTATGACCACGTCGTCTCCCGGCAGCAATTGCGTATCGCCGTTGGGAATGATCGTCTCGCCCTCGCGTTTGAGTAACACGACGATAAAGCGTCGCCCCCCGTGTGGAAGCTCGTGCAGGGCGCACCCTGCCCAGTGGTGATGCTCGCCAATGTGATGCTCGCGCAGCGAGACCCCGGCGCGCTCCTCAAAGGTGGGCGCGGCAAGCACAAGCAGATCGCCCGTCTCGATCACGGTATCGCCGTTGGGGATAACGGGCTCGGCGCCATGCCTCAATATCAAGACGACGAGCATGCTTGCCGCCTCGCCAATCTGTGCCAGGCTGCGTCCGGCAAAGGGGTGCCCGGCGTCTACCTTGAGCTTGATAAACGAAAGGTCGGTCTCCTCCTGATAATCGTTAAAGGTGCGGCCTACGTCGCCTGCCTTGTCAATCATCTTTAGACGTTTGGCCACGGCGGGCAAAAGCGAGCCCTGCATCACGATGGAGATGATGGCGACCATAAACACCAGGTCAAAAAGGTCGCGACTGCCCGGCACGCCAGACACCACGGTGAACAGCGCAAAGACCACCGAGGCGGCACCGCGCAAGCCCGCCCAGGATACCAGGCCAATCTGTCCCAGGCGTTCTCGGCGCGGCGGCATGATCGCGCACACCGCCACCGGCCTGCCAATAAAGAGCATAAAGAGCACAAGGCCTAGTGCCGGCAGAATGGCCTGCGGCAGGCGGGTGGGGGTCACCAAAAGGCCAATCAAAAAGAAGATCGCCATCTCGGCCATCTCGGTGAGCACGTCAAAGACATGCACCATCTCGCGCTTGGAGGGAATGTCCGAGGCGCCCAGCACGATGCCCGCCAGGTACACAGAGAGAAATCCGTTGCCGCCCAGCTGGCTGGGTACCGCAAACGAGAGCAGCGCGATGGCGATAAGCACGATGGTCTCGCTTTGAGACTCGAGGTTCATGCGGCAGGCAAGCTTCATGCCAACCCAGCCAAACGCCAAGCCAAACGCGGCGCCAAAGACAATCTGCTGCGCGATAAGCACGGGCAGGTTGACGGCTTCGCCCAGCGCCAGGGCACTAAACACGGCAGTGAGCATGTAGGCGAGCGGGTCGTTGGAGCCAGACTCGACCTCGAGCAGCGAGTCGGTGCCACCCTTGAGCGAAAGCCGGTGCTCGCGCAGGACGGAAAAAACGCTTGCGGCGTCTGTGGACGAGATGACGGAGCCCAAAAGGAGCGCCAGCGGCCAATCAAAGCGCAAGGCAACATGGGCAAACACCGCGGTGAGGCCGGCGGTGATCACTACGCCTGCGGTGGAGAGCAAGACGGCGGGGGCGGCCACCGGGCGTGCGCGCTCGATGTTGGTGTTAAAGCCACCGTAGAACATGATGAAGATAAGGGCTGCGGTACAGACGCTCTCGGTTGCCTTGAAGTCGTTAAAGTTGATATGCAGCGGCCCGTCGCTTCCCAAGAACATGCCGAGGGCGATAAAGATGAGCAGCGTGGGGAAGGGAAGTTTGGCCGCGATGGGCTTGAGTAGGATGCAGGCGATGATAACGGCGCCTACAAAGAGCAGAATCATGTTCATGCGGTCTCGTCTTTCGAGCGATGCAGCGAGGTCGCTGCCAGGGCGATACGGTCCAACGCTTTTAATCCTACCCAGATGGTCGATTGAAAACCGCCGGCGCACCCATCTGGCGCCATCGTCATGAACTCTCAACTGGATATACCTCAAACTTTGTCAACCTGCCCTTGTGCGTATACAATAACGTTCAAGTTGACGTTTAAGGATGGTGCCCCATATGGCGACGTATATCACCTCCGATGCCCACGGGCATCTGCGCGCCCTCGACCAAGCGCTCGAGCAGGCCGCCCCCGGTGCGGACGATACCGTGTACGTGCTGGGCGATATGATTGATCGCGGTCCGGAGCCGGTGGGCGTCATCAATCTGGTGCGAAGCTTGCCCAACGTTCATGTTTTGATGGGCAACCACGAGCGCCTGATGCTCAACGCCATCGAGCGCGGAAGCCAGATGGATATCTTTACCTGGGAGCGAAACGGTGGCTACACCACGTCCGCCCAGTTTGATGCCCTGCCCCTCGCGGAGTATCGCGCCGTTATCGAGTGGATTCGCGAGCTGCCGCTATCAGATGCGATTGAAGTGGGGGATAGGACATACCTGTTGGCGCATGCTGGCATAGAACCCAGGGCTTTTACGTGCTGGCTCGCGGGTGCGGGCTATACCGGCGAGGACGGCTATGCGGACGTTCCCATTGATGTGCTGCGTCAGGCCATGGCTGCTCAGGATGAAGAGGATCTTCTTTGGATTCGCGAGGCCTTTTGGGGCGTGCCTACGGGGCTTGTGGGCCCTGACGGGCGAGGCCCCGTGGTGATTGCGGGGCACACGCCTTCGAGTTTGCTGTTCCGCTATGCCGCAAACATGTGTGGCACGGGCTGCAACAAGGACGGCCTGGGCTGCATGGTCGAGGTGGGGCCCACGCATGATACCGGCGGCGTGGCAGACCATCTTGCTATCGATTGCTCCGCTGCGGCGGGCGCAGGCGTTGGCCGCGTGGGCGTGATGCGTCTGGACGATCGCCACGTGTGGTACGGGGACATCGCCGAGTGAGAGTAGTCTGGGCCGTGTTCCCGGCTACTTGTAGTGCGGCCTGCGCGCGAACGGGTCGCCGGTGGTGCGCGAGATGATACCGCGGATGCGCACGTACTGCATCGTGAGCAAAACGAGCAGCAGCGCCATGACCGCAAGGTAGCTCAGCACGGCACCCAGCAGGCCAAAGATGCGCACCAGCACGATTGAGAGCACGATTGCCGCGCCAAACGAGATAAGGTACGGCTTGGTTGCTAGGTCCTGGTGGCGCAGCACGGTGATGATCTGATACAAAAAGTCGATTGCCGCGGTAAGGCCGCCGGCGGCCACCATGAGAAACGCGAGCATACGGTACTCGGTAAAGTCGATACCGTACATAAAGCTCATGATGCCGATGCCAATCCAACCCATAAAGGCGATGACAGCGAGCGTGAGCACAACCACAACGGCCAGCACGGCAAGCATGATAAGGTCAAAGCGGCGGCGCCTGCGCGGGTTTGACCAGATGTTTGCCAGACGCAGGAGCTGCGGCTTGTACACAAAGCCCACGGCGAGCAAAATCGCCTGCGCAGGGAAGTACAGCGCACTAAAGTAGAGCTGTGCGTCGTAGCCCATCATGCTTTCCATGGCAAACTTGGGGCAGCTTTCAATAAGGTTGAACAGGAAAAGCGTCGAGAAAAGCGGGAAACACTGGCGAAAGAGCCCGCCCACCTCGCGCATGCGCCACGGGCCGGATTTTTCCGTCTCCAGTAACGACAGCGGAAACGTCATGAATACAAGGGAGAGCACGGCCACCACGCCCGCGGCGACGCAAGCCACAGGTAGGCTGCGCGTGATGAAAAGCATCACGCTGAAGATCGCGACCACGGCAACCGAGCGCAGCGCCTGGCTCATGCCTGCAAGGTAGAGCTTGTCTGCCTGCTGCAGGCGTCCCTCGTAGACATCGGCCATGCCGTCGACGATCTTATATACATAGATGCCCATAGAGAGCGTGAACATCGCCGCGTCGTAGGCGCGCAGCATGCAATAGGCGATACCAACGAGGAGCGCCAGAAGCGAGGTGAGCCAGCGATTGAGCTGGTAGGAGGAAAACGAGGTGGCCTCGTCGATGTCGGATACCTGGAAGGTGCGCACGCCAAAGTTCGAAAGAATCATCAAAAGCGTGCCCGCCACAAAGGCCATGGAGAACATGCCCGCCTGCTCGGCGCCCACGAGCTGCGTGCATACAATGGTGAGCAGCGGGAAGACCATGCCCCAGATGCTTGTGCCCACGGTGTTCCAGATGTAGTCGCGCCCGGTGGAGCCGGATTCGTATTCTGCTTCCTGCTCGGAAAGGGACCCCTCGTAGATAGCGCCAATCAGGCGGTTCCACCATTGGTTTACAAGGCGTGCAAGAGGGGAGGACAGACGGTTACGTTTGTGCTGTCTGCTGCCGGCGCCCGTGGTGCCCGGTCGTGTGGCGGAGCGCCTGCCATTTGATGCTTTGTGGTTCGTTTGCCGTTCGTTTTGCTTCGGGCGGAGTGTCACGTCGAGACCTCCCTTGTGTTTGTTGGGTCGATTATAACGCTTCAAACGTGTTAACTCTGTTTCTAGGCATGATTTCGAGGCGCTATCGAAATTATTTCGGTATCCTTTTGAGGCGGATCTTTTTGAACCGGATCTGACACTCAGCGTACTGCCGAAACAAGTTCATTAGGGAGTTTATACCTATGGATGCCATGGCCTTTGTGCTTGCGCTCGTGCCGATTTTGTGGCTCGTCGTTGTCCTGCTCGTGTTTAAGTGGCCGGCCTGGAAGGCCGCGATTGGATCGTTTGTCCTTTCGTGCGTGCTAGCGCTGGGAGTGTGGAAGCTTCCTGCCGGTCAAGTTGCCACCGCAAGCCTCGAGGGTTTCCTCATGGCCCTGTGGCCCATCGTCCTTGTTATCATCGCCGCGGTCTTTACCTATAACCTGTGCGTGAAGACGGGTGCCATGGATGTCATCGGCGGCATGATCACCTCCATTTCGAGCGACCGTCGTCTGCTCGCGCTGCTCATCGCTTGGTGCTTTGGCGGCTTTATGGAGGGCATGGCGGGCTTTGGTACCGCCGTCGCGATTCCCGCGAGCATGCTTGCGGGCCTGGGTTTTGCCCCCATCCCCGCCGTGCTGCTGTGCCTGCTTGCCAACGGCGTGCCCACGCCGTACGGCTCCATTGGCATTCCCACCGTCTCTCTCGCGGGCCTTGTGGGTCTCGACTCGGCTCATCTTGCCTTTGTTCAGATGGTGCAGCTTGCTCCGTTCTACATCGTCGCCCCGTTTTTGATCGTGCTTGTTGCGGGTAAGGTCGAGGGCGCGAGCGTCGCCGACCGCCTGCGCGGCGTTGTTGTGCCCACCCTTGCCGCTGGTCTGGCCTTTGCGCTTCCCACCATGGCGGTTGCCGCCTTTGTGGGCCCGGAGCTTTCTGTGGTCGTGGGTTCCATCTGTGCGCTTGCGGTTACGGCGCTGCTTGCCATGCGTGCCGAGCACTCTGGCAAGCTCGACAAGCGCTTCCATGTTGCCGTGGAGCCGCACGAGGCGCTTACGCTGGGCGGCGCCCTTCGTGCATGGTCTTGCTTCATTCTTATTTTCATCTTGCTTATGGGTACCTCGAAGCTCGTGCCGTTTGTGAACTCCGCACTGGCTCCGCTTTCCTCGAGCGTTCAGGTCTTTAGCGGCAAGAACCCGGGCACGCTTTCCTTTATGTGGGTCAACACACCGGGCATTTGGATTTTCCTTGCGGCCATCGTGGGCGGCTTTATCCAGGGTGCGCGTCCCGCGCAGATGCTTGAGGTTCTGGGCGCTACCGTCAAGCAGATGATGCCGACGGTCATCACCATGCTCTCTGTCCTTGGCTGCGCCAAGGTGATGGGCTATTCGGGCATGATCTCGTCCATCTCGGCTTTTTGCATTGGCGTTGCGGGTGCGGCGTATCCGTTCATCGCCCCGTGGATCGGTGCCGTGGGCACGTTTGTCACGGGTTCCGGCACGTCTTCGGCAATGCTTTTTGGCCCGGTGCAAAAGCAGGCGGCGGACGCCTTGGGCACCGACCCGTACTGGATGGTTGCCCTTAACATGCTGGGCGTCTCGGCGGGTAAGATGCTCTCTCCGCAGTCTCTCGCCATTGGCCTTGCCTCGGTACGCGTGGTAGGAAAGGATGCCGAGCTCATGCGCGCGATCATTCCCTATGGCATTGCCTTCCTTGTGCTCATGAGCATCCTTGCGCTGGCCGGTGCGGGGCTGGTGCTTTAAGCCGTACAGCTTGTTTTACCGTTTCTTTGGCAGGCCCGTCTTCGATTTGCGCGCAAGCGCATCGAGGGCGGGTCTGCTTTTGTATGTCAAGGAGGCTTGCCCGAGGTGCGATGTGCCGCGGTCTTGCGAATTCGGCGTATGCCTTGGGGCGCGCGTTGCAGCTCCTGGGCATGCGAGGGGCCATGCGATGCGTTCGCCTAGCGCGGCCAGCGCCTCGCCGAGATGTGGTGCCGCCCGCCGCGTACTTGGAGTACACCCAAAGGAGCACTTTGAGCAATAACGCGCCCCGTGCGCGACGTGGAGAGGGTGGTTTGGATGAAGAAGGCAGCGCTCGATCAGGTTTTGACCACATGTGGCATAACCGGGGAGGCTGCGGCTGGCGCCGAACCCGCCCGCTATGTGGACCTTCCTGTAGCTTCCCTGGTAGAGCATGCCATTCGTCGCGATGAGGGCGAGCTTGCGTCAAACGGCGCCCTCGTTATCAAAACGGGCGCCTACACGGGCCGTTCGCCCAAGGACCGTTTTATCGTCGACACGCCCGAGGTTCACGACAAGATCGCGTGGGGGCAAACAAATGCGCCCATTAGCCAAGATGTCTACGAGCGCGTACGCGATGGCGTAGCGGCCTATCTTTCTCGGCGCGACCTCTTTATCACCTGCGGCCTTGCCGGTGCCGACCGCAACTATGCGCGTACGTTCTTTGTGGCGTGCGAGCGTGCGAGCCAGGCGCTTTTCATCAAGCAGATGCTTGTGCGGCCGCGCGTGCGCGAGCACGTGAACTTCGAGGAGCCGGACTTCCGTGTGATGGTGGCGCCCGGCTATGAGTGCGACCCCGAGCGCGATGGTGTGCGTTCCAAGGCCGCCGTCCTCATCAACTTTACCGAGCGCATGATCGTTATTGCGGGCACCGGTTTTTCGGGCGAGATCAAGAAGAGCATCTTCTCGGTGATGAACTACCTGTTGCCGCTTGAGGATAACGTGCTGCCCATGCATTGCTCGGCGAGCATGGATCCCATCAGCCACGCCACGGCTGTGTTCCTTGGCCTTTCGGGCACGGGTAAGACAACGCTTTCGGCCAACCCTACGCGTCTTTTGATCGGTGACGATGAACACGGTTGGAGCAATGTGGGCGTTTTTGATATCGAGGGCGGCTGCTATGCCAAATGTGACGGTATGGACGAGTACAGTCAGCCCGAGATCCACCAGGCCATCCGCTTTGGCGCCATGGCCGAAAACGTCGTGCTCGACGAGAATCGCGATCCCGACTACGACGACCTTTCCATCACGGCAAACACGCGCGTTGCCTATCCCATCGAGCACATCGCCAATGCCTGGACGCGTGGCGTGAGCCCCAACCCCAACGTGGTCCTCTTCCTCACCTGCGATGCCTTTGGTGTACTTCCACCTATCTCGCGCCTTACTCCCGAGGGGGCGATGTATCACTTTGTGACGGGCTTTACCTCCAAGACACCCGGGACGGAGCAAGGTATCACCCGACCGCAGCCCACGTTCTCGGCGCTTTTTGGCGAGCCGTTCATGCCGCTCGATCCTATGGTCTATGCCGAAATGCTTGGCGAGCGCCTGCGCCGCAGCGACACGCGCGTGTACTTGGTCAACACCGGCTGGATAGGCGGAGACTTTGACCATGGCCATCGCATCGAGCTTGCCTATACGCGCGCCCTTGTAGCACGTGCACTTGATGGGACCATCGAGGAGGCCGATTTCATCCATGACGAGATTTTCAACGTCGATATTCCGGTGACGTGCCATGGTGTGCCTGACGCCATTCTTGTGCCCCGCACCTACTGGAAGAGCGCGTCGCTCTACGATTCTTCTGCCCACGAGCTGGCAGCTATGTTCTGCGAGAACTTTGAGAAGCGCTATCCGCATCTGCCGGATTCCGTTCGCAACGCCGGCCCGCGTGCGTAGGTTATGTGCCTGCTGTGGGAGTTGTTGACCTGTTAACACGCAGTCATACAATGGTGAGCTGTCAATTTGAACTAGGGGAGGGACACGTGGATACGGCATCTCGGGACGAGGCGCGCTTTGAGGACTTTACGGGGCTCATCGCGGCCATCAACAAAGAGGTGACGCGCATCAAGAGCGTGGAGAGCGCCAAACTGGGGCTCACCGGTGCCGACATCATGTGTCTGTACTACTTGGGCAAGCACCCGCAGGGCATGACCGGAGCCGAGCTTGCGCGCGCAGCCAGCGTGACGCGCGCCGCCGTCTCGCGCACGCTCGCGCGCATGGAGCGCGAGGGCTTTGTGGAGGTTCAGGCAGAGCAGGGTGCCACGACGCGTTACCGTGCCGCCGTGGTGCTCACCGAGCGCGGTCGAAAGAGCGCACAGGGTGCCGATGTCGCCATCACTCGCGTGCTCGACGAGGTGTATGCCGCCCAAAGTGACGAAGAGCGCGAGCAGATGTACGCATCGCTTCGCTCCGTGCTGGGGCGCCTGCGCACGATTTCGCGCGAGGACAGGTAGGCTCCCTTCCAAGCAGGAAGGCATCGCCGCATGGCTGTACGTATCATCACCGATTCTGGCTGCGACATCGTGGGGGCGGATAATCCGCAGCTCGATGTCCTGCCTCTTTCCATCACCTTTGGCTCGACCGTCTACGCAGATGGCGTGGACCTTTCGCACGAGCATTTTTATGAGCTGCTGGTTGAGGGCGACGAGCTGCCCAAGACCGGTCAGGTGAACCCTTATGCCTTTGCGCAGGCGATCGAGCGTGCCGAGCACGACGGGTTCGAACCGCTGATCATCACGCTTTCGGCAAAGCTTTCGGGCACGTATCAGAGTGCTTGCATGGCGGCCTCCGAGGCATCGTCTCCCGTGCGCGTGGTCGACTCCGGCCACGTTACCGTGAGCGAGCGCATCTTGGTTGAGTATGCGCTGGGCCTGGCGAAGAAAGGTCTTGGCGTCGAAGAAATCGCCACTCGTGTTGAGGCAGCGCGTGAGCGCGTTGTGGTCATCGGCCTTTTGGATACCCTCGAGTACCTGCGCCGCGGCGGTCGTATTTCGGCTGCGGCAGGGGCTTTTGGCGAGATGCTCTCTATCAAGCCCGTCATCACCATCGAGAACGGCGAGGTCAAGATGCTCGGCCGTGCGCGTGGCTCCAAGAACGGCCGCAATTTGCTCAACCAGCAGATCGAGGCGAGCCGCGGTATCGACTTCTCCATGCCGGTTGCCCTGGGCTACGCGGGCCTTTCGGACGCCTTGCTCCGAAAGTATATTCACGATAGCCGGGCGCTGTGGGAAGCGTATCCAGGCGACGAGCTGCCGGTGCATACCGTGGGTGCAACCATTGGTACTCATGTAGGACCGGGCGCCATCGCGCTTGCGTATTTTGAGCCGGAACAGTAACGCTTGTCTTTTTGGTATCAGTTGATGTCATGCGGGGTAGTATGGAGTTCGTCCGTACTGCCCCGTTTTCAATACATGGAGGATAGCCATGGCGTTCAAGGAACTTCCGCTCGGCGAGGTCTCGCTCAATCCCTTTACCAAGCTCGACAAGGAATGGGGGCTTGTGGCTGCCGGCAACGCGGATGCGTCCAACGCCATGACGGTGAGCTGGGGCGGCATGGGTACCATCTGGAACAAGCCCGTGGTGACGATCTATATTCGTCCGCAGCGCTACACCAAGCAGTTTGTCGACGCGAACGGCCACTTCACGCTTTCCTTTTTCGATTCGCAATACAAGCAGGCGCTGAGCGTCTTGGGAACAAAGTCGGGCCGCGATGGCGATAAGATCGCCGAGGTCGGCTTCTCGCCGGTACAGCTAGATGGCACCACCACCTATGAACAGGCAGACCTCGTCTTTGTTTGCCGCAAGCTCTACGCCGATACCATCAAGCCCGAATGCTTTGTCGATGCATCTGTAGACGAGCAAAACTATCCCCAGCGCGACCATCACACCCTCTATATCGCCGAAGTCGAGCACGTCTACCAGCACATCTAATCGAGTCCTTGGCGAGTCTTTGGCGTTGTGGCCTACTCCTTGCATCCCGCTCTCCCAAATGAAGCAGAAAATCCCATTTAGACGGCACCTAGCCCGTTCTAAATGGGATTTTCTGCTTCATTTGCGATGTGGATTGCAGCGCCGCCTCGTCACCGTGGCGTACCATCCCCTTCTTCCGCCACCAAACCCCGACGGGCCGCGATTGCAAGGCGGCTCTCCCCCTGGTCCCGGAAGCCTGTGAAGCCCGATTCCGGGACCAGGGGGAGAGCCCGCCGATGGGACAGAACTCCCGTTTTGCTACAATGTGGGGCTGAAAAACCCTAGAACCAAGAAAGCCGGGCCCCATGATCAAAGCTGCCTTTTTCGATGTCGATGGAACGCTGCTTAATTCGTCGCACAAGATGCTCGAATCCACCAAGCAGGCTCTGGCGCAGCTTCAGGCAAACGGTATCCGGACGGTTCTTGCTACGGGTCGCGGCTCGTTTGAGCTGCCGCCGTGCATCAAGGGCCGCTTTGACTCCTATATCTGCTTTAACGGTCAGCTTTGCTTTGACAACGAGGGCGACTATCGCGATTGTCCCATCGACCCGCAAGACGTGAACGGCATCATTGGTGCTGTGGAGGCGGGGATCTTTGACGTCTATGCCCTTACGCGCACGGAAAGCTTCTTGAGCCGTGCCAACGCGCGTACCGAGGATTTTGCCACTAAGCTGGGGCTTTCCACCAAGGCAAACAACATCTCTCGGCTCAAGGGCGCTGCTGTGTATCAGTTCTGCGCGATTGTCGACACTCCCGAGGAGCATCTGGTGCGCGAGGCTGCAACTCACGTGCGCACCACGCGCTGGACGCCGCTTTTTTGCGATGTGATTCCGGAAGAAGGCGGCAAGGGCACAGGGATCGTCGCCACGTTCGAGCGCTACGGCATTGCTCCCGAGGAGGCCATCGCCTTTGGTGACGGCGAGAACGATCTAACGATGTTTGACGAGTGCGGATGCTCCGTTGCCATGGGCAATGCGTGGGACCTGGTGCGTGAGCGCGCGGATTATGTGACCGACGACATGGATAACGACGGCATCTGGAACGCCTGCAAGCACTTTGGCCTTATCTAGGGATTTGCCTAGGCGGATGCTTGGGCATCCTCGTTTTGGACTTTCTTCTCCTGGCAGCTGGGGCAGATGCCGTAGAAAAGGGTCTCGTGCCGCGTGATTATGTAGCCCGTTTGCCTCTCGACCATGCCATCGAGCGTGTGGTCATGCTCTACCATGGCGTCGCAGACGGCGCCGCAGCTGCAGCAGATCACGTGCGCGTGCGGGTCGCAGCGACGGTCAAAGCGATTGCCGCCCGGCACTTCGATACTGATGATATCGCCCGTCTTTTCTAGTAGGTTGAGGTTGCGATATACGGTGCCGCGGCTCACCTTGGGATTTTGCTCGTGAACGTTGCGGTAGATATCCTCGGCGGTGGGGTGGTCGCCGTGGGCGCGAACGATGTCCAAGATCAGCGTGCGCTGTTTGGTGTTTCTGCGTTGCATGCGGTGCCGCCTCCTTACCCGTGCATGGTTAACTATGGCAACTATATCAAATAATTGCGATTGATTCCTAATAACTTTTTAGGTGGCGGTGAGGCTAGAAGCGCACCTCAAAGGAGCCTTCGGTATCTTCAAGCTTAAGCTCGTGCGCGGCAGAAAGACAGATGTTCGCGCCCCAGCCGGCATAGCAGTCTTGCAGGTCGTCCATCAGTGCCGATATCTGCACGCTCGGCCCCTGCAGCTCCATATCTACCGATCCGTCCTCTCGGTTGATCACCCAACCGGTGAGATGGCGCTCGCGTGCGATGTTTTGCGTGGTCCAGCGAAAACCGACACCTTGAACCGTACCCGTATAGTGCAGGCCCCAGCGAACGGGAGAGAAGTCGCCCGCAGCGCCGCGTTCGCGCAGCTTTTGCGTAAGTTCGCATTCAAGTGCGCTGCGGGCGATTTTCTTGCTGCCGTCCGGTCCGGTCAAGCGGCGGAATTTGCTGAGGAACTTCATGGCGAATCTCTCCTTCGCAGGCGATGGGTGCTTGCGCTTAGGCTTGGGTGCCCGTGCGGTCTGCGGGAAAGACGATACCTGCCTGTGCGCGAGCCCGGTCCATCACGTCCATGGTGGCAAGGGTGAGGTCGCGGAAATGCGCCATGGTGCCGTGGGCCCCGCATGTCGCCTCAAAAGCCGGCGTGCCTGCCTGCGTCTGCTCCACCGCATGGATGAAATCGGCAAGTTCGTAGCACATGCTGTTATCCGTCTGCGGCAGGTCCATTTCTTCGGTGCTGCCTGAGCTCGCACGGGTCCTGGCTGCCATGCGTACGGCCACGCCCATCATATCGATGCGCATATGGCTGGGCATGGAGATGGAATCGAGCGTGATGGTGCCGCGTTCGCCCTCAATCTGCACGGGCGAGAAGTCCTGCGTGAACTTGGAATAGTGGAGTGTCGCCACGGCGCCCGGGTAGGTGCACATGATGGTTCCCGCAGCGTCGATGGGACCGTGGGTGATGTCTTGGGCTTGCGCATCGATGAAAATGGGGGCGAAGGCGATGGTCTCGGGTGCGCCCAAAAGGTCGATCATGGGCTCCACGCTGTAGACGCCCATATCCATAAGGCCGCCAGATGCCATATTGCAGTCAAAGATGTTGGTGTGACGATGCGCGAGGATATCGTCGTAGCGCGAGGAGTACTTACCAAAGCGGATGGTGGCGCGCTGGATGCGCCCGATCTGCTCGAGGGCGTCCTTAAACTGATAATAGGCCGGATCATGCAGGGGGCGCATCGCCTCGAGCGCAACAACGTTCGCACGCTCGGCGGCGTCGAAGACCTCTTGGGCCTCGCGGCGGTTTGAGCAGAAGGATTTCTCTACCAGCACGTGCTTGCCGGCGCTGATGAGTGCAAGCGCCTGAGGTGCATGACAGGCATTGGGGCTGCCGATGTAGACCGCGTCGATTGCAGGGTCCGCGGCGAGCTCTTCCACCGATGCATAGCCTCGCTCGCCGCCGTGCTTCTGCGTGAAGGCGTGCGCGCGCTCGGCATCGCGCGACTGCGCGCCAACAAAGGCGGCACGGTCGTTTGCGCCCAGCGCCTCGATGAAGTTCTCGGTGATGGGGCTCGTTCCGATGGTCGCGATGCGAAGCATATTGCGCCTCCTGTGGTTCGGCGAAGTTTGTTCCCATGATACCACGCAAGGCACGGCGGGGGCGTTGCGTCAGTCTGTGTCGCCCTCTACAAAGCCGGTATCGACGATGCGCGGTCCTTTATCGGCAGCGACGGTGGCGAGCTCGTCGCAGCGCTCGTTATACTTGTGGCCCGCATGTCCCTTGACCCACAGGAAGGTAACGTCATGCGGCTCCTTGGCTGCGATCAGGCGTTTCCAAAGATCGGGGTTCTTCACCGGTTTTTTGGCCGCGGTCTTCCATCCGCGCGCCTGCCAGCCGGCAATCCAGTTTTTGTTAAAGGCGTTCACCACGTACTGCGAGTCGGAGTGCAGCTCTACCTCGCAGGGGCGCTTGAGGGCCTCGAGCGCGGCGATGACGCCCATGAGTTCCATGCGGTTGTTGGTGGTGCGCTCGTAGCCGCAAGAGAGCTCGAGCACGTGCTCCTTGCCGGAAGGGGAGGTGTAGCGCAGTACGGCGCCGTAGCCTCCGTGTCCGGGGTTGCCGCGCGAGGCGCCGTCGGTGTAGACGATGACTTTCAAGGTTCCTCCTGCAAGGTCGTGTGTGCTGGGGCCATTATACGGCGCTACCGTGGGCGCCACGGCGGTCGCAGCGGCGCGCCATAGGCTTTCTTCGAGTCGAACAAACTATGGGGCTTTCTGGGGTGGCACGGGCGGCTCGGTGCGTGTCTGGGGCGTGCGGTAGAATGCTTCGAGCAGAGAAATCACGCACATACGCTTGCCACCGCGCATATCAGGGAGTTGCTTCACATGGCCTTCGTTCACCTTCATAACCATACCGAGTACTCGATGCTCGACGGGGCAACGCGCATCTCAGACATGGTGAAGCGCGCCGTCGACCTGGGCATGCCCGCCGTTGCCATCACCGACCACGGCTACATGTACGGCGTTCCCGATCTGGCGCTCGCCTGCGATGCGGTGAACCATAACGCGCCCGATTACAAGGTGTGGAGCCACGACAAGGCCTTCTTGGAGAAGGGCCGTCGCGATGAGCTGGAGGAGCCCAACCGCGAGGAGAACCCTCAGGGCTGGGAGCAGTACCACAAGGATATGGAGCTGTGGGATAAGCAAGGTAACATCGACGAGCTCAAGCCCGCGCCCGTCATCAAGCCCATCTTTGGCTGCGAGGTCTATTTCACTCCCGACGACACCCTTGCGCGCGATCGCAAGCCCGAGCTCTACCACATGATTTTGCTCGCCAAGAACCAAGAGGGCTACGTCAACCTGATGCAGACGGTCTCCGAGGCCGCTGTGCAGGGCTTTTACTACAAGCCGCGCGTGACCCTGGACAATCTGCGCCGCCATGCAAAGGGCCTTATCTGCAGCTCCGCCTGTATCGCGGGCATCATCCCGCGCTACATCGACCGAGGCGACATGGCCGGCGCCGTATCGTGGGCAACAACCCTGCGCGACCTCTTCGACCCCGGCGATTTTTACATCGAGATCCAGGAGCACGGCATCACCACCGACAACGGCATGACCGACGAGCAGCTGTCTCATCATCTCATCGAGATCGCGCAGCAGATCGGTGTGAAGGTCATCGCCACCAACGACTTCCATTACCTCACGCGCGAGGATGCTCCCATCCAGGACGTGATGATGTGCATTGGCACGGGCTCCAAAATCGACGACCCCAACCGCATTCGCATGACGGGCTCTGAGTTTTACATGAAGACCGAGGAAGAGATGCGCGCGCTCTTCCCGTATTGCCAAGAGGCTATCGACAACACGCTCGAGATCGCCGAGAAGTGCGACGTTGAGCTTGACTGGGATTCCATCATCCTGCCGCGCTTCCCGCTGCTCGACCCGGGTGAGACGCACGAGAGCCAGTTTCGCCGTGAGTGCGAGAAGGGCCTGCGCAAGTATTACGGCGAGGATTGGGAGACGCGCTCCATCAATGGCGTGTCTATCAAGGAGCGCTTCGAATACGAATACAAGGTTATCTGCGACAAGGGCTTTGCCGCCTACTTCCTGATCGTTGCCGAGTACGTTAAATGGGCCAAGGAAAACGGCATCGGCGTTGGCCCGGGCCGTGGCTCGGCCGCAGGCGCCATCGTTGCCTACGCCATGAACATCACCTCGTTTGACCCGTTGGAGAACGGCCTGATGTTCGAGAGGTTCCTGTCCCCGCAGCGTACCGAGATGCCCGATATCGATATGGACTTCGACGATGAGCGTCGCCTCGAGGTCGTGGAGCACGTGCGTCAGCTCTACGGTCCCGAGAAGGTCACCCACGTCATCACCTACTCGACCATCAAGGCAAAGCAAGCTATCAACGACTCTGCCCGCGTGCTCGATTACCCCGTGTACGTGGGCCAGCGCCTGTCCAAGATGGTGTCGAGCGACCCCTCCACCAAACTGCGCCAGGTACTTGAGCAGCAGCCGGGTAAAGAGGAGCTCTACAACCCCGATTTTGCCGATGCCTACAAGAACGACGAGGACGCGCGTCGCATCATCGACACGGCGCTTTCCATCGAGGGCCTCACGCGCGGCGAGGGCGTGCATGCCTGCGCTGTTCTGATCTGCCGCGACCCGGTGAACGAGCACGTGCCCACGAAGCTCGATACCAAGGGCGGCGTCGAGATCACCCAGTACGAAGGCCATACGGTTGCCGACATGGGCCTGCTCAAGATGGACTTCCTGGGTCTTCGCACTCTCACCGTTATCTCTAAGGCCAAAGCCAATATCAAGGCAAACTTCGGTATCGATATCGACCCCGATACCATTCCGTTCGATGATCCCGAGATCTTCAAGCTCATGGGTTCGGGCCATACTGCCGGCGTGTTCCAGGTCGAATCCGCCGGCATGACCGCCACTATCAAGAACATGAAGCCCACCGAGTACAAGCACGTCGTGGCATTGATCGCCCTGTATCGCCCGGGTCCTCTTGGTGCAGGCATGGTCTCCTCCTACATCAACCGTATGAATGGCAAGGAACCGGCGGTTTCCTACGACCCGCGTCTGGACGACATTCTGGGCGAGACCTACGGCACCATGGTCTATCAGGAGCAGGTTATGCTCATCTCCGTCGAGATGTGCGGCTTCTCCAAGGGCGAGTCCGACTCGCGTATCCGTAAGCCCGTGGCCAAGAAGAAGATCAAGCTGCTTACCTCTACGGTCATGCACTGGGAGGACGGCTCGGACGAGACCACCTACGACCATTGGATGAACGGCGCCGTCAAAAACGGCTACAAGAAGGAGACCGCGCAAAAGATTTGGGACGACGTTTTGGAGTTCGCCTCCTACGCCTTCAACAAGTCGCACTCTGCCGGGTACGCCATTCTCGTTATGCAGACGGCCTGGCTCAAGGCTCATTATCCCAACGAGTACATGGCGGCCGTGCTTACCTCTTATACCGGCAAGACCGAGAAGATCGTGCATTACGTCTCGGCCTGCCGCCACGACGGCATCGCCGTGCTTCCGCCAGATGTCAACGAATCGGGTATCGAGTTCACCGCGACCAAGGACGGCGTGCGCTTTGGCCTCGCGGGTATCCGCGGCGTAGGCGAAGGCGTGGCAGAGGTCATTATCGAGGAGCGCACCAAGAACGGTCCCTACAAAAACCTTCACGATTTGGTTGACCGTGTGGATTCGAGCAAGGTGAACCGCCGCGTTATCGAGGCTCTCATCAAGGCAGGCGGCTTTGACTCGACGGGCTATCCGCGCCGCCAGCTCATGACGTTCGTGGACAAGAACAACCCCGAGAATATCATCGACTCGGCGGCTAAGCGTCAAAAGGACCGTGCGTCGGGGCAGACGTCGCTCTTTGACATGTTTGGCGATGTGGAGGGCTCCGGCTTTGAGATTCAGGTTCCCGAGCCCGACGGCCAGGAGTGGGACCGCCATATGAAGCTCTCGTTCGAGCGTGAGGTCTTGGGCATCTACGTTTCCGACCACCCGCTGCGCCCCTTTGAGTACGCGCTGGGAAAGGCGCGCGAGTTCTCGCTTTCGCAGATCGATACCGGTGTGGAGCGCATGAGCCCCACAGGTGAGGGCATGGTCAACGTCGAGATTCCCGAGGGCAAGCCCTATTGGTTTGCGGGCATGGTCGCAAGCGTGCAAAAGATGGTCACCAAAAAGGGCGCCGCCATGGCAAAGGTGCAGCTTGAGGACATGGAAGGCGAGGCCAGCGTCATCATGTTCCCCAAGGTGTTCGAGGCTGCCGAGGAGTTTTTGTATGGCGAGACCGACCCCGAGACAGGTGCTGTGCTTTCCGACGCGTTTATTCGCGTGCGCGGTAAGCTCGAGCGCAGCGACCGCGGCGATCAGATCATCGCTGTGGAGGTCATGCCGCTGGAGCTTACCGAGGAGAGCAATCGACCCAAGGTCTTTGAGGTAATGATTCCTTCCAATCGCTTTAGCCAGGGCAACATGAGCCGCTTGGCTGCGGTGTTTGCGGCCAACCCCGGCGGCGACCGCGTGGAGCTGTTTGTGGAGCAGGCGGATGGTCAAACCATGCGTGCCGAGATTCCTGTTCGCGTGAATGCCAAGTCGATCCCGCTTTTGGCCGAGACGCGTGGCATCGTAGGCAACCAGGGCCGCGTTACCGTCATCTAGTCCGTGACAAAAAGTCCTCAGGTTTATTTTGTCACATGGGGTACCTAACTAATTATCGTGGGGTCTAGAGGGGAGAGCTGGCATGCCGTTTTCTATCGTGAGGTCCGATATCGCTCGGTTGGACGTTGACGCTGTTGTCAACGCTGCGAACGAGGGGCTGATCGCAGGCAGTGGCGTGTGCGGTGCGATTTTCTCTGCCGCGGGTTATGAGCAGCTGCAGGCGGCGTGTCGCAAGATCGCTCCGTGCCCCACGGGTGGTGCCATGGTGACGCGGGGTTTTGATTTGCCCGCGCGTTGGATTATTCATGCGGTGGGGCCGCGCTGGATAGATGGCCACCATGGCGAGGAGGGCCTACTGCGCCGCACTTATCGCTCGGCACTTGACCAGGCGGCTCGACTGCAGGTTGCAAACGTCGCCTTTCCGCTCATCTCTGCGGGTATCTACGGCTATCCTCCTGCCGCCGCCCTCAACGTGGCGTGCGAGGAGATCGAGTACTTCTTGAGCGATCGGGCCGGTACCGCCGCCGGAGACATGCATGTGGTGCTTGCTATATACGATCGCCGGGCCTTTGCGGCGAGCCTCGATTGTTATGACGAGGTGGCGCTGTGCATTCAAGATGCCCAGGGTGAGGAATCCTTTTTTGCATGCGACAGCGCCGTATGCGCGCAAGCCGCGGAGAAGTCTTGCGATCTCGGCTTTGGTCCCGGTTTTGACCTTGACCTTGACCTTCATGCCCTCGCCGCCCCCGCCGCGGCGTCACGCCGTCGGAATTGCGCCGCCGCCCCGCGCGCAATTGACGAGACAGAGATCGCTGAGTTGCTCAATAAACTTGATGCCTCATTCTCGCAGACGGTCCTGTCGCTTATCGATGCCCGCGGTCTGACTGACGTCGAGGTCTACAAGCGCGCGAACCTGTCGCGCCAGCTCTTTAGCAAGATTCGCCGAGACCAAGGATACAAACCCACCAAGGCTACGGCGGTGGCGCTCGCCATTGCGCTCGAGCTCTCGCTTGACGAGTGCAATGACTTGCTCGAACGTGCCGGCTTTAGCCTTTCCACGTCGTCGAAGTTCGATGTGATCGTCCGCTACTTTATCGAGCGCGAATGCTACGACATCTACAAGCTCAACGCGATGCTCTTTGCATTTGACCAGCCGCTTTTGGGGTCGATGTAGCCTTACATGGCGCCTCGCACCGTGCCCCGTGCCATTGTGGCTCTGCGTCCACGGTCGCATCGATGTCGCTTGACGGTTTACCTCTCGCGGCACCTCGCCTCCTATCTTTGAGATAGGCGGACGGGCATCGGGCCCTCCGCACACCTTAAGGAGGCAATCATGAAGAAAAACCTGACCGAGCTTGTATTCATCCTTGATAAAAGCGGCTCTATGTGGGACCTGTCAGACGACACCATCGGCGGGTACAACGCGCTGCTTAAGCAAAACAAGATGATGGAGGGCGAGGCCCTCGTATCCACGGTGCTGTTCAATCACAAATCGCAGGTGCTGCACGGTCGCGTACCCATCGAGGACGTAGCCCCGTTGACCTCGCGAGATTACGTGCCGAGCGGATGTACAGCGCTTCTTGATGCCGTGGGCGGCGCGATTCATTATCACGAGCACGTGCAGCGCATTTTGCCGCCCGAGTTGCGCCCTGAGCACACCCTGTTTTGCATCACTACCGACGGCCTCGAGAACGCGAGCAAGGAGTACAGCTACGCTCGGGTCAAACACATGATCTCGGCGGCACAGGAACGCGGCTGGGAGTTCATGTTTTTGGGCGCCAATATCGATGTTGCCAAAGAGGCGGACCGTTTGGGCATCCGCGAAGACCGGGCCATGCCATACGAGCCAACGTCGGACGGCATGTCGTTTGCCTTTGATACGCTGTGCCGAGCCTCTGCTGCCGTGCGATGTGGCGAGCCAATCGATGTCGATGATCACTAGCGCCACCAATCGGTTTAGTCGTCGCGTTTTATTGCCGGGGGCGACGGTTCCTTTTGTACTTTCCGTCATTCGCCCCTTTAGCTGATGTTGTATCGCAAGGCCGCTGTCGAAGCATTTCGGCAGCGGCCTTTTCTTTTTTCAGCCTTGCCTACGCTCTTTCAATTTGCTATTCTAAACAGCGGGGTAATACATAGTAATACTAAGTAATACCAACATGACATAAACGAACCAGGCGCGAGTTCAAGCCCAGCCGCATGCTCGCGCACACGTAGCACATCGATCCGCAAAGGAATCGACATGGCAGAAAAAATGACCCCAGTTGTCGCGAAGGTTTTGCCCGAGGAAAAGGCAGCCTTCGCGGCAGCAACCCAACTTGTGGGGACCACGCCGTCAAACGCAATACGCATGTTTATCGCCGCGTTCAACCGATGCGGTACGTTTCCCTTTGACATATCTCCCACCGGAGCGTTTGGGCGCGAGGTGGATGGGAACACTTCACCCGAGGTGAAAGCATGAGCGAATTCAATACTCCGGTTTCCTGCGAGCAGGTCTCGCCGTCGCGAATCGCTCCCGCGGATGCCGTCAAAAACGGCGTTGCATATCTACTGGCAGGCCTTGGCGTGTTCGGCATCGTCGAGGGCGCGCAGCTCATCGTCGGCTTTGTGTGGGGTGTGGGCTTTGCGGCCCTTTGGGCTGTTGGATTTTTCACTGGAGACGTCGAGGCCGTATTCGACGCCAGCCTTGTCTATGCCCTCGCGCTCGCGCAGCTGCTAACGCTTACCGTGACCATGCCTTGGTGGTGGTGCCGTATCCGGCCGCGCTCATTCTCGAGCGCGCGAGACCGTAGGCTTCCGCGAGGCGGCGCGTCGTTCATGCGCGTTGCCGGCATCATCTTGCTTGGCGTTGCGATGCAGATGATCATCTCCTACATCCTCTCGCTGGTGTTGCCCATGTTTCCCTCGCTTGAACAAGGCTACGACGAGATGATGAACGACGGAGCGACGAGTGAACTGAGTGCCATCTCGCTTTTGGTGGTTGCCGTGGGCGCCCCGATTTCCGAGGAAATCGCATGTCGTGGCCTTATGCTCGAGTTTTCCCTGCGCGTGGTCTGTCCTGAATGGCACGATGCTTGGCGTGAACGCACCTGCCGGCATCGTGCACGCCTTCCCTTGGGCGACGCGAGCGCGATGCGGGTTCCTCCTGCGCGCTTTTGGATTGCGAACCTCATCCAGGCCGCGCTCTTCGGCATCCTGCATATGAATCTCGTGCAGGGAATCTATGCGGGAGCGATGGGCCTTGTCTTTGGCTGGGTCTTTTGGCGCAGCGGAAAAATGCGCTACAACATCGGTCTGCACCTGGTGCTTAACTTCTCGTCATACTTCGTAGGCGGTATCGATACCGTACTTGGCCTGCTTGGGCCCATAGTCGAGCTTGCCGCTTTCATGGCGATGCTGGTGCTTGGCACTGTTTTGTTCTGGCTTGGCACAAAAGAGGGGCAAGGTCCCTCGAAGGTCTTGCCCCTGTAATTACGTTAACCGCGGCGACCTTGACGATTGGCCCCTTGGCGTCCCTGGGCTGCGCGATTGCGTGCTGCTGCATTTTGCGCGCGGTTCATCTGCTGGGCTCCGCCTGGCCCGCGATGCTGCTTTGAGGCCGCGCCTGTTTGCTTGTGGCGGCTATCGGCATGCGGGCGTTTGGCTCCACCCGTACCCTTGACTTTGCCGCTGCCCTTCTTGGGCGCGGCGCCTTCATGCGGAGGAACGGGTCGAATAAGGCAATGCTTGTCGTAGCCAATCAAATCGCGCCTGCCGGCGGCAATAAGCGCTTCGTGCACGAGCTTGTAGTTCTCGGGCTTGCGGTATTGGATGAGTGCGCGCTGCATCGCTTTTTCGTGAGGATCGCGCGCCACGTAGACCGGTTTCATGGTGCGTGGGTCCACACCGGTGTAGTACATGCAGGTGGACATCGTGGACGGCGTGGGGTAGAAGTCCTGCACTTGCTCGGGCATATAGCCCATGTCGCGTACTGCGCAGGCGAGTTCCACGGCCTCTTTCATGGTCGAACCGGGATGCGAGCTAATGAGATAGGGCACCACAAACTGATTGAGTCCGTATTGTTTGTTGATCTTGTCAAAGCGGCGGCAGAAGGCGTCATAGACGGCACGACTGGGTTTACCCATTACGCTGAGCACGGCATCGCTTACATGTTCTGGCGCTAGGCGCAGCTGGCCGGAGACGTGATGCTGCAGCAGCTCGAGCATAAATTCATCCGAGGCGTCGGCCATGGTGTAGTCAAAGCGAATGCCGCTTCGGATAAAGACCTTCTTGATACCGGGAATCGAGCGCAGGTCGCGCAAGAGCTGCGTGTAGCCGCTCTCATCCACCACCATGTTCTTGCAAACGCTGGGCCACAGGCAGCGCTTGTTCTTGCACACGCCGTGCTTGAGTTGCTTATCGCAAGCGGGACGGAAAAAATTGGCGGTGGGGCCGCCCACATCGTTGATATATCCCTTGAACTCGGGATCGTGGGTGAGCGCTTCTGCCTCGCGCATGATGCTGTCGTGGCTTCGCACCTGCAAAACGCGACCCTGATGGAAGGTGAGCGCGCAGAAGCTGCATTCGCCAAAGCAACCGCGGTTGCTCGATATAGAGAAGCGCACTTCGGAAAAGGCGGGGATGCCGCCCGCTTTGTCGTAGTCGGGATGCCAATGGCGCGCGTAGGGGAGTTCGGCCACCTCGTCCATTTCCTGCGTGGTCAGCGTTGCCGAAGGCGGGTTTTGTACTACAAAGATACCGTTGGGGTAGGGCTCTACCAGGCGTTGCCCCGTGATAGGGTCCATGTTTTGCTGCTGGATGTTAAAGCTCTTGGCGTAGGTGAGCCGGTCGCTGTTGAGCTCATCCCAGCTTGGGAGTAGGTGGTAATCGTACACGGCATCGAGCGCGCCTTCTCCGCTTGTGCGATAGACTGTGCCGTCGACATACGTGATTTGATCGACGGGCAGACCGGCGTCGAGGGCATCGGCAATCTCGATGATGGCGTGTTCGCCCATGCCGTAGATGAGCAAGTCGGCGCCCGAGTCGAGCAATACCGAGCGCTTGAGCTTATCCTGCCAGTAGTCGTAGTGCGCAAGGCGCCGCAGGCTTGCCTCGATGCCGCCAATGATGATGGGCGCTTTCTTGTAGGTGCGGCGAATGAGGTTGCCATAGACCGTTACCGCCCTGTTGGGCCGTCGTCCCGCCTCGCCGCCCGGGGTGTAGGCGTCTGTGTGGCGGCGATGCTTGGTCACGGAGTAGTGATTGACCATCGAGTCCATGTTGCCGGCGCTCACCAAAAAGCCCAGGCGCGGCTCGCCAAGAATCGATATGCTTTCGGGGTCGTTCCAGTCTGGCTGGCAGATGATACCCACGCGATAGCCGTGTGCTTCGAGAATGCGGCTGATGATGGCCATGCCAAAGCTGGAGTGGTCAACGTAGGCGTCGCCGCAAATATAGACAAAATCGCATGCATCCCATCCACGAGCATCCATATCGGCGCGTGAGACGGGCAGGAACTTTTCGCGTCCGGGACGCGGAACGGTGCGCTTTTTGGACGATGCCGTTGCTTTGCGAGGCGCGGTCGCGCCCTCGGCCGTCTTCTTGTTTTTATGTTCGACCCGCTTTGCCATGAGCATCCTTCATACGCTTTTCCCTTTGAGGATTGATTGTACCAATTGGGTTACCCAGGCGCGCGTTCACGCGCTTTTCACAGTCGATGCGTTAGGATAGGGCACATTATGCTTGTCGGATAATGCAAATTGGGGGACACGCTTTCTATGCAGCGTGCAAAGCAGATTTCGGAATCAATCGAACTCGGTGCTATCTTGGCACTCGCGGGCGGCTTCATGGACGCCTATTCCTACATCGGTCGCGGAGGCGTGTTTGCAAATGCGCAGACCGGCAACATTCTTTTGGTAGGAATCCATCTTTCGCTCGGAGAGTTTTCCCAAGCGCTGCGATTCTTGCTTCCCGTTGTCTCGTTTGCCTTGGGCATCATGCTTTCCGACCTGATTCACGAGCGTTTCTCGAGCCTGTTTCACTGGCGCCAGGTGACGGTATTGATCGAGGCCATCATCCTTTTTTGCGTGAGCTTTATCTCTGGAGACCTCAACCTGCCTGCGAACTGCCTCACTTCATTTGCGTGCGGCATGCAGGTGGAGTCGTTTCGCAAGATCCATGGCAAGGGTATCGCGACCACCATGTGCATTGGCAATCTACGCTCCGGGCTGCAAAACGTGGACGATTACATCATCACGCACAATCGGGGCTTTCTAGAAAACGGCGTGCTCTATTTTGGCGTCATTTTGTGCTTTGTGCTGGGTGCCGTGCTGGGTAACTGGTGCATCGAGCATCTTGGCCTTCACGCGATTGCGGTTGCGGCAGCCTTGCTGGCGCTGGCTTTTGCCATCATGTTTATCGATCGCGAACATTCGTATGGGAAGACGAGTAAGTAGCTTGCTGCCCTCTCGAGGTCGTTGGCGTTGTGCTTGAACCGCGCCGCGGGGGCCGTTGAGCGATATTCCTATATACGAACTAATTGTTCAAAATACGAACTGCTTGCCCTTTAGAGTTTCTACCTGCGGAAATAGATCTTCCGAACCATCCTTGATAGCAAGTTGGGAACGCCGATTGTCCAAGATATCGCTTGATGTTTCTGCCGAGCGGGTATATTGAGTGCCGTCAGGGGATGGCGCATCGTCTGCGTCCATCCGCATTGAGGAGCCAGGAGGCACATATATGGCTAACCGTTTCGTTCTCAACACCATCTCTTACCACGGTTCCGGCGCTATCAAGGAGATCCCGGGCGAGCTCCAGCGCCGCGGCTACAAGAAGGTCTTCGTCTGCTCCGACCCCGACCTGGTGAAGTTCGGCGTTACCGCTAAGGTGACCGACGAGCTCGACGCCGCCGGCATCGCCTGGTCCCTCTACTCCGAGATCAAGCCCAACCCCACCATCAAGAACGTCCAGGACGGCGTCGAGGCCTATCAGGCCGCCGGGGCCGACTCCATCGTGGCCATCGGCGGCGGCTCCTCCATGGACACCGCCAAGGCCATCGGCATCATCGTCAACAACCCCGAGTTCGCCGACGTGCGCAGCCTCGAGGGCGTCGCGCCCACCAAGAACCACGCCGTGTTCACCATCGCTGTGCCGACGACCGCCGGCACCGCTGCCGAGGTGACCATCAACTACGTCATCACCGACCCCGAGAAGGTCCGCAAGTTCGTGTGCGTCGACACCAACGACGCCCCCGAGGTCGCCGTCGTCGACCCCGACATGATGGCCTCCATGCCCGCCGGCCTGACCGCCTCCACCGGCATGGACGCGCTCACCCACGCCATCGAGGGCTACACCACCAAGGGCGCCTGGGAGCTCTCCGACATGTTCCACTTCGAGGCCATCAAGCTGATCAGCGAGAACCTGCGCGACTCCGTCGCCGAGGCCAAGTCCGGTCAGCCCGGCTCCGGCCGCGAGGGCATGGCTCTCGGCCAGTACGTCGCCGGCATGGGCTTCTCCAACGTCGGCCTGGGCATCGACCACGCCATGGCTCACACCCTGTCCGCCCACTACGACACCCCGCACGGCGTCGCCTGCGCCATGCTGCTGCCGATCGCCATGGAGTTCAACAAGCCGGTTTGCGCCGAGCGCCTGGCCAAGGTCGCCATCGCCATGGGCGTCGACACCACGGGCATGAGCACCGACGAGGCCGCCGATGCCGCCATCGCCGCCGTCAAGCAGCTCTCCGCCGACGTGAACATCCCGCACGTCTGCGAGGCCATGAGGGCCGACGAGATCGAGGTCCTGGCCAAGGACGCCATGGCCGACGCCTGCTTCCCGGGCAACCCCCGCGAGGCCACGCTCGACGACGTCATTGAGCTCTTCAAGAAGATCTGCCCGGCAGCCTAGCCGCGCGTCTTTATTGAGTGATGCTATATATGCCGGAGAGGGTTCGTCCCTTTCCGGCATTTTTCTGTTTGTCGCGCGTCTTGTGTACTATGGAGAAAACCGACCGGGAAGGAGCCCGATATGACAAAACCCCGTTTTGCCACAAAGGTGGCGATCTGCCTCGGTTGCATTGTTGCTCTTGGCGCAGTTGCCCTGGTTGCACATCATGTACTATCCGGACAGGATGTCTCGTGGACTGCTGAGCAGGACGATTCGCTCGACATTCTTGCGACGAAGGCCGCGGGTGATGACGAAGTGGCTCAGCCAGAAGAGGGCTGGGCGTCCCGTGACGGCTACATCCAGCTTCAGCTTTTGGGCTCCTCGATCCCTGAGCAAGAGATCGAATCGGTCGAGCAGGACGGCGACGAGCTTACGGTTACGCTCAAGGTGCAAGACGGTCCTATGACCATGGATATCTTGCTTACCGAATGGCGCCTCACGGGCGGCGACGTTGAGAGTGTCAAATCCGTAACCATCGATTACGGCAAAGGGGATACCCGCCGCGCCCCTCAATGCCCCTAGAGTGTGACAAAAAGTAGACAGGTTTATTTTGTCACATTTTCATATTTCGACCACATTTAAGGCATCGATCCTAAGGAGAGAAAATGACCGACACGCTCGATTACATCGGAGAGCAGCTCAAAGCCCTCACTTCCATCCCTAGTCCTACGGGATTTACGCGCGCGGTGACCGATTATGTAATGAAGACCCTCAAGGAGATGGGCTTTACGCCCGAACGCTCGACAAAAGGCAACGTGCTTGTGTGCCTGGGCGGCGAGGGCGAGCCTCTTGTGCTTGCAAGCCATGTGGACACGCTTGGAGCCATGGTCCGTTCCATCAAGGACAATGGCCGCCTGCGCCCGACGACTCTTGGCGGACATCAGTGGTCCACGGCAGATGGCGAAAACTGCACCGTTCACACGCGCGACGGTCGCGTTTACACGGGTGTGGTCCTAAATACCGAGCCTTCTTCTCACGTTGCAGACGAAAAAGTCGAGACGATCGAGAAGAATATGGAGATCCTGCTTGACGAGAACGTTGACACCAAGGACGACGTGGCGGGCTTGGGTATCCAGACCGGCGACATCATCGCTATGGATCCTCGTACCGTGATCGCCAAGAGCGGCTACATCAAGAGTCGCTTTTTGGACGATAAGCTTTCCGCCTCGGTTTTGTTGGGCCTGGCTCGGGCGGTTGCCGCCGGCGAGGTGAAGCTCGCCCGTAAGGTCTCGCTGCTCTTTACCGTGTACGAGGAGGTTGGCCATGGCGGGGCATTTGTTCCTGCCGACACGTGCGAGATGATCAGCGTTGACATGGGCTGTGTGGGCGACGACCTGGGCTGCACCGAGCGCATGGTTTCTATCTGCGCCAAGGATTCGGGTGGTCCCTACAACTACGAGCTGGTGAGCGCCCTTGCCGATACGGCCAAGCGGCTGTCCCTGGGCTACGCTATCGATGTTTATCCGCATTATGGCTCCGACGTCGAGGCGACGCTTCGCGCTGGCTACGATATTCGCCATGGTCTTATCGGTCCTGGCGTGTATGCAAGCCACAATTACGAGCGCTCGCACATGGATGGCGTGCGCAACACCTACGAGCTGCTGCGTGCATACGTAGGGGAGTAGCAAAAAGGCGATTGCCCTTTGATGCATTAAAACGCCGAGACGGGCCGCAATGCTCGCCTCGGCGTTTTCCTAATGAGTGCGACGAGCGCTCTGCGTTAATGCACGCGTCGTCGTGCTACTCCTTGAGGGCAGCAGTCACGGTTCCACCGCCAAGAACGACATCGCCCCGATAGATGACAACGGCTTGGCCTGGGGCGACGGCGTGCTGGGGTGCATCGAAGACGATCTTCATCTGTCCGTTGGCCTGACGCGTGATCGTTGCCGGCTGGTCCGCCTGACGATAGCGGTATTTAGCACGCACGCGAATACCGCCGGCGGAAAGCTCGACTTCCATGCGGTCTTCCGGTGCGCTCCAGATCCAATCGTTCGCGAGCAGGGCACCGACCGTCAGGTCCTCGAGCTCGCCCAAGTGCACGGTATTGCTTGCTGCGTCCACGCCGGTGACGTAGACGGGATGCGCCATCGCCACGCCAAGTCCCTTGCGCTGGCCGATCGTGTAGCGCAGCGCACCGTTGTGACGTCCGACCACGGTACCGTCGCGCCATACGATGTCGCCCGGCTCCGCTGCGTGCCCACATCGGCGTTCGATGTAGCCCGCGTAGTCGCCATCGGGGATAAAGCAGATATCCTCGCTCTCGGCTTTCTTTGCGTTGGCAAAACCCTGCTCGGCGGCAATGCGGCGCACGTCGCGTTCTTTATTCATGCCCGCCAGCGGAAAGATCGTGCGAGCCAGGCGCTCTTGGGTGAGCGAATAGAGAAAGTAACTCTGGTCCTTTTTGGGGTCTTCTCCGCGGTGAAGCTGCCAAGTGCCGTCGGGCGCCTGATCTGTTTTTGCAAAATGGCCCGTGGCGATATAGTCGCAATCCATGTCGAGCGCGGCGTCGAGTAGCGCTCCAAATTTGATGCGTCGATTGCAGATGATGCACGGGTTGGGCGTGAGTCCCGTCTGATAAGCGGTAACGAAACGATCGATGACGCTCTTCTCAAAGGTTTCTTGAAGATCGAGCACGCGATGGGGGATGCCGATGCGGGTGGCAACGGCTTTTGCATCGGCGATGTCGCGGTCGACTTTGCTGATGCCCGTTGCGGGGTCGGGTGCAGGGCAGGTGAGACGCATGGTCACGCCTGCGCATTCATATCCCTGCTGTTTGAGTAGATAGGCGGTTACGCTCGAATCGACTCCGCCGCTCATGGCAACAAGTACGCGCCCTTTGGACATCTGTGCTCCTTACGTGATGCCGTTCGAGTCTGAACGGCATTAAAACGGCGCGGGGCACATCCTGTCCCGCGCCGCTGATCTTTCCGATTGTACTGCATGCGTCGCACGATATCGTTTGCGTGCGCCGCGTTCGATTTTGCCCGCCTGCAGAGGGGCGCCGACAACAATCGACACCGATGTAGGCAGACTTCCGCGCCTCGGTTTTTAGGCGAACAGAGCCGTGGAGAGATAGCGCTCGCCGGTATCGGCAAGAAGTGCCACAATCGTCTTACCCTCGTTCTCGGGGCGCTTGGCAAGCTGGATCGCTGCCCATACGGCGGCGCCGGAGGAGATACCTACAAGCACGCCTTCCTTGTAGCCGACGGCGCGGCCCGTGGCAAAGGCGTCGTCGTTTTCGACCGTGATGATTTCGTCATAGACCTGGGTATCCAAGACGTCGGGCACAAAGCCTGCGCCGATGCCCTGAATCTTGTGCGGACCCGCCTGGCCTTTGGAGAGCACGGGCGAAGAAGCGGGCTCGACGGCAACAACCTTCACGTTGGGGTTTTGCTCCTTGAGGTACTCGCCCACGCCGGTCACGGTGCCACCGGTGCCCACGCCGGCAACAAAGACATCAACGTCGCCATCGGTATCGGTCCAGATCTCCGGACCGGTCGTTGCCTTGTGGATGGCCGGATTTGCCGGGTTCACGAACTGCCCGGCGATGATGCTGTTGGGAGTCTCCTTCTGCAGCTCCTCTGCCTTGGCGATGGCCCCCTTCATGCCCTTGGCACCATCGGTGAGCACGAGCTCGGCTCCGTATGCCTGCATGAGCTTGCGGCGCTCCACGGACATGGTCTCGGGCATGGTGATGATCACTTTGTAGCCACGAGCAGCGGCTACGGAGGCGATGCCCACGCCGGTGTTGCCGGAAGTCGGCTCGATGATGGTGTAGTCGCCACCGCGTACGAGCTTTCCTGCGCGCTCCGCCTCGTCAATCATGCTCTTCGCAACGCGGTCTTTAACAGATCCTGCGGGGTTGAAGTACTCGAGCTTGACGAGCACGCGTGCGTGCAGGCCTTCATCGCGTTCAAAGTGAGTGAGCTCGAGCAGGGGAGTGTGGCCGATAAGCTGGTCGATGGAAGTATAGACGTTGGACATGGTGTGCTCCTTAGCAGTTAGTTCTAGAAGAAAATGGACCGAATGCGCGGTAGGTGTGAGGCGCGAGAGGGGCTCATGCGCCGCTGCTACATCGTTTCTGCTCTTCCATATGACAACCTCCGGGTCGCGCCGAAGCAATTAGCCTATAAGTCTGCGGGTATATATGGGTTCCCGTTGGCAGTATTAAACGAGGCAAAACCTAGTATGTCAATAGGAATATAGTTTTGTTTCGAGACAATGAAGCGAACGGGCGCTCCCTGATTGCCTGGAGAGGCGATTTATCCAGCTTGCAGCATGTAATCAACCTAGTATTTTGGTATGATATGGTGGTTAAAGAAAGAGGAAAGAGGGCCAGTCATATGCTTGTTTCCACTAAGGGCCGGTATGCCCTGCGCGTCATGATCGACCTTGCGCAGCATCAGGCTGCTGGCCGCACGCCGCTTAAGAAGATTGCTGCGCGTCAGGGAATTTCCGAGAAGTATCTGGAGAATATCCTTGCTATCCTTGTGCGAAATGGCATGCTTTCCGGCATGCGTGGCAAGGGGGGCGGTTACTGCCTAACGCGCCCCGCCGATCAATACACCGTAGGCGAGATTCTGCGTCTTACCGAGGGAAGCCTCGCGCCCGTTTCCTGCCTTGTCGAGGGCGCCGCCGCCTGCGATCGCGAGGCAACGTGCACCACGCTTGGCATGTGGACCAAACTTCACACCATGATTAACGAATACCTGGACAGCGTGACCGTAGCCGATCTGGTTGCAGAACCTCAGTCGTTCGATTACATCATTTAAAGCGAAGCACACGGCGTGAGCGAATCTCGCGCCGCAAGACATCTAGGCCATCCTGCGAGGCGCCGGGCTGCCCTAAAGCGGCCCGGCGCTGTTGTCTATTCTTCAACTACGCCGTTCAATATCGCGCACATGATGCTCACGATGATGGCGCCCATGAAGGCAGAGCCAAAGCTTGCGATGGATATTCCTGCGCCAAGGATATTGATAGAAAGCCAGCTTGCAAGCTCAAGCATGAAGCTGTTGATGACCAGCTGGAAGATTCCGAGCGTGATGATGGTCACGGGCAGCGAGATGGCGGTGATGATTGGCTTGACAAGCGAGTTGACAAATCCCAAAAACAGGCCGACAAACATGAAGCTCACCCATGCCTCGCTTGCACCAAATGGTGCAATGCCGGGAACGATGAACGTAGCGATCGCAACGGCGATCGAGGTGAGGAGCCAATTGAGCAAAAAGCGCATGATAGATTCCTTCAATCGAAGAGCTATTGGGATATGAATACCCATCATCGCGCCGCGTCTAACACAAAAGTGCCCCATACAGCAAAGACGGGCATGCACACGTGCACGCCCGCCCGGCAAGCTCTCTTGAGGATGATGCTAGTTTTGGCCAAAACCTTCAAACGTCTGCGCGATGCGTGCCTCGACATCGTCTTCGCTCACGCCAAGGGCAACGGCAAGCTCCTCGACCGAACGGCGATGGGCTTCCTTAAGAATGCGCATATAGTAGCTACTGGGCTTCTTTGCCTGAGATTCTGCGTCATGAATGCGGCAACGCATAGTCTTTGCGACCTGAATCGTGGTGGGGGCACCTTGCTTGAGCAGCTGCTTGAAATAGCTCTCCTCAAGGGAGCTGTTGCGCTCGGTAAACGAGTCGCATGCTATCGAATCGTAGTCGGAGAGCAACTTTTCGGCCTGGTCCTTGTCGATACAGGCGTGAAGGCGGTCGACCTGCGATACAGGATAGAGGAGCTTGGTCTTCGAGTGTCCGGAGTGGGCTTCGAGTTCGATCATGGGGGTGGGGGAGTCCTTGAACCCCGTCACCGTGCAGACGCCCTGGCCCGGATGTATCACGTGCTCACCGATCTTAAACATGCTTCCTCCATCTTTTAGACGCGTACCTGTTTCAGAATAGCATCTCTACGTGCGCTTTTGTTGAAAATGACCAGAAAAATCCCACATGATTGCACGGTTGGGTAAAAGCGCGTCGGCAGGTCGGTGTGCTAGAGTATTGCCTGCTTGTGCCGATAGTTGGCGCAGCGCTCGGCAGGCGATCAAGAGCCTGCGAGATTCGTTATAGAGGAGGACCCATGTCCCAAAAGATCGAACAGCTCCTGCGCGATGCCCTTGCTGCCGCCATCGACGCCGACGAGCTGCCCGCATTCGAGCTCGACGACTATGCTCTCGAGCGCCCGGCAGACACCTCGCATGGCGAGTGGACCACTACGCTTGCCATGAAGTCGGCAAAGCTCGCGCACTGCGCCCCGCGCAAGATCGCCGAGGCGATCGTGGCGCACCTTCCCGAGGACGCTTCGGTCGAGAAGGTCGAGATCGCAGGCCCCGGCTTCATCAACTTCTATCTCTCCGCTGCCGCCAAGAACGCCGTGTTTGGCGAGGCGCGCGCTCAGGGTATGGATTTCGCTCGCAGCAATGCCGGTGAGGGAGTCAAGACCCAGGTCGAGTTCGTATCCGCAAACCCTGTGGGTCCCATGCATATCGGCCATGGCCGCTGGGCAGCCCTTGGCGACTCCCTGTGCCGCGTTATGGAGCATGCCGGCTATGACATCCAGCGCGAGTACTACATCAACGATCACGGCAATCAGATGAATACCTTCGGAAACTCCGTTGCCATGCGCTATATGCAGCTTGCCGATATCGTTCGTACCCGCGGTGTCGATATCGATGAGGCGCACAAGATCCTCGTTGCCGATCGTGACGCCTTTGCTGCCGACGACGCCGACGAGCATCCCGAGACCCATCCGTATCAAAATGAGTTTGCCGAGAAGCTCGGTCGTGACTCCTACGGCGGCTCCTACATCATCGACGAGGCTGCTTACTTCTATCGCACCGATGGCGACAAGTGGGTCGATGCCGACGAGCACGATCGCATGATGGAGTTCCGCGAGCGCGGCTACCTGCGTATGCTCGAGGGCATCAAGCAGCTTTGCCACGACGTGAACTGCGATTTTGACGTTTGGTTCTCCGAGCGTACTCTCTACGTCAAGGATGGCGAGGGAGAGCTTGCCGGCACTTCGGCCGTCGACCGCGCCTTCAAGAAGCTCGACGAGATGGGTTATCTCTACGAGAAGGAAGGCGCCCTGTGGTTCCGCTCGACCGATCTGGGCGACGACAAGGACCGCGTTCTCATCAAGTCCGATGGCGAGTACACGTACTTTGCTTCTGATGTTGCCTATCACTGGAATAAGTTCCAGCGCGTGGATCATGTGATTGACATCTGGGGCTGTGACCATCATGGCTATATCAATCGTGTTCGCAGCGCCTGCGATGCTCTGGGTTACCCGGGACGCTTCGAGGTTCTGCTCGGCCAGCTCGTAAACCTGCTGCGCAACGGCAAGCCCGTCAAGATGTCCAAGCGCCGTGGAACCATGATCACGTTCCGCGAGCTTGTGGACGAGGTCGGCGCCGATGCTGCGCGCTATACGCTCATCTCGCGCTCCAGCAACCAAGAGATTGATTTCGATATCGAAAAGGTCAAGGCCAAGACGCAGGATAACCCCGTCTATTACGTGCAGTACGCCCATGCGCGCATCTGCTCGATTCTCCGCCGTGCCGCCGATGTGACGCCCGAGGAAGCGGCGGCGCTCGGCATGGATGCCGTTGCAGCCCGCGCTATCGGCGAAAACGTGGATTATGCTTTGCTCACCGACCCTACCGAGCTGGCTCTTTCCCGCAAGCTCTCCGAGCTCTCCGAGCTCATTGCTAGCTGCGCACGCGATCGCGCGCCCTTCCGCCTTACGCATTATGCAGAGGAACTCGCTGGCGACTTCCACAGCTTCTACGCCGCTTGCCAGGTTCTGCCGAGCGAAGGCCGTCCGGTCGATCCCGCGCTTTCGCGTGCCCGCCTGGCCGCGTGCGATGCCGTGCGCTCTGTTCTTGGACTGGTTCTTTCCCTCGTGGGCGTCTCGGCGCCCCAGCGTATGTAGTAAATCGCTGTAAAGTGAGCTAGTTTTTTATTAACCCCTGCTAAGGCGTTTTCTCAAGGGGATTTTGCAAGCCCGTCCGCGGTTCGCGGACGGGCTTTTTTGTTCTTAAAAGCGCTTGCGAATGTCTAAAACCCTCTTTCCACCGGGTATTTAGACATTAAAAAGGCTTATTTTGGTATGCAGGAAATGGTCAAATTTATACATTGATTCGTTAACAATTGTGAAACATGCACAGGTGAACGAGGTCATTCTCTTGTACAGCGATTTATATACAACGTACTTTATTCAACTAGAGTTTATAGTTAACTATAGTAAACCTGCGCATCGTGCTCGCACCACATACCGAACACATCCTCTGAGCGACCGTTCGGCTTGCTTTTGCGCAAAGTACACGTCACTGAACGGTGGTTCACCACGTACTATCCCCCTAGCGATGCGGGAAGCCCGAAGGAGGGACACGAAGGCCAACCGCAACGAAGTTAGGGTCTGCACGTTTGCACACAAGGAGGTACACCGTGGACAAACAGACAAAGATCTTTGAGATTCTCGAGGCACGCAACAGGCAGGATAAGAGCTTGGACGTCTCTGTTGACGCCGGCTACACCGAGGAAGAGATTCCCGCGCCTAGCCCGCGTTTTGAGAAGCTCATCAACATCTACTACCAGATGAAGAACACCATCGATATGGAGATCCCATATTGGTATAACCGTGTCTGGTGGGAGAACGAGGGTGACGTTCCCGAGATTCGTCGCGCTAAGGCTTATGGTGCTGCTCTCGCACACACCACCCCGACCATCTGGCCGGGCGAGCTGCTCGTTATGAATAAGACCAAGAACTGGCGTGGTGCCTTCCCGTTCCCGTGGGTCGACGCTTCGTTCTTCAATGCCCAGGCTGAGGCCCTCCTCGCCGAGGCTGAGGCTCCGGCTCTGGCCGAGGCCGACCGTATGTCCGTCGTCGGTGCCGGTGGCGGCAACGTCACCGAGAGCTATGGCAACGTCGTTTCCATCGCTCAGAAGTTCGGTCTGCGCAAGGAAGAAGTCCCCATCCTGGTGAAGATTTCCAGGTACTGGGATAACTGCTCCATCGAGGTCGTTACCCAGAAGTACTCCGAGGCTATTCCTGACTACTACAAGTACAAGGCCTATCGCGACACCGTTCTCGTCATGTTTGACTCTTGGGCCATCCCTCAGGGTCGCGAGATCATCAACTACTACATGCCTCTCGAGTATGGCTTTGACCGCATCATCGAGATGTGCGACGAGAAGATCGCCGAGATCCTCGGTCTTGCCGAGAACGGCGACGGTCTGCTGGGCATGAGCCGTGGCTACTACTACATGGCTATGAAGGAGATCACCAAGGGTCTCTCCGCTTGGGCCGACAACTACGGCAAGCGCGCCGAGTCCCTCGCTGAGTGCGAGCCCGATCCTCAGCAGAAGAAGGAGTACGAGGACATCGCTGTTGTTATGCACAACATCGCTCACAAGCAGCCCTCGACCTTCCGTGAGGCCCTCCAGCTCACCTTCCTGTGCCACCTCGCTGTCGTCAACGAGGACCCGCAGTCCGGCCAGTCCATCGGTCGTCTGGGCCAGGTCCTGCAGCCCTTCTATGAGAAGGACCTCGAGGACGGCACCATCACCGAGGAAGAGGCCATCGAGCTTCTCGAGCTCTACCGCATTAAGATCACCTCGATCGAGTGCTTCGCCTCCTCCGGCGTTACCGGCGGCGTTCTTTCCGGCAACACCTTCAACAACCTGTCCCTCGGCGGCCTTGCTCGTGACGGTCTGACCGCTGTCACCCCGCTTGAGTACCTCATCGTTGAGGCCGGCACCCGTGCCCGCACCACTCAGCCGACGCTTTCCGTCCTCTATGACGAGAAGACGCCTGAGGAGTTCCTCATGAAGGCAGCTCGCTGCTGCAAGGGCGGCCAGGGCTACCCCGCATGGATGAACAACCAGTGCGGTATGAACTACATGCTGCGTCATTATCACGACGAGGGCATGACGGTCGAGGACGCCCGCGCATGGTGCCTCGGCGGCTGCCTCGAGTCTTCGCCTGGTTGCTTCTTGCCGCTGCACTACAACGGCAAGACCACTTGGATCCCCGGCGGCGCTGCTCCGACCGCTGGCACCGGTATTCACTTCACCGGTTTGCCCAAGCTGCTCGAGCTCGTCCTCACCAACGGTGTCGACAAGCGTACCGGCATCAAGGTCTTCGAGCCGCACAACCGCGAACTCAAGACTATGGACGACGTCTGGGATGTCTGGATGGACTACATGACCGAGCTGTGCGACATCTCGCTCAAGGTCAACAACATCCAGATGGACATCTGGCGTAAGAACAACCCGCCTGTGGTTGCCTCCCTCCTGAAGCCTGACTGCTTCACCAAGGGCCAGACCCTCTCCAACATGGGTTGCCGCTACAACTCCACCATCAACTTCGAGTCCTGCGGTACCGTTACCTTCATCAACGCGATGGCGTCCCTCAAGAAGAACGTCTTCGACGAGAAGAAGTACACGCTCGACGAGATGATGGATGCACTGGAGCACAACTTCGGCTTCAAGACCGCATTCGAGACTGGCGTCTTCTCGCCCGACCGCCGCGAGGCTACCGACGAGGCCGTGAAGTACGAGAAGATCTTCACCGACTGCGTCAACGCTCCTAAGTTCGGCAACGCCGATCCTTATGTCGACGACCTCATGGTGCACTACGAGGACCTCATGACCGCGCTCATGCCGACCCTGAAGTCCTACTACGGCAAGCCGCTGTACATGTGCCAGATCTCCGTGTCCACGCACGGCCCGCAGGGCGCTATCACCCTCGCATCCGCCGACGGCCGCCTCGCTGGCGTTACCTACGCCGACGGCTCCGTCTCGCCTGCCGCCAACACGGACAAGAACGGCATCTACGCAGTGTTCACCTCTGCTACCTGCTACGACCACTCCAGGAACCAGAACGCTCAGATGAACGTCAAGATTCACCCGAGCGCCGTGGCCGGCATCAACGGTACTCGCAAGCTGCTCGACGTCATCCGCGCCTACATGCGCAAGGGTGGCTTCCACGTCCAGTTCAACATCACGTCTTCCAAGACGCTGCGCGAGGCCCAGAAGAAGCCTGACGATTATCGTGACCTCATGGTTCGCGTCGCTGGCTTCACCCAGTATTGGTGCGAGATCGGTAAGCCTATCCAGGACGAGGTCATCTACCGTACTGAGTACGAGATGTAGAAAACTGAGGAGTTGTATTCGATATGAAGCATTACGAGTGCAAGCATTTCCTGGCGCTGGACTGCGAAAAGGGCATGTGCGCCGTCAGCAGGATGATTGTTCCGCTGGACGGCGAGGGCTCCGACGCCTGCCCCAACTTCGAGTGCGGCAAGCTGTGCAAGTTCTGCGCTAAGTTCCACGATGCCGATTCTCATGGCATCGGCACCTGCTCTGGTTTCGAGAAGGAGACCTGGGCATACGGTGACTGCGGCGCCTTCTGCTGCGAGAACTTCGAGAACGCGTAGCAACACGTTCTGACTTCCCTATAGCGGGATTTAGGTCCCGGCCGGTCTATCGCCTGGCCGGCCGGGACTTTTCTATTCCTACCACGTGATCGGAGGGGCCATGAGCGCCGAGCCCACAGGCATGATTTTTGATATTCAGAGTTATTCGGTGCACGATGGTCCCGGCTGCCGCACTAACGTGTTCTTTACGGGATGCCCCTTGAAGTGCCGTTGGTGTGCCAATCCGGAGAGCTGGCGTCCCAAGCTTCAGTTCATGTTTGCTGACCGCGTGTGCAAGTGGGACCAAGGCTGCAAAGCATGCAGGGATGCGTGCCCCCACGGATCGATTCAGTTCGACGAGAACGGAAAGCCGAGTGTAGACTGGAAAATCTGCAACGACTGCGAGACCATCGAGTGCACCACGTCGTGCGCTGCCGGTGCTCTTAAGCAGACCGTTCGCATTATGACGGTATCCGATCTTGTCAATACGCTGCGTCGCGACTACAACAACTGGGGTTCTGACGGCGGCGTCACCTTTACCGGCGGCGAGCCGCTTCTGCACCATGAGTATCTGGATGCGGTTCTTAAGGAGTGCAAAAAGCTCTCGATGCACACCGCTATCGAGACCAGCGGATACGCTACCGAAGAAGTGTTCATGAAGATCTTCCGTCGTCTGGACTTCGCGTTCGTCGACGTCAAGAACATGGATCCCGAGGCCCACAAGTGGGGCACCGGCGTTTCCAACGAGCGCATTCTTAACAACATCCGCGCCCTTAAGCGTTCCGGATGGCCCGGACGCCTGGTGCTTCGCCAGCCGACGATCCACGGTTTTAACGACAGCGATGAGAACGCAAAGCGCCTCATCGAGTTCATGAACGAGAACGGTCTCTACGAGATCAACCTGCTTAAATTCCATCGCTTGGGCCAGACCAAGTGGGAGCAGCTGGGTAAGGAGTACGAGTACTCCGACCATGGCGATATGACTCCCGAGCGCATGAGCGAGCTGCAGGATCTGTATCTCGACAACAACATCGCCTGCTATGTCGGCGATGACACTCCGTTCTAATTAATCTCAATCGTGTAGCTGAGGAGGCGTTGGACATGGTTTTCGACGCTAACGCATATAGAGCGACGGTGAACGATTACCGTCGCCAGGGGGACATGAACGCGCTCGAGGGTTATCTGACCCAGGAAATCGCGCGTTTGCGTGAATCGGGCACGATTTGCGCTGGCGTCGCCTGTACGTGCGGCAAGGATGCCGACGCCCTTGCCGAAGAGGATGCTGCATGGCAGCATAATCGCGAGCAGGGCCTTGTTGTCGCCCTTTCCGACCTAGCCGATCTCTATCGTTCCTCCGGCGCTTGGTACAAGTGCCTGGAGACGTATGAGGAGCTTCGTCAGTGCCTGATCGATGAAGGCCTTGAGAACACGCCTGCCTATGCAAGTGCTCTGGTCAATGCCGGGTATGCCTGCCTGGATGCAACCGATCCGGAGCGCGCTGCTCGTCTTATCGAGGAGGCCCTTAACGCTTTGGGCGATCCCGACCCCGAGGTTCCCACTGCCGTTCTGCGCGCTCGCGCTCACGATGCCCTGGCTGTTTCTTGGGCTATGCGTGGCTTTGCCGAGCAAGCGGAGCAGGCATCGGATGCTGCCGCCGAGGCGGTCTCCGTATGCTGCGCGACAGGGGAGGACTTCATCGGCGCCCTTTCCAACCACATTGCAACTCTGGCGCAGATTGGGCGTGTCGATGAGGCTGTTTCCGCCGTGCGCAGCGCACTTGAATCCGGTGAACAGACTCTAACAGCACAGGACCGCTACACCTTGATGAATCTTCACGCGATGGTGCTCTATCGCGCCAAGCGCTTCGCCGATGCCGGCGATGCCATGGCAGAGCTCATCGACCTTGCCCGCGCTTCAAACGATTTGACGGCACAGCTTCCGTCGATCGCCCGCAACGCGGCAACTATGTACAACCGTGCCGGCGATGCCGAGAGGGCTCAGTCCTTCACTGCATTGGCCGACCAATTGGAAAGCTGAGGTTACACTCATGGCAATCTCCAAAGAGACGGCTAAAAAATATGGTACTTGTACCGTAATCGCTGCATGGCTTGCCGTTTTCTGCCTCTTTGGCTACAGGTCTTCGTTCTCCATCATGCAGACGTCGCTTGTCGACGGCATGGGCTGGACTTCGACCCAGGCCTCGCTCGGCTATTGCTTTATGATGACGTTCTACGCCATCACGGCATTCTTCAGCGGCTCGCTGATCGACAAGCGTGGCACCAAGCCCACCTACATCATCGGCGCTATCTGCTGCTTCCTGGGCTTCTTCCTGACTTCCTTCATTCCTGAGGGCGTCTCCTGGTCCTTCCCGGTCTACCTGCTGAGCTACGGCGTCTTCGCTGGCGTCGGCACCGGTATGCTTTGGGTCTCTTCGACCATCTCCTGCCGTAAGTGGTACGTTGGTGCCTCCTATGGCTCCAAGTGGGGCCTTGCCTTCATGGGCGCCCCGATGGCCCAGCTGCTGCTCACCATCGTGGTTTCCCCGGTTCTTAAGAACGCCGGTTGGTCCATGGGCATGAAGCTCCTCTCCGTGATCATGGCCGTCATGCTGCTTATCGCCGCTGCCGTTGCTAAGCCCATGCCCGACAAGATCGGTGCTCAGCCCTTCGGCCTGGACTCCCTGCCCAAGAAGGACGAGAACGCTAAGCCTGCTCGCACTTGGACTGTTGGCGAAGCCTTCAAGACTCGTGCTCTGTGGTGCGACATCTTCGCCTTCATGTTTGCCGTCATGGGCGAGTTCCTCATCTGGTCTCAGGTCGTTCGCTTCTTCACCATCGACCTCGGCTGGACTCAGGAGTCCCTGTTTGGCATGCCTCTTGCTAACGTTGTCTACATGCTTATCGGTTTTGCTGGCATCTTCGCTATGCCTATCACCGGTAAGATTTCGGACGCCCTCGTTGTCAAGATGGGCGTCGAGCGCCCCGCTCGTCGTCTCATGCTCGTCGTCTCCCCGCTGTTCGGTATCGCTGGCGTTCTTTGCGCACTGACCGGTAACTTCCCGATCGTCTGCCTGGGTATGGTCCTGCTGTCCGTCTACTGGGGCATTGAGCCCGGTGGCGCTGCTGGCTATGCCGGCACCGTCTTTGGTGGCGCTTCCCTCGGTAGGATCTGGGGCCTCTCCACGCTCATCATCATGGGCATCGGTCCTTCGTTCGGTACCTTCATGGGCGCCTTCCTGTTCGACATGACCGGCACCTACACCACGTCGCTCTACTTCGGTCTGGGCGCCTACATTGTTTCCACCATCTTCGCCATCCTGCTTCCCAACAAGATGAAGGGCGAGGAGTAAGCCCGCTAGTTGTTGAAGCATGGTTTAACCCTTAAGGAGCTTAATTATGAAGACTGCCGAATTCCTTCCGAGCCTTTATACCCGCAATGAAGTTGTCGATGGCCAGCACAAAGAGCTCATCAAGCGCATCAACGACCTCTATGCCGCCCTTGCAAGCGAAGACGAGGCCACCCGCGCCGCTAAGGCAGAGGAGACTCTGAACTTCCTGGCCGAGTACACGGTTTTCCACTTTGCTAGCGAAGAAGAACTTATGCAGAATGCAAAGTACCCTCTCTTCACTGAGCATAAAGCTAAGCACGACGCGTTCGTCGAGACCGTCAAGGGTCTTCATGCAGACCTCGTGGCCGGCGGCCCGACCGATGCTTTTGCCGAGAAGGTTGAGGAAGAGGTCACCAACTGGCTCATCAACCACATTAAGGGCACGGATATGCAAGCGATCGAGTGGATTAATAACAAGTCCGGCGATCAAATGCAGAATCTGCAGTAGTTCCATCTGCTAGCCTCTCTCGACGCCCCCGGCTTTACGGCCGAGGGCGTTTTTCTTTGTGCGGCCGCGTTCTAATAAAACGAATCCGGGCGCCCGCAAGTTTCGGGCGCCCGGATCGGAAAGAGGACTCTTTGTTTTTTGCTAGTTGAGCACAAGCTGTTTCATGAAATCGGCTGCCTTGGATACGGAGATATCCTGACGCACACTTTCATTTTCGCCGCTAGCGGCGAAGAATCCCACGAGGCCCTCGGTAGGCATACCGTAGGAGGAGGAGAGACGCTCGACCTCGTTGGCGTAATCGGCGTCAGTGGCCTCGAGGCCTTCTGCCTTGGCGATCGCCAAAAGGACGATGCGTTGCCTGAGCTGCTGCTTCGCCTCAACTTCGAACTCAGCGATAAGCTGGTCCTTGGTGGTCTTCATGGCCTTGAGGTAATCGTCCAGCGAAAGTTGGTCGCTCTCTAGTTTTTGCTGTAGTGTGCGGCCCATGGAGAGGGCTCGTTCGTGTGCAATCTGCTTGGGGACGCGTAGCGTGCTATTGCTGGCGACTTTCTCAACAAATGCAGCTTGCAGGAAGTAGTCGGTAGTGAGCCCCTGCTGGCTTTCGGGCACGGCGGATGCTTGCTGAACGGCGCGCTCACGTTCTTCATCGGTGAGAGTGATCGTGCGATAATCCGCAAGTTGTACCGGGATGCGGAAAGACTCGTAGGTAACTTCCACGGTGTTCGGTGCTTTGGTCATGATGTTTGTTCCTAATCGCGATTCTCGTTGAATTCCAGAGCGGGCTGGGCGATATTTCGCAGTTGCTCGCGGTCCCTGATGCTTACGAGGCCGGTTTGCTCATAAGAGATGATTTTGAGTGCCTCGAAGTCGGAGATGATGTTGTATAGATTGCGGCGGCTGATTCCTAGCTCGTCGCAGGTCTTGGAGACGTTTTCCATGTAGCAATCGTTATCCTCGGCATTGAGAATAAGGTGAGCCGCAAAGCGTTGGCGCGGGGTGAACAGGTCGTAGGACAGTCTGCGACGGTACATATCGTAAAGGCGCGAGCTCATCTTGAAATAGAAGAAGAGTCTGAAGTCTTTGTCCTTGATAAGGTTGTTGAAGATGGGATTTGGAATGCGGATGCAGGCGCAGGGCGTGACTGCGATGCAGTCGCAGTATAGATTCTGTCCCCAGTACTTGCTTAAATGTCCGGTCCACTCGTCTTCAACGTTGTCGTCTACGTGGATGCGCCTGCCGTTGTGCGAGGTCGCCACAACCTCGATTTGGCCTTCGATTACATACCAGTAGTCTTCATTGCGCGCGATGGAGTCGGTGATACATTCGCCCTTTCCAAAACGATGGAGGATTTTGCATTTAGGATAATCCTTGATAAAGGGATAAATTCCAGAGTCCTCAAGCTTCACGTGCCGCCTCCCTTGCAGTCACGGCGGAATCTGTAATTGGCTGTATTATCGACACTTTGGTGGGCAACGTATACGCGCAAAATGCGCAAATCTCGGATGAACGGCAGTATTTTTCGATTAACGTTAAAGGTTGCGTATGGGGTTATTCAAAGCTTGTACGGATGTGCTTTAAATACCTGTGTTTCCAGGGGTTTCCATGCAAAGGGGATTTGTTTTTACCTGCATGTAAAGCAAACTGGATCATTAAATTAATGGCTATGGTTTTATGGCTTTTGATTATGAAATATCCCGCTCGGTTGGCGGGAGTGTCACGGAATACGCGCGCCGTGCGATGGATTTATTAACGATGCGATCCGTAGCGCATCGGTGTTTGCAAGTGTGTGAAGCTCGCTGGCCTATTCCGTTGTGTTGCGCCTTGCATGCTTGTGCTACACTTGGCAAAAGAGCGCAACACAACCACTTTCTACAGTTCTATTACGTATTTGCTGATCGCATATAAGCTTCACCTGCGTATTTGCGCTGCTTTGAACTCGCGCAAGAGGCGAGTTGAATTCTCTCTATTCATAGGAAGCATGCCACGGCAAGAGTGGCTGCATATAAGGAGGTAGTATTCCGCATGAAGTTCTTCATCGACACCGCTGATCTTGACGAGATTGCAGAGGCCAAAAGCTGGGGCTGCCTAGCCGGCGTCACCACCAACCCGTCCCTGTATGCCCGCACGGGCGGCAAGCTTGCGGACTTCGAGCCCCACATGCTGAAGATCGCAGAGCTTTGCGAGGGTCTTCCCGTTTCTGCTGAGTCCACCGCGACAACCGCTGAGGGCATGATCGAGGAGGGCCGCCGCCTTGCTGCGCTCGCCCCCAACATCGTGGTCAAGCTTCCCGTCTGCGAGGCAGGCCTTGCCGCCACGCATGCGCTTGCTGCTGAAGGCGTCCGCATTAACATGACGCTCGTCTTCTCTGCGACTCAGGCGCTTCTTGCTGCTAACGCCGGCGCTCGCTACATCTCGCCGTTCGTCGGTCGCTTTGACGATATCGCCGAGGACGGCATCGAGCAGCTGGCCAACGTCGTTACCTGCATCCAGAATTACGACTGGACCGGCAAGAACGTCGATGACCAGGTCGAGATCATCACCGCTTCCGTGCGCACTCCCAACCACGTCACGCAGGCGGCCCTGCTGGGTGCCGACATCGCGACCGTGCCGTTCGCCGCGCTTAAGAAATGCCTCCAGCATCCCCTGACCGATCGTGGTCTCGCAAGCTTCGAGGCTGACTGGAAGAAAGTAGTTGAGCAGGCATAGTGGCAACTGAAGAAACTCAGATTCCCGAGAATCAAACGCCTGTTGAAGTTGATGCTGCGCCGAAGGCCCCCGCGCGCCCGCGGCGCACGCGCAAGGCTGCGCCGAAAGCTGAGGGAGAGGCTGCTCCGAAGCCCGCTCGCAAGCGTACGCGCACGGTGAAGGAGGAGACGGCAGAAGCCGTCTCTTCGGAGGTGGCGCAGGCCCGTGCCCTTGCGCAAGTCATGCAAGCGCAGGTCGTTCGTGATGAGCGCCAGCGCCAGGAGCGCGAGGTCGAGGTGCTTGTGGGCGATACCCCCGCGGCACCTAAGAAGACAACGCGTCGCCGCAAGGCGACTGACATAGCGAAACCCGCCGATTCGGAGAAACCGTCGGAAGTGTCCGTTCCTGCCGAGGCTCCGACTTCTGCCACCGAGGAGCCCGCTCGCCCTGCTCGCCGCACGCGTAAGCCGAAGGTGGACAAAGCCTCAACGGGCAAAGAGGAGGCCGAGGAGTCATCAAGCGAAGCTCCTGCATCTGACGATTCGCAGGAAAAGGACGTTCGCCCTGGTCGAGCCCGCCGTACGCGCAAGGTGACCGCGACGTCGCAGGAGGCACCGCAAGACGACTCCCTGGCTCCTTCCGAAAAGGCGAATGAGCAGGATACGCCCGCACCTAAAGCCGCACCCAAAGAGGAAAAAGAACCTGAGGGGGCAAAGCAGGTCGAAGAGCCCAAAGCGGCAAAGCGGGGCAAAGGGGATGAGTCAAAAGACACATCCGTCAAGAAGGACGCCTCAACTTCCGAGGGCGATGCTTCGACTGCAGATTCCTCAGATTCCGCTCGTGGCGATAAGCGCCGCAAGCATCAAAACAAGCGCGAACATGCCGAGCGCAACGATCGCAACGGCGATCGCCGCAATGGCCGCCAGCAGAACCGCAAACAACGCGGAAACAATCGCTATGCTGCTCCTCTAGAACCGAGCCTCTCGCGCGAGGAGCTGACGGCAATGAAGGTTGCCGAGCTGCGCGAAAAGGGCAAAGAGCTCGACCTTGATGTGGCTGGCAAGAAGAAGGCCGAGCTTGTCGAAGAGATTTACGTCGCCGCTGCCCGTGCAGAGGGTTTCCGCGACATCCAGGGCATTCTCGACATCACCAATGAAGGCTTTGGTTACATTCGTGCTCACGGGTATATGCCCAGCCGCGATGACGCTTTTGTGCCGCTGAATATGATTCGCGCCGCTCGCCTGCGTCCGGGTGACGTGATCGAGGGAACGCTGCGTCCTTCTCGTGCAAACGACAAGTTCCCGGGTTTGGCAAAGATCCGTGCCATCAACGGTAAAGATCCCGAGGAAATGCGTCATCGCCCCAAATTCTCCGAGCTCACGCCGATTTATCCCAACGAGCCGCTAAAGATGGAGCATGGTCGCGATTCCATTACCGGTCGTGCTATCGATATCGTTTCGCCGATTGGCAAGGGTCAGCGCGGTCTGATCGTCTCGCCGCCCAAGGCGGGCAAGACGACTATCTTGAAGAAGATCTGCCAGTCGATCGCTGCGAATAATCCCGAGGTTCATCTCATCTGCCTGCTGGTAGATGAACGCCCAGAGGAAGTTACCGACATGGAGCGCTCCATCAAGGGCGATGTCGTTGCCTCGACGTTTGATATGCCTGCCGATAACCACACGCGTGTTTCCGAGCTCGTTATTGAGCGCGCGAAGCGTATCGTCGAGATGGGCGGCGACGTGGTGGTCGTACTCGACTCCATCACCCGTCTTGCTCGCGCATATAATCTCGCGGCACCGGCATCGGGCCGTATTCTTTCCGGCGGTGTCGACTCTGCGGCGCTGTATCCGCCCAAGCGCTTCTTGGGCGCCGCACGCAATATCGAAAACGGCGGATCTTTGACGATTCTCGCTTCTGCGCTTATCGACACGGGCTCCAAGATGGACGAAGTTATCTTCGAGGAGTTCAAGGGCACTGGCAACATGGAGCTTAAGCTCGACCGTGACCTGGCCGATCGTCGTATTTTCCCGGCTATCGATCCGGTTGCGTCCGGTACTCGAAACGAAGATCTACTTATCGACGAGAGCATGCGACCTTTTGTTTGGGGCATTCGCCGAATTCTCGCCAATATGAACAACACCGAGCGCAGCGCGGCTGCGTTCATCAAGGGTCTCAAGGGAACGAATTCTAACGAAGAGTTCTTGATTCGATCGGCGAAAAAGGCTGCCGATCACGAAGCTTCGCTCTAGCGCGTTTTCGTAAGAGTTTCTGGGAACCGGGGAGGATTGACCTTCCCGGTTCTTTTTTGCAGCTTTTCCTGGATGTCGTCGTTCATTTATCTGAACAATTCTTGCAATTACCTTGGGTTTTGCGCATAATGGCCATAATACGCGACGGAAAACGCAGATGAAACGAACCATAATCCGTTGCTAGGGGCCCAGCGTTTCCCAGCTACATGAAACTTCATCATTTTCCGCAGGCGCGCAGGCGTGGCTTTTGCCTACCAAAAGATGGCGAAAGCCGCTGATGTTGGATTGTGAGTAGTCGAAGGGATTCTGGTCATGGCTTCTAACGTTTGCGCACATCGCGCTCTTACGGCCGGACTGTCCGCTGGCGCGTGCCTGGCGATTCCCGCGGTTGCGTTTGCGGCGACGATTCCGTTTAAAGACGTCCATGCGGTTGTTGGAACTGCGGCAATGCCATTTGCGATCGGCTCTCTTGCTGGAATGGGCATGCTTGTCGCTACAAAGCGCTTGATTTCTTCGCATGAGGAGCAGCTTGATCAGGCTGCCGAGCATGTTGAGGCCGTCGCGCATCGACGCTCGGAGAATGTCCGCGCTGCGCACCAGCAGGGAGTGCCTGTTATCTCCCGTGCCGTGGATGCGCTTTCGGAAGAGGAGGCGTGGGCAGAGATCGACTCGTTGCTTGATTCGGATCTTTCGGTGAGTTGCGACCCCATCCATTCCAAAGACATGTATCAGATTGCCCTTGAAGAGATCGCGCGTGGGACCGCTTCCAATACGGCCTGCGAATCCACCGACACTTTTATGACGATTCCCGATGCTGCCGTGACGGGATCTTCCCGTTCGCAAGAGCAGACTGCTGCCAGGTCTAGTGCGGTCGCGGCGTCCGTTGCTTCGATTTGTCCTGATCCGGTACCTGAGGAGCTCGAGGAGCCCGAGGCCATTGAGGTGCCCATGGTTGATTACAGTGGGCATGAGGACATGTGGGCGGCGGCCTTGGCGATTCTATCCGAGGATGCGGAAGAAACGCGCGCTATCCCGGTTGGCGAGGCAGTGCCGTTCCAGACTGCTCAAGGGGCGGAAACGACAGCGCCCGTTCCGCAAGAGCGCTGCAGGGCTATTGCGGAGGGCGCACGCTCAACGGGCTTGCATACGCATGTGAACGAGATTCTTGAAGAGGAGTTCGATAAAGTTTCCTCGCAGAGTGTTCGTACGCGCAGCCATGAGTATCTTCGCGTTATTCAGGGCGGAACCATGACGATGCCACGACTTGTCGCCCAGGAAGCATAGGGTACGTGATCGTCTTCTTTCCCTTGAGTGAAGGCGACGCGTTGGCGCCGCTTTCGCGTAGATGGCTTATCGCTGCAGGCTGCATGACCCTCTTTATTTGGGGAAACTCGCTTGTCCCTGGAACGGGCAGTTCCCATCTGAGCCTTTCTGTAGTGTCGATGGCGCGGTCTTGGCTATCTGGAGTGGGATTGCCTTCAGCTTGGCTCACCAATCTCTTGGTGAGAAAAATGGCTCATTTTTCTGAATATGCGCTATTGAGCATATTGGTTCACAGCGCTTTTTCGACAGGTCCGAAGCTTTCGATGCGCCGTTTTGTGATGGTGTGCGTCGTCCCCGTTATGGTGGCTTGCGTCGATGAGACGATTCAGCGTTTTGTCCCCGGGCGTTGCGGGACTCCAGTCGATGTTTTGATTGATTGTTGCAGCGCGGCTTTTGGCATTCTTGTATGCCATGCGATGGGGCGTGCGTTGCGTCGGAGGAAAATTGGACATGAATAGCCTCTTTGTAAGCTTAACGTGCTGGTAAATGGCAAATAGGCTAAAAAAGTTAAAAAAGGGGCTTGCGCGCTTGGTCGTGGGAGTGCATAATAATCAAGCGCTTTGAGAGAGGCACATGGTGGGTGTAGCTCAGTTGGCTAGAGCGACGGGTTGTGGTCCCGTAGGTCGAGGGTTCGAGTCCCTTTACCCACCCCATCATCTCTCATAGAGTAGTTGGACCGTTAGCTCAGCTGGCTAGAGCAGGGGACTCTTAATCCCAAGGTCCAGGGTTCGAATCCCTGACGGTCCACCATTTCATAATCAAAACTCCAGCGATGGAGTTTTTTATTGGACCGTTAGCTCAGCTGGCTAGAGCAGGGGACTCTTAATCCCAAGGTCCAGGGTTCGAATCCCTGACGGTCCACCATCTGATTTTACGGCCTCATTCGTGGGGCTTTTTTATTAGCTATTCGAGACGGTGCTGTTTTCTCCTGCGGATCTGAATCAGTTTTCATCGTCTTGTTTGCGCCCGGTGGCGCCTTCTCCCACACACTGGGGCATACGCGTCGCATTTGTCCTTTCAGCGTCATGTACGAGGTATCAGTAAACATAAGCTTTATTGTGGCACTGCCGTTGCGTTAAAACGTTTCCAAATTATTCCAGGCTTCATTAGCGTTTAATGTCATCCCCTTTGGGAGTACACTCAGCCCGTTCGTACTACCAAGGGGGCAACAATGCAGCCACTGTCCGACCGTACTGCCAGTTTTACCGATTCCGTTATCCGTCGTATGACGCGTATCTCGCTTCGATACGATGCAGTTAACCTGTCGCAGGGTTTTCCCGATTTTGATCCGCCTTCAAAGCTTCTTAAGAGTCTCGAAGAGATCTCAAGGGATCCTTCGCCGCGCTACCATCAGTATTCCATCACCTGGGGTGCCCAGGCTATGCGCCAGGCGCTTGCCGAAAAACAATCGCGGTACATGGGCATTCCTGTCGATCCCGATGAGAATATCGTTGTTACATGCGGTTCAACAGAAGCGATGATGGCTGCGATGATGACTGTGACCAATCCGGGCGATAAAGTGGTTATCTTTAGTCCCTTCTACGAAAACTACGGTGCCGATACGATTCTTTCGGGCGCAAAGCCTGTCTATGTGCCGCTTAATCCTCCGCAATTCGATTTTGATCGCAAGGCGCTAGAGCATGCCTTCTGTGAAAACAGGCCAAAGGCTATTGTCCTTTGCAACCCTTCAAATCCGTGCGGAAAAGTGTTTACGCGCGAAGAGCTCGAGTTCATCGCGAGCCTATGCAAGAAATACGATGCGTACTGTATTACAGACGAAGTCTATGAGCACATCGTCTATGCCCCTTGTAAGCATACCTATATGGCCAGCCTTCCGGGGATGTTCGAGCGCACCATTAGCTGCTCTTCTCTGTCCAAGACGTACTCGATTACGGGATGGCGTTTGGGATACACCATCGCCGCGCCGCAGATTACCGAGCGCATCAAGAAAGTACATGACTTTTTGACTGTGGGAGCTGCGGCGCCTTTGCAAGAGGCAGTAGCGTGCGCTTTGAGATTCGACCAAAGTTACTACGACGAGGTTCTGGCGCTTTATACGCATAAGCGTGATCTGTTCTGCAAAGGGCTTGACGAACTTGGCTTGGTTCATAACACGCCCGAGGGCGCCTACTATGTGCTTATGGACATCAGCGAATTTGGCTATTCGAGTGACCTTGAGTTTTGCGAAGATCTGGCTCGTCTTGTAAAGGTCGGCGCTGTGCCGGGCTCGAGCTTCTTCCGTGAGCCTGTCAACCATCTCATTCGTTTTCATTTCGCCAAAAAGGATGAGACGCTGTTGGCGGCTTTGGAGAATCTGAAGAGCCTGCGCGATACGATTCCTTCCCGTTGCTGACTGGTGGACCGAAGGGGCCCTCGCCCCAATTTATCGTCTGAGCTTCTAAAACAATAGGGCCGTCGCCTTTGATAGGCGACGGCCCTATGAGTCAATTTCGCAGTTGCGAAGAAGGACTAAGCGTTCAGAGCTTCCTCAACGGCAACGGCGCAAGCGACGGTGGCACCGACCATGGGGTTGTTGCCCATGCCGATGAGACCCATCATGTCGACGTGCGCAGGCACGGAGGAAGAACCGGCGAACTGGGCGTCGGAGTGCATACGGCCCATGGTGTCGGTCATGCCGTAAGAGGCAGGGCCGGCGCCCATGTTGTCCGGGTGCAGGGTGCGGCCAGTGCCGCCACCAGAAGCGACGGAGAAGTACTTCTTGCCAGCCTCGATGCGCTCCTTCTTATAGGTGCCAGCGACAGGGTGCTGGAAACGCGTGGGGTTGGTGGAGTTACCGGTGATCGAGATGTCGACGTTCTCGTGCCACATGATGGCAACGCCCTCGCGAACGTCGTCGGAGCCGTAGCAGTTAACGGCGGCGCGGGGACCGTCGGAGTAGGGGATGGTCTCGACGACCTTGAGCTCGCCCGTGTAGTAGTCGAACTGGGTCTTCACATAGGTGAAGCCGTTGATGCGGGCGATGATCTGGGCGGCGTCCTTGCCCAGGCCGTTGAGGATAACGCGCAGCGGCTTCTTGCGAGCCTTGTTGGCGTTCAGAGCCAGGCCGATGGCGCCCTCAGCGGCAGCGAAGGACTCGTGGCCAGCCAGGAAGGCGAAGCACTCGGTGTCATCGGAGAGCAGCATAGCGCCCAGGTTGCCGTGGCCCAGACCGACCTTGCGGTCCTCGGCGACGGAGCCGGGAACGGTGAAGGCCTGGATGCCCTCGCCGATGATGGCGGCAGCCTCAGAAGCAGTCTTGGCCTCGCGCTTGACGGCGAGAGCGCAGCCGAGGGTGTAGGCCCACTCGGCGTTCTGGAAGGCGATGGACTGGGTGTTGTTGACGATCTCACGCGGGTTGAAGCCCTTGTCGGTGCAGATCTGCAGAGCTTCCTCGAGGGAGGCGATGCCGTTGTCAGCGAGGCACTTGTTGATCTTGTCAGCGCGGCGCTCGTAACCTTCGAACGTAACAGTCATTGTGTTTTCCCTCCCTTTCTACTCGTGAACCGGGAACACGCTGGCGACGGAGTGGGTTTCCTCGTCAGTGCGCGGGTCGATGTACTTGGCAGCGTTCTCCCACTGACCATAGTGGCCCATGGCGCCAGCGATGGCCTCCTCGGGGGTCTTACCGGCCTTGACGGCGTCGGTGAACTTGCCGAGGTTCAGGAACTCGAACGCGATGATCTCGTTCTTGTCGTTGAGAGCCATACGGGTGACGTAGCCCTGGGCGAGCTCGAGGTAGCGAGCGCCCTTTGCCTTGGTGCCGAACATGGTGCCGACCTGGGAGCGAAGGCCCTTGCCAAGGTCGTCGAGGGAGGCGCCCACGGGCAGGCCGCCCTCGGAGAACGCGGTCTGGCTGCGGCCGTAGACGATCTGCAGGAAGATCTCACGCATGGCGACATTGATGGCGTCGCAGACGAGGTCGGTGTTCAGGGCCTCGAGGATGGTCTTGCCCGGAAGGATCTCGGAAGCCATGGCGGCGGAGTGGGTCATACCCGAGCAGCCGATGGTCTCAACGAGTGCCTCCTCGATGATGCCCTCCTTGACGTTGAGCGTGAGCTTGCAGGCGCCCTGCTGGGGTGCGCACCAGCCCACACCATGCGTAAGGCCGGATATGTCGGAAATCTCCTTGGCCTGAACCCATTTGCCCTCCTCGGGGATGGGTGCGGGGCCGTGGTATGCGCCCTTAGCGACGGGGCACATGTTTTCCACTTCCTGTGAGTACTGCATGCCTCTCCTCTCTTTCGTGTTTGGGGCCACGCAGGGCTGCCCGAGGCGAACGATCCCCGTGCGCGGTGTGCGCGCTTTGAGAGACGGTTTCCGCGTTTGACCTTGCGCAAGCCTTATGACATGCACGGCTATCATACCGCGTTTTTCTCTTGACTATTCGTCGAACGGCCGAGAATTCAGTCCTGCACGATGTTTCAATTATTGATGCGCTTCAATCTTTCTTTTCGCCTGTGTCATGCGTCAAAACTCTCGCGGGCGGTCTTTTTGAAACGTTCTTGCGCCTTCCATTCTTGCTCGCGGATGAGGTCGAAATAGCCCGTGAGGGCGGCAAAGGGCATGAACTGCGCCGCGCGCTTTGCGCGCGCTTTTCCGTTCGCGCAACGCGAGGGTGCCGCCGTCGAAGCGCCTTCGGCACATTCGTTTTCGTGCTTTTCGCTAAGGGGCGCGCGAACGGCTTCGAATGTCAGCTCCCCCCAGGGCGAGGGGATGTTCTTGCTTGCATCCATATCAGGCATGATGTCCTCCAACTTGTTTGTTCCGTTCCCGGCCCGTTGCTTCCTTTCGGTAGCTGGCGCCACGCATCAGCGCGTTTTTGCCGTACCGATGTTTGACGTCCAAGATTGCGCCTTGTAGGTTGCGCTCTTCCGTTTCATGTTCACAGCCGTTGAAGAGCGTGCAGGTACGCAGCTCTTCGGGAATAAGGTTGCCCACGCCGATGTTGAGTCGTTTTATCGTGCGTTCTTCATCGGCGATTGCCCGATAAAGGGTGTCGAAGTGCGAAAAGAGCAGGGAGAACGAGCCCGTTTGCTCGGGAAGCTTTCGAGATCCCGTGACGCAAAGGTTGGGCTCTCGGGCCATGTTTTGCATGCCGTGCTCTCCGACAAAGATCGTAGGGCTGCGTGCTTTTGTTTGGCTTTTGGGCGTTGCGTATCCGATATAGAGTGAAATACGGTCGCATACTGCACGTTTTTCCAACAGGTCAAAGGAAAGTGATTCGACCATTTCACGCAAGATCGTACGCCCTTCCTCAAAGGAGTAGGGACGGCAGAGGACCTGTCCCTTGCTGAGCGAGGAGGCCGATGGACGGTACGTGTGGATATCGGCCATCGTACAGCTCTCTTGTCCCCAGGCGTGGTCGATGAGGTATTCCGCATTGACGCCGAACTCTTTATAGATGACCTCTTCGGGTAGTTGGGTGACCCCCTTAAGATCAAAGGCTCCTAGACGTTCGAGACGGCGCGCTATTCCCGGCCCGATACCCCAGATATCGGTTATGGGCCGATAGTTCCACACGTGCTGTCGAAAGAGCTCCTCATCGAGGACGCCGATGCCGTCTTCTGCGTGCTTGGCCGTGATGTCGAGCGCGACTTTTGCCAAGAAGAGATTTGTCCCGATTCCAGCCGTTGCAAGTATGCCAAAGCGTTTCTTCACAGCGCCCATCAGCTCTAGGGCAAACGTACGCGCATCGCAGCTATATAAAGAGAGATAAGGCGTGGCATCGATGAAGCACTCGTCGACGGAGTATACGTGGATATCTTCGGGCGAGACGTATTCGAGGTATGTACCATAGATTTGGGCGGAAACCTCCATATAGTGACGCATGCGGGGCTGCGCTACCGTGTAGCGGACATTTGCGGGGATCTCAAAGATGCGACAGCGGTTGCGTATCCCCAAGCGCTTCATGGCCGCTGTGATGGCGAGGCAAATGGTTCCTCGGCCGCGCGTAATGTCGGCTACGACAAGATTGTCTACAAGGGTATCGAGCCCTCGATCGACGCATTCCACACTTGCATAGAACGTTTTCAAGTCAATGCAGAGGTAGATGCGTTTCCCATCTTGCCGTGTTGATCCTTGATTCACACTGCCTCCCGTTGCAAACATATGTTCTAAGAACGTTTGTTCGATAGTATCGACTCGTGCGGACAAGAGTCAAGGAGGGGAAGCGGATGCATATATAAATGGGAATGGCCGGAGCGTGAGGACGGGAGGGCCGCGACGAATCAAAAAATCAAGAGCCTGCCATGAGCACTTCGAAGGCAGGGATCATGGAGAGGACGCTTAACCCTTAAACAGAGAGGTAGAGAAGGGGCAGCGTGAGGGGTGGTGCTTTACGGCAACAAATAAGTCCAATGCGACGGAGTTCCAGAGCGGTCTTGATTCATCGTGAAGAGCGGTCCCTGCACAAACCTCTTTCTAGATAATGCTCTTGTAAGGGCGTGGGCGCTCGGAGAGATCGGCGGGGTCGGATTTCAGCTTTGCGAAAGCCCCCCAATTGTGTGCGAGATGTGGAGACCGATATTCCCGTCCCCGGTCGGCCTCCCCTCTGGCATTATTAATCCCTGCGCGACGGCAGCCGACAGGCGGGCCGGCGCGGGTACCTTGAGAACCGGATACCGCGGGTGGAGCGATGGCATATCGGCTCCATCCGGGACAGATGCACTAAATCATACCAATTCGAAGTATGAGCGAATGTGTACGGAAGAATAACT
>NZ_LT699742.1:280087-282095 GCF_900155365.1 Collinsella bouchesdurhonensis | reverse complement strand
CGCGGGAGCCGACGGCCAGGCCGAGGCCGAGCGCAAGGCCGCTGAGTCCGAGCGCGTGACTGCGGAGGAAGCGAGGGCCGCTGCGGAATCGGCCCGCGTGAGCGCCGAGAACCAGCGCGAGATCGACCAAGCGAAGAACAACGCCGACCAGGCCGCCAACAACCAGGCCGCGCAAGGTCTCATCGCCGTCCTTCTGACGGACGGCCAGTACGACCCGACCACGCGAGAACCCACCGTGACTGGCGAGGTCGGCAAGATGTACATGGTGCCGTCCGGCCTCAGCGGCAGCGAGAACCGCTACTACGAGTGGATGGTGCTGAACGGCGAGTGGGAGCGCGTGGGCACCACGGACGCGGCCATGGAGCCGTTGACCACCGACGAGGTGGACACCGTGGCTGGCGGCGGCACCGTCACCAACAACAAGGTGCTGACGGGCACGGGCCTTACGTACATGTGGGGGAAGCTCAAGGCGGCTTTCGCAGCCCTTGGCCACAAGCACGACGCGTCCGACATTACGAGCGGCGCGCTGCCAATCTCCAACGGCGGCACCGGGGCGGCCACGGCGGCGGAAGCGCTCGCCGCGCTCGGCGTGACCGTCGGCGAGGCCGACGCGCCGGAGACGGGCGCTCCCGGCTCGATCTACATCAAGATGCTCTAGGGGGTGCGCCATGGCTCATTGGGAAGGCGGGGTGTGCCAGCGCACGGGAAGGACCGTGTGCAGCCTGGACGCCACCGTGACGAACGTCAACGACATGCAGGCCACGGTGAGCCTCACCGGCTACTCGTGGTCGGACATCGTGGACGCGTGGGGATTCGACCTGTGGGTCGGGAACGGCACCGTGCTCGGAGCATCCGGCGTCAACGGAGAGAGCAAGACGCATCCGAGATGGTCGACGACGACCAAGGTCCCGAGCGGGGGCCTCAAGCGCACCGTGACCGTGCCGCGCGCCTGGGGGGAGGACACGACGCTCGCCGTGTGGTGCCGGTACAGCGACTCCAACCCGGTGAAGTATCACGGCAGGCTCGACGCCTCCGTGACGATCCCGCGCATGACCTCCCCGGTCCATGCCGTGAGCGCCGTGGCGGACAAGGCCGCAGTCCTGCCCGGAGAGCCCGTGTCGCTGACGATCACGGACTCGAATGGCGCCAGCAAGGCGTGGATGGACCACTTCGAGATCTGGTGCGGCGGCAAGCTTGCCGCGAAAGGCGCGACCGACCACACGATCAACCGCAGCGAGACCCTATCGATCGTCCCGAGCGACTACGCGCCTGGCGGCGGCGACCTCGACATCACAGTCAAGAGCGTGCACGAGTGGTACGGGACCTACCCGGAGGCGTGCGCGACCGTGACGGTGCGCGTCTGCCCGCCAGTGATCGTGTACGACGGGACCGGCGCGGCGAGGGTCGGCGCGGTGACCGCGTACGACTCGGCTGGCGCGGGCCGCAGGTGCGTGCCGAGCGCGTACGGGCCTGACGGGAAGGTGAGGGCGTGTACGGTATGACACCTGGCGAGATCACGGCCGCGGTAAGCGTCTCCATCGCTGTGGCCACCTTCCTTTTCGGGCGGCTCACGGCCATGAGGGATCAGGTGAGCGACAAGACGCGCATGAGCGAACGGCTCGACCGCATCTGGGAGACGTGCAGCGACACCCGCGACGCGGTGCGCGAGATGAGCAGGAAGCTCGACGACCACTCAGAGCGGCTGACCCGCGTCGAGCAGCAGGTGCATGCGCTGGCGGCGCGGGTGGAGCGTGTCGAGGACAACTGTGACGCACGGTTCCGCACGGGCGGGACCGATTAAGGAAAGGAAGCTTTCACATGGACGAGTACAGGGACTGGGCCGTCGCGGCCCTCACGCGAGCGGTGAAGACGGCGGCGCAGACGGCCGTCTCGCTCATCGGCACCGGCGCGGTCGGCTTCACCGACCTCGACTGGCTGCAGATCGCGAGCGTGTCCGGCGTCGCCGCAGTGGTGAGCCTGCTCACCTCCGTGGCGGGACTGCCGGAGG
>NZ_LT699742.1:271157-280048 GCF_900155365.1 Collinsella bouchesdurhonensis | reverse complement strand
CCGACTACGGCCTCGGCCGCCCGGCATGGGGCAAGACCGTCGACCCCCAAAGCCATTTAAGCTCGCCCGCCTGCCCGGCCTCGCTGCAGTCCTCCCAGAAGGACGCGTACATGAAGCGCGCCCAGGAGTGGTACGACGCCATGGCCAAGGGCGGCAGCGCCCCGGCGGCCAAGCCGAGCGCACCGTCCGGCACGGCCTCCAAGTACGCCGACTGCCGATGGCTCCAGCGAATCGTCGGCGCGACGGCGGACAACATCTGGGGACCAGATACCGGCGCGCGCGTGGGCGCGGTGCAGATGGCCAGTATGTACCATGGCGTGCATTTCCCTTACGGCGTTGAGTTCACGCAGAGGGTCGTCGGCACCACGCCGGACGGCATCTGGGGAGTCAGGTCCAAGGCCGCGCACGACGCTATCGTCAAGCGCATCCAGGAGGGCTTCGGCATCAAGCAGGACGGCATCCTCGGGATGGATACCGACGGCCATATCCACGCCCTGCACCTCGCGAGCAACCACACGGTCTAATCGCGCAGCACAATCGCCTCCTCCTTTCGCCCCTCCCGGCCTCGTCCAGGAGGGGCGCTTTCCATGCGCCCGGACAGCCCGGACCGATTGCCAAATTCTTGCCATTCTTGCCAAAAATTGCCATTTTTACAGGGCGCGGCAGGAAGATACAGTAAAAAGAAAACGTCCCCTGAGCTGCGATAACTCATGGGACGTATCATTTCGACTGGCGGAGAGCTGGGGATTCGAACCCCAGATGCCCTTTTGGGGCATACTCGCTTAGCAGGCGAGCACCTTCGGCCTCTCGGTCAGCTCTCCGTAACAGCCGTAATATCATACCCTACTCGACCCCAACAGTACAAGAAAAGAAATGCAAGTCTTCAGAATTCCCCTGCAGTTACACAGCGACGCCATGCTCAATCTACTGCAAAGACCTGCTCAGCACGCTTAAATCATCGCTGCCGCGTGCATGCCACATCTGATAGACGCAGCGCGTTCCCAAGAAGAAAAAGCCATTATCGACCAGCAGAACTGCCAAATCGGCAATGAAATTCGAAACTTCCTCTGTGGGCGGCAAGGCAATTCCCGCCCGTTCGACGGTAGCAACCGCATCTTCAAACGAAGGCGGCTCCGAGACTTCCATCTCGGCCATAAGCGCTCGCATTTCCTCCTGCGCCGCAGGTTCAATCTCCTCGCCGCGCGGAATCAGCCGATAACATGCAAGCGCCATCTGTCTATCGCCCAAGTTCCAATAGGCAAACGCTATACGATAGAACAGGTAGCCGATGGAGGCGCGATCATGCGCAAGGCGCGCCGCATGCTTGCCCACCTCGACAACCTCATCAAAACGCTCTAGCTGGGCAAGAACGTTGATGAGCGAAAAATGCGCTTGCATGGAGGACTTCGCCATATCGTAAAGTTTGCGCGCCTGCGGCAGCAAAGCTTCTAAATCGCCTGCCTGCGTATAGAGATTGCACAGCTCATACTGGGCAAAGTAAAGGGCATCCGGCACGCGCAAAACACGGATGTCGCCGTCGTCCTCCGTGAGGGGAAGCAGCAAACGCGCAAGGTAATTCTCACAGAATTGAGATTCAATCGGACCCGTTGCCGCAAGCTCTTCCAGCGCACATGTTGCCTCGAGTCCATCGACGAGCTTGGCAAAACCCTTTGCCGCCGCAGCGGGATCGGTATGCACAAGCTCCCGAAGCTCCACCACCCGCTTGACGTGAGGGTCTTCGGAGTCCTCCATCACCTCAAGCTCCGCAGCGGTATCTGCCAAAAGCAGCGACCGCAACGATTCTGGCAGCACGCGCATATCGTTTGCCGGCGCCACCTTACGCCGGTCAACCGCGGGCCAAGCCTCCTCACCAGCATATATCGAGTCTTCCAGCGCCTTGAGACATGGAGCGCCCTCAAACGACCCGGCATCGAGCCGCTTGGCGACTTCACGCCACTTGGCCATATATGCCGAGCGCGTGAACTCGTAGATGCATATCGGAAGCCTCTCCTCGGGCCGTTCGTCGTCAAACAATGGATCGACCTGCACAAGGCAGCGCTCGATATTGAGCCCTGCCGCAAAACAGGCCGCCGCCAACGTAAGGACCACGCGCGATAGAAGTTCTGCGCGCAGCGCTCGAATTTCACCTTCATCGTATTTGGCCCACCCGCCCGCGAGCTCATCATAGAACGAGCGGGGCATGGCGGCGCAGGGCGGCTGCATGAACTGCACGCGCATGGCGCCGCGAGACACATCGACATCGAATCGATAGTCGAGACGCGTGATGACGTTAATCCCCTCCGCAAGACGCGCAAATCGCGTGCGAACATCCCATTCGCCCCCGGGTACGCATTGAATCGTTCCCGGCATCGCCCATGGATTTGGCTCCGAAAGCTGCTCCAACAGCTGCACGACCTGTCCCGTCGTCTCGTCGAAGATGCGACGGTCGATCCTCGAGCAGTCTTCTTCACTTGGAGACATGGAGGTGGGCGCCATGCCCGCCCCCATGCGATCAAGCATGCGAGAGAGGCGATTCAGAACCGTCTCAACAGAAAGCACTGTCTCCACTTCATGATGCGACAACCCCGAACGATCGAAGTTGACAAAGAAGCTGCGTGTGCGCTCAATGCGCGCGAGCGTAAGCGTCGTTTTAACCGAGCAAGTGCGCAAGCAGGGAAGATCCACCTCGCTCATCAAGCGCTTTGCATACAGCTCCAGACCGCAGGGATTTTGATTGCTCTCGATGCGATACAGCAGTGCGTCGATGGCGTCCGGAAGCGAGGCAGACGCAAAGCCGCAAAACAGCTCGACAGGCTCATCAAGCGCATGCATCTCGATATCAAAACGTTCATGTTCGGCATTCGGGCTTCCAGAGGAAATGGCACCGGAACTCGGCGCGCCAAAGACGCAGTAGCGCAGATAAAGCGACGCCAGGAAGTCACCGTAGCGAAGGCTGCGTTTCGAATTCCAGGTGGGCTCGTCGGCGTTCTCGCGCATCGTGCCCTCCACAGCACCCTTGAAGTGCGAAATGCGACGCAAGCGCCCATGTTCATCAAGTACGCTAATCGATCCCGACTCCGCATCGGGGCTTTTGCGAATCACCAGATCGGGAACATCCGGAAGCGCCGCGTCCTTCACCGGGGCACACGTACGGTACACTTCGCCGGACATGTTGACATAGCCCAAAATCTCGACCTGTGATCGTCCGACAAACCGCACAACGTAGCAGGCCTCCTGAGCATCCTTGCCAAACGCGCCGGAAATTGTGCCGTACGTTTCGTCGTCGAGCTGCTCGGGCATGTGCGTGAAGCGTTTTTTGCCCGCCAGTAGGCCCAGTTTATAACGAGCTGCCTGCATTGCCTCGTCCTTCTTGTTTAAGCCACCGGTAACGTGCTGGCAGCGAGATGTTCCGCATCCATCATACGTTCGATGCTAAGCCTCGGACCCAGGACGTCCGGCAGTCGGTGTCTTTGGGCACGGGGGACGGAGCTGGCCAGCTCATGGGCAACATAAATGCATAAAACGGTAGTCGATTTGAATAAAAAACAGGCCAATCAAGTTACTTTGGCATTTTCCGCAGACCGACCTGTGCGTTCTGGCAAAAAAGTCAATAATTGCGCGATATGACGACCCTTTCCATCAACGTTTAGGCGCTGAAACTGCCGATGGCGACCATGAACGACGTTCATAGTCGTCATCGAGCCTTCAAAGGCCATTCGGGCAGTTATACACCCGCAAACGCGATAACCGAATCGCGCAAATATTAACTTTTTTGCCAAAGCAGGAACTTTCGCATGCACACAAGCGCTTACGGGCGCATCGTGATCGAGGCGCTCCTCATAAGGCTGCGAGCACAAGGACAAAAGCGTTGCCACCAAGCGCCTCGCAGGCGGGGCGAAACACCGCGATAAAAGAAAAGCCCCCATTGCTGGGGGCTTAACATTCGGTTGGTGCGGCATATAGGATTCGAACCTATGACCTTTTGATTCGTAGTCAAACGCTCTATCCAGCTGAGCTAATGCCGCAGCGCGCTATTTATAATGCCATCGCCCCTAGGTCGCGTCAAGAAAAACTTTTCTAAAAGTCAAAAAATTTTTTGCTTCACGCATGCAAAACATCTAAAGCGCAGGTAAATAAGGCATCTGATCAAAATGCGCTCCTCGATTGATTTCGCATCGCACCCTCATTTTCACAAATGGGACGTTTGTGACGCTTTGCGCGATGCATTCGGGACCCAAGGCGCTTCCAAAATAACCTCCAGCCGATAGCCTCATAAGTGAGAAGGACCCGTCGCGGCACCCGTTGATCCACTCAACGACCCATGGGTCGAAATGAAATGCACATGGAAGGACGAGAACCTATGAAGATCTCCAAGAAGCTACTGGCGGTGTGTGTCGCAGCTCTCACCCTAAGTATGGCCTTGATGGGCTGCAACAGCGGCACGAGCTCTTCCGGCGGCGGAAGCGCCCCCACAGGAGCCGCCGAACAAAAGGAATCCAACAAGCCTGCCGATGACCGTGTCGACTTTACGTGGTTCAAGGCCTCTGTGCCCGAGGGCTATGACATCTGGTCCGATACCGGTGACGGCGGCTTTGTTGGCAGCATCTGCTTCAAGAATGTTGAAGAGAGCGACAAGTCCATCTCCTTTGACGTCGAATCCGACGACGCTGAGACACTCGTTGCCGATGAAATCGACAGCGACGGCTATACCGCCGGCGAAGACATCACTATTGGCAAGTACACCTGGAAAACTGTCAACTTCACCTGGAACGATACCCCGAGCGTCGAGCTGATCGCCGAGATCCCCGACACCGGCCAAAGCGTTGTCATCTACCTGTTCATGACGACTCCCGACGACCCTGCCGTCAAGGCATTCCTCGAGTCCCTCGAGTTCCCTGAGAACCTCGAAGAGGCACATAACGAAGCCAAGAACATCAGCATTGCAGACCTGTGCAAGGAAAACGGTCTCACTGAGTACAAGCCGGGAAAGTAGCCCGTAGTTCATGTGAGTAAGGCAGGCGTTGCTCCACACAACGATCTGCAGGATAAGCGGAGAGGGACGAGCAAGAAAGGACGAGAACCTATGAAGATCACCAAGAAGCTATTGGCGGCGTGCGTTGCGGCTCTTGCCCTGAGCATAGCCCTCATGGGCTGCAACGGCGGCAACACTCCCAAGCCCGCCGGCAGCGCCGCTGGCAGCGCCTCCAAACAGACGACCGAAAAGAAAGAGCCCAAAAAGCCTGCCGATGACCGCATCGACTTTACGTGGTTCAAGGCCTACGCGCCCGAGGGCTACGACGTATGGGCGCGCAGCGGAAGCGATGGCAACGTGTCCGAAATCCTCTTCAACGGCATCGAGGATAGCAACAAAGTCATCTCCTTTGGCGTAAGCTCCACGAAGGACGCCGAGACGGTTGTCACCAACGACTCGGCCCGCGATGGCTACGAGCGCGGAGAAGACGTAACCATCGGCCGGTATACCTGGAAGACCGTCAACTTCACGTGGCACAAGACGCCGAGTATGCACCTCGCGACCGATATTCCCAACTCCGGAAGAAGCGTCGAGATCACCCTCTTCATGGCGACCCCCGACGATCCCGCCGTCAAGGCATTCCTTGAGTCCATTGAGTTCTGCGAAGAAGATCTCGAAGAAAAGAAGCTTGAGGCCAAGGACATTAGCATCAAGGACCTCTGCGAGGAGAATGGACTTGTTATCTCCGGAACGAGAAAGTAGCGTCACATCCAACATGACACCGCACGCAGAGTAGCCCGCAGGGCAACCTGAGCGCGCGAGCAGGGCCCGATTCCCGCCTCCCCCGGGAATCGGGCTTCTTTTTTGCTTATGTCCCGCACTTCCCGTCTTATTGGACAGAAAATGCGTCCGATTCAGGGCCTCCCGCACGGATGGGCAGCCTTTCTCGCTGCTAAAACTTCCGTCGGAGCGCCGCCGGAGCGCGCGGCAGATAAAAGCGGCGAAGCCCCATGGGACTCCGCCGCTCATCAGGCGATATATTTGCAAGAAGCCTTATGCCTCAGGCACGATCTTCTCCATGCCGCCCATGTAGGGACGCAGCACCTCGGGAATGGTAACCGTGCCGTCCTCGTTCTGGTAGTTCTCCAGAATGGCCGCCATGGTACGGCCGGCCGGCAGGCCAGAGCCGTTCAGCGTATGCAAGTAGCGCGAACCCTTGAAGTTGGCAGGATCGCGATACTTGATGTTGGCGCGACGTGCCTGGAAGTCACCGCAGTTGGAGCAGGACGAAATCTCCTTGTACGCGTTGTAGCTGGGCAGCCAAACCTCGATGTCATAGGTCTGACGAGCCGAAAAGCCCAGGTCGCCCGTGCACAGGCTGATCACGCGATACGGAAGGCCCAGCTGCTGCAGCAGATACTCGGCCTCGGCGGTCATGCTCTCAAGCTCCTCGTCGGACTCTTCAGGCTTGGCGAACTTAACCATCTCGACCTTGTCAAACTCGTGCTGGCGAATGATGCCGCGGGTATCGCGACCAGCAGAGCCAGCCTCCTCGCGGAAGCACGGAGTAAAGGCGGTATAGCGGCGCGGCAGCGTGTCGGCGTCGAGCACCTCGCCGGCGTGCAGGTTGGTAAGCACAACCTCGGCGGTGGGAATCAAGAAGTTGTCGCCCGACACATGATAGGCGTCATCCTCGAACTTGGGCAGCTGACCCGTGCCGAACATGGTCTGGCGCTTAACGACGATGGGCGGCCACCACTCTTTGAAGCCACGGCTCGTGTGCGTGTCCACAAAGAAGTTGATAAGCGCGCGTTCAAGACGGGCGCCAGCGCCACCAAGAACGGTAAAACGGCTACCAGAGAGCTTATTGCCGCGATCGAAATCAAGGATGTTGAGGTCGGTACCCAAGTCCCAGTGAGCCTTGAACTCGAAATCGAACTCACGCGGGGTGCCCCAGCGGCGGCGCTCGATGTTCTCGTCCTCATCCTTGCCGTACGGGGTGGCCTCACACGGGACGTTGGGCAGATGGGCCATGAAATCGGTCAGATCGGCCTCAATCTGAGTACGACGCTCGGCAAGACCGTCGATCTTCTCGTTGACCTCGCGCACGGCCTCCTTGGCGGCCTCGGCCTCGTCCTTCTTGCCCTCCTTCATCAGGGCGCCGATCTTCTTGGACTCGGCGTTGCGCGTAGCCTGGAGCTCCTCGACCTCGACGATGACCTGACGACGCTCATCATCCATCTCAAAGAACTTCTGACGGTCCCACGAAGTCTGGCGATTGGCCATGGCCTCGTCGATAGCGTCGGGATTCTCTCGAACGAATTTGATATCGAGCATGCTTCCTCCGTTGTACCGCGCCGGCGCCGTGCCGGCACCGCGATGTGTATTCAGGTTGGCAATATACCATTGCTCTCGCAAGTATATACTTATGGACAGTTTGACTTGACCCCCAGAAGGTGAGATGGCTGGATGGACACGTTTTTTTCCTTTTTGTTTGGCACGCGTGAAGGCGTGGGCATTCTCTTTGTTGTCGGCATCCTCGTCATCGGACTGGTTGCTTTTATTCTCGAGAAACGCACGAGCAAGATGTATGTAGACCGCGGGCCCAGCGATGATGACGACTGGGATCTCTAAACACAGCCCGCAACAACCAGCACTCCATTATTAAGGTCTGACGCCCCTGGCATCAGGCCTTTTTGCTAGCAATCACAGCCCATTGCCTTGTGCCGCCCACGGTATACTAAACCCTAAGGCCATTCGACCTTGGAGTACGCCATGAGCAGACACCACGACTCTAATATCGACCCGTTTAACGCCGGCGAGCCTATAATGCCGGAAGACACGCAGCCAAGTGATTTCTTGGGTGACGCATGTTCCTTTGCCGATAAAGACTACTCCGCGCCGCGAAAGCGCCCCGATGCCTACCGCGCGCCCACCGACAACTCCCCCGCCAGCGTCGCCGACAAAAGAGCCCATCGTGCATGGAAAGCAGCTTTCAAGACTCGCGACGGCAAGACGAATCAAAAGCCTCGGGCGTCCAACCACACCAAGAGCAGCTCCCCTAAGACAATCGGTCGCCGCAGTAAGCTCGCTATCTTTATCCTCATCGTCTTCATCCTCGTAGTTGCCGGAAACCTTCTCGACAGCACCCTCTTCGACGAAAGCCCATTCGCGTCATTTGAGGAAACCTTCTCCACGCATGACGACGATACGTTTGATCATCCCCGAGCGAGGCAGCTGGATCCATCGGAACTGGATGAGGAAGAAAGCACCGTTTACGATGTTACCTGCCAAACTCTCTCCGCCTTACAAGACAACGAAGATGTACGCGAGCGCATCTGCAACAATCTCTCGCAGGAGCTTAAAAACTCCTATGGATACGATGTCGAGGACCTCGGCATCGATCCGACGATTTACGCCAATAAGCTGCTAGGCAACTTTACGTATCAAATTGAAAGCGTCTATGCGTTTACCAACAACGAAGATCCCGCCGACAACCGTGGTACCGCCTTTTTCGATTACTTTGTTCCAAGCGCCTATGATTTTGACGAGACCTTCCACGAAGAGCTTAGCGAGTATCTCTATGACGAGGGACTGAGCAGCGCTCACAGCCAGCTGACTGATGCCCAAAAAGAGCGCGTGCGCGAAATATACAACGACGCGCTAAACGAAATCGAAAATGACGATACCGAATCCTCTTACGGATCGCTCGAATTTAGCTACGACGGCGCTTCGAATACATTCAGCCTTAAAGAACAGAGCTTTAACGAGCTTGTCGACTCTGCCTTCCAGCTCTTTTAGGAGTCCGTGCAGCGCGTTTAGCAAGCAATGATGTGTCGTTCTGGCTTGCGTCTTCGCTTCGCGAATCCGCGGCCACGCGGCCGGCTGCCGCCGCCCGCTCGCACGCTCGGCTACGGGC
>NZ_LT699742.1:81728-270995 GCF_900155365.1 Collinsella bouchesdurhonensis | reverse complement strand
CGCCCGCTCGCACGCTCGGCTACGGGCAGGCCGCCGGCCTGCCCGCTTCACGCCTCGCGACCTCATCGGTTCAAGTCCGCTCACGGCGCCCTAACAAAAAAGGCCCCCATTGCTGGAAGCCTTAAACATTTGATGGTGCGGGCGAAAGGACTTGAACCTTCACGAGCCGAAGCCCATAGGCACCTGAAGCCTACGCGTCTGCCAATTCCGCCACGCCCGCGTGCTGTTAAATAATACTCGAGCGGAGCGAGCGATTCAAGCTCTTTTTTTTAATTTCTTTCGAACCGTTCGACTCGGATGTCAAAAGTTGCCTACTTGCCCTGAGAAAGATGAATGGCAAAGCCGCCGATCTGGTCCTTGAGGTAAATCAAGAACGTCGAACCATCCTCGTTAAGCACGCGGGATTCCTCGATAAACTCTACGCCGCGTTCACGCAGCCACGCCTCGGCAGCTGCCGTATCGTTTACCGCAAGGCCGATATGGCCGTGCTCGCCGCGTCCATTCTGCTTCATTGTCTCGACCAGCGTGTCCGAGAAAAACGAAATGGGCGTCTCACGCGGGGTCAAACCCAGCAAAAGTTCAAACTGCTTGGCAATACGCTGCGCCTCGTCCGGATCCTTTGCATTGATCCCCACGTGCGCCACGTGCATGTTAAAGAGCTCTACCGGATTACCCTCACCCATCGTTGCCATACTCGATTCTCCCATCTGCGCTCGCACGCGTTGCCTACAAATAAAGCCGCACCAAGCGGCGCGGCTTTAATCTTACGTCAGTTGTAGCGCCATGCGGCATATAAGGGACCAAAAGCCCGCAGAGTTCTAGCGTCCTTGCTTACGAGCGATAACACGAATATTCTCGGGATCGACGCGCTCCTCGGTGGCAAGCAGAAAATCCTTGAGCTCCATTGCGGAGTTGCCGTCCTGGTCAACGCTATCCTCGGTGTCAATAAAATAACGCGCATGAGCCCCGCGACCGCTCCCCGCGTCGTTCTTCTCGGCAATACGCAAGTACAGATGGCCGCTGTTGCCTGCAGAGCGAAGCGAACATTGCTCGAGCCTGTCCAGCGCAAAAACCTTTTTCTGACCAAACGATTCAAAGCTGATGCTCGTAGCATCAAGCTCGATCACGCGCGGATACGCATGGGCCACAAAAGTGTTAAGCAGCGTATAGGCGCACACAACAAGCGCCAGGATGGCAATAGGCGCAAAGAAGCCGATAACCACACAGTAAATGGCGACGCATGCAAAAAAGATGCATGAATATGCGGGGATCAACACGTCAGAACGGTAGCTGCGAGCGTCATAGGTGTACGTCCTCTTCTCCTCGGGAGGCACACCCGCAGCGACGCCAACTTTGAGCACCTTAGGCACAGAAGCGGTCTCAATCTTTTTTTCGGCTTTCTTCGCCATCGTCAAAACTCCTCTAGCGCGCTTGCGTGGGCATTCCAGCATGTGGCGCGACGTCTCGATAAAAGATTGGGGCCCACGAAACTCGTCGTGGGCCCCAAATGATGCTAGCTCATATGCGTCTTGGGCATAGAGGTCGGTGCATTACGCCTGCTCGGCGTGCAGCTCCTTGGCCTCCTTGACGATGCGCATACGGTTCCAGACAGCCATGGCAATAGCAACAACAGCCGGGACGACCAGGCCGATGCCGTCGCCAAGCTGGCCGAGGCGAGTGATGACCCAGGTGAGCGGGTTAGCGCCATCGCAGATGGAGGAGATGGCAGCGGCGCCACCCATGTCGAAGTTCACGTTTGCAGCAGCAGAGGTGATGAGCGGAGCCAGGTCGGTGGCGATGTAGAAACCAACAGCCAGGACGATGATGCCGACGATCAGGCCACGGAAGCCGTTCTCATGAACGATCGGGGTGATGAGCACGAGCATGTAGGGGATGCAGGCGAGGTCGGCCAGAGGCACAACCTGGTTGCCCGGGAGAATGAAGGCCAGGAAGATGGAGACCGGCACGAGGATAAGCGCCATGGTCAGGGTCACGGGGTGACCGGTGCCAACAGCGGAGTCAAGGCCGATGTAGATCTTGCCGCGGTTCTGGAAGTGCTTCTGGATGAAGCTAGAAGCAGCGTCGGAGACGGGCATGAGGCCTTCCATGAGGAGGGCAGCCATCTTCGGGATCAGGACCATGACGGCGCCCATGAAGACGGCCATGGACAGAACGCTCGGGATGGTGGTGCCGTCAGCGGCGGTGCTGGGCAGGAAGCCATAGCCAGCAAGCAAGCCGATAAGCAGGCCGATGATGGCGCCCAGAAGGACGGGCTCACCAAAGACGCCGAACTGCTTCTGCATAGAACGAACGTTGATGTCGATCTTGTTCAGGCCAGGAATCTTGTCGATAACCCAGTTGACGGCGAAGGCGATCGGAGCATAAGCACCGGAGAAACCGTGAGGGATGGAGACGCCGGGGAGGCCGAGGGACTTCTCGACCAGCGGAGCGGTCAGGTCGCCGATGATGAGGACGACAACCTCGTTGATGATAGCGGCGGCGATACCAAAAGCGATGTTGTTGGTAACGATGGCAACGAGAGCGCCGGTGAAGGCGAAGTGCCAGTAGTTCCAGATATCGACGTCAGCGGTCTGGGTGGTGTTGGTGAGCAGCATGAGCACGTTCACGAGCAGGCCCAGAGGAATGATGATGGTGCCCACGATGGAGCCCATGGCGATTGCGGAAGCCGCAGGCCAGCCCACGTCCATGACGCTCAGGGACAGGCTGAAGCGGGTAACCATGGCGTTAACGCCACCGGCAAGGTCGGTACCCATGAGCTGGTTGATGACCAGGTTCAGGCCGATGAAACCGATACCAACGGTCAGGCCGGCCTTAAGGCTCTTGCCAAAGCCGGCGCCGAACAGCACGCCCAGAATGGTGAGCACGATCGGCATAACGACGGAGACGCCTAGGCTGGAGACGCCGCCAAAAAATGCAACAATTGCGTCCATTGAGTAATCTCACTCTCGGATAAGGTGACCGCGTCAGCGGTCAGATGCGATCAGACTCTGATGCCTGGAATTACGCGGAGACGATCTCCACGATCTTCTTCTCTGCATCAGCTTTGCCCATACCCGTCAGGAAGGGCACGCCACTCACATACTCGCAGGTAATGCCTGCGGGAGCGATAGTGGTTGCGACCAGAAGTACAGCGTCGGAGCACTGAGACGGAGCCTCAGCGATGGAGCACTGCACGATGTGGTACTGACCGGAAAGGCCGTTAGCATCCAGGAGGTCGGCAATTTTATGGCCGACAGCCGTGGAGGTTGCGACACCGGAACCACAAGCGACAACGATCTTCTTCATTTACTCTCTCCTTTCGTAAACAAACGATGTTCACATTCTACTACTTCAGCCGGCGCTCGAACTTGCTTCGCTATCGGGCAGTATGCGAAGCGACGCCGGCGAAAAGCCATTGAAAAAGCTAGCGCTTACTCGCCGATAACGCAAACCTTGATTTTGCGGTTGCGCTCACGCGTACGGTCGAAGTCGACGAAGAAAATGCTTGCCAGGCCATTGAGCTGAAGCTCGCCGTTCTCGACCTCGAACGTCTGATTGGAACCGATGAGCGTCGAGCGAAGATGGGCGTCGCCGTTCCACAGCATCCTGCGGTCCATGTTAGGAAGGTACTGCTCGGGGTTGGGCCAAGACTCGACCTCCTCGAAATGGTCGAGACCGGGATAGCGATAGGTGCTCCAGTCGTGCTGCTCGGGGAAGATGCGGTTGAGGCCATCGGAAAGATCGGCCTGCAGGAACGTGTCGCCCGTAGGGGTGTGATCGTGGTCATACTCCTCGGAGAAGACGGCGCAGGTAGTGTGGCAGGAGATAACCGTGACGATGCCCTCCTTGACGCCAGACTCGCGAACGATGTCCTCGACCTCTTTGGTGATGTCCAGGTAGGTGGGCTTACCTTCGAGGGTGGAAACCTTAACGAGACCCTTGTAAACAGTCATGTGCAAATCCTTGTCCGTCTGAATTACTTTGCGAAATCGGTACGTGCGCGGTCGAGTGCCTCGAACATCTCGTCGAGGGTTGCAAACGGATCCTCGGCCGCAACGATACCAGACGTGCCGCCCGTGCCGTCGGCGCCGTACTTGATGGCATCATAGACGTTCTCGCCAGAATGAATGCCCGCAGCCTGGAGCACCTGCGTGGTGGGAGAGACGGCTTTAACGGCCTCGGTGGAAGCGCGCATGTAGTCCTCGCCGGCAACGGTGCCGGTGCCAATAAGGCTCGTGAGCTCGCAAACCATGACGTCGGGCTTCAGAGAGGCGATCATCTCGCCCTCCTCGACGGAATCGGCACACACGACAGTAAGGATGCCAACCTCGTTGGCGCGAGCGATGGTAGCTGCCAGCTCATGCACGGTAGAGGGGTTCTCGGCATGGTTGAGGAAGGTTGCCTTTACGCCAGCGGCGGCAAGTGCCTCGGGCAGAACGTGGCCCATGCCACGACCCGGCTTGAGGCTCTCCATGTACTGGGCGCAAGGTACCAGGTGAGGGCACTCATCGATGATGCGCGGCAGGTCGATGAGCTGCGCGGTGAACAGAACGTCAAAGTCATACTTCTCGGCCAGTTTGTCCGTGTACTTAGCGAGTTTGAGAATGTCCTCGCCATAGAGGTAGGACTTGGGATTGACCACAAAGAACGGCCAACGAAGCTGCTTTTTCTCCATTACATCATCTCCGCTATCGGGTGCTCGCTGCTTGGACGCAAGCACGTTTGATCTGCCAGATGCCCCACTCGGTGCAGATGCATCTGCCGTTTGGAATGATACGGCAACTCGCACTCAAAATGCTATACAAGTTGCCTTCTGCTTGTACATTCTAATGGAGACAAGTTGAGAAAAACGCATTGTTGCGGGCATCTCGCAAACGGTCGTTATCTTCGATGAACGGTGTGTCAAATGGAGCATTTTCTTCAAAGGAGCGATTTTGTCGTTGGTAAAACGTTACACCATTCCACACGCGCTTTGTCCACAACCGTAAATTTGAAGGGTCTGTGACGTTTCGCTGAACATCGTTCAGTTTCAAGCCGTAAGCTCAGCTCTACTTGCTTCAAGCCATTCGAAAGAGCGAAAGTGTGGGAATTAAAAAACGAAAGTGAAACGAACCCTATGACTCAAGGCGCTGATGCGCGGTTCCCACGATGGTCTGACCCGCAGCCAGCATCGTATCGCCCCACTCAATAGCACGGCCGTCATCCAAGAAGATCAGCTGTTCCAGGTTAAGCACGGGCGACACCTCGGACACGCCCATCACGCTTGCCAGATCCTTGCCCGCAGAGCGCGCCGAGTAAGCCATCTGCGAAACAGCGATGTGCGCGCCCGTTGCCTTCTCGACTGCATCGAACAGCGACATCTCTTCTAAGGGCATATCCTCGATGCCAGGACAGACATTCAGCGGCGTCCAGCTGTCCAGCACCATAATCGCCTTACCGCCGGCGCGACGCACGCGGCGAAGCTTTAGGACAGGGTCGCCTTCTTTGATCTGCAAATGCTCCGCAACTTCTGGCGTAGCGCCGATGCGCTCGCGCGAAAGGACCTCGGTCTCAAACGTAATTCCCTGCTGCTGCAGTGAGGCCGCAAACGAAAACGGTCGATCACCGCCAGGATGCGCGATATGCGGCTCGCTCACAAAGGTTCCGCGACCATGCTCTTGCTGCAAAAGACCTTCATCGACGAGCGTTTTGATTGCCTTGCGAACGGTGCCACGGCTTACGTCAAACAAATCCATCAGGCTGTGCTCGGACGGGATGCGCTCCCCCGTTCCCCACTCCTTGGCGAAGATTTTTGATCGGATATAGTTCGAAACCGTGCCATGCAGGGTCTCGCCGTTAGCTTTGCTCAATCTCGAGTCCTTTCTTTGCTGCACCGCAACTATACAACTTATGTACAAGTCAATCTAGATATTTTCGCGAGAGGCCAATCCCGAAATGCCTCGAACGCGGTGCGCGCTATTATGTGTCGAGCTTGGTCTATACAACGGCATCCCCGAGGAGCAGGGCATGAACTTCCGTATCGCCACCTTTATCTTGAGCATCATTTTGATCTGTATGATCTCGTTCAAGGCCATCAAGAAGCGCACAACGTACAAGAAGCTACGTAACTATCTTGCGCGCGAGCAGTATGACGAGTTCTTCAAGCTCATCGATGCTCCGCTCACCAACGCCTTGTATCCCGATTACAACATCAACTACTTCAAGCTCAATGCGTACTTGCTTAAAGAGGATTACGCAAAAGCCAACGAAATCCTCGAGATGCTACTTCGCTACCCGCTCAAGCATCAGCAGCGCGTCGATCTGGTGCTCAAGGCTTTCAACATCTATGTTGGCCAGGGTAAGAAGCAGCAGGCAAAAAGCATGCTCGACGAGATTCTCAATTGGGAAGGCGACGAGTACAAGCCGTACAAGCACGATGCGCTGCTTTCGTACGACATCATGATTCTGAGGAAATCCAACCACATTGGAGAGCTTGAGGCCTTACTCGACAAAACAAGCGGTTCCCAGCGCGGCCGTCTGGAGTACTTCATCGCCGTGCAGTACGAAAACGCCAAGAACATCCAAAAGCGCGACGAATACCTCAAGCGTGCCGCCGAAGACGGATTCCACTACTCCGCCCACTAGCCCAACGTGACAAAAAGTCGACAGGTTTATTTTGTCACATTTTATGAAAAATGCAGGTCAGAGCCCATGTTGGTTCTGGCCTGCTTTCTTATCCAGACCCACGATGTGACAAAAAGTCCTCTGTCTTGTTTTGTCACATTGAGGGACTCCGCCGCCGCTGCGCGCCGGCGCCCCGCTGCGGCGCCCGGTAAAAGAAAAGGTCCCGTCGCCGGGACCCTTGGTAACCTGGTAGGGGCGGAGGGACTCGAACCCTCAATCCTTGCGGCGAGAGATTTTAAGTCTCCTGCGTATGCCAATTCCGCCACGCCCCCTTGTGTGAGTTAGTCTATCACGACAACTCTGGCTTCCAGCCAACAACCGACTTAAAGCCATCATCCCCCTTATGCGCAAGCGCCTCGAACATCGTCGCCGCCATACCGGCGAGCAAGCTGTTCTCGCTCACCGTCAGCTCATCATACCCGCCAGTCTTCATAAGCTCGCGAATGATGACAGCGCCGCCCAAGAGCACCGAAGCTCGCTTTTCCTGAACACCGGGCAGATTTGCAACAGACGCCGCGTCCAAAACACGCATAGCCTCAATACACGCCTCGACATCCTGAATTCCCAGGCGATGCAAATGCACGCGCGAAGAGTCGTAGTGCTCCATGCGCTCAACCATCGCGACGAGCATCGTCACTGTTCCTCCCACGGCGATCAGTCGGTCGGGCCGCTCGGCGGCGCCAGCCCAAAAGGCCCCAAACTGTTCCGCAGCCCATGAGGCAGCACGCTCAACCTCGCCATATTGCGGAGGCAACGCTGAGAAAAACCGCTCGGTAACGCGACGGCAACCGATATTGAGAGATTCGACAGAACTCAACTCAAGCGGCCTGCCCGCCCCGTAGGACCCCAACGCCAGTTCCGTCGACCCGCCGCCAGAATCGGCCACAGCGATAACCTGGCCCTCAAAATCGTGCGCCACACCGTAAAACGTCAGCTTCGCCTCAACCTCACCGGGAATAACCTGCGGACAAAGCCCCAGTCCCCGCAAAGCATCGATAAGCAAGGCCCCGTTCTTGGCATCGCGCGCGGCGCTTGTCAGCGTAGTGCACACGGCATCAGGCTCAAACGCATCCACTTTGCGACAAAACTCGCGGCACACAGAGGTCACCCGCTCGATGGCCGCATCGCAAAGCGAACCCGTCGCGTCCACGCCCTCGCCCAGATTCGTAATAACCGTATGCTTATTCGAATCGACAATGACCCCGTCCTCAACCGTCGCCAAAAGCAGGCGCGAAGAGACGGTTCCCAAATCAATTGACGCGATACGAAAGCGCATCGAAGCAGCATCGCACATGGCTACTCCCCCGAAGTCGAATTACCCGATGAAGACACTTCCTGACCGCCCACGCCAGAATAGAAAAAGACCGTATCGAGAACCTTTATATACCAAGGTGCCTCTGCCGCAACCTCCGCTTCGCGCTTTGCAATCTCAGAAGCCGTGAGCGATGAGCTTGCATCGGAAGAATCGGAAGAAGAATCACCATCGAGTCCCTTAACTTCAAGCTGCTTCTCTCCTGGCATCACAAGACCAAGCTTTGAGCGGGCCTCGTCCTCAATGCCCTCCTTGGAAAGCAGCTTGCTCACATCGGACTGCAAGCTCTTGTTGTACCGCTCGCTCACCTGCAGCTGGCGCGCAAGGATATCCCCCGTACGATAGGCAACGTAGTAGTCACGCATCGGACCATAGAGTCCACCAAGAATTGCCAGAATCACAAGAGCGATAGCCAATGGCTTGGTACGCCCCGTCGTGAATTCATAGATGGCATGGACGACACGATTATCTGCCGCGTATTTCATGAAGTTGGTGCGGGTTGCGCGCGAAGACGATCGCCCGCGCGCGGCGGCGCCGTCTTTCCCGGCCGGCGCAGGAGCAACGTGGCAGTTATGGGAAGGCTCCTTGCCCCTGCGTGCAAAAGCATCCGCATCGGCCAGGGCGACATTGCGTCCGGTTCCCGCAGCCGGATGAGAAGCGCGGTCGGCGGGCGCAGACGAGGCCGCTTGCCGCGAGGGCTCTTTTGTCCTACGGCGCAGGCCGGGGTGGCTAAGTTGCACGGTGCGCACGCGCGACGGCGTGCTGCCGGCAGCCGAATAATGGGCAGACTGATTGTTCGAATAACGATCCATGGGCGCCTTGTACGATTGAAGTGTGTATGCGCTGATTTGTTTTAGTTATACCACGCGAACGCGCGGCAGTTGTGCAGGGCTTGCGGACAGGTTACAGGTCACTTGGACCATACAGGGCAAGCGACAGCACTTCCAGAAAATCGTCGAACACCTCGATATCCGAGCGAAGCGAATCGAAAAGAGAACGCCAGATAACGCGCGCCATCCTGCGGCTGTCCAAGTGCTCAAACACGCCAGAATCGATACGAGGATCGTTGAGCAAAGCGCGCTCGATAACCTCGTAGATATCGTCGAGGCGGACCACCTTCTCTTCACGGATCAATTCGAGCGTTTGCACATCGAGCATCGAGATCTCACGTAGCCAATTGATTTGAAAGCCCGAGAGCAGCGCTTTGAGTTTGGTAAACAGAGCACGGCAGCAATCTAGTGCGCTTTCGCCCGACACGAAATTGCCTTCGCAACTTTTTGAAACAAGGCCCCAGAAACGCAAAACGATTGCCGAAACAAGCGATGCTTTATCGGGAAAATAGTTGTACAGCGTACCCACGGCTACGCCGCATTCGCGCGCAACCGAACGAATGGAGAGGCCGCCTAGGCCATCTTGCTGCGCTCGCGCGTAGGCGACATCGAGAATCTCCGCTTTGGTAATTGCCGGTTTGCCTGCCATACGCTCCCCTTTTCACGAGAAAGTTCGCGTCATTAAAGGTTAACGGTACCGAATCTTGAGCGAGTGCTCTAGCATATTTGACCTGCAATTGGGTTAACGGAGCTCTTTATTCGGTAAAACAAGATGGATACGGGCGCATAACCGGCCCCAAAGCAACGGAGCAAATCTCGATGAACAGCACGTTCCCAAAATATGCCGCAGCAGCTCTGTTTCTTGCCGCAACTTACAGCGTTGTTCGCCCTGCAATTTCCCACAAGCTCAAAAGTTCTTTCAGGATAAGCAGCGAGCAATCACGGCACGGAAAAGTTGAGCAGCCCTGGAGCTACTTCTCATTCCCCGCGATCGCCTTGGCGCCCTCCCACATGTCGTTGAGCTCCTTGACCGAGAGGTCCTCGAGCGAAACGCCCTCATCAAGCGCAGCGCCTTCCATAAGCTCCCAGCGGTGACGGAACTTCATCGTACTTGCACGCAAGGCGCTCTCTGCATCGATCCCCTCTTTGCGCGCCACGTTCACGAGAGCAAAGAGTAGGTCGCCAAACTCCATTGCACGTGCATCCGTCCCCGGCTCCTCGGCCTCGAACTCGGCGCGCTCCTCGGCAACCTTATCCCACACGTCCTCGACGCTTTCCCACTCAAAACCCACGGCAGCAGCCTTCTTTGAAACCTTCTGAGCCTGCATCAAAGCAGGCAGCGAAGTAGGCACGCCGTCAAGCAGGCCCTCGGGTCGCCCATCTTCACGCTCGGCAGAAGCATCGCGGGCGGCCTTCTCCTTGAGCTTGATCTTGTCCCAGATAGCCAGCACCTCATCGGAGTTTTTCGCATCCGCCTCGCCAAACACATGGGGGTGACGACGAATGAGCTTCTCGTTCACACCGCGCACCACGTCGTCGATAGAAAACTCCTCCGCATCGCGCGCGATCTGCGCGTGCAGCACCACCTGCATGAGAACATCGCCCAGCTCTTCGCACAAATGAACAGGGTCGTTCGCCTCGATGCAATCAACCGCCTCGTATGCCTCCTCGATCATGTTCTTAGCAATCGAGGCATGTGTCTGTTTACGATCCCAAGGGCAGCCGTCGGGCTGACGCAAGCGCCAGATGGTATCGACAAAATCCTGGAACGTATCGCCCGCCTGAACGAGCGTCTCGACGTTGCGGCACTCCGGTTGTCCCTGCGATGCCTCTCCCATAGCGTCCTCCTCAAGCGCCGCCATCGGCCCTGCGACGACAGCAACAATAAAAAAACGGCTCGCACCCAGGCCAAAAGCCCCGATGCGAGCCGCAATACGTGACCAGCCCTTATGGTATCCCAAGCAATCTACGGCTATCGCCCAAAAGGCGGCGCGCCACAAGGAACTTGCAGCAAAAACCCTACCAGATGCCCAGCACGTGCTGCATCCCTAAGCCCATGCATGCAATGCCAACCCAGCAGCAAAAGCCGAGCGCGATAGGCTTGCCGCCCTTCTTGACCAGATCGACGATATTGGTGTTAAAGCCCACCGCCGCCATAGCCATAACGATAAAGAACTTGGAAAGCGTCTTGAGCGGCGCCGTGACAGCCGCCGGCAGCGCAAACACAGTAGTAATTACACTTGCAAGAACAAAGAACAGCACAAAGAACGGGAAGATCTTTTTGAGCGAGAAGGTGCTGCCCGCATCTGCGCCCGCCTTTTTTGCCTTATGCATCTGCCAGAAGGCGAGCACAAGCGTGATGGGGATGATGGCGAGCGTGCGCGTAAGCTTGACCACCGCGGCGCTCTCCAGCACGTTGGCACCCGGATGCATGCTGTCCCAGGCGCTTGCCGCCGCCGTCACCGAAGAGGTGTCGTTGACAGCCGTACCCGCAAACAGGCCAAAGCCCTCGTTCGTGAGGCCCAACATGCCGCCGAGCGTGGGGAAAATCAGCGCCGCGATAACGTTGAACAGGAAGATGACCGAGATGGCCTGGGCGATCTCTTCGTCATCCGCATCGATAACCGGAGCCGTTGCGGCAATAGCCGAACCGCCGCAAATGGAGGAGCCTACGCCCACAAGCGTCGCGATCTTCGAGGGAACGCGCATGACACGGCACAGGACAAATGCAATGACGAGCGACGTCGAGATGGTCATGACGATAATGGGCAGAGACTGCGCGCCCTTAGCCAAAATCTCAGAGAGATTCATGCCAAAGCCCAGTAGGATCACGGCATATTGAAGAATCTTCTTTGACGTGAACTTCACGCCGCCCGCAAGCGGTTGACGCGACCCTTCGGGCACCACAAGGGCGAGCACCATGCCCAGCAAGATGGCAAAGACCGGCGCACCCACGACTTCAAGTCGCGTGCCCAAAAACCATGCAGGCACGGCAACGACCAGGCAAAACAAAACGCCTTTCCATTTGTTTTTGAAATCGGTGAGAAACTCCATACGCATTCATCCGTTCTATAAGAGGGATTTAACCCGACTATAGTACGACTAATTTCGCATATTGAAGCGCTCTTTTTAGTCATATGCGCCGCCGATTTTGGAATGAGCCGTTTCCCGGACGGCATCGGGCAAAAGCGCCGCCGCCAATTTCCATAGAACGAGCGGCGGTGAGGCAATACCGATGCCGCGCGCAAGATCGACGCCCTATTCCACCGTGACGCTCTTTGCCAGATTGCGCGGCTGGTCGACATTGCAGCCACGCATGAGAGCCACTTCGCGCGCGAGCAGCTGCAACGGAACACTCGCCGTGATGGCGCTAAAGCAGTCACGCACGGGCGGAATCGAGATGATATGGTCTGCGATCTTTGCGATGTCCTCGTCGCCTTCGGTTGCAAGCGCGATGATCGTGGCCCCGCGGGCCTCGCACTCCTTGAGGTTCGAGACCACTTTATCGTACGTAGGACTTTTGGTAGCCACCGCGATCACGGGGAACCCGGGGTCGATAAGTGCAATGGGTCCATGCTTCATCTCGCCGGCCGCGTAGGCTTCTGCATGCAGGTAGCTCACCTCTTTGAGCTTGAGCGCACCTTCGTAGCTAATGGCCGTACCCATGCCGCGGCCCACAAACAAGGCAGAAGCCGCATCCTTGCAGGCAAGCGCCGCCTCATGAATGGCCGGGCCTTGCGTATCGAGAATATGCTGGATCTGCGCCGCGGTATCGCCCAGCTCATGAAAGAGCATCTTTACCTGACCGGTTTTGAGCTTGCCTTTGGCCTGCGCCAACAAAAGCGAAAGCAGCGACAGGCTCACGATCTGCCCAATAAAGCTCTTGGTAGACGCCACGGCAATCTCTTTATTGGCCTTGGTGTAAATCACGCCGTCGGACTCGCGCGCCACAGGACTACCCACCACATTGGTGATGCCAAAGACTTTTCCGCCCTTGATGCGCGCATCGCGAATCGCCGCCAGGGTATCTGCCGTCTCGCCCGACTGCGACACCGCAACCACGAGCGTCGTGGGGGTGATTATCGGATTGCGATACCTAAACTCGCTCGCCGCCTCGACCTCGCAGGGAATGCGCGCCCAGCCCTCAATCAGGTTTTTAGCAATCAAGCCGGCGTGATAGCTCGTTCCGCATGCAATCACGTAAACGCGGTCGATCAGGTTGAGCTCCTCAAACGAAAGTCCCAGCTCATCGATATCGAGCTCACCCGTGGGCGCTAGGCGTCCAACAAGCGTATCGCGTACGACACGCGGCTGCTCGCATATCTCCTTGAGCATAAAATCGGGATAGCCGCCTTTCTCGGCCATATCGACATCCCAGTCGACATGCGTAACGGCGGGGGTGATAACCGCACCCTCGGCATCGGTGAATTCAATACCCTTAGGGGTTAGCTTTGCAAACTGTCCGTCCTCAAGCACTACAACGTCACGCGTGGCATCGATCAGCGCGACGATATCGGATGCCAAGTAGGCGCCGTCCTGCCCCATGCCCACCACAATAGGAGAATCTTTGCGCGCCACGGCAATAACGTCTGGCTCATCCGCGCAAACCGCCGCAAGACCATAGGCGCCCACCACATGCGTGCAAGCATCACGCACGGCAGCCATCAAATCATGCGTGGCGGCATAGCCCTCCTCAACCAGATGAGCAAATACCTCGGTATCGGTCTCGCTCCTAAAGGTGTGCCCACGCGCCCCCAGCTCCTCGCGAAGCTCGGCAAAATTCTCGATAATGCCGTTATGGACAATGGCGATACGTCCATCGCAACTCACGTGCGGATGCGCGTTCTCAACCGTCGGCCGTCCATGCGTTGCCCAGCGAGTATGACCAATACCGCAGGTAGAGAATGCGTTGTGTTGCCCAAGCTTCTCTGAAAGGCTCGCAACCTTACCAACTTCTCGCACAACGTCGAGCGCACACCCAGCCTCGCCCGTCACCTCTAGCGCCACTCCCGCCGAGTCGTAACCGCGATATTCAAGACGAGCAAGACCGCTCAACAGGATATCGCTCACTTGCCTGCTTCCGGTGTATCCGACGATTCCGCACATATTGCAACCTTTCGGATCAAATGAGTTTGCCGCGCACATTGGTTGCCTATTCTACGCAGAGTGGTGCTCGAATTTAAATACCAACTGGTATGCTTTCTTAAATACCACATAGCGAAGCAATCGTTTTGTAACGAAATCTCCGTGCTACAATCATCTTCAGTAATTGAAACGCATCAATGGGAGAAATGAGATGGCGAATGTAACTATCGGAGACGTCGCACGCGAAGCGGGCGTTGCGCTGGGAACCGTCTCAAATGTTCTCAATCATCCCGAAAAAGTGCGCCCCGAAACAATCCAGCAAGTCACCGAAGCAGTTGACAAGCTGGGGTATGCGCCCAACCAAAGCGCCCGCGTGCTTGCCGGCGGCTCGAGTCGCACCTTTGGCCTCATCCTTCCCCAGCTCAACCATGGTCTTTACCTGCAGATTGCCACAGGAGCCACCGCTCAGGCAACCAAAGAAGGCTACAACCTGCTCATCGCCAGCTGCGTCCAAGACTGTACCCGAATCGGCACTTATCGACGTTATTTTGCAGGCACGCAAATGTCTGGCATGCTTGTGGCAAACCCCACAACAGAGCTGGGCGTCATCGCCAACCACGACCCCATCCCCACCGTCTATCTTGATATTTGGAGCGAACGCCCCGGAGATTATATCTGCGCAGACAACGCCGCCGAGGGACGCTTGATGGCAGAGCATCTAATAAACCTTGGCGTCGAGCGCATCGCGATCATCGGGTGCCCATCCACCCAAAAGCTGCGTGCCCGTGCCAAGGGAATCCATGCTGCCGAGATGCTCTATCCCCATGTTGAATTTGATTTTACCGAGACAGGCGACGCCAACAAACCCGAAGACGGCGCGTCTGCCGTAGCCGACCTCATGGCACAGCCCAGCAGCCTTCGCCCGCAAGCCATCATCGCCTTAAGCGACATGCTGGCAGCGGGAGCCGTGCGGGGCGCCGAAAACTTAGGACTGCGCGTTCCCAACGACCTGTTGGTATGCGGATGCGATGGCAATCCGCTTGCCTGGAGCTGCGGCGTCGAACTGACCACCTGTGCCCCCATTGGCTACGAGCTTGGCAGGCGCGGCATCAAGCACCTTGTTGAGCGCATCGCACTTGCAAAAAGCGACCCAGAACAAGCCGCAAAACACGAAAAAGAGCATCGCCAAGATCTGGTGAGGCCATTTGTCTTGGCACGCGAGAGCACCGGCGCCGAACACCAAAAGAACTCCTCGCAGCTCGACCTCGGCCTCTATCTCTAGGCGCGCGGCCTAGGCGCGGATCTCGTTTACGCCAAAAGCCCCAGCTCAACCAGCTTGGGTTCGACATCGCTCAAGGCTGGAACCACAGCCTCCGCGAGTTTGGCGATCTCCTTCGTCGGATTGTTGATATCGGGAACCATGATGGTATGCATACCCGCCGCATGGCCCGCGCGCACGCCGTTGAAGGAATCCTCCACCACAACGCAGCTGGCGGGGTCAACGCCCAAGCGCGAGGCGGCAAGCAGGAAGATATCCGGCTCGGGCTTGCTGCGATTGAGCTCGTCACCGCAGGTGAACACATCAAAATAAGGGGTAAGCCCAAAGCGATCGAACTTCTCGTGCGCCTGAATGGTACGCGTGGACGTAGCTACCGCCAGCTTGAGTCCGCGAGCATGAAGATTCTCTACGACCTCTCGAGCGCCAGGCTTGAGGTCGAGCATCGTGGAATAAAGCTCGTCCTCAATCACCTTATGATCCTCGAACATCTCGTTGGCAATGCGTTCGCTGCCCACGTGCTCGGTGAGCGTACCCATGCAGGCATCGCGCGTCATGCCGATAAATCCGTGCAGCATCGCCAGGGGAATCTCGAATCCAAAACGTTTTGCCGAGCGGTTCCACGCAATGATGGCGATCCTCTCGCTGTCGATAAGCGTTCCATCCATGTCAAAAATCACGGCTTTAATCATGCATTCCCCCCGCATACAATGTAAGCTCTTAGCCTGCGTTCCCACCGTTCTCCATTTTGCCAGAGACGATGCGCCACATTGGGTACGATAGCCCCATCCATCGAGATAACGAAAGCAAAAGCATGAACCAAAAACAGCAAGAAAAGCTCGTGGCACTCGTAGAGCACCTGCGCACTCTGGGAACCATTGCGGTGGGATTCTCGGGTGGCGTGGACAGCACCTTTCTGGCAGCCGTCTGCTCACGTGAGCTGCCGCAGGCAAGCATGCTCATCCATCTCACCACCCCGTTGATTGCCACGCCGGAGCAAGCATCGTTTGAAGCGAACACATTGAGTTTTGGCATTCCCGTCCTCGAGCTGCGCATCGACCCCCTCGACAACCCTAACGTCGCCGCCAATCCGCGCAATCGCTGTTACCACTGCAAGCACGTCGCATTCGAAGCGATTATCCAAGCGGCGCGCGAACATGGCGCCGATACCGTGGTGGATGGCAACAATGCCGACGACGCGACCGACTATCGCCCGGGCATGCGGGCCTGCAAGGAGCTCGGTGTGCGTTCGCCCCTCTTGGAGTGCGGTTGGCGCAAAGACGAAGAGCGTGCGCTGCTGCGCGAATGGGGCTACGGCGTCTGGAACATGCCCGCAGGCGCCTGCCTTGCCACGCGCGTTCCCTGCGAGGAGCCGCTCACGCACGAGAAGCTGCACCTTATCCGCGCATGCGAGGACTGGCTGCACGCCCAAGGATTTCGTCAGATTCGCGCGCGCCTGATCGCTGGCGAGCTGCAAGTCCAGGCCGCACCCGCCGACCTCCGCCGCTTTGAGCAGCAAGCAGGCAATGCGAGCCTCCCCCAAGAAGCCATCGATGCTTTTTACGGCTTTGGCGCAAAGAACATTGACCCCGTAGTCGTCCCCTATATCCACGGCGGCATGAACGGCTAGCGAGCCATGTCTCGGCAAGTTGGTACTATGCCGTAAGGAGGAGCTATATGGGGTATCGTCCGCGACGTAGCAGCCGCAAAAACAATACGACGCTGCGCCTGTCTGCGATTATCGTCACTCTCGTCATTGCGATTGCCACCGGCGGCGTCGGATCTTTTGGCGGATGCGCCCAGCTTGCCCAGCTTCTTCCGGGTGCGCTAACCCAACGCTTCTCCAATGCCGCCTCGGTTTCGACCCTGGGAGATATTCCTGCCTACAGCGGCAGCGCCACCGTCTATATCAATGCGGACACGGCACATCCGCAAGGGGCGCCCGCTTTTACCTTGGAGGAAATCTCCCGGGCACAATCCGGTGCTTTCACCGAGTTCTCTCGGCTCGATTACCTCGGCCGCTGCGGAGCCGCCCTCACCTGCCTGGGACAAGAAACGCTACCCACCCAACCGCGCGGGAGCATCTCGCATGTGTACCCCAGTGGGTGGGATCAGCGCAGCTACGAGTTTATCGACGAAGGCGCTCTCTACAACCGCTGCCACTTGATCGCCTTCTCCCTTTGCGGAGAAAATGACAACGAATGCAACCTCATCACCGGAACACGAGCCATGAATGTCGACGGCATGGAACCGCTCGAAGAGCAAACCGTACGCTACATTGAACGGACGCATAACCACGTGCTTTACCGCGTAACCCCACTTTTCGAAGAGGGTGAGCTCGTTGCACGCGGTGTCCATATGGAAGCCTACTCGCTCGAGGACGATGGAGCCGGCCTGAACTTCAACGTCTATTGCTACAACAACCAGCCGGGCGTCGTTATCGACTACGTCACCGGAGCCAGCCGCGCGGCGTAAGTCGCGTGGGGCGCACAACAAAAAATGCGCCACCCACCGTAGAGGTAGATGGCGCATTTCGAAAGCCGGGAAAACTAAATCCGATCTAAAGATTAGCCGCGGCGACGCATCACAACACCGGCACCGCAGACAGCGGCAGCCGCGAGAGCAAACGCAACGGGAGCGGCAAGCGAAGCGTCGCCCGTCTTCGGGAGACCCTGCTTCGTGGTCTTGCCCGGTTTCTTGGGCTCACTAGGCGTGGTGGGTTCAGCAGGCTTGGTGTAGGTGTTCGTGAACACGAGGGCAGAAGCGAGGTCCTCCACGTCCTTACCGTCGACCTGATAGGTCAGCTTCACGTGATCATCCTCGGGCACGGCGGTAACAACAACCTTCTTGACGGAGGTGTCGTAGGTCACATTGGCCTTATTGCCCTTGACCTCAGCCACGTCGAGCGTGTAGGAGACCTTGTGATTGTCGGTATCCATGATGTCATCGGCCGTGACATCAAAAGCAGACTCGCCAAACGTGAAGAAGCCGTCGGCGGCATTCTTAGCACGGGAGATGACATCGTCGTTCTGCGAAAGCGTGAACTCGAAGTCGCCCTCGGCAAGATCGGCACCCTTGAGCACCTTGGTGCCAGAAATCTCTGCATGGGCGGCGGTTACGCCGTGCGCAGCCTTGAGGGCAACGGGCGTCTCATAGGTGCCAGCCTTGACAGCCTTGACATGCCACGGAGTGTTATCCGTCCAGTGCGCGCACCAGCGAGCACCCTGGGAGTCATCGAACCAACCGTTAATCGCATGATTGCAATCGTCGAGCACCCAATCGTTACCGACATTGCCAAATTCGGTAACGCCAGTGCCGTAGATATCATCGCCTGCATTCTTGGCGTGATTGTTGTAAATAACAACCGACGGATCGAGCTTCATGGTACCCACGTTATAGACACCGCCGCCCATGTCGGCGCCAATGCCGTCCTTGTTGCAGGCGCCGGTGCCATTATTGGTAATGGTTGCAGAGCCAATGGTCAGGTTGCAGACACCTTGCTTAGTGTAAATACCAGAGCCTGCATTTTTTATGATGGTGACGTTTGCGCCCTTCTCAATCGCGCTCTTTATCCTATTTCCCTGAAAGACAATGCCGCCGTTGGTCCCTGCAGAGAATCCCTTTGTACCGTTGCCCTCAACGTCAACCGAGCATGATTTGTCCACGTTAAGAACGCGAGTCCAGATGCCGCTGTACCCATTATTATTCGCATAGAGCTTCGAGTCGTTGCTCATGTCGATGCGCCAGGCGGAAATACCCCAAGTGCCGTTGTTATTGAACGTGACGTCAGACTTGTTCTTGATGGTGAAGTACGTACCGTTCGAGCCGTTGCCCGTGCTGTTAAGAACCTTGACCGTCGACGAATCGATGGTGGCGTAGAACGTGCCCGTAAAGCCAGAGCGGTTGCTGTCAGAGATGTAGGTAGAGTCCGTGATGTTCACGTTATAGCCGCCGTCGCCGCCATCCCATTCAAGGGCGTCCTCGGCGTAGTTCTTGATAGTGAGGTTGGAGCCATTCTTGAGGTTGAGCTTGTTGTTGCTGCCGAAATAAATGGCATGAACGTCACCGGCACCGGTTCCGTCCATGGTGAGCGTAGCGTCGTCAAGCGTAAGGGAGGCATCCTTGCCCGCACTCACAGACATCCAGTTCCACTCAGAGGTATACGGGGTGGAGCCGATGCCGGACATAGTCACGTTAATGTTCTTGAACGTCAGCGCCTTACCCCAAAGAGCAATGCCCTTGTCGGTGAAGTTCAGCGCGAACTTGCCCTCGCCATCGATGGTGAGGTCCTTGCTCAGATTTAGACCGGTAGTCTCGGCATTGCCAAGCAGCGTAACCGTCTGGTTGTTCTCTGCGGCGGCAACAGCCTCATCAAACGTGTTGTACTCAAGCCCAGTCTCGTCAATACGTGCCACGGCAGCGTCGGCATAGGCACTCGGCGCCACAACCAGCGCGCAGACAAGCGCCATGGCGAGCATCGCCAAAAGGCGCGCCGCACGAGCGTGCATACTTCGTTTAAGCTCCATTTTGTCCTCCCCATCAGCATTTCCGGCCGTTCGCCCCAAACAGAAGAACAGCAAACAGCCAGCAATATTCATTGCGATGCTATGAGGTTTTGGGAATCATTTCAAGTGGGGTCGCATATATCGCGGACCTGCAAAAAACATCTCTCGCGAGGTCCCCCCCCGATAAAAACTGATTGCTGAAACTGAATGTAACCGGGAACTACGATTGAATATCAGCCCCTAGCGACATAACAAAACCGCCCGTACGCCATGATGCGCATGGGCGGTTAGCGGCTCGATAGCAACCCCAAAAATGTTGAGCAACATTCTAACAATTTCCGTCAGCAATCTGTCAGAAATGCCATCAAATTCGTAGGGGGAGTTGCACGTTAGAGCATTGCGCCAAAGTCGCTTACGAGAATTTGACCGGTGAGGGCACGAGACTCGTCGCTGGCCAAAAACAGCGCGATATTCGCCACGTCCTCAGGCATGCAGGGCTGAGTCTGCAGGTTGGAATGCGCGGCCATGGCACCCATCATGTCGGGATCCATATCGGCAGCAGTGGTGCCAGCGACCATAGGGGTCACAATGGTGCCCGGGCAAATGGCGTTGCAGCGAATGCCCGTTGCCTGGAAGCGCAGCGCGGTATGCTTGGTCACGCCGATTACCGCGGCCTTGGTAGAAACGTACACCGCGCCGCCGCAGCCCTTCTCGCCGGCGACAGATGCGATGTTCACGATACTCGCGCCCGCTTTCATGCGCTTGGTTGCCGCGCGCATGCAACGCATGGTGCCCTTCTGATTGGTCTCGATAATGCGATCGAGGTCCTCGTCCGTAAAACGGTCGACCGGCTTAAGGCCGCTTTCAAGAATGCCCGCGTTATTAACGAGGATGTCAATCTGGCCAAACTTCTCCTCGGCAGCAGCCATCATACGCTCGGGGTCTTCGGGCTTGGAGATGTCGGTGGGAACAACGAGCGTCTCGCCGCCGGCAGCCTGAATCTCGGCAGAGACCTCTTCGAGCGCAGCCTCGCGGCGCGCGGTCATAACGACCTTTGCGCCCTCGGCAGCAAACAGCTTGGCAATAGCAGCACCCACACCGGAGTTTGCACCGGTAACAACAGCAACCTTGTTATCCAAACGACCCATAATAGCTCCTCTCTTTGTGGCGGCGCCCGGGGTCTATCCAGACGTCGCAGCTAGCAAGCGTCAGCGTAACGTACGGAAGCCTTCGCATGAAAGGCCCATCGGCATGCGGAAATACGTCAAGCGGCAGGCGGCGAGATGCGAGGAGGGCCTGAGGGCGGCGCCTTCCCCGCCAGAGCGGCGACGAAGGGAACAACCCGAAAGTCGACCCTCCGCAAAAGGCGTTTTATATCGCCGGCAAAAGCGCTTTGCTACATAAATCGCTTAGCAAGCATTCCAGCAAATACAGTTCTCTAAAGCGCGGACGAAAGACTCAAGTCCCCGCGCATCATATGCAGAAAACCGGTCAAGCAGAGGACTGTCGATGTCTAGCACGCCCACCACGCGGCCCCCGCAATGAAGCGGCACGACCACCTCGGAACGCGACGCCGCATTGCAGGCGATGTGCCCCGGAAACGCGTGCACGTCGGAGACCAGCTGCGTCTTGTCCTCTGCCGCAGCGGTTCCACACACGCCACGCCCAAAGGGAATGCGCACGCAGGCAACTTTGCCTTGGAAGGGGCCCAGGCGCAGCTCCGGCGTCTTTTGGTCTCGCGTGGATTCGTCCACCACATAGAATCCCGCCCAGTTGATGTTGTCCATAGCCTCGAAAAGACAAGCCGATGCATTGGACAGAACCGGCAGCCAGTGATTGTCGGCTTGAGCCAAAGCCTCAATCTGCCGCACGAGCAGCTCGTAATCTACAGGTATATCCATAATGCCTCCCAGGGCGAAGTGATGATCTATCCCACCCGGCCATTGTAGCCGCCATATGGGAACTCAAGCTCGGGCAAGCGGCACGAGGCTGCCCTGCGCCCAGCGGCAAAGCCCAACAGCAAAACCGCCGCCGGGAAGAACTGCCCGGCGGCGGCTGTCACGACGCTATTGCGCAAGTGCGCTATTTAACCACTTTGCTCTTTCCAAAACGCGCCTTGAGCTGTGGTCCTGCAACCTGGATCAAAATGACCACGATCAAGATCACACCCTTGATGGTATCGTTGATGAGCGAATCCATCTTGAGGGCGATGATGATCTTATCGATCACGGTGTACGACATGGCGCCAAACAGCACGCCCAAGATGCGGCCCTTGCCGCCACTCATGGCAATGCCGCCAAGTACAACGGCCGCGATGGCGTACATCTCGTAGCTTTTGCCCGTGGTGGCGGGGTCGGCGCTTGCGTTCATAGCGATCCACAGAAACGCTCCCAGTCCTACCAAAGCGCCGGCGATCACAAAGACCAAGGTACGCATAGCAGACACGTTGATGCCCGCAAGGTGCGCGGCGCGAGCGTTGGAGCCCACGGCGTAAATCTTCTTGCCAAACTTCGTCGAGGTGCAGATATAGACAAACAGCACCACCATAAGCACCATGATCAGGCCCACGATCGGCATGATTCCGGCAACCTTGCCGTTGCCGAATGCATAAAACGCCCGGTAACTGTCGAGCGCATTGGACATACGGAAAACCGAGCTGCCGTTGCCGATAAGTTCAGCCGGGATATGCTGGCACGCATACTGCGAGAGGGAGCGATAGATAAGCATCGTTGCCAACGTGACGATAAACGACGGCATCTGCACGATGCCTACGAGCACACCGTTGATCAAGCCGCACAGCGCTCCAAAAAGGACAGCAAACAGCAGCGTCAGCGGAATGGAATTGGTCTGATTGAACACCACGACCGAGAAACCGGCCACAAACGCGAGCATCGAGCCCACGGAAAGGTCGATGTCGCCCGTAAGGCACACGATACCCATGCCAATGGCAATCACGCCGATCACGGCGCTGTGACGGAACACGTTCATGGCCGCGCCCAAGGCAAAGCCGCCCGAAACAGATGCGTACACGATGTAGATGACCAAGAACACCAGCACAAAGCTGTAAGTCTTAACAATGTTGAGCAGGCCAGCCGGCGCCGGTTTCTTGTTCACAGCTGCGTCTTTCATAAGATGCACCTCACCATTCCAATCAATAAGCCTATGCAGCGGAGTTCGTCGAATAGAGCATCACCGTCTGCTCGTTAATCTCGTCATGCGCCAACTCTTTGACCACGCGCCCCTCGTAGAGCACATAGCAGACGTCAGCCACTTCGCGCAGCTCGGGAATCTCGAGTGTATTGATAATCACCGTCTTGCCCTTGCGAGCCAGATCCAAAATCAGGTGATAAATCTCGGACTTCGCGCCAACGTCGATACCTTGTGTGGGGTTGTCGAGCAAGAGTACCTGAGCGTCGGTGTTGAGCCATCGGGCCAAAAAGACCTTCTGCTGGTTGCCGCCCGAAAGCGAGTTGATATTATCGGCCGAGGAATTCGCCTTGATGTTGAGCAGCTTGCCGTATTTCTCGAAGCGCTCGTTCTCACGCTTGGTATTGATGGCGAACGAACGGGCAGAAAGCACATGCTCGGACAGATACATGTTCTCGAGCAACGACATGTCCGGAATCACCGAGTTTTCCTTGCGGTCGGCGGGCAGCATCGCTATGCCTGCGCCCATTGCCTCGTGAATCGATCCACCGTGCAGCTTCTTGCCGCACACCTCCACGTTGCCGCCCGAAGGATGGTAGATACCAAAAAGGCCCTGCATCAGCTCGGAGCTGCCGCAGCCCTTAAGACCTGTAAGGCCGATAATCTGCCCGCGACGCGCCGTGAACGTAACGTCTGTAAAGCCCTCGCCGCTAAAATGCTCAACGCGAAGCATCTCCTCGCCCAGCTCGCGCGGCTCGTAGGCGTCGCGATCAGAGAGTGCAGCGCCCACAAGCAGGTTGGTAACCTCGCGAGGGGTGGTGTCGGAGATATTGCCATTCGCGATGAATTTTCCGTTGCGAAGCACCGTATAGGTATCGCAAAGTTCAAAAATCTCGGGCATCTTGTGCGAAATGAAAATGAACGACGTGCCCTTGTCGCGCAGGCCGCGCACGATCTGGAACATGTGCTCCACTTCGTCGGTATTGAGCGAAGCGGTAGGCTCATCCAAAATGAGCAGCTTGGCGTTGCGGAACAGTGCGCGGCTGATCTCGAGCAGCTGCTTTTCACTCGGTTTCAAATCGTCTACCAGTGCATATGGGTCGATGTCCACGCCCAAGCGCTCAAAGAGCTCGGCAGCCTTATTTGCCATGTCGCGCTTTTTGAGCGAACCCCACGGGGTGGTCTCCTCGGCCCCCAAGAAGATGTTTTCGTATGCCAGCAGGTCATTGAACAGATTGAGCTCCTGGTGCACAAAAGCGATGCCTGCGTCCTCGATCTGCTTGATGGAAGAGCCGGTGATGTCCGCACCGTCGAAGGTGACAGTTCCGGCGTCTGCCGTATAGGAACCGGAGAGGATGTTCATCAACGTCGACTTGCCGGCGCCGTTCTCTCCTAGCAATGCGTGAATCTCGCCCACGTTTACATGCAGCTCCACACCCGAAAGCACCGAGACGCCACTAAACGCTTTGTAGATCCCGCTCATGTTCAGGAGTTCCATGAGCATTACCTCCTAACGAATGCGGACGGAGCGCAGCCGCGACTCCGCCCGCATCAAACAGCCAATGCCCCGTCGGCTGGAAGGCTGCGACGGGGCAGGGAAAGGCTTACTTGAAGGACTTGAAGTCCTTGACGTTATCCTTAGTAACGTTCTCGCACTTGATGACGTGATCCTGTGCGACTTCCTTACCGTCAAGATGGTCGACCATATCCTGAATGGCCAGCTGAATCATGGACGGCGAGTAGGTGACGGACATAACGCCGCCAAGGTTCTTGACGATATCCTGGTAGGAGTTACCGCGGATGACCTCGTAGTACTCGTCAAGGCCGCCGCAACCGGTGATGAACGGCTTGGTGGCAAAGATCTTGTCCTTGGTAGCGTCGGAGATGCCGCCGCCGTTGAGGGCCTCGAGGATACCCATGGCAAGCTCGTCGTCCTCGGCGTAGAACCACTTGATCTCGGCGTTGGACTCGTCGCCCATCAGGGACTCGAAGGAAGCCTTGGTGTCGGAGCGGCTCCAGTTCATGGCGCCGGACTTGGTGACAGCATCGTTGACCTGGTCCTCGGTCCACTTGGCGTCGTCGGCGATCTTCTTGCCGTCAAACTCGATCTTACCGGTGAGGTACTCGCCAAAGCCGCTGTCGCGCAGGGTGGTGACGGAGGAGGTGTCGCCCTGGTACACGTACACCTTGTCGCCCGGCTTCATGCCGTTCTCGACAAAGTAGGCAGCAGAGCCGGCGCCGATGCCCTCGTTGTCGCCCTTGACGTTAGAGACGGCGGTATCGGCTACAGCCTCGATAATGCGGTCGAAGGCCACGTACGGAATGCCTGCGTCGACGATAGACTGGATGGCAGACTGCACAGTGTCGTCCATGGGCTGGATAACGATGCCGGCGATTTCATCGGTGTTGCCGGCGAGAATGTCCTCGACCTCTTGGATCTGCTTGGATGCGGAATCGGCGGTCTGCAGCTCAGCCTTGTACACGCCAGCCTTGTTGACCTCCTCGATCTTCTCCTTGGCAAAGGTTGCCACGGAGCCGGTCCAGCCGTGGTCCTCAGACGGGGTGAGGACGTAAATGGTCTTGCCGGAGCCCTTGGCAGCGGAACCAGCAGAGCCCTTGGCGGCATCGTTGCTACCGCACGCGGTCAGGAATGCAGCAAGCACCGCACTGCCGGACCCAACCAAGAACGAACGACGAGACATGTTGGTGTTCATAACGTTTCCCTTCCATAGCTTTCCGCCCTGATGGGCATTACATACTGGCCAGTTAACTTACAAACTGGCGCATGTACCGATAGGATTGTTCGATGCTCGCAAGCACGCGCTCGCGGCTCGACTCAAAAGCGCGATCTTCGACCTCGACGCAAGCGTCACCGTCAAAGCCCGCCTCGGTAAGCGCAGACACGAATGCGCCCCAGTCCACATCGCCCAGACCAGGAATCTTGGGCACCATGATGTCCAACGGGTAGGCCATGGTGCCGTACTCGGCCAAGCGGTCGCGCAGCAACTTGATGTCTTTGAAGTGCACGTGGAAAATCTTGGGCGCAAACGCGCGAATGGCACGATCGCAATCGATCATCTGCCACACAAAGTGGCTCGGATCGATCGCGATGCCCAAATTCGGGCTCGGCACGCGCTCGAACACGCGACGCCAGTTCGCGGGTGACGTCATGATGTTCTGGCCACCGGGCCAGTTGGTCTCGTCAAAGAGCATAGGGCAGTTTTCGATGGCAACGAGAATGCCCTCGTCCTCGGCGACCTTCATGATGGGGTTCCAAACGGCTCCCACCTCGTCGAGGTTTTCCTCGAGTGACTTATTTGTCATGCGCCCGATAAAGCTCGTCACCTTGGGTACGCCGAGCTTCTTGGCGGCGTGGATCACGTTGATCAGATGCTCGTTACAGACACGGCGACGCTCGAGGTCGGCATCCATATTATTGGGGTAATAGGCCAGCGCGCCCATTTGCACGTGATGCTCGGCGGCGTAGTCAAGCAGATGCTGCGCGTATGCGTCGTCTTCAAGCACGCGCTCAGCATCCACATGGGTTACGCCCGCATAGCGACGCTCGGCTTTACCCTGCGGCCACGAGGCGACCTCGATGGTCTCATAGCCAATGCGGCTCACCTCGTCGATCATTTCCTCAAAGGTCCATCCGTCAAAGATGGAGGTAATAATTCCCAGTTTCATGCCCTACCCCTGCTTCACGTTGACGACGGTTCCGGTCTTACTCGACTCGATGCTGCCAAAAACCGCTCGCATGGCGGCCAGGACGCTTTCGCCCGAGATGGCAGGATCGGTATCGTTTTCCAGGCAGTCCACAAAAGCATCGATGATGCCCGATGCGGTCTGGTTATCGTTTGTTTGAATGGCCTCGACGTCGTAGGTCTCATGCTCGCCGCACGCGAGGTCTACGACGATAGAATGAGCCGGATCGTCGTAGATGCGCATGACGCCACGAGTTCCGTAGAGCACTGTCGAGTTGTCCTCGGGACCGTAATACGTCCAGCTCGCCGTCATGGAGCCGATGGCTCCTCCGCTCATGGTGTAAACGCAAATGGCATTGTCGTCCACGCCCACCAGGTTTCCTTGCGGATCGCGCTTATCGAGCGTCGTCACGCGAGCAGTCGTGGATACGACGGTCTGGCCGAGCAGCCATTGGATGAGGTCGGTCTTGTGAACGCCCAGATCTGCCATGGCACCCATCGCGGCGCGCTTAGGGTCAAAGAACCAGCTGCCGGTTCCCGGATCGACACTCCACGTCTCGGGCCCGCCGTGACCAAACGTCGTGCGGAAGGTCAGGACATCGCCGATTTTTCCGGCGTCGAGCAACTCCTTGGCGCGCACGTGAGCGCGAGCGAAACGCTGATTTTGGTCAATCATGAGCTTCTTGCCTGCGGCGCGTGCCTCGGCAACCATCTGCTCGCACTCGTCGATGGTGATAGCCATGGGCTTTTCGCACAGCACGTGCTTGCCTGCCTTAAGGGCAGCGATGGTGGAGGCGGCGTGGTTGGCATTGGCGGTGCATACGCTTACGGCGTCCACGTCGGAAGCCAAAAGCTCTTCGAGCGTTTTGTACGCCACGGCACCGTAGGTTTTCGCGATTTCACAGGCGCGGTCGTAGTTCATGTCGAACACTGCGGTGATCTGCGCATTCGAATTTGCCTCGTATTCGGGCAAATGACGAACCTGAGCGATCTTGCCGCACCCGATAACGCCCACGCGAACCATATTTGCCTCCTTCAGGCCCTAAAGAGGGCTCGATGCGTACCGATGGATCCTTGGAAATGAAAGATTTCTTTCATTTCTTTCATTTTGTGTTTCATCACTTGCATCGTAATGAGATAAAGATGGTTTTGCTTTGGCTATTCCCGTGAGTGGTATTAAACGATACTCAAGTGGTTCTAATGCGCTATATTCCTGCACTTTTCTATTTTTGCACCACAAGTTACCGTAAATCGAAAGAGAAGTGGTATTCAGAGAAGCATACCTTGCTGGCTAAAGCGCTTTATCGCCGGGCACTTCGACCGTATGAAAAGTTTTCAAAACCGTCGAGCGATTCAAACCTACCTTTCGCTTTTTTCAGCCGCATACTGCATGCTGTAAAGCAAACGACCCACTGGAATCGAGAGGGAGGGCCGATGGCCGGAAGCAAGAAAATCACCATCGCACACGTTGCTGAGCATGCAAAGGTTTCGTCTGCCACGGTCTCGCGCGTACTGAGGCATCCGGAGCTGGTGAACCCTTCCACCGTTGCGCGTGTGCGCAAAAGCCTGTCGGAGCTCGGCTATTCCGGAATCGCCGGACAACCCGCGGCGGGAACATCGCGCCGTACCATCGTGGTCAATATTCCCTGGCTCGACAACCCCTTTTACGGCGAGATCATGCGCGGCGTGCGCGTTTCCGCCGAAGCGCACGGTCTGGAAATGCTTATCTCCTGGGGCTCACCCGACAACGTTGAATCATGCAAGCGCTTTTGCTCCATGCTGCAAAACTGCGGAGCAGCGGGCGTTATTATCCTTTGTCCACTTTCCTCAGAGTCGCTCGAGCGTATATCCAGCACCGTCCCTACCGTGCAGTGTTGCGAGTACAACCCCGAAACAAATATCCCCTTCGTGAGCATCGACGACCGCGAAGCAGCGCGCACCGCCGTTGAGCACCTGGTTTCATGCGGATGCAAGAAGCTCTCCATCGTATGCGGGCCGCAAGTTTATAAGTACGCCCGCGGCCGCAAGGAAGGCTTCTTGGAGGTTATCCGCACGCACGACCTTGTCGAGCGTCCCTCTTGGATGCTTCAGATTCCCAACAACAACTTTGGCCTCGCCTATTCCGCCATCTGCCATATGCTGGAATCTCCCAACCGACCCGATGGCGTTTTTGCGTGCTCGGACACGTATGCCGCAGCCGTAATCCGCGCGGCCAAGAAATGCGGTCTCGAGGTCCCACGCGACCTCATGGTTGTTGGTTTTGATAATACCGACACCGCAGCCATGACCACGCCCGCGCTTACCACCATCAGCCAACCGCGTTACGACATGGGCTTTTCGGCCTGCAACCTGCTTATCGAGCGCATGGACGGATCGGACTCCGCAAGCTCGATGCTTCTTGAAACGGAGCTCGTCGTGCGTGAGTCCACAATCCGCAAATAGATTAATGAGCAACGGCTACACAAGCTGCAGGGCCTGATATGCTGCTCCGAGAATGCCGGCTTCGTTGCCCAGCGTTGCGCGACGCAACGTGTAGCAGCCGCGCATAGGAGGAAAGACATATCGGTCGAGCCTCTCGGCAAGGGGAACCATCAATAAATCCCCGGCGCCAGAGAGGCCGCCGCCCACAATCACCTCAGAGGGGTCGACGGTCGCCATGATGCCCGCCAGCGCACGAGCCAGATAATCGACCGTCATATCGCGCGCCGCCGTGGCAGTAGCCCCGCCCTGCTTTACTTCTTCAAAAATCTCTTCGCCCTTGGTGAAGCGACATTCCTCGCCGGCTTTCTCGGCAATCTCATTTGCATTTTTGATAATCCCCGCCGCGGAGGCGTAGCACTCGAGGCAGTTGACGTTGCCGCAGCCGCACACGCGCTCCGAGGGAGCCACGACCGGAATGTGGCCGATCTCTCCACCACAACCATGGTCGCCGCCCACGATCTTGCCATCGATAATGATGCCGCCGCCAACACCGGTGCCCAGCGTGACAAATATGGAATTGCCCGTAACGGAACCTTCTCCGCCCATCCAAACCTCACCGACGGCAGCGGCGTTAGCGTCGTTAATCAATGCCACGGGCAGGCCCGTTCCCTCGCGCAAAATATTGCCGAGCGGCATGTTGCCCCATCCTAAATTGACGGCGCGCACGGCATCCTCGCCATTTACCGGACCGGGAATACCCGCACCGATAGCGACGATAGGCTCGGGGGACGAAGCCAGCTTTTCGTTAATGCTGGAGATCATCTCATCGGGAATGTGGGAACCCGCATCGGCGAGGTTCGTAGGGACAGACCAGCGCTCAATAATGGTCCCTGTCTCGTCGACGATGGCAAACTTCACGGACATGCCGCCCACATCGATGCCGAACACACGCTTCATGGTAGCCACTCCCCTTCGAATCGCCGTGCAAACACGAGCGACAGTCAGTTCCATCCAAATGCATTGTATGCGCGAAAGCAGGACGGTTGACAGCATCCAATTTGTTAACGGCTGAGCGGCGATGACAAAACGATGGGCGGAAAGACCCGGGCGCGAGCACCAGAGCCGGGCAGAAGCGTGGAAAGCGTCCTGACTGGATCTATTCTCCATGCCGCGGGGTATCATTTTGACAACCAACGAACGCGTCTGCAGGAGGTGCATCATGCAGCGAAATCAAATTACGCCGCAAAAAGATGGTCGAGAAGGTATCGAGCCTGTCATCCCTACTGCCGAGGCAATTCCGCAACCCACAATGCAGCTGAGCCTTTCCGATTGGATTTGCGAACGTCGCCCTTTGCAGATCGGCTTTATCGTTCTTTTGATCGTTGCGGCTCTTGTCTCGGAATTTGCTTTGCGCCCGCACTTTGAGCAGGTCGAGACCTGGGGAAGTACCATAGAGGTCATCGACGCCAAGAAGACAAACGTCTTGGCGCTCACGACCTCGTCCCTTGCGCTCTCGGCAGCCATCACCGCCATCCCCGACGACGCCGGCACTCCCGTAGCCGAGCAACTCTCCCAGCTCGCTGGCAACCTGGGCATTGTGCTCGCGGTGCTCTACCTCGAAAAATACCTGCTCACAATCTTGAGCTTCCTCTCATTTGGCGTGCTCATACCCATTGTCTGCGTGCTCTTTGCCATCTCGCTCGGCATTCACGGGCGCTTGAGCACCAGCCGCGTGTTGCGAGTCCTGGGCATGCGTGTGCTCATCGTGGCAGCCATCGCCATCACGGTAGTGCCCGCCAGCGTATGGGTCACGCAGCGTGTCGATGAAACCTACCAGGTGAGCATCGCACAGGAAGAAGCGAAGGCGAAGGCGGAAGCCGAGGAAAAAGCCGCCAAGGAAAGCAAGAGCAAAAGCAAGCAGAAACAGGAAAACAAAAGCTTCCTGGACCAGCTTGTCGATGGCGCAGCGCAGCTTGGTTCAGCTCTTTCGAGCGGCGTTCAGAGCCTGACCGACAGCGTGATCACGCAGGCAACAAACCTGATTGAGGGTGCCATTGTGATGATTGTCACCTCGTGCCTGATTCCGCTTTTAGTGCTCGCCGCCTTCCTTTGGATGGGACACGCGCTGCTGGGCATCGACGTCTCCGCGCCCACCAGCTACCTAGTGCACCGTTTTAAGAAGTAGGATGTCCCAAGGTAAAAGCTACCGCCCAAGCCCGGACGTGCCCACCGCGCGCCCGGGCTCTTTTACGACGAATAGTCCGCTCGATACCGCATGCCGCACGGTACAATCGGTTCCATGAAACCTATCGCGCACATTCATACCGACCTGCCGCAAAAATTTGGCATCCCTCGCAACAGCTTCTTGGCACCACACCTGCAGGGGTCGATTGTTTTTGAACCCGAGTTTGCACTGGATGCAGCCGTGGCGGGACTCGAGAGCTTTAGCCACCTGTGGCTTATCTGGCAGTTTGAAAACGGAACGCCCGGAGGTACTGCCAAAGACATCGCTACCGATAGCGCAACCGCAAACAAGGCAGGCACCAACGACAACTGGTCGGCAACGGTACGGCCGCCACGCTTAGGCGGCACCGAGCGCGTAGGCGTTTTTGCCACGCGCAGCCCCTTTAGGCCCAATCCGATAGGTCTCACCTGCGTGAAAATCGATAGCATCGAGCACAGCGAGACCGGGCCCATCATCCACGTGCTTGGCGCAGACCTGCGCGACGGGACGCCGATTCTCGACATCAAGCCCTACATCCCCTTTGCCGATTGCCACGAGGATGCCAGTGGCGGCTGGATCGAAGACGCCCCGTGGCAGGAGCTGGAAGTCGAGTTTCCTGAAGAGCTGCAACGGCGCGTCGAACCCGAAAAACTCCCGGGACTCGTAGAAGTCCTGCGACAAGACCCGCGCCGCGCCGGCAGCAAGCACGAGCCGGAACGCATCTATCATTTGGCTTACGCCGGATACGACGTGGCGTTTACCGTAGACGGAACGCGTCTTGCGGTGATTGAGATACAGACATCGGCCTAAAGAAGTGCTGCGATCCAGGAAGTCACGGCGCGAATCATCATGACGATGGCCGGCGCCAGCACAGAGGTCAGCAGCGCCCGAAAGACCTCAGATCGCAGAGGCTCAAGTTCCATATGGGAGAACTTCCTTTTCCGATACAGTCGACTGCCAAAGCACCAGATCAGGTTAATGGTCGCGAGACTTAAAAGGAGACATAAATACTCATAAAGGATGTCTGCAAACGGCATTTCGGCGCTCCTTTCGAAGGAAACCTATTAGTGGTCTCATTCTCGCGCGCCGTGGGGACATGCCTTTTCCAGGCAGCATCCCCGAAGAGCGAGGCATGCTCGGGCAACGGCGCACGTCCCCCTCCGCCGAGGGCCTTTACCGGCAACAATCCCAAAAGTGAGGATCGTTCAGGCGATTCACCCACTCCATGATTTCTTTTTTCGACTCGTCGGTATTGTCCCAGCCGCCATGAACACTGGGAGACGCACCCAGTCTGAGACAGCCTCGCTCAAATCGCGTCATGTTCTCAATCACTCGCTTGTCGTAGACCTTCTTGATGCGGAAGTTGCAAAGCCTGTCCGATCTCATGTAAATCTGGATAAGTCTCCTCTGGCGGCGCGGTTTCCCCATCACCACGAATGTCCAATGGCCTTCGCAAATATGCCACTCGCTACCGATATACACCTTTGTACCCGGAGAAAAATGCTTGGTTCCACGGCCTACGGTGCCGTCTTTTCTCACATGGGCAGCGTCTTCAGAGACATTCGCAACAAGACACCAAATCCATTCGGGAAGGTGCGGAGACTCCTTAGCGATTCGCTCAAGCGAAGAGTAAAAGTCCCCGACGTTCTGATTCAACGCTCTTTTGGCAACCTGCCCGTCATCCGCACCAATGATGAGCCAATCCCCATCATACAGCTCGGCAAAGTCGAGCTCGTAAAACGCGCTCTCACTGCAATGCCCCTCGATGAGCCACTGCGGCGGCTTGGGTGCGTCAGGTGGTTGGCCAGAATTGGGGAGCATCTCGAAAAGCTGTCCATCAAAGAACCAGCCACGCCATTCATTGGTCGCAGCGCTATATCGCTTAAGTTCAGCCCATTCCTGAACGATCAGATTGCCGTAAATGGCATCGGCGTCTTTGTTCAAATGCTTGTCCAGCAAGCGGTTGAATTCTTCTTCGGGCATATCCTCAAACGTCACCACGACGCGATTGTCGGCATCGAGATTCTTCATCACTTTTTTGCGCCCATTGCTATTGGCAACGGCCTTCCAGCCGCCCTGCGAGTCTGTCAAGACTCTCCTGTAGTCTCCGCTGTATGCGCAATAGTTACCACGCCGGCCAACGCCTCGAGTCTCGGGCGTATCCCTATGGGCCTCTCCTAAAACATGGCAATCATCGAACGTGAACCTGTGCGTTAACGCGTAGTGCCAGCCGTCCGTTATCATCCTGATGCCAAGTTTCTCAGCAGCTTTGTAGAGAGACTTGTACTGCAAGAGCGGCAGCCGAGGACCACGATACATAACGGGAACCCCAAAGTTCCCTGGACGTCGATTAAAGTGCAGGATTTCCTCGTTCACTGCCTTTTCGACATCAAAAAGAACCGCGTCGAAAAAGGTCATTGATCTTGCCACGGAATATTCTTCTGCAAAGCCTTCGACCACTTCCCAGCCATCCGGCCCAGAAGGAAACATGATGATGAGCCCGTCCATGCTTTTCGCCCCTATCTTGGCATGTGCGCGGGATGCCTAAATACCAAAACATGGCTCAGCAACTTTCTTGGCTCTACGCCAAACTCCTCCGCCAAGCTGCATAACTCCTCGGGAATTCCCCCAAGCTCCTCAAGACGCTCCTCTTCGAATCCCTCAAGAATAGCGGGGTCATTAATAAAATGCGTATCGATTCCCCAAGGCACAAATCCAAGGCGCCTGAACATCTTTTGGCTGCCGATATTCTGCGGGTCGATTTTTGCGATAAACGGCGTCACGCCCGCCACTCTCCAAAAGGCCCCCATGAATGCCAACACTGCCTCCGGCCCTAAGCCCCTTGACTGGAAGTGCTCAAGCAAATTGATTGCGATCTCGGGGCATTGCCTTTTCAATCGCTCTATGGCGCAATAACCTAGAAACTCGCCGGTTTCTTTAGCGCATATAGTGCAGTACAGGGAATCCTCCCCCTGCACGCCTTTCCAATAATCCGCCCGGAGCTCTTCATTGCGTCGATACTCGCGCGCAAGCAATGGGCATGGACCACCGAACGCATCGATGTACTTCATAACGTCCTCGCCTATCGGACGCCTAAGCACGAGCCTCTCAGTACGCGCCAAAACACCATCGGCATCAAAAAATAATGAAGCCCTTAAGTCCTGCATCATTTCCCTGCGCCCCTGTCACACGCGCGGCCTTTTGAAACTCGAGTCGAACCGATAAAGCCCACTCTCAAAAACCCGCTTTCAACCTTTATGTTTTGGATATTACCCTCGCGTGCGGACACACTCCCGCCACATGGCAAGCCCGTTTCAAGGTCCTCCAAAGGAGTGCTGACGCCTATACTCAACTTAAGGGTTTTCCCAAGCCACCCGGAGGTGAACGCCATGAACGAAGACGCAGCCAAGCCGATATCCACGCACATGAACGAGCGCATCGCGGCCGAACTCAAAAATATCGAAGCGAGCAAGGACGTTCGCGTACTCTACGCATGCGAATCGGGGAGCCGTGCTTGGGGATTCGCCTCCGAAGATAGCGACTACGACGTCCGATTCATCTATGTGCACGAGCCCGAGTGGTACCTCCGGCTTGAACAGGCGCGCGATGTTATCGAATGGAAGCTCAACGAGGCGCTCGACATCAACGGCTGGGACCTAAGCAAGGCGTTGCGTCTTATGCGCGCATCAAACCCCACCATCTTCGAATGGCTCAACTCCCCTATCGTCTACCGCGAACTCGATGCGTTCTCTGCGCCCAAGGAGCTCTCCGGCCCGTCGTTCGCACCGCGGCCCACCATCTACCACTACCTCAACATGGCCCGCAAGAACCGAGTGGACCATCTCTCGGCAGAGCGCGTGCGCTTGAAGAAGTATTTCTACGTCATGCGCTCCCTGTTGGCCGCGCAGTGGGTTGCCGAGAAGCGCACGGCACCTCCCGTACCCTTTGCGGAACTCGTCAACGCCGAGCTCGAACCCGCCGTGAAACCTCTTTTTGATGAGCTCGTCCAAAGGAAAATCAACATCCCCGAAAGCGATCTTATGCCGCACGTCCCCGAACTCGACGTTTGGATCGAACACACGTATCAGGAGGTTGAAGCGGCGATTCCCAACGTTCCGTCTTTTGATAAGCCCGAATGGGACGCCTATGACCGCGCCTTTCTTGATGTGCTGGGAATATCTGACTAGGTACGACGAGCCTAAGGTCACAACTATACGATGGAACCACTCGCCATGCTCACCATTGGGGGGGAATCCCGCACTACGAGAATGCCCCCAATACGCCCACCCTCAAGAGACTTAAGAATATCGCCGCACGCTTCGTCCATCTCGTCAAGCGCTTTGCAGCGTGGAAAAGACCAGTTGTTGACAAAAGAGCCCGAGGAATCTTAGGCAAAACCCGCTCATGTCAATCCCGCCTTTCGAGGGCATCCGCAAGCACTTGATAGTAGATAGCCGGATCCTGCGCCGCAGCGAGGCCCGACACCTGCCCGTCGCCGGTCTCCACCACAATCCAGGTTCCATTCGCTCGCTCCGCAAAGTCCACGGTGTAGTAGGGGCTCCCAAGATTTGAGCACGCCAGTACAAGCTCCTCGGGCGGCTTCGCAACATTGGTCGGCTGATTTGAATTCCTGCATACGTTGAGGAGATTCCCGTCGAGATAGAAAGCTCTCCATTCATTCGTTGCACCACCGTAGCGGGCCAGATCAACGCACTCTTTGCAGACAATACCGACCGTGAAAAGGTCCCCGCGGAGCCTGACGAACTCTTTAACAATCCCGTCCATGCGCTCTTGGCTCACGGGAGTGTGAAAGCTAACGGGAAACCTCGTCCCTTTGACCGACTTTACATAGTCCTTGACCATAAACTCCGTGAACATGCGGTTGATTACCACCGCATCAGCCCGATGGCCTAAAAAGGCAACGAGCCGTGGAGCATGGACCTTCAAGGCATCATTCCGCATGTAAGCAAGCGGGAACATGTGGAACTCCTCGTATGCGTTCGGCGACGTCAGAGGGCAGAGCCCCTTCTCCCTCAAAGCGGTAAAGAAAGCCCTGTATCGGTCTTGCTTCATCATCCAACCTCGATACACCAACGGCAACGCTTCATCAAGAAAAGGGCGATCGAGCGCAAGCTCTCCACGTTCCTCGAACAGTTCCAGATCGAAAAGCCCCACGTCAAGACGCCCCTCAGCACACGCAGACTCATATTCGATGCGCATCGACCCATCTGGAACTATCTTTTCAAAATAGTCAGCTGGAAAGAGTACGTTGGCAACCCTTGGCATAGCAGCCCCCTTCGCAAATCTCAACCTCACCTTTCTTGCACGTCCACCGACGGTAGCGCGGCGTTTGCCACAAAGAGCGGTACGCCGGCGCGAGACATGAGCGCTGCATAAAAAGGCCTGTCAAGCGTTATCTTGCGCGGCTCTGGCGGATTCTCCGGCGGAAGGCCCGCGACAGCGACCATCGCCGTGTATGCGCCGGCCTCTACGCCGTTCTCATCGACGGCAAACTTCGCGCCATGGACAATCTGCGTTGGAGTTCCCTCTACTCCCACCATGGGTGCAAGCTCCATCGCAGTTGCCGCAGAGATGCCAGCGGCCTTTAGCAGCGAGCAGACATCCGAGAGCGTCGACTCACATTCAAAGCGAGGAATCCCCAGGTCGACGGGCCCCCATTCTCCCTCGCCTTGGGACAGACGCTCGAATAGCCCAAGCGCGTCATCAACATGACCATCCTCGCCGCTCGGAAGAACAAAACACATGCCGGCATCGGAGCTGAGGGGCAACGAGAAGGCAACGCTGCCGTTCTCGACAATTACCGCACAATCGCGCTTGCCGTGCATAAACGCTGTTTGAATATCGCCGTCCTTTGCATGGAAGTTCTCGACTTTGGTCGATTCGCCGTCAAACGGATCCGCCCATGCATCCTTCATGTAAAGCGCGCTCACAAGACAGGCAAGAGCCACTGGCGATAGCTCGATGCCTGGCGACAACAGGCCGTGAGTTTGTTCGGCTATCCAATCGGTCACCCGTTGGCCAACGCACGGATCGGCCAAGTCATCGATTGAGACATGCACGCCGCATCTGTCGCACTCGTGCAGAAACGCCTCTGATGGGTTCGCGGACTTAGAGAGCCAAGCTGCCGTTGCTGAGCTCGCATCATAACCGTCATAACCCCAGTTCCGCTCCCGCTCGATGCCAAAGGGATCTCGCTCGCCAAACATGTCGCCACCGCCCAGGAGCATGTCGAGCTCCCTACGCGTGGCGCCCGAGGCACCCTTTCGCACAATCGTCAGCAGGCTCGCGACGCACGCAGGAGACCAAACCCCATTCTTGTCTTGAGCGAGCACTTTCTCGGATAAGGTATTTGCAACGCTCCATGCCTGCAGGCTTGCCGGATTCGCTTCGTTAGTCATAGTCCACCCCCCATCGTTAGGACACGAACTATTATTTCTCACGGCGCGGACACAAATCTGCACTGGAAAGGCAGCCCAACGGTTTTCCAAGAGGCTCAAAGCCTTTCTATTCCTCAAAAACGAATTATTTTCAATTTTGAGGAATAGGCTTTTTTGCTATGCCTCGCCGCACAACCACCTCGCCAGGTCCACAATCTGCACCCCGTCACGGTCCGTTGTCTCGTGATGCGTGCGAGCCAGAATCATCTTGGGATACGCGTCGCCTATCTTAAGAAGTGGCGAGATTTCCCTCTCAAACGTCTTTTCCGAGCTGATATCGTCGCTAACTTGGATATAGAGCTTTTCGCTTCGTTTGATCGCTATAAAATCAATTTCCTTCTTATAGAGAACGCCAACGTATACCTCGTATCCGCGACGCAACAGTTCGATAGCTACCATGTTCTCGTACACGCGTCCCCAGTCCATATCGCGCGTGCCGAGCAGCGCATACTTAAACGCATGGTCTGCCAAATAATACTTCTCACCGCTCTTGAGATATTTTTTGCCACGAATGTCGTACCGGCGCACCTTATAGAAGGCGAATGCATCGCACAGATACCCCATATACGTGCCAACCGTCTTGTTCGTGATCTTTAGCCCATCCGCATTTAAGGCATCCGTAATGTTGCGAGCCGACGTGATGTTGGAAACGTTATCCATCATGTAATCGGCAATACGCAGCAGCGCCGATTCGTTCCTCACGCTGTGCCGCTGTACAATATCCCTCACGATCAGCGTCTTGAAAACTGTAGAAAGATACTGGTAGCGCTGCTCTTGCTTGTGGTAGGGATAGGAACCGGACATCCCACCAATATGGGCATACTCATCGAAGTCGCGATCAGCCTCGCCTCCATCGTTATAAAGGCGGTATTCCTCAAACGAGAACGGGAAGACCTCAATTTCGAATGTCCGCCCCGTAAAGAGCGTCGACAGGTCGCTCGACAGCAAGAACGCGTTCGATCCAGTAATAAATATGTCGTATTGCTCAGAGGCATGGAGACTATTGATTGCTCGTTCGAAACCCTCGCACATCTGCACTTCATCGATAAGCAGAAAGTTCTGCGCGCCTTCCCTCCGGCGCTCTTTTACATAAGCGAGCAGCTCATGATACTCAAGCAGTCCCTCGAACTCATCGAGGTTGTAATTGATCTGAATCACGTTCGAGTCAGGTAGAGTCGCCTCTATGAAATCGCGAAGAGACTCGAGCAGTTTCGATTTTCCACTCCGGCGAATGCCCGTAATGACCTTGATATCCGGCACGCCGATAAGACTCGTCAGGGTATCCATATACGACGCTCTATTGATGAGTTTCATCGGCATCCTCCTTTGGGCACCTACCGTTATTCCTCAAAATTAATAATTTTTCAGTTTTGAGGAATAACCTTGCTGCCAATATACCCTGTTGAAAGATGTCTCGCCTCGAGTCTATTCCTCAAAAACGAAAATTATTCAGTTTTGAGGAATAGAGCAGAGCCGGTAGCCTTAGCCCCTCGACGCCGCTGTGCCTCGAGGGGAAATGAAAAAATCCGGCCAATCAGCAACAAAAAAGCCCGGAAGCCGTTAAGCTTCCGGGCTGCAAAATTCTTGGTCGCGGGGGCAGGATTTGAACCTACGACCTCCGGGTTATGAGCCCGGCGAGCTACCAGACTGCTCCACCCCGCAATGTCTGGACGCACCTCGTGCGCAAGAAAGTATATTACGATGCACTTATGCTTGATGCAAGAAGAAACTTTGCTTGCTCGCACATCTCCACAATTTAGGGCGCTTTATCCACAATTGGCGTAAACTCAGCGCCCCATCCAGCCGCATGGCAGCAAGCTCGAAGTATACAATTGACGCGAAAGATTTGCATCGCGCATGCGGCATACGAAGGGAAACTCATGCTTTTAGCTGTGGATATGGGAAACACGCAAACCGCCCTCGGCCTGTTTGACGGAGACGACCTTGTCCACTCCTGGCGCATGCCCACCGATCGCACCTTCACGGCCGACGAGGTCCACATGCGCCTTGAGGGCTACTTTCGCATCTCCAACCTGGACCTTAGCCAGGTCAAAGCCATCGCTTTTGCCGGCGTAGTGCCCGAACTCTCGCGCGAGTGGCACGCCGTGGCAGCGCGCCTTACGGCAACCGCCGTGGTCGTGGGCACGCAGACAGCCCAGGCAACAAAGCTGCGCGTAGCCAACCCCAGCGAGGTTGGCGCCGACCGCATCGCTAACGCCGTTGCCGCCGAGGCCTTCTACGGCGCGCCCGCCATCGTGGTCGACTTTGGCACCGCCACCAATATCGATGTTATCGACAGCGAAGGCTATTATATCGGCGGCTCCATCGCCCCCGGCATCCGCATCTCCATGGACGCCCTCACCGCACGCGCTTCCAAGCTGGCAAGCGTTCCGCTCGAATCGCCCGCTTATGCTATCGGCAAAAACACGATCGAATGCGTGCAGAGCGGAGCCGTGATCGGTGCCGCAGCCATGGCGGAAGGCCTCGTGGCCCGCATTAAAAACGAGCTCGGCGCGCCCGATGCCCGCGTTATCGCCACAGGCGGCCTCAGCAGCGTGGTGGCGCAATCGACCGACGTCTTCGACGTCATCGACAACCAGCTCACTCTGCGCGGCATCCGCGAGATCTATCGCCGCATGACGGAGTAATACGACACGCCCCTAAATTTGTCGCAGGCTTACGGCTTCCGAAGGATAATTCTGCTCGCCTGCAGGCGTGATGACCACTGCACGGCCCCAGATGTCCAGACCAGAAAACGTGCCCGTGTCCATCACGCGACCCGTCGGCGCAATCACAGCAACCTGTTTGCCTAGCATAGGCACCATGTCGAAGTACTCAGAAAGAATCGGCGCCATGGGCCCCATGCCCGCCTGCATCGTGGCCATCCTCGCAGCCCATGCATCTACGCGAGCAATCATCGCATTGCGCAGCATGCCGGCGAGTTCCTGCACATCGGGGCAACCGTCCCCACCCATCAGTTCATCGAGCGAGATGGGCTCCAGTGCTTGCGGGCTCACCTGAGAGCCATCGCCCTCGACCGTCACCGGATGCAGGTTAACGCCCAACCCCACCACGGCAAAGGGACCGTCGGCGCTCGCCTTGGCCTCCACCAAGATGCCCGCGAGCTTGCGATCAAAGGGCTCGTCCTCCCCTGCCGCGACGCGAGCCACGATATCGTTGGGCCACTTGATGCCCACGCGCTCGGCCAGACCAAGCTCACGCAGCGTATCAATCACGCCCATCGCGCACACTGCCGGCAGCGCCGTAAACTCCTGCATGCGAACGCCCGGGCGCAGCACGCAGGAAAGATAAAGGCTCCCGGCGGGCGAGGCCCATACGTGGCCGCGCCTACCGCGACCTTCCGTTTGCTCCCGCGCACACACGCCCCAGCCGTGTNAGCACGGCCCATACGTGGCCGCGCCTACCGCGACCTTCCGTTTGCTCCCGCGCACACACGCCCCAGCCGTGTGGCGCGCCCTCGCGGCCGCGCTCGATCGCCACATCATTAGTCGACGTCACCGACTCCTCAAACACGATCTGCGGCAACTCGCCGGCAATCATCTCGCCCACAAGCACTCCTTCAACACAAAACGCTCCGTTTGAGCAGAGGCGCGAATATCCACGTCTGCCGCCCAAGCGGGGGCCGAATCAAACAAAACTACAGCGAGCCCAGCTCGCCCACAATATGGCCCACGCGGTCCTCGGGCTCTTTTACGTCCACGCCCTCATAGCGGAAGAAACGCGCCGGGTCGTGCATAAGGTCCTCGAGGGGCACAAGCACAAAATCGCGCTCGCCCAGCTTGGGATGCGGCAGGCGCAGCTTATCGCCGCCGTGAATCTCGCCTTCCATCCACAAAAGGTCGCAATCGAGCGTGCGTGGCCCGTTGGCGCGCGCACTCTTGGTGCGATTGCGCCCCAGTTTGTTCTCGACCTCCATGAGCTGATCCAGCAGGATAAGCGGAGCGAGCTCGGTGCGAATCTCGATAACGGCATTGGCAAAGGGCTCCTGGCGCTCCTCGTAGGCAGGCTCGCTCTCGTAGATGCGCGAACAATTGGAAACACAGGTCATGGGAATCTCGGCAATAAGGTCCTTGGCAGCACGGATATTATCCAAGCGGCGGCCCAGATTGGAGCCGAGGGCCACGAACGCGCGGCGCGGCTGCGGCTTGGCAACTGCCCAATAGCCGTTGAGGAACTGCGCGAAACCGGCCACGTCATGCACGCGCACGATGTTCGCACCAGCCTGGATGGCGCCCAGGCACACGCCAAAGGTGGCAGCGTCGCGCTCGGTAGCATCTGCCACGCCCGAGACGGTGCCCACGAAGCGCTTGCGCGAAACCGCGCACAGCAGCGGGTAGCCGAGCGAGGCCATCTTGGCCGTCTCGCGCTGGATGATGATGTCCTCGTTCGCAGTCTTGCCAAAGCCGGCGCCCGGATCGATGCAGATGCGCTCACGTGCCACGCCCGCCTGCATAAGGGCGCGCGCTTGGTCGGACAAAAAGCCCATGACGCGACGCATGATGGGGGCAGAATCGGGCATGGTGAAGCGGCGCAACTGCGAGGTGCTCACGTAGGCTTCCTCGCGATGCACGGAGCGAGCCATAACAGCGGCGAGCGCATCGGGCTCGGGCTGGGCGGTATCGGCAACAACCGCGGCAGCCGTGGTCTCGATGGCAGAACCGGCGAGCGCCGCACCGATAGCCTCGGCAGAAGGAGCGTCGGATGACGTCTCGGCGGCGTCCGACACCTCGGCGTCCTTAGCGGCAGCATCCTTGCCCTTGGTGGGCTTCTTCTTATCGTTTTTCTCGGGCACAATGTCTGCCGGAAGTTCGTCAAAGGGAAGCAGGGGCTGGATCAGGCTGCGCTTGGTATTGCGGCTTTTGCGCGCCGCGACCGCACTCTCTGCGGCAGCGCGGGCCTTCTCGGCCACAAAAGCAGCGGCAGAGGTATCCAGCTGCACGGCGGTGTGCGCATGCGCGGGCGCGGTAAGCTCGCCCGCGTGCATGACCACCACACCGCAGTTGTTAGTTGTCACAAAGTCGAGCATCTTGGGATCGGTGAAGCCCGTCACGTCGTTGACGATAGAGGCGCCAACGCGCACGGCGGCCTTGGCCACCTCGACATGGCGTGTATCGACCGAGACAATGGCTCCGCGCTGAGCAAGCGCGCGAATCACCGGCAGCACGCGACGCGCCTCTTCGTCGGGAGAGACGGGCGTGAAGCCGGGGCGTGTGGACTCGCCGCCCACGTCGATGATGTCGGCGCCGTCGTCGAGCATCTTGAGGCCGTACGCGATGGCGGCCTCGGTATCCATGTGCTCGCCGCCGTCGCTAAAGGAATCGGGCGTAACGTTGAGGACGCCCATGATGCGCGGGCGATCAAACTTGAGCTCGTACTTCCCGCAGCGCCAGACTTTGGTGTCGTGAGCCATAGATGTCCTTTCGAAAACTGTACATGCCAATAGCCAGGCTACCGGCACGATGATATGCGTATGATGCCGCGCACAGATGCAAACGCGGGGCATGACACCCTATTGTATCCGCCTGCAGGACTTAAAAATCGAAGGCAGCTGCGATGTCGCAGGAAATCAAGAGGTCGGCATTATGATCTTGCGGTGTGGGGTCGCGGTTGATGATTACGAGCTTGTCCCCGTTAAAAAAACGAGTGAGGCCCGCCGCGGGATAGACCACGAGCGAAGTGCCGCCGATGATGAGCATGTCCGCATGGGAGATGGCTTCCACCGCACCGTTGACCACGTTGTCATCGAGAGGCTCCTCGTAAAGAACGACATCGGGCTTGATCTCGCCGCGGCACAGGGGACATATGGGCACGCCCTGCGCGTCCTCGTGCTCACGCGCCATAATCCACGCGGCATCGTAAGTCTTGCCGCAGCGCTGGCAAACGTTGCGATGCACCGAGCCGTGCAGCTCAAAGACGTTCTTCGAGCCCGCCATCTGGTGAAGACCGTCGATATTTTGCGTCACCACGGCATCGAGCTTGCCCGCTGCCTCCAGCTCGGCGAGCTTGGTGTGCGCGCGATTGGGCTTTGCGTCGAGCGCAATCATCTTCTTGCGATAAAAATTGTAGAAGTCCGGCTTATGGGACACAAAGAACGAATGCGAGAGCATCGTCTCGGGCGGATAGTCGAACTGCTGATGATATAGGCCATCCACGCTGCGAAAATCCGGAATTCCACTCGCCGTGGACACGCCCGCACCGCCAAAGAACACTGCGTGCTCGTGCGTCTCGAACAACCTTGCCAGGGCCTGCTGGGCCTCGGCAGCATTGGTTATAGCCTCCGCCATGTGCGCCTCCTTGTTTGCCTTGATTCAGCATAGCGCACAAGTGCGTGCGTGGCCTTCGCGAGCGGGAACGGTTACCGATCGTCACGCGGCTTGCCAAAGTGAGCCCCCTGGGCAGGACCGTCGTCCTCAAGGTCGTCATCAATAACAGAGGCATCTTCGCTAGAGAGATCCGCATCGGCAGCAGCCTCGACATCGGCGGGGCTATCGTCGTTCGCATCCTCATCGTTCGCAGCGTCATCGTCAGGCGCATCTCCCGACTCAAACTCGGGCTCGACAGCGGGTGCTTCACTCTCGTGCGCATCGGCATCGTCCAGCTCGGCGGCATCCTCGACAGAATTTTCGGCACCATCGCTTTCGGCATCTTTGTCGGGTTCAGCCTCGGCATCTTCCGCTACGGGCTTCTTGGGCAGCATCTGTACGCACGCAAATGCGATGACGGCCGAGCACAACACAACGAGCATGCCCGGCCTCGTAAGACTTCCCATGCCAAAGATTCCACGAATCACAAATTTTGCCAGCAAGACGCCAACGATCGCGAATGCCGCCAGCCCCGATGAGGCCAAGAACAAACGCTTCGCATCATAGTTGTGGCAGACAACCATGATGCCCATTACGCCCACAGCCGTGCTCGCGACTGCAAGAAGTAATGCCAAGAGCGCCATCTCGATCGCAACGTTGCGCAAATGAGACTCAATGATGCCCGGCAGCACGGCAAGATGAATAGTGCCAACCGCAGCCAGCATAAAGGCGGCAACAAAAAGAACGATGGAGGCGACCTTGCATGCAATCTCGAGGCGCTCTGCCCCAAGCCGGCCCGTGTTTTGCGCGTCCGACATCGCGAACCTTTCTAAAACGTTTTTGAAAAACCACGCCAATCGCGCGGTATGCTGCACCAACTGGATATTATACGGATGCGCAGCTCGTTTTACAGGCGCACTGCCAATTTGTCTTTGCTGCGATTACATTTACCGCCCAATCGCATGCCTTCTCATCGGAATGCCCAGGAGGACCCATGTCCCAACGTTATCTTTTTGCCTCGTGGAACGTTAACGGCCTGCGTGCCGTGATAAAGAAGTCGCCCAGCTTCGAGGAGATCACGCAAGAGCTCGATGCCGATGTCTTTGCCTTGCAAGAAACAAAACTGCAAGAGGGACAAGTGGATCTCGATTTGCCGGGCTATTTTCAAACCTGGAGCTATGCCGAGCGCAAGGGATATTCGGGAACAGCCGTGTTCAGCCGCGAGAAGCCGCTTTCCGTTCGTCGAGCGGCCGACCTTCTTGAATGCGCCACGCCCGAGGCGCACGACCTCGTAGCCGAAGCCTGCACGGAGGGGCGCGTTTGCGCTCTCGAATTCGAACGTTTTTGGTTTGTAGACGTCTACACGCCCAACGCGCAAAACGAGCTCGCTCGCCTGGACGTGCGCATGGCCTGGGACGACGCTTTCCGTGCGTTTCTCAAAAGCCTGGAAGCAGAAGGCAAGCCCGTTGTCACCTGCGGCGACTTCAACGTAGCCCATCAGGAAATCGACCTCAAGAACCCCCGTACCAACCGCGGCAACGCCGGTTTTTCTGACGAGGAACGCGGCAAGTTCACCGATCTTTTGGACGCCGGGTTCACCGACACCTGGCGCTCGCTCAACCCCGAGGTCACAGGCGCATATAGCTGGTGGAGCTACCGTTTTAACGCGCGCAAAAACAACGCCGGCTGGCGCATCGACTACTTCTTGGTGAGCGACGAGATTGCCCAAAACGTGCGCGGCGCGGGCATCCGCAATGACATCTTTGGCTCCGACCACTGCCCGGTCACGCTCGAGATCGAACTCTAGCCGCAACAATCATCGCTTGCCGCAGCCTCTCGGCACAAAATGGGCGCCCACCGCACAGTGCGGTAGGCGCCCATACTTGTTTTTATCGAGCCGCTACTCTTCTCTATCGGTCAGTGCTAGCAGATCCTCCTCGCCGGTTACGAACCTTAAAAACCTTCTCGACTCCGTAGACAAAGATCTTGCCATCGCAACGGTCGAAACGGGAGCGTAACGCGACGGCAATTTATATGTTTCCGACCGCGGCGAGCAAGCGTGCATGACGCCGACGGGGTTATAACAAAGAGCGGCAAAGTGTGAGAGAGGGCGCAAACTGCCGAGTTGCGCCATAGAGGAGCAGCTTATGAGCACATCAAACGCAACTGGGCACAACACGGCAGCAACTCCGCAGTCAAAGATCGTCGCTGTCCCGGCCGTTGCACGCCGGTACGCGCGCAAGCCCGCCATCCAGCGCATCACCAGCAACGGTACCATTGCCGCAGCCGCCATGGTGCTTGCCGCCATCGTGGCAGTGATCGTGGCAAATACCGATGCCTACTTTGCCGTGCGTGAATTCCTCGAGGCACCGCTTGCCGTGCAGGTAGGACCCTTTATCGGCAGCATCTCACTCGAAGGCTTTATCAACGACTTCCTCATGGCAATCTTCTTCCTCTCCGTAGGTATCGAGCTTAAATACGAGCTCACCGCCGGTGTCCTCACCAACCCACGCCATGCGCTCATGCCCATCCTCGCAGCATGTGGCGGCGTAGCTGTGCCCGCCTTGATATACAGCGCCTTTAATGCGGGCGGCAACATTGGCGGCTGGGCCGTGCCCATCGCGACCGATATCGCCTTTGCACTGGGCATCATGTCGCTTGCGGGAGACAAGGTGGCACCCGCCGCAAAGGTGTTTTTCTCCACGCTTGCCATCGCCGATGATTTGCTGGGCATCATCGTGATCGCGCTCTTCTATGGGCAGACGCCCTCCATTCCCTGGCTTGCCGCAGCCGTTGGCGTCTGCGTGCTGCTGGGCCTGCTCAACGTGCTGCAGGTATTCCATGCACGCTACTACGTGGTGCTCGGCATCTTGCTGTGGTTTTGCATGCTCAACTCGGGCGTGCATGCCACCCTCGCCGGCGTGATCTTGGCATTCTTCTTGCCCGCACGTTCTGACATTCGCCTCGATTCGGTCAAAGACTGGCTAAGCGATCGCGGCGATGAGCTCGACGACATCTATGACCCGCAGATGCACGTGCTGGGTCAGCACGAGTTCACGCACACCGCCAAGCGCGTGGAAAACATCATGCATCGCGTGACGCCGCCGCTGCAGCGCGTGGAAACAACCATCGCCACGCCGGTCAACTTTATCATCCTGCCGCTCTTTGCCTTTGCAAATGCCCAGCTCAGGCTTGTTGGCGTCGATATGGCCAGTGTGGTGAGCGACCCGGTGGCCCTGGGTTGCTTCTTTGGCCTGGTTTTGGGCAAGCCCATTGGCATCATCGCCGTCACGGCGCTGAGCGTGAAGATTGGCTTTTCGCCTCTGCCCGAAGGCGCTACATGGGGGCAGATGCTTTGCGTGGGAGTCCTGGGCGGTGTGGGCTTTACCATGTGTATTTTGATTTCGGGCCTGTCGTTTAGCTCCGGCCCCGAGCAATTGGCGGCAAAATGCGCCGTCCTTGCCGCAAGCGTCACCGCCTCGCTTTTGGGCCTGGCGCTGCTCAACGTTACCCATGCAGCCGAGGTACGCAAGGGCAAGCAGGTAGCTGTGGAGTAGGCGGCGCGCCCGGGCGAGTCGCCGGCCAAAGCGAGCCGGCAGCAAGCCCCTCGGCATTCAAAACCCGCGCACAAACGGCAACTTTTCGTCAAAAATAAGGAAAGGTAAACGTTTGTGCGCGGGTTTTGTTTTGCCGCGTGGCCATGCCGCGTGGCGGTGTCGCGTGGCCGTACCGTCGCGCCGCGCAGGCTCGCCCAAACCGCCACGAATGGCTCCAAGGATGCGCGCCACCCGGTCACTCACCAGCGCGCAAGTCGTACTTTTGCACCACGCGGTCGATTCTGCGCGTCCATGGAGCATAGAGCGCGGCAAGGAATACACAGGTAGCAGCGCTGTGCGTAAGGTCAAACGGCACCGCTGCAGAGACGCGCGCGATAACGCCCGCCACCGTGAGGGGCTGGACAAAGCCGATCACGTCATACGCGTTGATAATCACGCCGTACAGCAAACCCGAAGCGGCGCCATATGCAAGTAGCGCCGGCATACGAACACAGCCATTTGCGCGCCTAAAGGCTCCAGCGTGGGCGAGCAATCCGCCCACGTAGCCCACCACGCCCCAGGCGTACATCTGCCATGGCGTCCACATGCCCTGTCCAAAAAAGAAATTGCTGGTGAGAGCCGCCAGCGCGCCGACCATAAATCCCGAGCGCGCACCCAAACAGGCGCCCGCGATGATAGCAATGGCAGAAACGGGCTTGAAATCGGGAATTGGCCCAAACAGGATGCGTCCCGCAGCAGCCAAGGCAGCCAGCACGAGCGTGGGCATGATCTGCCGCAACGCCGGGCGACTCGCCTCGTAGCCCGCAAAGAACATGGCGAGCACAAGTACCACCATCGCAAGCATTAAGAGAGCCGCCTGAGCGATGCCCAGATACAGCATGAAGCCCATGCACAACGGCACGAGCAAGAGCATCGGCCCCTCTACGTAGCGCCATATGCGAGCAAACACGCGAGCTCCTTTACGGCCGGTAGTACACATTGTTGGCAAAAAACGTCGTTACGGGTTCGGTAGAGGCAATCTCGCCATCGAACATCATGGATACCGTGTCGGCCACCTGCTGCACAAAATCGAGGTCATGCGACGCCATGAGCACGGTCTTGCCCTGAGCCCGAAGGTTAAGAAGCACATGCGCAACCTTTGAGCGTGCCTGCGCATCCAATCCCTTAGTGGGCTCATCGAGCAGCAGCACGTCCGGTTTTGCCAGCAGCAGCTTGCCGATGGCAAGCAACTGTTGCTGGCCGCCCGAAAGATCGTACGGATGCACAGACCCCTGTGCCGTAAGGCCCAGCTTCTCCAGCAGCCGATGCGTCTCTTCCTCGCCATAGCCAAGCTGGCCAGACCACTCCATCAGCTCGTCAAACGCTGTCTCGGCGGCAAACAGGGCACGGGGGTCCTGCGGCAGCAGCACGCGCCGCTCGCCTTCAGCACGCAGCTTGCCGCGCTGGAGGCGCGACGAGCCCGCCGCGAGTGCAAGTAGCGTCGATTTACCGCAGCCGTTGCCGCCTACCAACGCATGGATATGCGCCTTGGCAACACGCAGATCGAGGTTTCGCAGCACCCAGGGAGATTCGCGATCATACCTAAACCAGGCATCCTCAAACGTGAACGCGCAAGGGACGTCTTCCCCCCGCACCCGCGGGGACACGGTCTTGTCAGCATCCACCAGCGGCTCCCGCATGCACATCGCTTCCATGTCGGAAATCTCTCGCACCTGCCCATCTACAAGCTCAAATGCGCAGGTTGCATAGTCAACCATCGCGCGCGGAGCATGCGTAGCCACCACCACGGTGCACCCCAGCTCGCGGTTGATGCGAAAGAGAGCATGGAGAAAATTGCGCTCGGCCACCGGATCGAGTTGCGAAGTAGGCTCATCGAGCAATAGCAGCGACGGTTGCGCCACAAGCGTCGAGGCAAGGGCGAGCAGCTGTTTGCGACCGCCCGAAAGCGAATCGGTACTCTGTCTAAACCAATCGTCGATGCCAAAGAAATAGCTGGTCTCGGCTATAAGACGACGCATCTCATCTTGCGGGGTACCTAGATTCTCAAGGCAAAATGCCATCTCGTGCCAAACGCTCTCGCACACGATCTGGTTATCGGGATTCTGAAATACATGGCCTATGTTCCGCGCGCTCTGTGCGTCGTCGAGCCGGTCAACGTCAACGCCGCCCACCACAAGCGAGCCCTCACGGGTGCCCGCAGGCGCAATCTGCGGCTTGAGCAGCGAAAGCAATGTCGACTTACCCGATCCGGTGCCACCTACAAGTATGGCAAAGGCGCCGCGGGGAACTTTCCAGTTCAAATCGCGCAGCACAGGGGCTTTGGCTTGCGGATACGAAAACGTAAGCCCCTCCACGGCGATGGCCGCAGCGGGTGCCGGCGTCTCGTTCCAATCGAATGTCTCGCTCATGCAAACCTCCTCGAGCGCACAGCATGCATCGCGGCCGGAAACAGCATCCATGCGGCATAGGGAACGTACCCCCACCAGACAACCAGGCGGCTCAGCACGGGATAGAACAAGAACTGGCTGCACGCCACCATGGCAAGTGCGCAGCAGAGCACGGCGGCAAGCAGCAAGACCGTGAGCGCATACACATCCCGCGCGCGAAAGCGGTAGCGCGTGTAGGTAGTACGGCGAGGAGCAGAGCCCCAGCCGCGGGCGCGCATGGCATCGGCCATCTCCAGCGAGTCTTCCATACCCCAACCCATCAACACCGAAGAAAGACGCAGGCGGCTCTTTACCGCATCGACCGCACCTGCTGTCGGCACGCCCTGTGCCCCCTGAACCGCAAGGATTTGATGCCCCCGGCGCACAAAACGCGGAATCATCCGCATCGTGCTCGAAATCATCAGCGCAACCACGGGAGCCACATTGCCAAAAAGTGCCATAACCTTATCGAACGTCAACATACGAGAGCCGGCCATAAACCACAGGGCGCTTGCCACAAACAGGCCACCCATGGCTAAGCCGTACATCAGGCTCTCAAGATAAACAGCCCGGGCACCCAGGTAAAAAAGAACCGTAGAGCCCGAAGCGGAAAAAAGCGGGTTAAACAGCGCGATGATGGCGATGATGGGAAGCTGCCAACGAAGGCCCGCGAGGGTCGAGCGCGGACCACGTACGCAGCAGTTTGCGGCAAATGCCCCGATGAGCGAAATAGCAATCAGCACCGGCTGCATCGCTGCCATGGTAAGGCAAAGCGTGACGATAACGTAGCACGCCGGCACGACGGGATGCGATGTTTCGAATACGTAGAAAGGCCGCTGTTTCATGAACGCCTGTCGTCCTCTCGGCTTCGCCAGACATCCAAACCTTCGTCGCTTAAGCGACGGCCGCCCTTGTTGCGAATCACGGCATATGCGCCAAATGCCGCAACAAAAATCAAAGCACCAACACCAAGGCCCGCGCCATTGGGAAGTGTGACACCTGCCAAAGATGCGCCGAGCGTATCGAGGCTATTTGAGCCGCCTACCGGGGTATTTACCGTTCGGCTCTCATCGGCGGCAAACACCGTTAGCTCCCCGCGCGACACAGCAAAAACGGAGCCGTCGCGATTTACCGACAGCGCATGCGAAAGGGGTGCGGCCGCAGCGTCGAAAGGCCCGTCTCCCGTCCCTTCCTTGCCCGCAATGCGCTGGACCGAAGCCTTGGAATCGTTTGCCTGTTCTATATAAAAGAGCGATCCATCCTCCGCCTGGGCATACACACCGAGTGTCATGGCAGAAGCTTTCTCTCCGTAGGCAACCGGCAGTAACTCGCTTATTGCGCTGGAGCATACGGGGATCTGGGCATCGGCGCGCAACGAAAGCGCGGTACCGTCCTTCGCCAGGCGATAGACAGATCCATCGGAGCCCCCCACGTATACCGCGTCGTCAACGCACACCGGGGCGCAGGAAGAAAGGGCGCATCCAAGACTCACGGAGTTTTCGATCCGCAGGCTCGAATCGGCAGCCTCCACCAGGCAAACCGTTCCGTCGGACGCCGCGACGGCAAGGGCCGCGGCGCTTCCCGCCGTGCCCGCAGATGCCGACGAGGCACACGACGACAGCCCCGCCGAAGCGGTAGCGGCGCTGTCGAGCACTTTGCCCGAAGCAGCTTCGAGCAAATAAGCCACGGAGTTAGCGCCACTCACCAGCAAACGGCCCTGCGAGTAAAGCGCTGCAGGCAGTGCGCCTTCGCCCGCAGCAACGTCATCAAACAAAGCCCCTTTCGGCAGCGTAAGCTCCTCCTGCCACAGCAGCGACCCGTCCACCGAGGAAAACGAGGCGACCCTGGTCTCCAAGCAGCCGTTCCCCCGATAAGAAAAAGTCACGAACACGCAACCTTCAGCGTACACAGGCGTGGAGCACGAACTCCACGTTGCGCCCTCTACGCCTAGCGGCACACCCTCGCCAGAAACCCATGCGCTCGTTAGGTCCTCGTCATATGCCGCCAGGCGGCCGTCTGCCAAAGGAACCATCAAAGCGCTATCGGCAAACATGCAAGAGCCGAGCGACTGCGCGGGCAGTGACACCTGCTTGCAAACCTTGCCACTCGTCGCGTCATATTGGGTCAGACTTGTTTTATCCAAAAGATATAGATAGGTTGCCTGCCCGCGTTGACGAAGGGCAGCAGCGCACAGAGCGCCCGCGTCCGCACTCCACAGCACCTTGTCACTTGCCGGCGCCATGACGGGCACAGCGCCCACCGGAGCGCCCGCTGCCGCAGTGCTTGCATAGCCAGCCCATGCGGTGTAGGGATCATTAAAGGTCGATTCGGCAGCATCTGCGCCCCGCGCTACAACAGGAGAGGCAAAACCAGCCATCAAAAGCACCACGGCAGCAAGGGCATAAGCCCACATGCGCAACGTCGCTCGAAGCGAACCCGCATCGTGCGCGCCCAATCTGCTGGCACTCTGAAACAATCGCATCAATAAACTCCTCCGGCGGGACCGTGTATCCCGTGTCACCTTCGCTTTCGCTATTGTAACGGCTCTCAAAACGCCCCACGCCGCCATGCGCAAACCCCATAACGCATGCCCAACGCGCATCTTTGCTGTGCTCTTGATGCCATGTGTCATCCGCACGCCATTCACGCCCCCGCCTGCGGTATCATCAAAACCTGTCGCGGCAGCAAATGCCGCCGCGCAGTACATACCAAACAACCCGGGAGAAGCATGGACGCAACCGCCATCATCCTCGCCGCCGGCGAGGGCACACGCATGAAGTCCAACCACGCCAAGGTATCGCATAAGATCCTTGGCAAACCGATGATCAACTGGATCGTCGACGCTACGATCGCCGCAGGCTGCAGCCGCGTGATCGTTGTCGTGGGAAGCCATGCAGACGAAGTGCGCGCGCTTCTCCAAGGCACATATGCCAACTCCCCCATCACCGTCGAGACGGTTGAGCAGGTCGAGCGCCTGGGTACCGGCCACGCTGTAAAGGTGGCCATCGAGGCTTGCGGCATCGAGAATGGTCCCGTTGTGGTGCTCAATGGCGACCTGCCGCTCATTCAGGCAGACACGGTAGCCAAGTTCGCCCAGACCGTAGACGGCGGCACCTATGCCGCGGCCGCCCTCACCTTCACGCCGCCCGAGCCCTTTGGCTACGGACGCATTGAGCTTGACGAAGGCGGCTCCATCGCCCGTATCATCGAGCAGAAGGACTGCACGCCCGAGCAATCCGAGACGCTCCTTGAGTGCAACGCCGGCTGCTACGCCTTCGATGGCGCCCAGCTTAAGCAGCATATCGGCGAAATCACCAACGACAACGCACAGAGCGAATACTATTTGCCCGACATGCTCGAGATTCTCAAAAGCGCGGGCCAGGCTGTCACCATCTTCCATTGCGATGACTACCGCGACGGTCTGGGCGTGAACTCGCGCGCTCAGCTCGCTGAGCTCACCGCCATCGCACGCGACCGCATCAATGCCCGCTGGATGGCAGAGGGCGTCACGTTCCTCGACCCCACGCAGGCATGGATCGGCCCCGACGCAACCATTGGCCGCGACACCATCGTATGGCCGCAGACGCACCTGATTGGCAACACTCACGTGGGCGAGAACTGCCAGCTGGGCCCCAATAGCCGCCTTACCGATACCCAGGTTGGTAACGACTGCGTGGTCGACGAGACCGTCTCCATCGAGGCCGTCCTCGAGAACAACGTCAACTGCGGCCCGCGCGCTTATCTGCGCCCGGGCACTCACATGCTCGACGGCTCTAAGGCCGGCACGCACGTGGAGATCAAGAAGTCCACCATCGGCCGCGGCTCCAAGGTTCCGCACCTCTCCTATATCGGTGACACCACCATGGGCGAGGGCGTGAACGTGGGCGCCGGCTCTATCACATGCAATTACGATGGCAAACATAAAAATCCGACCACCATTGGCGACCGAACCTTCATCGGTTCCGATACTATGATGGTGGCTCCCGTTAATATCGGATCCGACGCCGTAACAGGCGCCGGCGGAACCATTACCAAGGATGTCCCTGATGGCGCGCTTGCTCTCGAGCGTACCAAGCAGTGCATCATAGAGGGCTGGGGCACGCGCCACAACGCGGGCAACTAGCTCAACGACAAGGGTCAAGTACGTACTAAGGAGTAGGGGCAGATGCCAACTAACGATCCCACCAAAAGGCGGGCGATCTACAAGACCATGCGCGTGTATTCCGGTTCTTCCAACCGTCCGCTCGCGCAGAAAATCGCTGACATCCTGGGGGTCGAGCTTTCCGGCCTCGCTCTTGAGCAGTTTGCCAATGGCGAGATCTACGCTCGTTACGAGGAGACTGTCCGTGGCGCCGATGTCTTCCTGATCCAGTCCATCGCCGGCGAGAACGTCAACGACATGCTCATGGAGGTGCTGGTAGCTGCCGACGCCGCCAAGCGCGCTTCCGCCCGTTCCATCACCGCCGTCATCACGCACTACGGCTATGCTCGCCAGGACCGCAAGGCCGCTCCCCGCGAGCCCATCACCGCTCGTCTGGTCGCCGACCTGCTCGAGTGCTCTGGCGTGAACAACATCATCACGCTCGACCTGCACCAGGGCCAGATCGTGGGCTTCTTTGACGTCCCGGTCAACCACCTTTCCGCCCTGCCGCTGTTCGCTGATTACTACAATGCTATGAACCTCGACAAGGAGAACCTCGTTGTCGTGTCCCCCGACGTGGGCCGTGCCAAGGCAGCCAAGAAGCTGTCCGATATGCTCGACTGCGACCTCGCAATCGCCCACAAGGGCCGCCCGCATCACAACCAGGCCGAGGTCATGGGTATCATCGGTGATATCAAGGGCAAGACCTGCATCATCAACGACGATATGATCGATACCGCAGGCACCCTGTGCGCCAACGTCCGCGAGCTCAAGGCCCTGGGCGCCGGCGACATCTACGTGTGCGCCACCCACGGCATCTTCTCGGGCAAGGCCATCGAGCGCCTGAACAACGCCCCCATCATGGAGTGCGTGGTCACCGACGCCATCCCCGTCGAGGTTGGCGGCAAGATCAAGACCATCACCGTGGCCGACGAGTTTGCCAGCGCCATCGCCGCTGTGTATAACGAGGAGTCCGTGTCCCGCCTCATCGGCGGCGACTTTGCCATGTAAGCCTTTGGGCATAGCAAGTAATGCGGGGTGCACCTCAATTGAGGGGCGCCCCGCTTTTTTGTTCTGCGTAAGAACAAGAACTTGTCCTTAGAGCAACGCGCGGCATTCTAAGGACAAGTTAAGGCCAAAACTTGTCCTTAGAATTTCAGTGGACTCCTCTAAGGGCGACTTCTTGCAATGAGAGAGCTCGGCTCTCGTCGAAATCTCTTTGCGACCAATCGGGGCGCTCAGACCCGGACTACTCCACGACCTCGGCCAAAAAGACGTTGAGGGTATCGACCTCGGGGCAGCAGAATTTGGCCGTACCGGTCTCGTTGCCGGGAACGGTACCGCCGTAGCGAAGGATATCGATATAGGGAAATCCCACATGGCAGGCCATGGGGCAGAGCTTGCCGCGATCGCGATCAAAATCAAAGACATCGCCCGGTTTGTGACCATGGTGGCAACGGCACTCCCCCAGCTGGTCCACGCAGGTAATGCGGATGCGCGGGCGCTTGCCACGTGGCGCACCGGCGGGCTTGAAGCTCGCTGTCCCCTCTGCCATCGGCTCGTCCGCCACGCTACTCACCGTCAATCACGTCGAGACAGGCCTCGATAGGAAGACCCGCAGACTTATCCTCTTGATCGGCATTGCGAGCAATAAGCTCGCGCACCACGCGCGCGGCGTCGGCAGAAGCGCGCTCCAACGACCACCCGTGCATCACGCGGCCCAGCAACACGCTGGAAAACGTATCGCCGGTACCCGGGAAGTACACGGGCAGCATATCGATGGGCACGGTGAAATACTCCCCCGCCGCATGGTCAAAGCCCACGATGACATCGGCCCCGTCGACCTTGCAGCTCGTGATAACCACCGACTTGGCGCCCAGGCCGCGCACGGCATCGACCAGTGCACGGGCCGCCTCGGAAGTAAGCCCATTCTCCATGGGCGTTTCGGTAAGCAGGCATGCCTCGGTATAGTTGGGCACGGCGCAGTCCGCACACTCCACCAGGCTCCGCATAAGACCGATCGTGGACTCCGGCACACCGGCATACAGCTTGCCGTTGTCGGCCATGATGGGATCGACGAACACCTTGGTGCCCGTCTTGGCACGACGATGGCAAAAATCGGAGATGATGCGTGCCTCTTCCTCCGTCACGATGAAACCGGTGGAGATAGCATCGAACTCAAAGCCCAGGTCTTCCCAGATAGCAAGGCTCTCGCGCACATATTCCGTGGTGTCATGAATATAGAACTTAGGGTAATTGAGCGTATCGGACACCAGGGCCGTCGGCAGATTATGGATGCGATACCCCATGTGCGAAAGCACGGGCAGCATGGCCGAAAGCGCCACCTTGCCATAGCCGCACATGTCGTTGATCAGCAGAAGCTGCTGGGTGTTTTTCATCTGGTCCCCTTAGCGATTCGAGCGTCCACACGGCGCCGCGATTGCCCCAGTGTAGCGCAGCAACGCATAAGGGACACCCATCCGCTAGACTCTCGATAGAATTGTTTACCTGTGGGCCGCCCGCACAAAGTCGTGCGCCCAAACGCTTTGCAACCGATACCCCGAGGAGTTCCTATGCAGCCGCACCGCGTCCTTTTGAGCATGGCCGCGCAGGTCATCACCCCGATCCTCTCCGGCGTGGTCATGGACGTCAACCCTGCCATGCTCTTTGCCTACATCACGGGCATGGGTGTGCTCATGGGCCTCTCCGTGGCCGGTGCCAAGCACGGCGACGCCATCCTCATTGACGAGATCGTCCGCCGCGAGGAGGCGGCCGAGGCCGAGTAGGGTGGGTGCCGCCGCCCTTGCTGCCGGCGGTCGCGGCTCCGGACAGCGCACATAAAGATGAGCCAGACCCCCGAATCCGCCCGATTTGGGGGTCTTTCTCGTCAAAATGTACGCTAAATCCATGAGGGTATATAATGGGACGCTCTGCTCGAATGCACGAAGGAAGGGGTGACGATGCCTGCTCACGAGAAACGCGTCTTGTCGCTTGACGGCCTGCGAGGGCTTGGGGCGCTGATGGTGTTCCTGTACCACGTCGACATCATGGTCAAGCCGTTTGGCGCGGGGGGTCCGAGCCTCTTCCCTGGCACCGCGTCGGTTATGGTGTTCTTCATCCTGTCTGGCATAGTGCTGTCTCTTGTTCCCTTTAAGCACATGGGAAACGGCGGGTACGACTGGCTTGGCTATTACCCAAGAAGGGTCGTCCGCCTTTGCGTGCCGCTGTTTGCGGCGATTGCGCTGGCCCTTCCTGCGGGCTACGTGGCCTGGCGCCTGGGGTCCACGTCGCGCTCCGCGCTTGCCGTCGCCTACAACGCGGGCCTTCCCACTGCGGTTCATGACATCCTCATGCAGTTCGACGTGCTGTTCAACGTGTCCGATGGCCTCAACAACCTCTTTGGCGCGCAGCTCGTCCGCGTTGACTCTCCCGTCTGGTCCATGAGCTGGGAACTCTGGTTTAGCCTGACGCTTCCGCTGGCCATCTGGTGCATATCAAGGATTCGCCGGACGGGTCTGGCGGTTGTTGCGACCTTTATTGCGGTGCTTGTCTCGTACTGGACGGGCTACTTTCCGCTGCGCCTTTGCCTGATGTTCTGGCTTGGCGTCATGGTGGCCCGGCAATTCGACAAAATCAAGGCCGTCAAGCTTTCAATGCTGGCCGAGCTGGCGCTGCTTGTGGCCTCCGTTGGTGTTATCGAGCTCTCGCTCGTGTGGCATCCCGGTGGGGTTCTCGAGGCGTTGAAGTCCACCGCCATGAACGCGGCCTGCCTGGTGGTGGTTGTCGTCGCGATCGCCGACGGGTTCACGCGCCGTGCGCTCTCTGCGGCCCCCATGGTCTTTTTGGGAAAGGTGTCGTACAGCCTCTACCTTACCCACGCCATGGTCATCGGTGCGCTCGTTGCCCTGCTGCCCAGGCTCGGGATTGTCGACCCGCTCGCGATTGCCGCGGTCTCGCTGCCCGCAAGCATGCTCGTCTCCGTTGTGTTCTGGCGCATAATCGAGGTTCCCAGCGTGAACCTGTCGCGCTCGCTGGCATCGCCAGGGCCTAGGGACGCCGTTCGATAATGCGTCGTACTTGGCTTCGTTTGGAGAGAGGGCTGGTCATGAATAGCCCAAAGCCCGTCCACCGCGTTCTCTTTGTCTGCCACGGCAATATCTGCCGCTCGACGATGGCGGAGTCGGTATTCACCGAGCTTGTACGCCAGGCAGGTCGCAGCGATGAATTTGTTATCGACTCCGCCGCCACCTCGACCGAAGAAATCGGCAACTCACCGCATTATGGAACCGTGACCAAACTGCGTCAGATGGGCGTGCCCCTGGTACCGCATCGCGCGCGTCAGGTGCGCGACGACGAATACTCCGACTGGGACCTTATCATCGGCATGGATAACGCCAATATGCGCAACCTTCGCCGTATCTTCAAGCACGAACCCGAAGCGCAAGCCGACGGCTGCGCCAAAGTGATCAAGCTCTTGAGCCTCATCGGCAGCGACCGCGACGTCGCCGACCCTTGGTATACCGGCAATTTCGATGTCACGTATGAGGACGTCCTCGCCGGTTGCGAGAATTTGCTCAAACAGCTATAGCAAATCGGCTTTCAACATAGGATCGAGCGCCGGCAAGGTCTAAATCTCAGGGCGTATGCGCAAGTGGCCCTACGGACCTTGCGTAACCCGGAAAGAGCGAGCTATCCACCCTGTATATTCTTCTCAAAAACATCCTTCGGTACCTTGACAACCATATATCGTGCGGTACCCTCATTATTCGTGTACCTCAAAGATAACGAAGAAGAACGAAAGGAGTGACCTTTTTGACAGCAGAAAAAGCCTCCGGCGCATGCGGCCTGCCTCGCCTCTTAGGAAAAGATCCCGAAGATCTGCCCGAACCCGAAAACGCCGAAGACAAGCTCGCGAAACAGATTCTCAGCGGCCTTGGCTATTGCGGGCACTACCTGCATTTCCATGGAGGCGGCACCTCTGGCAAAGCCCCCATCATCTGTCTGATTGCCAAACATGGCGGCAAGATTTCCCAGCAGGAACTGGGCTTGCATTTTGCTCTTAAGCCCGGCTCCCTCTCCGAGATTCTCTCCAAGTGCGAGGCTATCGGACTCATCGAGCGCTCGCGCAGCACCGAAGACCGTCGGCAGCTCATCGTCGAGCTTACCGAAGAGGGCGCGCGCCAGGCAGAACTTGAACAGGCTGCACGCATTAAATTCCGCAGTGAAGCATTCTCTGCCCTCACGCTCGAAGAGCGCGAGCAGCTACTCATCATGCTCAACAAGATTCGAAACACTTGGGAGGGATTCGATGATTAAAACTCTTGCAGCAAGCGTCCGTGACTATAAGAAAGTCACCATCGCCACCCCGCTGCTGGTATTGGGCGAGGTCATCTGCGAGATGAGCATCCCGTTTGTCACCGCAAACCTTATCGACTCCATCAAGGATGGCGCCGCCGTCGCAGACATCCTGCCCACTGCCGGCATCCTTGCGATTATCGCGCTGTGTTCGCTTGCCTTTGGCGCCGCAGCCGGCATTACCTGCAGCCACGCCAGCTGCGGTTTTGCCAAGAACCTGCGCCACGATCTGTTCTACAAGATCCAAACGTTCAGCTTTGCCAACATCGACGCGTTCTCGAGCTCCTCGCTCGTCACACGCCTCACCACCGATATCACCAATGTCCAGCAAGCATTCATGATGCTCATCCGCATCGCCGTGCGCTCCCCACTGGTGCTTATTTTCGCTTTTGTCATGGCCTTTGCCATGGGCGGCAGCGTGGCGATGGTCTATCTAATCATCATCCCGATCCTGGGCTTTGGCCTGTTCTTCATCATCTTTAAGGTGCGTCCCATCTTTGCGCGCGTCTTTCATAAGTACGATGCGCTCAACGAGTCTGTCGAGGAAAACGTCACCGGAATGCGCGTGGTGAAGAGCTACGTACGCGAGGATCACGAGAAGCAGAAATTTGCCCGCGCCGCCCGCGACGTTTGCGCCGACTTCACCCGCGCCGAGAAGCTCCTGGCCTTTAACAACCCCATGATGAACATCTGCGTCAACGGCGCCTTTGTCACCATCATCTACTTGGGGTCGAAAATCATCATCACGAGCCAGGGAACCCTGTTTGACGTGGGTCAGCTCTCCTCGATCTTTACCTACGGTTTCCAGATCCTCATGAGCCTCATGCAGCTCTCTATGATCTTTGTCATGGTCACCATGGCAGACGAGAGCTCGCATCGTATCGTCGAGGTGCTCAACGCCACCCCGACCATTGCCAATCCCACCCAGCCCGTCACCGACGTTGCCGACGGCTCTATCGACTTTGACCACGTGAGCTTCAAGTACTCCAAGCACGCCGAGCGTCAGGCCCTGGATAACATCGACTTGCATATCAAGAGCGGCGAAACCATCGGCATCATTGGCGGCACGGGCTCTGCCAAGTCTTCGCTCGTGAACCTTGTCGCACGTTTGTATGACGCCACCGAGGGGACCGTGCGCGTAGGCGGCGTGGACGTACGCAACTACGATCTGGATACGCTGCGCCATCAGGTCGCCATGGTGCTGCAGAAAAACGTGCTGTTCTCGGGCACGATTGCCGAGAATCTGCGCTGGGGCGACGCCAGCGCCACCGACGAAGAGGTGCGCGAAGCCGCGCGCCTTGCCTGCGCCGACGAATTTGTCGACGGCTTCTCCAAGGGCTACGACACCTGGATCGAGCAGGGCGGCTCTAACGTCTCCGGTGGCCAAAAGCAGCGCCTGTGCATCGCACGCGCCTTGCTGCGCCATCCCAAGATCTTGATTCTCGATGACTCTACAAGTGCTGTCGACACCAAGACCGACGCCAAGATTCGCGAGGGCCTGGCCACGTATCTGCCCGATACTACCAAGCTCATCATCGCCCAGCGCATCTCCAGCGTGCAGGAAGCAGACCGCATCATCGTAATGGAGGGCGGACGCATTGCCGATATCGGCACACATGACGAGCTGCTTAAGCGCTCCGAGATCTACCGCGAGACCTTCACCTCGCAAAACAAGATGACCGCGGAGGCACAGGCCCCCGCCCCGGATGACACAGAACTGGAAGGAGGCGAGGCACATGAGTAAGGCAACCACCGCCGAGCGCGCTAAGAACCGCAAGCCCGGTACATTCTCCCGTCTGATCAAAACGCTCTTCTCGTTCTACCCCGTGCTGCTGCCCTTGGTGACGCTGGGCGTTATCGTTTGTGCCGTCATCAACTCCATCGGTGCTACCTTCTTGCAGCGCGCCCTCGAGGTCATCAGTACCTCATGGCAGTCCGGCGACTGGGAGGCAGCGCGTCCGCAGATCTTGAGTCTGGCCACAACGCTTGGCTGCATCTATGCCGTCGGCGTGCTCTCCTCGCTCTTCTGGAACCGCGCGATGGCCATCGTCACGCAGGGCTCGCTCGAGAAGCTGCGCGAAAAGATGTTCAACCGCATGCAGGACCTGCCGATTCGCTACTTCGACACGCACCAGCGCGGCGACATCATGAGCCATTACACCAACGACATCGACACGCTGCGTCAGATGATCAGCCAGTCGTTGCCCAACTTGCTCATGACGATCATCGTTATCTGCACGGTGTTCTTCATCATGCTGTATTACTCCGTCTGGATGTGCCTGGTGATTATCGCCGGCGTTACCTTTATGACCTTTATGACCAAACTGCTGGGTTCCAACTCTGCGCGCTTCTTCATTGCGCAGCAGACGGAGCTTGGCGTAGTCGAGGGCCACATCGAAGAGGTCATGAACGGCCAGAAGGTCGTCAAGGCATTCTGCCATGAGTCCGCCGCCGAGGCCGATTTTGACGAGCGCAACGAAAAGCTCTTCGAGGTGTCGCAGAAGGCCAACATGTATGCGAACATCCTCATGCCGATCCTTATGAACCTGGGCAACCTCCTCTATGTGCTGGTCGCTCTTGCCGGCGGCATCTTCCTGGCGCTGGGGGTGCCCAACCTCTCCATCTCCGGCACGGCGCTCTCCATTGCCGTCGTGGTGCCGTTCCTCAATATGACCAAGCAGTTCTGCGGCCAGATCGGCCAGATTTCGATGCAGATCAACGCCGTGGTCATGGGCCTTGCCGGCGCCGACCGCATCTTCGAGCTCATTGACGAGCAGCCTGAAGAGGACGAAGGCTATGTCACGCTCGTAAACGCCGAGCGCAACCGAGCAACCGGCCAACTTGTCGAGACCGACAAGCACACGGGCCTGTGGGCATGGAAGCACCCGCACCACGATGGCACCCTCACCTACGAGGAGCTGCGTGGCGACGTTCGCATGGACCACGTTGACTTTGGCTACACGCCCGACCACGAGGTGCTGCATGACGTGAGCGTCTTTGCCAAACCTGGTCAGAAGGTCGCCTTCGTGGGCGCCACCGGTGCTGGCAAAACGACCATCACCAACCTCATCAACCGCTTCTACGACATCGCCGACGGCAAGATCCGCTACGACGGCATCAACATCAACAAGATCCGCAAGGCTGATCTGCGCCGAAGCCTGGGCGTAGTGTTGCAGGACGTGAACCTGTTCACCGGATCTGTGATGGACAACATCCGCTACGGCAACCTGAGCGCCACCGACGCGGAGTGCATCGCCGCGGCCAAGCTCGCCGGCGCGCACGACTTCATCACCCGCCTGCCGGAAGGCTACAACACCATGCTCTCGGGCAATGGCGCACAGCTTTCCCAGGGGCAGCGCCAGCTGATCTCTATCGCACGCGCCGCCGTGGCCGATCCTCCCGCAATGATCTTGGACGAGGCCACGAGCTCCATCGATACGCGCACCGAGGCTATCGTGCAGCGCGGTATGGACGCCCTTATGAACGGCCGCACCACCTTCGTGATTGCCCACCGTCTCTCCACCGTGCGCAACTCCGACGTGATCATCTGTCTGGAGCACGGTCGTATCATCGAGCGCGGCAACCATGAGGAGCTTATCGCCAAGCGCGGTTACTACTATCAGCTCTACACCGGAGCCTTTGAGCTGGAGTAGCGCCTTCCCACATATACGACCTCACCGAGCGGCCGCCCGACAACGCATCACGCGTCGGGCGGCCGCCTTCATACTGGCTCGTTTTGGACGGTCTACACCATTGCTTCGTGGCGTGTAGATGAATGAACACCCTGCGGGTATGTCCTGAGTCCCAGACGTGGCAATATGGTGAACAATCGTTTCCGCGCGTTCGTCATCTGGAGGACATACATGAAGGAGCTCGAAGACCGCATTCGCAAGGACGGCATCGTCCGTGAGGGCAACGTCCTGAAAGTCGACAACTTCCTCAACCACCAGTGCGACGTGTCGTTATACGACCAGATGGGTGCCGAATGGGCACGCCTGTTTGAGGGCAAGCGCATCGACAAAATCTTGACGATCGAGACGTCCGGCATCGGCATTGCCTGTGTCGCTTCCCAGCATTTTGGCAGCGTGCCTGTGGTCTTTGCGCGCAAGACCGAGTCCACGAACCTCGACGGCGAGCAGTACCGCACGGAGATTAGGAGCTTCACCAAGAATCGCGTTTACAACGTTATTGTTGCCAAGCGTTTCCTCAACCCCGGTGAGCATGTCATCATCATCGACGACTTCCTGGCCATGGGCTGCGCCCTCAATGGTCTTCTGGAGATTTGCGACGAGGCCGGCGTTGTCGTCGAAGGTATCGGCATTGCCATCGAAAAGGGCTTCCAGCCCGGCGGCAAAGAGCTTCGCGAGCGCGGCTACCAGGTGGAGTCCCTCGCTATCGTCGACAGCATGGACCCCGAGACCGGCAACATCGTGTTCGCATAGCGCACTGCACCAAGAACCCCTGCGATAACGGCATCGGCCCGCACGCTTTGACGGCGTGCGGGCCGATGTTGTTTACGTCATGTTGCCCCAATCTCTACTCGATATACGAAGATGCCTTGGGCGGTGTCTTTCCCTTGAGGACTTTGTGATAGTAGTCATAGGTAAGCGGAACTTCATCAGACAGCTTTTGCGCATCCTCAACCTCGCCAATAAAAAGCAGGTGCGTGCCCACGTCGAGGGTTTCCACCAAACGGCACGAGAACAGCGCCGTCGCATGCTCGGGCACATAAGGCGCACCAAGAGCAGTCTGGCGCTCCTCATAGCGTTCGAACTTATCGAAGTTCGCCGAGGTACGGAAACCAAAATTGCCGATGTAGATCATGTCTGCCGTCTGATCGATAACCGTCACGGCAAAGGCGCCGGCATCGGCAATCACTCCTGCGGTGAAGTTCTCCTTGTTCACCGCAACCGAAATGCGCGCAGGGCTGGACGTCACCTGCACCGCCGTGTTGACCACGCAGCCTGCCTTGCGATCGCCTGCCGCGGCACTCACCACATACAGACCACTCGTCATCGTAAAAAACGCTGTCTTATCCATACGCGCCAACCTCCTCGTACAGAGCTTGCTATGTAGAACTCTTATACCCGCATGCAAGTGTCTGCAATCGTAAGAAGCAGAATGGCCGCAAGGGTCACTTTTCATCTTTAGACCTCACTTGAAGGCCGCTATCTTATAGAAATTGACTTTTTTATAAGATAGCCGAGCAATCGGCAGACCTATTTCATATGAGAGGACTGCGGTGCAGCCTTTGCGCACCGACCTATCCCGCCGGCCATCCATGCGATAATGTGCCGGAACATACTGATTGCGAAAGGCGCATGCCATGGAATTCTTTGCCAGCTGTCCCACCGGTTTTGAGGACGCCCTTGCCGATGAGCTCAATGCCCTCGGCCTAGCACAAGTACGCAAGCTCAAGGGCCGCGTTTCGTTTACAGGCCAGGTCATCGATGGCGAGCGCGCCTGCCTGTGGTCACGCCTGGCGAGCCGTATTCTGGTGGTCATCGATCGCTTTGACGCCCGCAACGCCGATGCCCTCTACGCCGGCACACGCGAGATTGCCTGGGAAGAGATCCTGGCCGAAGGCGCCACCATCGCCGTCACCGCTCGTGGCACCAATGACAACTTGCGAAACACCCGCTTTAGCGCCCTGCGCGTAAAAGACGCCATCTGCGACCACATGCTTGAGGCAACCGGAGCGCGTCCTAACGTCGATACCGAAAACCCCGACGCGCGCATCGCCCTTTCCATTCGCAACAATCGCGCAAGCCTGCATCTCGACCTCTCGGGAGACGCGCTGTTCCGCCGCCTCCCCCGCGAGGCAACCCACGGCGATGCCGCCCATCATGTGCTTCGTCCCGACTACGCCGCCCTTGCCCTCGCGCAGGGAGGATGGCCCCTGCTGTGCGCCGAAACCCCCGGTGAGGACGAGGGCGCCGAGAGCGCGGCCCCGCTCGTCTTTGTTGACGTCTGCTGTGCAGGCGGCGGCCTGGTGCTCGAGGCGACTCAGCAGCTTCTCGACCGTGCCCCGGGACTCTTGCGTGAACACTGGGGCTTTATGGGCTGGCGCCTGCATGACGAGCAAACCTGGGAAGCGCTTCTGGACGAAGCCGACGGTCGCGCCGAACGCGCAAGCGAACGCCGTTGCCGTGTCATCGCCACCGATGTAGACGCCGCCGCTGTCTCGGCCACACAGCGCGTCCTCGCTGCCGCCGGTCTCTCCCAATACGTAGCCACCATGCCTCCCAACGCACAGAAAATCGTGGCAAAGCTCGGAATCCGCCGCGCACCGCTTCCCGCCCGAGGCATGGTCGTGGCCGACACCACCGACATTGTCCCAACCGATACCTCGCGCGCCCTCAAACTGCTCGATAACGTCACGCGCGATGAGCTGCTAGAGCACCTACCCTGCGTGGTGCTCGCGCGCGACACGATCGTTTGCCGCAGCCTGGGCCTCTCCCCCGCTCGCACGCTCGCCATCAAACCCAACAACGAAGACGCCTCTCTCATGTACTTCGATCCCGCCACGCGCGCACAGAGCGAAGAGGCCGATGCGAATCAGGCAACCGTTGAAGTGGGCGACGGTGTGCGCATCCCCGTGCTTATCCCCGAATCCGACCAGTTTGCTGCCCGCTTGCGCAAGGTAGCAAAGCAGCGTCGCCGTTGGGCCGCGCGCGAGGGTGTCACCTGCTATCGCGTCTACGACGCCGATCTTCCCGACTACGCTGCAGCCATCGACCTCTACGAAGGAACGCCGGATACCCCTGGCCGCTGGCTCGTCGTGGCCGAATATGCCGCCCCTAAAAGCGTCGACCCCGAGCTCGCTCAGGCACGCATGATGGATATCCTCGCCGTCGCTCCCGCCGTGCTCGATGTCCCTGCCAATCATGTGGCCACCCGCGCTCGCACGCGCTCGCGCGGCGGCTCGCAGTATGCCCAGGGGCCGCGCGGCAAGAAGGGCAGCAAGGGCGCAAGCGCGCCCAAGCGCGACATGCTCAACGACCCGACGCTTCCCAATATCCAAGAGGGCGGCCTCACCTTTACGGTCAACTTTGACGATTACCTCGATACCGGCATCTTTCTTGACCACCGCGTTACGCGTGGCCTGGTGCGAGAGCACGCCAAGAAGGCGCGCTGGTTCCTCAACCTGTTTGCCTACACCGGCACCGCCACCTGCTATGCCGCCGACGCAGGCGTGGAAGAAACCGTTACTGTCGACCTTTCCAACACCTATCTGGACTGGGCCGAGCGCAACATGCGCCAAAACGGCTTTACCGGCTCCAACCACTACTTTGTACGCGATGACGTGCTGGCATGGATTCGCGACCAGCGCCAGACCGACAACCGCTGGGACTTGATCTTCTGCGATCCGCCCACGTTCTCCAATTCCTCGAAGATGGGCCGCCGCACCTGGGATGTGCAGCGCGACCATGTGGATCTTATCGTAGGCATCTCACGCCTGCTCACGCGTGAAGGCGAAGCCATCTTCTCGTGCAATCTCCGCACGTTCAAACCGGATACAGAAGCCCTGGCACGAGCCGGCGTAGTGCTTACCGACATCACCGAGCAAACCATCCCCGAGGACTTCTCGCGCAACAAGCGCATCCATCACTGCTATATCGTCAAGCGCTGCCGCATCGAAGACGCCATGCGCCTGGCTGGTATGGATGATGCCGCCATCAGCGCACGTCAGGCGGAGCTACGCGAACACGAGCGCGACCACGGACGGGCAGGCAGCTCGGAAAAATAGAAAGAGCGAATCCGCCCCGCATGCGCCCGGGACACGATTCTCCACAGACCACGCGCTCCTGTGGTCCAATTCCTCGACTGCGCAGGCGTTTTCGCAAATTGTCGCGCACAGAATCGCGCGCATGGCTATACTTTTGAGGATTAGGCACCCGTTTTCCAACAGCCGCCCCTATCGGGATATCTACCTGGTAAGGCGGCTGAGATGGTAAAAGGAGGAACGACGCGACATGGGCAAAAAGGCTCAATCCGCAACCGTGAGCAACGCTGATGCGCACGCAATCCCTATCAGCCTCTCCGCCATGCTCGTCACGCTTGGCGTGGTGTACGGAGACATCGGAACGTCCCCGATGTACGTCACCAAGGCGCTCGTTGCCGGCAACGGTGGCATTACCTCGGTAAACCAGGAATTTATCCTGGGCGCCCTTTCGCTTGTGATCTGGACAGTCACGCTGCTTACCACCATTAAATATGTGCTGATCTGCATGAAGGCCGACAACCACGGCGAAGGTGGCATCTTCGCCCTCTATAGCTTGGTACGTCGCTTTGGCAAGTGGCTCATCATCCCTGCCATGCTGGGCGGCGCCGCACTTTTGGCCGACGGTATCCTCACTCCCGCGGTGACCGTTACCACCGCTGTCGAAGGTCTGCGAACCATCCCTGCCATGGAGTCGATCATCGGTCCAGGGCAGACCCACGTGGTCATCATCACGCTTGCAATCATCATCGCGCTGTTCTTGATTCAGCACGTGGGTACCGCCAAAATCGGCCGCGCCTTTGGCCCCATCATGACCCTGTGGTTCCTGTTCCTGGGCGGCACCGGCTTGTTCTTTGTCCTGGGCAACCCCATCGTTTTGCTCGCGTTCAACCCGTTTGAAGGCATCTCGTTCTTGCTCTCGCCTCACAACCATGCGGGCATCATGATCTTGGGCAGCTGCTTCCTTGCCACCACCGGCGCCGAGGCCCTCTATTCCGACATGGGCCATGTGGGTCGCGGAAACATCTACGCCACCTGGCCGTTCGTTAAGGTCTGTCTGCTGCTTTCCTACCTTGGTCAAGGAGCTTGGTTGCTTGCCAACGCCAGCAACCCCTCGCTTGTGGGCATCCATGACCTCAACCCGTTCTTTGAGATGCTCAACAGCAACGTTCGCCCGTTTGCCGTGATCCTCTCCACGCTTGCCGCCATCATCGCCTCGCAGGCGCTCATCACCGGCGCATTCTCACTGGTATCCGAGGCAAGCCGTCTGGACCTCATGCCGCACATGCAGGTCTTCTACCCGGCAGAGACCAAGGGCCAACTCTATATCCCCATGGTGAACAACGTCATGCTCGTGGGCTGCGTCATCGTGGTCTTGCTCTTCCAGTCCTCCGCTCACATGGAAGCGGCATACGGCCTGGCCATCACCATCACCATGATGTGCACCACGCTGCTGCTCTTCTTCTACCTGCATAGCGACCGCAAGATCAAGGTCTTCCCCTGGGTCTTTATCGTGTTCTTCCTGGCGCTCGAGGGCTTCTTCTTTGGTTCCTCGCTCACCAAATTCTTCCACGGCGGCTATTTCACCATTTTGATGGCAGCGCTCATCATGGGCATCATGGTGAGCTGGTTCAACGGCACCGCCGTCGAACGCCGCCAGGCAACGCTGCTGCCGCTGCGCACCTACCTGCCACAGCTCGATCGTCTGCGCAACGACGAGACCTACGAGCTGATGAGCGACAACATCGTCTACCTTACCAAGGACAGCAACACCGATTACATCGATCGCGACGTGATCTACTCGATCCTCGACAAGCACCCCAAGCGTGCTCGTGCCTACTGGTTCATTAACGTCGAGACCATGGACGAGCCCCATACGTTCGCCTATTCCGTTGAGACCTTTGGCACCGATTACGTCTTCCGCGTGCACCTGTTCTTGGGTTATAAGGTCAACCAGCGCGTGAACGCCTATCTGCGCCAGGTGGTCTCCGACCTGTCCGCATCCGGCGAGCTCCCCGACCAGACCCACGAGTATTCGGTCTATAAGAAGCCGAGCCCCATCGGTTCGTTCCAGTTCATCATGCTGCGAAAGCTTCTTGCACCCGAATCCGATGTGGACAGCACCGAGCGCACGGCTATTGTCCTCAAGTACCTCATTCGCCGCGCCGCCGGCAACCCGGCACGCTGGTACGGCCTGGAGAACTCCAACGTCACGTTCGAATATGTGCCGCTGTTCACCAAGTTCAAGAGCGTCGACAAGATGCAGCGCATCGCCCCAGACGAGCGCCCCTAGTTTCGCACCCCCGTCGTTCGTTTAGCTCGACGCATTCCCATGCGCACCGAAAATGCCCCGCACCTCCCATGAGATGCGGGGCATATTTTTTGTCCAATCAGGTCCGATCAAAAATATGACAAAACAAACCCGTGGACTTTTGTCATATGGGGAGGGTTAGTCTTCGATGAGCAGGTCCTCGAACTGGAAGGTGAGGCAGTTCACATAACCGCGATTAGTAAGGCGAAGCACCGGCACGCAAGGCAGCGAAAGGATGCCCATGGTCATGAAGGGCGAGGGCATCTTGCAACCCATATCGGCCCAAGCCTGCTCGATGGCAGCCACCTCCTGGGCAACTTCCTCGACATGCTTGTCACTCATGAGGCCGCAAACCGGCAGTTCCACCAAAGCGAGCACGCGGCCGTCCTGAACCGCGACCTCGCCACCGCCGCACTCCACGAGCGTCTGGGCAGCAAGCGCCATGTCCTCGTCGTTATCGCCCACAACAAGCAGGTTGTGGGAGTCGTGCGCAACAGTCTGTGCCAGCGCACCGTGGACGCCAAAGCCCGTGCAGAAGCCAAACGAATGAGTACCCTCGGCGCCGTGATGGCGGTCGAACACGGCCATCTTGAGCGCATCGATCGCGGGGTTCGCCTGCAGCTTTCCGTCCACAACGGGAACCTCGATTACCGCATCCTCGGTAATGGTCGAGCCACCTACACCGCCAATGGCGCGCACGCGGCACATACCGTCGGGACGGTCCACGGGAATCTCGAAATCCGCAGCGGTAAAGGTGCGGCCAACGTTCATGGTATGCGTCATAAACTCGGGCCACTCAAAGAGGTCGTGGTCGAACGTGGCCTTCCCGTCTTGAGCCACCAAGTCGCCGTCGATATAAACCTGCTCGGGAATGAAGGTCTCCAGATTGGGCAGGACCACCATGTCGGCGCACTTGCCCGGGGTGATAGAACCCATATCCTGGTCCACGCCCAGGCACTGCGCGGCGTTGATGGTCGCAAACTGCAAAGCTGTCACAGGGTCACATCCGCACTCGAGCACGGCGCGCAGAGCGCGGTCCATGCCGCCCTCGCTGACAAGCGTGTTGGGATGGTTGTCATCGGTGCACAGGATAATCAAACGCGTGTCGACGCCGCTCTCAAGCACCTGCGGGAGGTAATTGGGAAGCGAAAGCCATGCCGAGCCATAGCGCGCCTGCACGTACATGCCCATGCGCAGCTTGGCCATCACGTCGTCGGACGTAATGCACTCGTGACAAGCGCGGACGCCCGAAGCGATGTATGCGTTGAGGCCGCGATCGGTCTCGGAGATGGAGTAGTGGCCCGTCACGCACTTGCCGGCCTTGAGGGTCTCCCCCACCTCATGCTGGGCATTCTCCTCACCACCCAGGATGCCGGGGAAGTTCATCATCTCGCCCAGGCCTACAACGTCATCCCACTTCATGGTCTCGGCAACCTGTGCCGCATCCACGTAAGAGCCGCTGTCGTCAAAGCCGGTCACGGCGGGCACGCACGAAGGCGTGGTGAGCATCGCTTTGAGCGGGGCGCGCTTGGCATCGTCAAACATCACGCGCACGCCATCGAGGCCTACAACGTTGCAGCATTCATGCGGATCGGCAAAGATCGCAGTGGTGCCGCGCGGGACCACAACCTTGGCGTACTCGGCACAGCCGATCATAGCCGACTCGACATGAATGTGAGAATCGATATAGCCCGGAGCTACGTACTTGCCCGTAGCGTCCACTACCGTCGTGTTCTCACCAATGCAATGCTCCGCGGTGTACTCGCCCATGCCCAAATAGGCGATGCGCCCACAGGACACGGCGATATCAGTGTCTTCCAAAATCTCGTGCGTGGTTACGCTCACCAAGTTGGCATGACGAATCACGAGGTCTGCCGGCTCCTGGCCCTGCGCTACGCGCACGAGCTTGTCATTGCACTCCCAAAGCGGAGTCTTGCAAAAATGGTTGATCATGTAGATGTCCTTTCTTCGTTTTCGCGCGACGGTTTGTTATTTACCCTGCCAGTTGTTGAGCCATAGCTGCATCGAACGGCACATTTCGACCATAAAATCGCTCGTGTGCTTACGCGTATAGATATCGTGTACGCGCGAGGCAGGCTCGGTGGCATGCGGGCGAAACATCGCGTCCATCTCGGCAATCTGCTTATCGAGAACTGCCACGTCGGCGCGCTGGTAGCGCTCGCGCATCACCAAGTTGCAGACGGGATGCGGCGTTGCAGGGCGGCGTTTTTTGGGCTCTCCGATAATGAGCATCGAAAGCGGCACGGTGTAGGCCGGAAGGTCAAGCAGCTTGCGCACTTCTTCCTGGCATTCAATGATATCGCCGATATAGCAGCTGCCAAGCCCTACGGCCTCTGCCGCGATGGTTGCATTCTGAGCCGCGATCACGGCGTCCTGTGCCGCGATGGCAAACTCGCCCAAACCGGGCGCGACGCGCGGGCTCTTACCCGTGCGCTTTGCAAACTCGGGTGTAAAGCAGCCCGCATGTTCAAACAGGTCGATCCACTTAGCGTAGTCGACAACAAACACCAATGCCCAAGGCGCCTTTGCGATCATAGGCTGGTTGTCGCACAGAACCGCCAGGCGGTCGCGCGTCTTTTGAGAACGCACGTCGATGATGGAATACATCATCATGGCGCCCGCAGAGGGTGCACGGCTTGCTGCATGCAAAATCGCAGCACGCTGTTCGTCGGTGATATCGACCCCCTCGCTAAAAGAACGAGTCGAAGAACGCGCATCGATGAGCCCGAGCGTGGCATCATCTGCATACGCTGCGGGAATGGTATCGATGGTTAGCTCGTCTGCCATGAGTTGAATCCCTTCTATTCGCGTTGCTCCATCATGCCACGCGACGCATGAGAAACGGCGGAGAACCGCCGAACGTGGCCGAAAATCGAAAGGAAAGCCCTCGCGACGCGCCTCGGAGAAAACCGATATGTCACTTAGCTTGCACCGTCATTGGAATTGCCCGCTTTTTCAAGGTAACCCTCTGTTGACTTCGTGACGAAATTCCACAGATAGGGGCGTTTTCGTGCATCGATACGAAATCTCAACATTCCCACGGTACTATGGTTGCTTGCAAAACGCGAAGCATAGGCACGGACTCCCACGTCCGTGTATACGCCAGATAATCCGCAAAGGAGCCCCACCATATGTTCGCTGCCCTCGTTTCGCTCGTTGGCGCCGCAGGCACGGTACTGCTCGTGCTCAAGCACCTCAAGGCTTGCAAAAGCACGGGAGACACCCCGAGCCGCACGCTCTTTGTCCGCTGCGGCCTCATCCTGCTGATCCAGCTGTTCTTCACCGTCTGGTCCGCCATAGGCCTCGTGGACTGTGCAGACCCCATGGCGGTTGTCGTAGCGATTGTTGCGCACGCACTCCTGTGCGGCTGCGCCTATTTCAATATCCACCGTGATCGCGTGCTCGAGCGCCTGCAGGCGCTCCTTGGCGCAGAGGGAAAGTTTGCCCATCCGCTGCTTGCCGCCTCGATCATGATTCTTCTTGCCGGCGTCTTTGCCACGCTGGGACTCGAATTCTCTTCTAACCACGATCTCACTTGGATGTATCCCCTGTGCCTGCTGCTCGAGTGGGCGCTCGTCGCATTCGCCATGCTGGGACTTTTCTTCCTGTTCCAGCGTCGCTGCGGCGGTGCCGTCGTGCTTGCTGTCGCCCTCTATGTCCTGGGCCTTGCCGAGTACTTTGTCATCCTGTTTAAGTCCATGCCCATCTCCCCCGGCGATTTGACGGCCCTCTCCACCGCCGCCGCCGTTGCTGGCACGGGCTTCACATACACGATTACCAGCTTTTGCATGCTGAGCCTCGCCTTTACGGTTATCGCTATCCAGATTTGCACTCTCGCGGCACAGGTTGCACCCAAACGCCAAAAAGGTTCCTGGCGCGGCCTGGTGCTCAACCTGCTGATTGCCATCGTCTGCCTGGGCGGCATCGCTGCACACACCACGCTGCTTGACTACTACCACACCCTCTATATTCAGGTGTACTCCTGGCGCCCGCTTGAGAGCTACTACCGTCAGGGCTTCCTGCCGTCATTCATCTCAGGCGCACAGACTATCAAGCCTTCCAAGCCCGAGGACTACACGGTCTCTGGCGCAAAAAAGCTCATCTCCGAGTACGCGAAGGAGTATGACGGCAACAACCAGACGGGCGGCTCTTCTGCGACGCGACTTGAGGCCACGAAGCAGTTTGATGAAGAAAAGCCCACGGTCATCGCCGTCATGAACGAGACCTTCTCGGATCTCTCCATCTACCAGAACATGCATGCCGACTATCAGGGACCCACGTACTTTAAGAGCATCGACGATTGCCTCTCGCGCGGGCGCCTCTACGTCTCCGCCTATGGCGGCGGCACTGCCAACACCGAGTTTGAGTTCCTGACGGGCAACTCCATGGCTTATTTGGGCAGCGGCGTGTATCCGTACACCACATACGACCTCACCGACACCGAGAACCTCGCCGCGCAGTTCAAGTCGCTTGGTTACTACACCACCGCCATGCACCCCAACCATGGCACCAACTGGAACCGCGAGAACGTCTATAAGGACTTTGGCTTTGACCAATTCCTCACCATCAACGACTTCCAGAATGCCGAGACGCTGCGCGGCATGGTGACCGATAGGGCTACGTACGACAAGATTCTTGAGCTGCTGGACACCAACAGCAACCCGCAGTTCATCTTTGACGTAACCATGCAAAACCACTCCGGTTATGACACCGGCCTCATCCCCTACGACAAGCAGATGAGTCTGAATATCGACGGCGAGTTCAACTCCAACGTCAACGAGTATGTCTCGCTCATTCAGCAGTCCGACGAGGCACTTAAGTACTTCCTCAATAAGCTGAGCAAGCTCGATCGCAAGGTTGTCGTAGTGTTCTGGGGCGACCATCAGCCGTTCTTCCCCGATACGTATAACGACCGCTGGTTCACTAACGAGGACGACGCCACGCACCAGGAACGCCTATGGCAGACCAGCTACATCATCTGGGCCAACTACGACGTAGCAGGCAATTCCCAGACGAGCCACGAGGAAGACCTTTCTTCCAACTACTTAAGCTCTGAGCTCATGAAGCTTATCGGCGCGCCCCTCACCGACTACCAGAAGGCCCACCTCACGCTGCGCCAGTCGCTGCCCGCTTTGAACTCCGTAGGCTACGAGGATTCTCAGGATCGCTGGCTGCTCTCCAGCTCAAAGAGCGATGAGGCATATAACGACACCATCGCTGCGGCCTGCGAGAAAGCACGCTCCGATTACCATGCAATGCAGTACTACATGATGTTTGGCGACGGCAAGGACATCTACACCAAGCACTATCAGGACGCCGCAAACGAGACGGACCCGAACCTGGCGCCGGGCACCACTAAGATCAAGTAGAGTTCTATCCCGAATGATCGGCCGGGGCCCTTTCGCTCGAGCCTGCAAACAGTCCTCCAAATGAGAAAAGCGCCGCTGGCGCTTTTCTCATTTGTGCGGAACTTGTCTCGAGCGAAAGGGCCCCGGCCTCATCCCACCAGAAGCCACTAGCCGCTATGCCCGGCGTCTGTTTCGGCGGTTCCGGATGCGGGGATTAAAAAAGTGTGCCCGGCGCGGTCTAAACCGTGCCGGGCACTTTTGGTAGAGGGGAGGCGACGGGAAGGAAGGGGGCTGTCGTCTCTCGGATTTAATCTTTAGAGCAGATGATTACGCGATGGGCTTGGCGCCGTTGGCGAAGACCTTCATGACGTGCTCGTAATCCTTGCAGAACGCATCGTAGGCGGTCATCGTCATCTTGTGATAGTACGGGACCTCCTCGTTCTTGAGATCGGCAGCCACTGCCTCGCCTGCGGCCTTGGAACCGTAGGTGAAGTAATTGATCTTGCGGATGCCGGCATCGATGGCCTTAGCGTAATCCTCATCGGAAACGCCCGAACCGCCGTGCATGACAAGCGGGGTGAGGGTGCGCTCGCGAATCTGATTAAGCACATCAAAGGAGAGGTGCGGCTCGCCCTTGTACAGGCCGTGAACCGTGCCGAAGGAAGCAGCCAGGATGTCGCAACCGGTTGCCGCAATGAACTCGTTGGCCTGATCGGGATCGGTGTAGATAGCGCCAGCCTCCTCGGCAGTGCCGCCCTCGACCTTTGCACCGGCCTCGCGGCTACCCATGGAGCCAAGCTCGCACTCAAGACCGCAGTCGAAGCTGTGGCACATCTCGGCAGCGCGGTGACCGAGCTCGCAGTTGCGCTCGTACGGCAGGAACGAGCCGTCGAACATGGCGCCGTTAAAGCCCATCTCCAGTGCGCGACGCATATAGGACAGGTCCTCGCAGTGATCGAGGTGCACGCAGACAGGAGCAGTGGAGCGCTCGGCAAGAGCAATCAGCACCGGGCCCATGACGTCGAGCGGGGTGATCTCCTCGTGACCCTGAGCGTGATCGATGATAACGGGGTAACCCAGCTTCTCGGCCGTATCAATTGCGGCACGGGCAGACTCGAGGCTCGGCGAGTTGAAGGCGCCGATTGCCATGTTGTTCTGCTCTGCAATAGCGGTGATGTCACGAAGGTTAACGAGCATGGTGCACATTCCTTTCAAGTGCGGCGCCAGAGTGTCCCAGCGTCAAACTAACCATACGAACTAGCTCTATAGTAGCCGAGATGGGCGTCTACTTGTACATGATTATTTGAACAAGTTTTCGCCACAATAGAAAGCTCCCCTTTTGATTCGATTCAAAGGAGAGCTTTCTAAAAAACGATGATGTTTACTGCCTAGAGGCCTAAAGCCCGAGCAGCCGAGGACACTACGGCATCTAGATCGTCAACGTTGGGATGCGCCAAAGCCGAATCAAAGTTGTCGATGAGCGCCTGCATGCGAGCGTCATCCGGATTCTTGGCAAGCATGGCCTCGTAGCGTGCGCGAACGCCAGGGCCCATCTTGCCCTGGCACATAAACGCACCCACAAGCTCGGCCGTCTGCGGCAGATGCTCCTTTACACGCTCAATAATCTGATCAAAGTATTCTTGGCTTCCGCCAAAACCACAGGTACCAAAAAGGAAGACACGCTTTCCGTCCATGCGCTCAAGCAGCTTGGCCACGCCCCCGGTACAAGAGCCCTTATCGCACCAAAAACCAACGCACACGGCGTCCGCCGCAAGGACTCGACTGACAGCATCTTCAAGCTGGGAGACATCAGGGGCGTCGGGCAGCTCGATATCGCAAATAGGCGCAGACCCCGACACAGCAAACCCCTCGCGCAACGCCCGCGCCAGCTGCACCGTGTTGCCGCTCTTGCTATTGGTAATCACAGCGATGTTCATACTCTTCCCCAAACGTCGATGCCGGTTTTGTTTGACCTGCTAGGTTGTACCCAACATTCGAGCGAAAGCAAGGAGATATTTACGGGGCGACACTGAAATCAGGCGTCAAAAGAAGCCCGTCGACAAGCCTCCTCAATCATCTCTCGCGTTACTCTCATCTCCGCATAAGACCGTCCTCGCTTTTGTCTCATCCATCCCAAAAATGCATCGGCATCCAAAGCCTTGATTTTTGATTGAGAAAACCCCTTTGCATCGCGCGTGATAATAAAATCTGCACCGATTTTCTCCGCCGCTACCGCAACCAGGCAATCTTCGAAATCATCCCAAGCGCGGCGCGCGGCCTCCTTAACGTCGACAGGTTCAAGGGAAACCAATTTGATGAAATCAAAGCTCTTGAGAAATGCTCTCTGTACGAGTGGGCTCGCCACTTTGAGGCGTTGATTCAACACATAAAACACGTCGGTAAACGATTTTGCTGGCGCCCATAGCTCAACGTCGTGAAACGACTCAGCAACGAGCAGAGTTGTGCACGAATCAAAGAACTCATCGCGGCGAGCATAGTAGTCAATTAAGAAATTCGCATCAACCAAGAGCTTCATATTTCTCAGCCAACCCTTGAGCGCGAATCTGTTTATAGGAATCGAAATCAAGCAAAGAAGGAGAGACATCGAACGTCATCTCTGCAATCATTTCTGCAAGCTTCCGTTGCTTTTCAACAGGAAGTTCAGACGCATCCCGCCCTGCGCTGTCTTGAGCGACGGGTATCTGCCCTGTCGCTAAAACATATTCATATGCAGCTCGAATGAGCTCCGTTGGCGTTGCGTTCAGCTGTTCAAGAACCGCATTCCCTTGGCGGCGTATCTCGGCCGGAACACGGGCAGTCACCGTTGCCATCATCGCAGTCTCCCGTCAACATGTATTACGTAATACAAGTATAGCAAACTTAGATGTTGCCCCGTAGCCCTTCCCTTACTCCTCCACGGCCCACTGACTGTTATACAGGCCGGCATAGAATCCATCGGCGGCAAGCAGCTCCTCGTGCGTGCCGCGCTCGATAATCTGGCCATCGCGCATAACAAGAATGCAGTCCGCGTTACGGATGGTACTCAAACGATGCGCAACCACAAAGCTGGTGCGCCCGGCCATAAGCTCATCAAACGCCTCCTGAACCTGCAGCTCGGTACGGGTATCGATACTCGAGGTCGCCTCGTCCAACAAGAGAATCGCCGGATTGGTGAGCATCACGCGCGCGATGCACAAAAGCTGCTTTTGGCCTTGGCTAAACGTGCCGCCATCCTCACCGATCATGGTGTCATACCCTTGCGGCAGCTGTCGGATAAACTTGTCGGCATGCGCTCGACGTGCCGCCTCGATCACCTGCTCGCGTGTGGCATCTGCACGACCGTACGCGATGTTCTCGTGTACCGTCCCCTCAAATAGCCAGCTATCCTGCAAGACCATGCCAAAGCTGCGACGCAGGCTCGCGCGTGTATACTCGCGCGAAGAACGCCCGTCCACAGCAATCTCGCCAGCGTCGATATCGTAAAAGCGCAGCAACAAGTTGATAAGCGTCGTCTTGCCGCATCCCGTGGGACCGACCAAAGCAAAGCGACGTCCGGGCTGGGCATCGATGCAAATGTCCTGCAAGAGCTTGCGGTCGGGTACGTAGGAAAAGTCGACATGCTTGAATTGGACTTCACCGCGCGGCTCCACAAGCTCTGCGACACCGGCAGCATCCGGTATCTCCTCGCCAGCATCAAGCAGCGAAAACACACGACGCGCGGAGGCATATGCCGTCTGGATCTGCGTAATGACACTCGTCACTTCGTTGAACGGCTTCGTGTACTGGTTCGCATAGCTCAAAAATGTCTGAACCTGGCCCACCGTCAGCCGCGCCGGCACGCCGGTGATAACGCCCGCGCAACCAATTACCGCCACCACCGCATAGATGATGTTGTTGATGAAACGCGTCCCAGGGTTCGAAAGCGAACTCATAAACTGTGCGTGCTCGCCCGCCGTATACAGCCGCGCGTTAAGCTCATCAAAGCGCTGTTTTGCATGCGAGCCATAGGCAAATGCGTCTACCAGCTTTTGCTCGCCCACATACTCCTCGATATGTCCGCCAAGCTGGCCCTGGATGCTCTGCTGAGCTGCAAAGCTCTTGTTGGAAAGTTTGGCGATAAGCCCCGCCGCAAAAATGGACAACGGTGTCACGAGCACTACCACGATGGCCATGGGAACCGAGATGGATAGCATAAACACCAGGGTGCCCACAATAGTCACCACGCCGGTAAACAGCTGGGTAAAACCTTGGAGCAGACCGTCGCCCACCTGGTCAACGTCGTTTACCACACGGCTGATAAGGTCACCATGTGCATGCGAATCGATGAACGAAAGAGGCATGTGCGAAAGCTTATCGGACGCCTCCATACGCATGTCGCGCACCGTTTCGTAGGAAAGGCGATTTACGCAATAACCTTGGATCCACTGGAAAACAGCAGCGAGCACCACCACGATGGCAAGCTTAACGATGATTGGGGCGAGCGCGGCAAAGTCCACCTTGCCCGCGCCTACGATACAGTCGATACCCTGGCCGATCAGGATAGGTGTATAGAGCTGCAGCGTCACGGAGATGGCCGCCGATACAAACGAGATGATAAACGACGCCATGTGAGGGCGCACATAGGAAAGCAAGCGACGCGTAACCTTGCCCGCCGGCATGAGAGGGACGTTGCGCTTGGGCCCTCCCAGATTATTGAGATTGTCGTTGCCCGAAACGCTCGCGGTCACCGTCGCGACCGAACCGGTAGATGCATAAGGATTCATCTAACACACCCCCTTTACGGATGCGGATTCGTCGTGCTTGAACTGCGAAAGGCAGATCTCGCGATAGAGTTCACAGGTTTCGAACAGCTCGTCGTGCGTACCCAAGCCCGCCACGGCACCGTGACTCAGCACGCAGATCATGTCGGCGCCACGCACCGTGGAAACGCGCTGCGAAACGATAACCGTCGTGAGTGGCAACCCTCCGCTCGCACGCCCCTCCTCGCTGCGACGCTTCACCGCACGGCGCAAGGCAGCATCGGTCTTAAAATCAAGCGCCGAAGCGGAATCGTCCATGATGAGAATGAGCGGGTTGCCCACAAGGGCGCGAGCAATGGTCAAACGCTGGCGCTGACCGCCCGAGAAGTTCTTGCCACCCGCCTCCACCGGACTATCGAGCCCTTGGGGCAGTTTGCGCACAAACTCGGCTGCCTGCGCTACCTCGAGCGCCTGCCATAGACCCTCATCCGAAGCCTTGGCATCGCGCCACTGCAAATTGGAACGAATGGTTCCCGTAACAAGCGAAGCGCGCTGCGGAACAACGCCCACCACATGGCGCAATTGCTCAAGCGGCCATGCGCGTACATCCTTGCCCATTACGCGCACAGCGCCCGTAGTCGTGTCGTACAGACGCGGCACAAGCGAGACCATGGTCGATTTGCCCGAACCCGTACCGCCGATAATGCCAAGCGTCCCGCCGATCGGCAGGCCAAGTGTCACGCCGTCCACGGCGGCAGCAGCGCCCTCACCAAAAGCAAATGACGCCTGATCGAATTCTAGAGCCGGCATGCCCGCCGCCTCGGATGCGCAGGGCAGCTCCACCAACTCATTGCCCGCATCGGTAATGCTCGGGCACGCATGGAGCACCTCATTGACGCGGGAAGCCGAAGCGCTCGCTTTGGTGAAGACCACCACGAGATTTGCCACATATACGATGGAGAGCAGCGTCTGCGTCATGTAGTTTACGAAGGCGATGACTTGGCCCTGTGAGAGATTTCCCACGTTCACCTGGACACCGCCAGCCCACAGGATGGCGCAAACAGCCAGGTTCATCACCAAAAACGTCACGGGGTTAAGCGTCGAGGACAGGCGCCCCACAGCAATCGCCGTGTGCGCCTGATCGGCAGCAGCCTCATGAAAGCGCTTGCGTTCGTGCTCCTCGCGTACAAAAGCTCGTACCACGCGCGCGCCCGAAAGCCCTTCACGACAGATAAGCGCAATGCGGTCGAGTTTTTGCTGCATCTGCTTGAAATACGGCACGCAACGCGCCATCACAACCCAAAAGACAATACCAATGAGCGGCGTGGAAACAAGGAAGATAGCCCCGAGCTTCACGTCGATAAGCAGCGCTGCGACCATGGAGCCAATTGCCAAAAACGGCCAGCGAATCAGCTGGCGCACGCCCAAGGCCACGGCAAGCTGCACTTGGTTAACGTCGTTGGTAATACGCGTGATGAGCGAGGGCGTGCCAAAGCGATCGAGCTCGGCGTAGGAGAGTTCGTTGATATGCTCGTAAAGCTCTCCGCGAATCGCCGTTCCCATACCCTGCGACGCGAGCGCGGCCATCTTCTGGCATACAAGTGTGAACAGAATACCCAAGGCAGCCATTGCAACCAGCAGCAAACCGTACATGACCACAACGTGAACGTCGCGCGCGCCCACGCCGCGATCGATCATGCGGGCGATGACAAGAGGCGTTAACAGATCGAACAAGACTTCGATCAACTTGCAGGCAGGGCCAACGACAAAGTACTTTCGATACGGCCCGGAATAACGTCTAAGCAGCTCAAGCATGCGCAGCGCTTCCCTTTCGTTTCACGACAACATGGCCCGCCGACATGCGGCAAGCAGCGAACACCAACAGCGCTGCGGACTTGCGCGATGGCTCACGAGGTCATGATAGAACAATTAGGTAAACCGGCGGTAAAGAAAGATGTGCCTTATGCCGCTTGCGAAAAAGGGCCTCTCGGCATGAAAAAAGCCGTATGCGCTCGATGGATCCGGATGCCCGTCAGAGGCTCCTTATGGCTGCTTCCTCCCGGACCTGACCAGATTCGGAACATATCGTCATCCGAACCCATCGAGCGCGCACGGCGCTGTTGTTATATAGTAGCCGCTCCCCCGCCTCGCGTCCATATCTTCACGAGAGGCACGCGAGACGGAAGAAAAAGTTACTCCGCAAGCACGCGCGCAATGCGCTCGCAGGCATCGAGCAACATGGTGCGTGGCGTGGGAACGCACATGCGCTGGAAGAACTCGCCACCGTCGGGATCAAAATTGCCTCCATCCTGCAGTAGCACTTGGGCTTCGTCGTAGATGCGACGGTGTAGCTCGGTGCCATCGATACCAAGCTTGCGGCAGCGGGCCTCAAAATCGAACCAAAGGATATAGGTGCCCTCGGGACGACGCACGCCAACGTCGGGAAGATGGTCGGCAAAGTATGCGATCACGGTATCAAAGTTGGCCTCGATATAGGCTTTTACCTGCTCATACCAGTCGTCGCCCTCGTTGTACGCCGCGATTACCGCACTAATGGCAAAGGGGTTCGGCTCAACAAAGCCGCGAGTCTCCTCAAAACATGCCTTGTCCTGTGCATTGCTAAAAAACACATTGGTTGCGGCAAGGCCGGCAAGGTTGAATGTCTTGTTCACCGCCGTGCAGGTTATCACGCGAGCCTCAGGCGCCACCTGCGCCATGTGATGCATCGTTATGCCCTCGCACACTAGGTCGCCATGAATTTCGTCGGCAACAATCAGCACATCGTGCTTCATGCAGATCTGGGCCATACGCTCGAGTTCTTCGACAGACCACACGCGGCCGACCGGATTATGCGGGTTGCAAAGGATAAACATCTTTGCTTCGGGACGCGCGGCGAGCTCCTCCAGATTGTCGAAATCGATAGAGTAGTAAAGGTCGCCCTCAGGATCCTTGGCGGTATGGCGAATGAGCTGGTTGTTCAAAATCATGCGGTCGTTGTCCTCGACAACATGCATGAACGGCGGGTAGACCGGACGCTGAATGATAATCCCATCGCCAGGCTTTGTGAACGCCTGGACGCAAACGTCGAGCGCCTTAACGGTGCCCGCGCTGAGCGACATAAGATCACAGTCAACGTCCCACCTGTCATGGCGCTCAAACCAGCCGTGAATGGCATCCGTGTATGCGCTGCAGCCGTCAAGGGTGGAGTAGCCAAAAATGCCATGGTCTACGGTAGCGTGCAGGGCATCGAGGATGGGCTGCGCACAGCGCAGGTCCATATCTGCCGTAAAGAGGGCGATATGATTGTCGGTAATCTCTTTGACGCCCAGACGCTGAGCAAGAGCTTCGGCACAGCTCCACTTTTGCGAATAGCTACAAGCGTCGTGGCGACGGTCAATCGGGCGATCGAAATCATATGTAACATGCTGAGAAGACATGCTGAACCTTTCTTCTGCTCATCAAATGACATGCATCGTAGCACCTCGGACGCGCTGCGCCGTCGCAAATGCAGACGACAGGCAGGCTACAACAGATAAGCGCGAATAGCGGCGTCGCCTGCGATGCGCGCATTCTCGCGAGCAACAGCAGGGTCGAGGGCACACTCCAGCGCAAGCGGACGGGGCACAAGAGGAACTACGAGGTCGATACCGGCGCGATATACCTCATCGATGTCGTTGGCCCTACCTCCAACAATCGCGACTACAGGCTTTCCTGCCGCTTTAGCTCGCTTGGCCACGCCGACAGGAGCCTTCCCGGCAGCCGTCTGGTTGTCCAGGTTGCCCTCTCCGGTGATGATCAAATTGGCATGAGCCGCCGCTTCATCAAACCCAACAAGGTCGAGCATCGTCTCGATACCCGAGGACATGCGCGCGCCCAGCGCGAGAAGCGCGGCGCCTGTGCCACCGGCAGCACCCGCACCGGGAACCGCCATGAGCGAGCGAGGACGAGCGCCCGGCTCGCCCACCTGCAGGGCGCCACCATCGTGCGCATCACGCGCCTGCGTGAGAAGCCTGCCGTAGCGGACCAGATTGGCATCTGCCAGATCGAGGGCATCGGCAGGAGCGCCCTGCGCGCATAAGCCTTTCTGCGGCCCAAAGATTCGCGCCGCGCCACGAGCCCCCACCAGCGGGTTCGTCACGTCATTCAATATCGATACCGAGACATTCCTCAGGCGCTCAAGTGCCGGCGAAAGATCGATTGAAGCCAAGTTCTCAAGGCCATGAAGCCCGCGGCCAATTTGCCCGCCGGCTTCGTCGAACAGGCGCGCTCCAAGAGCCATGAGCAGGCCCGCACCGCCATCGGTAGAGGCGCTCCCCCCTAAACCGATGTAGAGAGACGTTGCGCCACGGTCCAGAGCGTGGACAATCAACTGCCCCACGCCAAAAGTAGAGGCGTCGAGGGCAGCATCGTATGTGCAAGAAGATTGCGTAATGCCATCTGCCTGGGCCAGCTCAATCACAGCAAACGGTCCTGTCGTGCCCCCATCATCGACAAAGAGGTAGCGAGCCTGGCACAAAGAACCCAGGGGGCCCTCGACCTTAGTCTCTACCAATTCACCGCCAAAAGAACGATGGGCAGCCTCGCACGTTCCCTCGCCGCCGTCGGCTATGGCAATCTTCTCTACCTGCGCACCCGGAGCGGCATGGAGAACGCCCTCCTCAACCCAGTCTTCAATCTGCGCGCTTGTGGCGCAGCCTTTAAAGGAATCGATTGCAAGGAGCACGCGCGGTCCCAGCTGTGCCTCATCGGCATTCGAGCAGCAGCACGGCAGCGGAGCCTCCTCGCGACTCAATGCGCTGGCACGCGTGCCGTCACGCAGCTGAGAAAAAAAGCCCTGCAGCAGCTTGGAACACTCATCCTGAAGCACGCCCGATGTCACTTCAAAGCCATGATTGAGACGATTGTCGCGACTTAGGTCATACAAGCTCCCCACGGCGCCGCCCTTGGGATCGGGCGCGCTAAAGACGCAACGATCGATGCGAGAATTGACCATAAGCCCTGCGCACATAAGGCACGGCTCAAGTGTCACGTAGACGGTACAACCCGTAAGGCGCCATCGCCCAAGGACGCGCGCCGCCTCAAGCAACGCGAGGAACTCCGCATGGGCGGAAGGGTCTTTGTCGAGTTCGCGCCGATTATGCGCCCTAGCGATTACGCGCCCCTCAAAGACCACCGCCGCCCCAATGGGCACTTCGCCCGCCTGGGCAGCAAGTGCAGCCTCATCAAGCGCCACGCGCATAAAACGCTCATCTTCATGTCGCTGTGCCATTATGAACCCTTCGCCGATATCCACCCAATTCGATGCTATCATTAAGCCTTACGGAGAGATGGCAGAGCGGTTTAATGCGGCGGTCTTGAAAACCGTTGAGCGTGATGAGCGCTCCGGGGGTTCGAATCCCCCTCTCTCCGCCATTCATTTATTTTTAATCTCCAACAACAGAATAATTGCCCAACGAAGCCCCTCACCACCACGTGCTGGCGGGGAGAGGGGGATTCGAACCCGACAGGGCGCGCAGCGTTAAGAAAACGCGCCGGTGGCGCGTTTTTAGCGAAGCGCAGTCGGCGCTTGCCGCCGACCGGGTAAATTTTGAGCGCAGCTCAAAATTTAGACATCCCCCGTCCCCCAAGCATGCCTTCCATCTTGATTCTTGACTCAACAGACAACGCAGTCCGAGCGGCCGCCGGCCTTCGCCAACAGCCACCTCGCCCCACAGCAAACACTCGCCAACACGCCCCCTATTTATTCTCGAGCACCCTCGTGACCAGCACGTTAGAGACGCGCACGAAATGGTCCTCGTTTTCGCGGCGGTCGTCACTTGCCCACCACATGCGAATCAGACGCATGATGCCGCCCGCAATGAAATCGGAGGCGGGGTCCAAAAGATCAAGTTGATCCTCGCCGGCAGAGAGCTCAGAAGCATAGCGGCTGCGTATCAAGCCCGAAACCGTCTCGCAGATCTTGAAGGTGAGCATCGCGCTCACCGAACTCGTGAGCACGTTATCCATAAGCTTCTCGTGCTCCAAGAAAAAGTCAATCAGCATCTGGAAGATTGCCTGGCGTTCGTCCACCGACGCCGCCTTTGCGGCCTGCTCCCGTGTTACGCGCTCCACAAAATTCGAGCACAGGCTATCGACATAAAATGAGAAATAGGCCGTTTTATCCGCAAAGTGCTTATAGAACGTCGTGCGGCGAATCATAGCCCGATCGCACAGCATCGCAACGGTAACGTCTTCAAACCGATGCTCTTCGAGCAATTCGGTGAAAGCGGCGAACAGTGCCCGATAGGTTTTTTGCACACGAAGATCCATAAGATCCAGCCTTTCAAAAACGCTTACGGTCCCATTATGCACGTAAGATAAATTGCGCATGTCGTTGATTTTGCAAGCGTCCCCTCTTTTTCGAACAAAAGCCACGTGCCAACGCCGCATGCTTCAACTTGTACGACGGGTATACTGTGGGTGTCATGCGCGGCAATATCGTATGCTTCTCGCCGTGCCGCATTACAGAAACGGAGCACTCATGATTCCGGTCGTCATTGGCATCATCATCGTCATCGCTATCGTTTGCGCGATAGTTGGCGTCTACAATAACCTCGTTACGCTGCGCAATCGCATCGATAACGCTTGGCAAAACATCGACACGCAACTCCAGCGCCGCTGCGATCTGATTGCAAATCTGGTCGAGACGGTCAAGGGCTACGCCAAGCACGAGAAAGAGACCCTCGAGGCCGTTATCTCCGCCCGCAATGCCACCGTCTCCGCAGACTCTCCCGACAAAAAGATGGAAGCCAATAACGCTCTTTCCGGCGCCCTGCGTCAGCTCTTCGCCGTGGCCGAGTCCTATCCCGACCTCAAGGCAAACGCCAACTTCGCACACCTGCAGGCCACGCTTGAGGACACCGAGAACAAGGTGAGCTACGCGCGCCAGGGCTACAACGACTGCGTTCTCAACTACAACAACGCCATCCAAACGTTCCCCGGCGTCATCTTTGCCGGCATCTTCCAGTTCAAGCCCCGCACGGGCTTTGAAGCCAGCAACGAGTCCCGTCAGGCTCCGAAGGTTCAGTTCTAGCCATTGTTTCACATGTAACATGCACGACGCCCGCCCCTCGACAAGAGAGGCGGGCGTTTTATCTACCCGTTGCCCCACAAGCACGGCTACGAATTAGTCGTCGTCAGTGGTGATGAGCTTGGTCTTTGCATCCATGTCGCGGATGCTGCTGGCAAGAGCCGTGCCCGGATCGTAATCGGTAAGAATCGCGTCGAAGTCGTTTACACCGGCATAACGAATAAAATCGGGACGACGGACCTTACTGGCGTCCATAAGCATATAGTGCTCGCGCGAATGCTCAAGCATCAGCGTTTTAACCTCGGCATTGCCCGAGTTGTCGGCCGTGAAGCCGTAATCGGGGTGGAAGGAATCGGTAGCAAGGAACGCTTTATCGACATAAACCTTATCCAGAATGTCGTTGGTGATGAATCCCGTCGCATACTGACGATCACGACGAAGCACACCGCCCAAAAGCAGCACTTCTGCATTAGGAAGATTCGCGCCGGCAAAGGTGGCAATCGACAAATCGTGCGTCACGATCGTGATGTTGTGGAACTCGGTCAGACAGCACACAAACTCAAACGTGGTAGTGCCGGTATCGACCAGAATCGAATCGCCGTCCTTAACAAACAGCGCCGCTTGCTCGGCGACACCGCGCTTAGCCTCGACATTCTTATTTAGACGCTGATCAGGATAGGTGACCGTAATGGTGCGCTTGATGGAAACAGCGCCGCCGTGCGTGCGGCGAAGCGCACCACCGCTCTCCAGCGTTGCCAGGTCATTGCGCGCGGTAACCTCCGAAACGCCAAATTGCTCGCAGATATCCGAAACCTGAATCGAAGAGCGCCTATTGACCTCTTCAACGATCATTGCACGACGTTCGTCAATCGATATCTTTCGATTTTCTCTTGGCGCAGTCTCCCACATACGCATGCCTCCGATCGATGCAACGTTTCTCAACTGGGTATTTTTTGCATCTTGTCTAGTATAAGAGAGAAGTGCAGATAACAACCTTATTATCGATAAACGTTGCGAAAGTCTCCGTAAGCATACGAAAATAGCAAAACGCGGCAGGGTATCCCCTGCCGCGTTGCATCAAACTTATGAATTCGAAAGCTCGCGCGTCAATATCCAAGTGCCTGGAGCACAAACATAACCACCGTGAGCACCGTAATAATGCCAATAGCCGCCCAGGTAAGAGCGTTCCATGCACGACCGTTGCGATAACGCCCCATGATGTGCTTGTCCTGTGCGATAAATACCAAAAATACCAGCACGACAGGAAGCAGCACGCCGTTGATCACCTGCGAGATCATCATAATCTGGAACAGGTCGACGCCCGGCAGCAGAACGAGCACCGCAGATACCGCGACGATACCGGTAATAAGACCTCGATAGACCGGCGCCTCCTCCCAGGTGCGGTCGGCACCGCGCTCCCAGCCAAATGCCTCGCAAATGGCGCTTGAGGTGACGCCCGGCAGCACGCATGCTGCAAGGAAGCTCGCAGCAACGAGGCCCGAAGCAAACAGTACCGTCGAAAACTCGCCGGCAATAGGCTCGAGGGCGAGCGCCGCGTCCGCCGCGTCGGCGATCTTGATGCCCGCCGGGAACAGCACGGTTCCCGTCGTGATGATGATGAACCAAGCAATGATGTCTGCTGTGACAGAACCGCTCACGGCATCGATGCGTTGAAGAGTCAAATCTTCCTCAGTAGCGTGCTTGTCAACAACATTGCTCTGCGCCAGAAAGATCATCCACGGGGCGATAGTGGTACCGATCGTTGCCACCACGAGCGAGACATACGAGGGATCACTCGAAACAGAAGGCACGACCGTCGCATAGGCAACCTCGCCCCAGTTGGGGCCAGCCATAAAGGCGGCCACCACATAGGCAATGAAGACGCAGCTCACCAACAGCAAAATCTTCTCGATGCGCTGAAAACTGCCCGACATGGTAAGCAGCCAGATAAGAAGGGCGACCAGCGGCACCGAGATACTCGCAGGAATACCAAATAGAGCAAGACCGCTCGCGATACCCGCGAACTCAGAAATGGTGACAGCGGTGTTTGCAATCAGCAGGGCGGCCATTGCGAGCACGCTCTTGCGCACGCCAAAGCGTTCGCGAATAAGGGATGCCAAACCCTTGCCGGTCACGCATCCGCAACGCGCGGCCGTCTCTTGCGTTACGATCAACAGAATCGTCATCACAGGAAGCATCCAAAGCATCTGGTAGCCATACGATGCGCCCGCGCTGGAATAGGTAGCGATACCGCCAGCATCATTGCCAGAAAGCGCCGCGAGCAGGCCTGGGCCCATAGCGCCCAGGATGGCCGCCAGCGTTAGTTTTTTCTTGGTCTCTTCGCGCATTACGCCCCCATGATGCTAACTATCGCCAGTACGGCAAGCGCAGAGAAAAGAACTGCTGAGATAAGCACCGAAGTAAGCTGCATCGCCGTGCCCGAAACGGCCTTATCGTGCTCATCGCACCAATACAGCACCTTGAGATAGATAACAGAGCTCATGGACGAAAGCAGCGTCACGAGTGCGGCAACGTTAAAGCACGAAATGAACAGCTGTGCCTTCCAGACCGTGATATCGGTGAACGCCGCGGTGGCAACAAGCTGGCCGCACAGATACACGACCAGGGCAAGGATTAAGCCAGTCACCGTGTTTTGCAGCCAGAACCACAGGTAGGGGCGTTTCTCGTCATCGCCGTCGTCGTTTTCGAGGAAGAAGTTCTTCACAAACGCAACCATACGCGTCGCAGCGAGAAGCACCACCGGCATCGCGCACATGGGGAAAATAAACAGCATCGAGTTATCGCAAAGGGTATTGAGCACCGAGGCCATGATGACGGAGCACACAGCCCACACCACAATCCAGTACTGGCGCTGCACAAACCACGCTATGGCATGCGAGGTCTCGCCCGTCGTGTTTTCACCACTGGCAGAAACACCGGCGATCTGCAGGTCTTCCTGGTGCTCCTCGGTCATGACGTCCATTGCATCGTCAACGGTGACGATGCCCAAGATGTGACGATTCTCATCGCAAACAGGAATGGCAGCAAGGTTGTACTTTGACATCTCCTCGGCTACTTCCTCCTGGTCGCGATCGGGCTCGACATAAACCACGTCGCGATAGGCAAGGTCGCGCAAAAGCTCATCCGACTCGGCAATCACCAAGGCGCGCATGGAAAGAACGCCGGAAAGAACACCGTCGGCATCGGTAGTGTACAGGTAGTAGACGCTCTCGAAGTCTTCATCCAAGCGCTTAAGGGCATTGACGGCATCGGCCACGGTGGCCGTTCCGGGAAGCGCCACGAACTCGGAGGTCATGATACGGCCGGCGGTATCGTCCTCGTAACCCAAAAGGGTTCGAATGGCCTTCTCCTCCTTGACGCCCATCAAGCGCAGAAGCTTTTCGGCCTTCTCGTAATCCAGCTCGTCAATCAAGGCGGCAGCGTCGTCCGGGTCCATCATGGCGAGCATCGAGGATGCATCGCGATCGGAAAGACCCTCGAGCATCTCGGCAACCAGCTCGTCGTCATCAAGCTCTGTAATGGCCTCGGCAGCCTGAGACGTATCGAGCTGTGCAAAAACCTGGCTGCGCAGGCGCGGGTCGAGCTGCTCGATAATGTCGGCGATATCTGCCGGGTGCAGCTCGCCAAGAGTCTTATGCGAAACGGAGAGCTTTATCTGCTGTGTACTGCGCTCCAGCAGATCCATATACGACCAGGCAATGATATCCTCGGGCAGCGGCTTGCCCAAGGCCTTTGCCACAGCAGAAACCGCGCGCTCGATGGCGGGATGCAATGCTCGCAGCAGTCCGCGAGCCCCCACTTCGGCGCCCAGCAAACGCAGCTGGTTTTCGCCCGAAGCGGAAAGCTTGATATCGTTTACGCGCACGACCTTCATGCCCTGCGTGTCCACGATCTGTTTGTTCATGATGTCGCGCGCCAACAGCACCTCATCGGGCTGCAAGTAGGAGAAGCGAATGTCGGTCGAGGGATATTTGAGATACACGCCGTCATCGTCAAAATGGTCGACGTATTTACGCCAAGAGATCATGAAGGGCGTCTTGGACGGGCCCTGGAAGGCCAACGACGTAACGCGTGGGAAGACCTCGCCCGTGGCGATGCCCAGGTCGTTGACGACACCCATTTTTTCACCCGTCGAGTCGATAACGGGCAGTTTGAGCATTTCGGAGAGATAGTTCATAGTGCTCCTATGCTTGTTCGGTCCTTACGGCGCAAAACGCCCAGGGAACGGATGATGCATATATGCAGCTGTCGGCCATACGCTAAAGTGCGGCGCAAGTCACCCCATGCGCGCGTCTTCTGTGCAGCCCAGCTACCAAAGAGCACTCGCAGGGGTTAGCTACTGTGTGGTCGGGGTTTAGATTTCACCTGTTGCCTTTCTTCTAACCCTACGATCAAATTCATGGCATGCCGCCAGGCACAAAAGGACCTTCGCCAAGAAGGACATTTCGCACCGGCAAAAGGCCATGAGCGCTCTAACTATAGCATCCAAAATGCACCGGGAAGCAACATTCTTTCATACAGACGTGCGCTATACCAAACGATAACGCGCGCATAACAAAACCCAGCTTGTTATTTTTCGGGCAAGACAGCATCTTTGGGCATCGAAACCGTCCCCTTCACCACGTCCTTAGGGAAACGGCCGTCTTTTGCCATGAGCTCCGAGACCGTAAGGAACGTATAGCCTTGCGCCTTGAGTTTATCGATGATATGGGGCAGCGCCTCGATATCCTGGGAACGGTCACCCCCGCCGTCGTGCATGAGCACGATAGACCCATTGAACGCATGGGAAAGGACCATATCGGTAATGGCAGCGGCGCCTGGGCGCTTCCAGTCCAGCGTATCGATGTTCCACAGCACGTTGCAGCTAATCAGATCTGCCGAGCGCGCCCATTCCGTATCCGTGAATGCTCCATAAGGTGCGCGAATCATCTGCTGGCGTTTGCCCGAAGCCTTCTCGAGAACATCAAATGCGCTCGTGATCTCGGAACGAAGATCATCTTTGCCCAGCGTTGGAAGATTTTGATGTTGATTAGTATGGCTTGCCAGCTCATGACCCCCGTCAAGCACGGCTTTTGTGAGAGAAGGGCTTTTGCCCGCCTGATTACCAAGGTTGTAGAAAGTGGCATGCACACCCTTTTGCGCCAGGATGTCGAGAATTTGCTGAGTATAGGACGAAGGACCATCGTCAAAAGTCAAGGCGATGTATTTACCGCCATCAGAAGGCTTGGGCGTGAGCGAAGCGATCTTCATATCGGTTGCCTCCTGCACCACTTCCTTATCCACCGTCTCGCCGGAAGTCTTACCGTGCCACACCTTCTTTTTCCCGGCTTTTCCCCATTGGGAGACAAACTGAATAGCCCCGCCCTTCTCCATCTGGATGCCGGGAGCCATCGTCACCGTCTCCTCGGAGTGCTCTTCTGTCGCATCCGCGCCATTGCCCACCGTGACGGTATTTCCATCCTCAAGTTTGAGCGAAGAGGCATCGGAGAGTTTGACCTCCCGGCCGTTCAAGCTCACCGCGCAGCGATCGCCCCCGCGCTCGTCAATCACGTTTCCACCCACCGAAAGCAGTTTGCCCGGCTGCGCATCAAAGTAGTTGTTGTCGGCTAGGTACTTGTCGAGCGACGTTCCGATGCGGACCTGTTTTGCCTGGTCATTTACTGTAATGTGCACGGGACGAAGAAACCACATCCAGCCCACTCCGGCGCCAATCAAGACCACAAGGACGCAAAGCACGACGAGGGGAATACGGCTGCGGTCGGTGTGACCGCCCGAGGAAACCGTAAACTTCGATTTCTTGAGAGAGGCAACGGCGCTTGCTTTCGAGCTACCAACGGGCAAGGGCACATGAAGCTTCGCCGGCCTAGAGGCGCCCGCATCTTTCCGATGCGTTTGCGTAGATTTGCCGGGAACGCCGTATACGCGAGCGGTGCCCGCCGCTTTATAGCGCCGGGGTTCATGGCCCGACGCATGCGGCCAAGACGGAGCCGCGGGTCCATGATGCATCTGCGGCTTCGCCTGAGGCGCCCCGCTCTTATCGGTATGCTTTTGTCCCCGAATATCCTGGGTCATGTTGCCTCGCCCTTACCATGTCAAACGCCCCATCATGCTTTTTTGGCATGAGTGTAGCAGCGCATAGGTTGGCACGACAGTTACAAATTCGTCATCTAACAGTACGGAAAGGCACCACACGATGCGGATGGTCTATTCGGTCGTCGCATCCGCATCATCATCGGACTGCGCAGGCAGCGCGGGAAGGGTGGCGCCCTCGGGCATCGATGCCTGCGACAGGTCGATTGCACCCTTGAGGTCTTTGTCGGTGGCAATCAGGTCGTCAAGCGTCACGAACGTATAACCATCTGCCAAAAGCTTATCGATAATCTGCGGCAGCGCCTCGACAGTCTGGGCCGACGTCTCATCGTTATCCGTCATGGACACGATGTTGCCATTCGAAACCGAGCCGGTAACGGTCTCGACAACGCTGTCGACACCCGGACGCAGCCAATCGCCCGAGTCAAAGCTCCAAGACACGGCAGCGCCCATCAGATCCATAGTCGTCGCCCACTGCTCTTCGCTCATGCGGCCATCGGCCGAACGAACAAGAGCCGTCTTGGTACCCGTTGCAGAACTCACTGCGTCGAGCCCCTTTGCCAAGGCATTGCGAAGCGAATCGCCCGTCTTGTCGCCCAATGAGGCATACAGGCCCACTTCACAACCAGCATCCGCGATAGCGCGCGCCTTGCCCGCATAGGTAGAAGCGTTATCCGAACTCAAGAAAAAGGTTGCGGTAACGCCTTTCTCTTTAAGAACCTCGAGAATCTGATCGGTATATTTGCTCGGCGCACTGTTAAAGGTAAGGGCCACGTACTTTCCGGACTTTGGTTTAACCGATGCGCAAGCCACCACGGCATTTACCGGCTTTTTCACCGCGCCACGGTCTTGCGTCTTGCCAGAAGTCTTACCGGTCCAAACCTCACTACGACCAGCCTCGCCCCAAGTTTTCACGTACTGGATGGCTCCCGACCCCTCAAAGGAAATGGTCGGTTGGATGGTGGTCGCCTTGATATCGTGCTCCTCGTACGTGTCGCGACCATTTGCGATGGTAAGTTTCTCGCCGCCAGTAAGCTTAATCGAAGAAAGCTTGCTGTTCTCGATCTGTTTCTTGCCCAGTTTGACCGAAATCTTCTCGCCGCCGCGCTTGGTGAGCACAGAATCGTCCACCGCCAGCAAATTGCCAGCGCGAACCTCGATGTTCTGGCTATCGATGAGCTGCTCGATCGTCGAATTGATACGCACTTGAACCGTCGAACCATTGAGCTCCACGTCGACCGTGCGATTGGTGTAGCCGATAACAGCGGCAACAAACAGCAGGAACGCACAGCCCACTGCAATAAATGCGTATGGGTTGCGCTTGTTGGGACGCATGTTGCGGCGTCGATTGCTGCGTCCAAATCCCTGTGTATGGTGCAGATACGTAGCCCCCGGCTTCTTAGCACGGCGACGTGCCGAAGACGGAAGCTGCTGACCTACGGGCGCATGCCGATAGGTGGGTCGTTTTTTATGCGTGGAGTAGGACGTGGTGTATTGAGGCAATGCGTATCCCCTCCCCTTCTTTCGCGATCCGCGATCGACGTTACTTTGCGCGCTTCTTTTTTGCCGGTGTGCCCGCTGCCTTCTTATATTCGGCTGCGAACGATTTAAACATGCCCTTGGTGCGGCCCAACTGTTTGCCCAATGCCTTCGAGCCCCGATCGAGGGCAACCGAGCCCTTGTCGTCCAGAACCTTTGCCCCCGCCTTGACCTTGGTAGACACAGCCACGCTCGCCTCGGCGGCATGCGCCGCAGCGCCGCCGGAGAAGCTAAGGTCGAGAACCTCGTCGGCCACAATCATCGCGCCGTCACGATACCCCTTGAGGTAAGACGCCGGCATCTGGATATCACCCAGAAGCGCACTCGAAGCCATACCGCCCGTAAGCTGGAAATGGTCAACCTCACCGGTCTTTGAATCAAAGGCGGCCTCTGCGCAATACCCAACGGACTTGCCCGATTTGGTACGCACGTCCATGCCTGTCCAAATAAGGCAACGATCGAGGTCGATACCCAGTCGCTTTGCAGCCGGCGCATCGAAATTCTCTTTTGTGTCGACCACGCACGGCACGCCTTCATACATCTCGAGGGCATCGAGGGGAACAAACTTATCGGGTTGTTTGACCATGCCCACGATATCGGGCAACTTGATCATAAAGCCAACAACGCGTGTCCCATTGGGCGTAAACACGGGAAAGTGCACCCTTCCGAGCTTTTTGGGCTCTTTGGGTGCACCGTTTTTATCCAGCCGTTTATCAGGTGCGGGAATGCGATAGATACGCTTTCCCTGGATATCAGCTACCAGCATTTATGCCTCGGAAGCTGCCTCGGTATCGACGGCGGGTTCATCCTCAACCGTCTCGACAACCACGTCGGCAGCAGGGGTCACCGTACCGCCGGCAATAGCATCGTTGAGCTGCTCGCGCAGCTGGTCCATGCGCTCACGAGCAAGATCGACCTTGGCGCGAAGCTCATCGGTCTTGGCGTCAACCATGGGGCCGAAATCGGTTGCGGCAGTACGAGCCTGGTCAACGCCCTGCTCGTAGGCGTCGCGGGCGTTATCCCACGCGTCGTTGGCAATATCGGCTGCCATCGCGCGCGTCTCGGCGCCAGAGCGCGGAGCGAGCATGATGCCGGCAATCGTGCCTGCGGCAGCACCGAAGAAAGCGCCCGCTGCGAAGTTAAATGCTTTACCCATGTCGTTTCCTCCCAAGGAGAGACTCCATCGAATGTTGTTCCATTATACCCACCTGTCGCTTGGGCGCGACAATGTGACCGATCGGCTATTAGCGACGCCTAGCCGAGAGGCGTTGGGTCCACGTCCTCATGCGAGGCGCAAGATCCCTCGGCAGCAGCCCCACCAAACACGGCGTCCACATGTGCAGAGGAGGCGTCCGGCGCAACTCCCTCGGTGTCGATAACCGCAGGGACCTCGCTTTCGTCCTTCGCCTCAGATGCATCCGGCTGCTCGCCACGCACAGTAAGAACCAAATTGCGAAGCGCCGCAACGGTGCCCGGGAAATCGGGGGCGGGGGCATTGCCATGCAAAAACGCCCAGTCCATCATGAATGTGGCAGACGAAAGAGCGCCGATCGTCAAAGTGTCGTCGGGGCAGGAAAGCTCAACCTCAAACGTGCGGTCCTCACCCGAAACGCGACGCGTACGGCCGCAGGAGATGTCACCGGCAAGACCGGTCTCGCGCATGATCTCGACACTCAGGTGCTCCAGCAGGTGGGCAACCTCGGTCTCATGCATGCAATCCTGAAACTCACGGCCTGCATCACCCAGGCACAAGTGATGGGCAATCTCGGGAGCAAGATAGTAGACGCGCGCAGTCGCCTCGATATCTTCCGAAGTCATGGTCGGCAAGCCCTCGTTCACGGCAATGCGCGCCGTAAGCTTCTCGGCGCCCACCATGATCTTCTCTATATTGAACAGCTCAGACATATGCCGCTCCTCCTACTCGTGCTCGGTAACTTGTGCTTCCTCATTTTGAGGAGCAGGCTCGTCAGGCGCAGGTGCTGTCACGCGAATCAGCGAGATGCGCTGACCGCGCATTGATTGAACTTTAAACTTGTACCCGCTAACTTCAAAGACCTCGCCGATATCCGGAACAGAATCGCACAGATCCAAAATCCATCCGGCAACCGTCTCGTAGTCGTCGCTCTCCTCGATAGGCCAGCCCAGGTCAACCGCGTCATCGCACGGAAAACGGCCATCCACCAGCCACTCGCGACGCGAAAGGCGCGTGAGGTACTTATTGTCCGGATCGAACTCGTCCTCGATCTCGCCCACAATCTCCTCGACGATATCCTCGATAGTGATGATGCCGGCGGTACCGCCGTATTCGTCCACCACCACAACAATCTGCTCGTGCGCGTTTTGCATCTCGGAAAGCAGCGGCAAGATATCTTTGGTATCGGGAACAAATGTCGCATCGCGCATGTATTTTTTAACGCGATCGTCCTCATCGCCTGACGTCATGGGCGCAAGAAGGTCCTTAATATGGGCGATACCCACCACGTTATCCTGATCCTCGTGGAAAATCGGAAGGCGGGAGAATCCCGTACGGCGCATAACCGCCATGACCTCTTCCACCTTGTCGGTATCCTCGCACATGGTGATATCGACACGCGGGACCATAACCTCGCGGGCAACCGAGTCGCCCAGGTCAAAAACCTCGTGGATGATGCGCTTTTCCTCATCGAGCAGCGTGTCCTGCTCGTTGATCATGTATTTGATTTCCTCTTCGGAGACGTTTTGGCGATCGTCGGCGCTCTTGATGCGCAGCAGGCGTGCGAGGCCGTCGGCGCAGGCTCCGGTGAGCCACACGGCAGGACGGGCGATCTTTTGGAAAACAGAGAGCGGTCCCACAACCTGCTTGGACACGCCCTCGGCGTTAGCAAGGCCAATGCGCTTGGGCACAAGCTCGCCGACAACAACCGAGATAAAAGATACAACGATAGTGATGAGCACCGGCGCAAGACCCCGCGCGATAGCGGTGAGCGGAGCGATGCCAAACCCGCTGAGCCAGTGTGCCAAAGGGTCGGAAAGACTCGTCGAGGCAACAGCCGAAGACGCAAAACCCACGAGCGTGATAGCAACCTGAATGGTCGCCAAGAATTCATCGGAATCAGCGGCGAGCTCTGCGGCCTTGGCAGCACGACGGTCGCCCTGCTCCGCCTCGTGCTCGAGCACCGTACGTTTTGCCGTGGTCAGCGCCATCTCGGACATCGAGAAGAAGCCGTTCACGATTGTAAGAAGCAGCGTGGTGATAATGCTGATGGTTATGTCCATAGGGACGGTTTCAAACCTCCAAGGGGGTGGGAACGGTAAACAGCAAACGGCAGTGAGCCGCAGGCGCTATCAGATCACGAAGAGGATCACCGCCATAAACTGGAAAATGCTGCCGGCAAGGACCCACAGGTGAAATACGCTGTGCATATAACGAATCTTCTTGGCAATGTAAAACGGAACGCCGATGGTGTAGCAAACGCCGCCAATGGCGAGCAGAGCCAGCGCGAGCGGCTCGAGCAAGCCAACCAACTGCGGCAGACGAAACGCCACGAGCCATCCCATGACCAGGTAGATCACGCCCGTGAGCCAGCGAGGCTGACGCTCGCGCATGATGGCCTCAAACGCAATTCCCGCAAATGCCAAGACCCACACGATAACGAAGAGCACGATACCGCCATCGTTCTCGAGTGTAATGAGGCAAAACGGCGTATAGCTGCCCGCGATGAGCAGGTAGATGCAGCTGTGATCGATAATGCGGAACACGCGCTTGGCAGCTCGCGGCTGAATAGCGTGGTACAGCGTCGATGCAAGATACTCGAGGATGATGGAGACGCCGTAAACGATGGCAGCAACCAACGAGGCCGGGTGCGCACCGCCCAAAGCGGCCTTGACGATCAAAAGCACCAAGCCGGCAATGCCCAGCAGGCATCCAACACCATGGGTGACGGAGTTCATGATCTCCTCGCCCAGGGTGTAGTGCGGAATCGCCGCGGTATCGGGCCGCGGCTTAGGACTGCCGCTTGTATCAGACATAGTAGATGCGTCCTCCAAGGAAATAGTTCTCAATACTATAGCAAACGGCAGGTAAACGCGCGAGTTCTACACGCATATCCTGCTGTTTTGCCACATAGCGCAAGATGGGGGATAGACGCATTTGCGCCCATCCCCCATCTGATGCCGGGCCAGTTTTACTATTTGACCTCGATGAGCTCATATTTGCTGGTACCGAGACCGATCTTTTCGGCGTGAGCGATGCAGGTACGCCAATCGGTATCGGGGTGCGCGATGCAGAAGGGATCACAAGCTTGATCACCGTGCAGGTGCTCGTGTTTATGCCCCATCTTCTCCGCGCTCTCAGTAAGCACGGTGTTAGGAAGCGGGGTCTGAGCCATTGCCGCGTCGGCACAAGCCTGGTCTATGGCCACGGGGTCGAAGCTCGCAAACATGCCGATGTCGTTAATGATCGGCGTATCGTTTTCAGGATGGCAGTCGCAGTTGGGGCTAATATCCATTGCAAGCGAAATATGGAAGCTCGGACGGTCCTGCACAATGGCCTGCGTATACTCGGCAATCTTGCAGTTGAGCACATCGGCGGCTGCACTGCAATCGGGACAAATCGCATCCTGATTGCACACGCCGATGCAGCGGCCGCAGCCCACGCAGCGATCATGGTCGATGGTTGCCACGTGAACCTCGCGGGTCTTTCCGCTTGCCGTGGTATGTTCGCGCACTTCGTCGAAACTAAAGGCGCCGTGCGCGCAGATCTTTTCACACGCGTGGCAGCCGATGCAGCGCTCGACATTGACACTGGGCTTGCCGGCAGCGTGCTGCTCCATCTTGCCCGCACGAGAGCCCCCTCCCATGCCGATGTTCTTCATAGCCCCACCGAAGCCAGCCTGCTCATGACCCTTAAAATGCGTAAGGCTAATCACGATATCGGCATCCATGAGCGCATGGCCGATCTTGGCCTCTTTTACGTATTCACCGTTCTTGACCGGCACAAGCGTCTCGTCGGTACCTTTGATACCATCTGCAATGATCACCTGGCAGCCGGTTGCATACGGCGTGAAGCCGTTTTGATATGCGGTGTCGATATGCTCAAGGGCGTTTTTGCGACTGCCCACGTACAGCGTATTGCAGTCGGTGAGGAAGGGCTTGCCACCCAACTCCTTGACGACGTCGGCAACGGCGCGCGCGTAGTTGGGACGCAAGAAGCTGAGGTTTCCCAGCTCGCCAAAGTGAATCTTGATGGCAACAAACTTATTCTCAAAATCAATCTGGTCGATTCCCGCGCGATACATCAGGCGCTTGAGTTTATCGAGCTGGCTTTCGCGGCCATAGGTGCGCAAGTTGGTGAAATAGACCTTGGCAGAATCGGTTGTCATGGCTGCCCCTCTTTTCTTGGTGTACGTATGGTTGAGTAAATCCCCCGGCACTCAAGCTCTTACAAAGGATTACCCGCCTCAAATGCTTCGAGCGCCTCCTGCAACGTGGGGCCATCGGCGCGGCAGGGTTCCGGGCCATTCTTGCGCAGCATGCGCGTCTCGCAACCCTTGCCCGTCACGATTACCACTGCCGGGCGCGTGGTCTCGCGCACCAGCGTGCGAATAGCCTGCTCGCGATCGACTACGATCTGCCAATTATGGTTGCCCTGCTCTTCCACAAAATGAGCGATGGCCTGGCAGATATCCTGCGCGTCCTCGGGACCCGGATCGTCCTCGGTAATCACGATGCGATCGGCGTACTTACCCGCAGCTATGCCCATGGTCTCGCGACGGTCGACACCTTTGCCGCCCGTAGCGCCAAACGCCACGGCAAGCTCGCGATCGGGGTAGTTCTCGCGCAGGTCGCGAAGCATGGTTTCGAGACTCATACCGTTGTGCGCAAAGTCGACTACGCCCACAATGGTTCCAGACTCGGTGGGATACATCTCCATACGGCCGGGAACGCGAACCTGCTCGAAACCGCGAACGATAGCCTCTTCCTCAATGCCCAAGGCCTCGGCGCAGGCGATAGCACCAAGCACATTGGAGATATTGAACTTAACGGGCGTAGGCACCAGCACGTCGCGCGAAAAGCGCGGGGTCACCACCGAAGCAACGATACCGCGAGGGCCATGGACGAGGTTCGTGGTATAGACGTCGGCATCGGTATTGGAAAGCGAGTACGTCACTACGCGCTCGCAAACGTGAGCCGCCTCGAGCACCTTGTCCACGTGGTCCATATCCAAATTGACCACAGCCGCACGGCTCTGCTTGAAGATCTTGAGCTTAGAGGCAAAGTAGTCCTCAAATGTTGGATGCTCGATGGGCGAAATATGGTCCTCGCCGATATTGGTAAACGCCCCCACTGCAAAGTCGACGCCATAGGTGCGCTCATACTTGAGTGCCTGGCTCGAGGCCTCCATGATCACGTGCTCGCAGCCACTTACAACCGCATTCGAAAGCCGACGCTCGAGCTCAAAGGACTCGGGCGTCGTGAGCTTGGAAATGCCCGATTCGACGCCATCGTCAAACTCGACGCTCGAAAACAGAGCCGATGTATGGCAACCCGCAAGGCGCGCATGCGCGTCGAGCACGCCCTTGAGATAGTAAGCGCTTGTGGTCTTGCCCTTGGTACCCGTGAAGGCACACACCCCAACCTTTCCGCTGGGGTGGCCGTAGGCCATGTCTGCCAGGCAGCCCAGCGTACGGCGGATATCGCTGACGATGATGCAGGGAATATCGACCCCGTAATCGATTTCGGAAACGTAGGCAACGGCTCCCGTCTCAATCGCCTGCAGTAGATACTCGCGCTTAAAGCTTGCGCCCTTGCAAACAAAAAGCGTAGCCGCGCGGCTCAGCTGGGAGTTGTCGGTAGCGAATTCGATACGTGCATCGGCATCATAATCGTCGGCGCGAACAAAGACATTGGCAACTCTGAGCGCTTCGACAAGCGCACCCAGGGCATGCGCGGTCTGCGTGGTTTCTTGCATAGATTGGCTCTCCTTATCCCGGCGGGCAAAAGCGCCCCGTATAAATCAAACGCACCTGCATTATAAATTGTTATATAAAGACGCATGGAGGAATCGGGGTCAAGACATCCAAGTGTTATGCTTTTTGCCTGCACAAACGCACCTCATCCACTCAATCGGCAGAAAGAACCATATGCGCACACTTTACCGTTTTGCCCAATCTGCCCGCCGCACGTCTCTTGCTTTATGCTTGGCATCGCTTATCGCCGTAGCGCTCGCTCTTACCGGCTGCGGTGCCGCGTCATCAAGCGGATCTGCGCAAGGAGGCAGCTACAAACTTGTCGAGAACGGCAAGCTCACCGTCGCGAGCGACCTCGCCACCCCGCCGTTCGAGTACGTGGACGACTCGGGCAACGACCAGGGCTTTACTGTGGAGCTCATGGATATGATTGCCCAGGAGATGGGGCTCGAGCTCAACTACCTGCCCGCCCAGAAGTTCGACAACATCATCCCGATGGCCAAGCAAGCCGTGAAGACCGACGTCTCGGCATGCAACATCACCATCAACGACGCGCGCAAGAAAGAGGTCGACTTCACCGACCCCTACATGGATTCCAACCAGGGCGTCGCCGTCGCTAAGAACTCGGGCTACGCCGATACCGATTCGCTCAATGCCGCTGGCGTAAAAATCGCTGTCCAGTCGGGCACCACCTCCGAGGAATGGGCGCAAGAAAATCTGCCCCGCGCAACCACCGTCAACTTCGATGACTGGACCGCCGCCTTCACCGCCGTGATGAGCGGCCAGTGCCAGGCGGTTGTGTGCGACCTTCCCGTCGAGCAGTGGATGGTCAACAGTTCGTTCACAGATATGGAAATCATCGAGGAAGTTCCCACCGGCGAGCAGTTTGGCATCGCGGTTTCCAAGGACAACCCCGAGCTCACCGCCGCTATCAACGCTGCCCTTAAGCAGATTCGCGCCGACGGCCGCTACGACGAACTCTACGAGAAATACTTTGGCACCAAGCCGAGCAGCAGCTCCAGTTCGGCCACGGACACGGAAGGCTATAGCCTTGTCGAGGACGGCAAGCTCACCGTCGCGAGCGACCTCGCCACCCCGCCGTTCGAGTACGTGGACGACTCGGGCAACGACCAGGGATTCACCTTCGAGCTGATGGGTAAGATCGCCAACAAGCTGGGCCTCGAGCTCAACTACCTTCCCGCCCAGAAGTTCGACAACATCATCCCGATGGTCAAACAGGGCGTGAAGACCGATGTAGGCGCCTGCAACATCACGATCAACGACGCGCGTAAAAAAGAAATCGACTTCACCGATCCCTATATGGATTCGAACCAGGGCATCGCCACGGTCACGGGTTCCCAGTACGACTCGCTCGACAGCCTCAATGTCGAGGGTGTGAAAATCGCCGCGCAGTCCGGCACCACATCCGAGGAATGGGCGACCGAAAATCTGCCCCGTGCAACAGTCGTGACCTTCGACGACTGGACCGCCGCGTTCACCGCCGTGATGAGTGACCAGTGCCAGGCGGTCATCTGCGACCTTCCCGTCGAGCAATGGATGGTCAAGAGCTCCTTTACCAACATGACCATCATCAAAGAGATTCCCACCGGAGAGCAGTTTGGCATCGCGGTGTCTAAGGACAACCCCAAGCTCACCGCTGCCATCAACCAGGCGTTGGCCGAGCTCAAGGAATCCGGCGAATACGATGAGCTGTACGAAAAGTTCTTTGGCTCTACGCCCAGCAGCAGCGATGGGACTTCCGCTACCGACGCCGACGGCAATGCCGGTGCGAGCGGGGGTTCCTCATCCACGTTGCAGGTTACAAAAGCCACCGCACGCTCCAACGAAGATGGTGGCACCAATGTGCTTGGCGGCATTGCCACGCGCCTGACCTGGGAAGCGACAACCGGCACCGAGGAGAGCGTCAGCAAGGTCACGCTCGCCTTGCCCGAAGGAGGCTCATTCGAAGACTCCAGCGCTACGGTAACCGTGCTCAACGGTCTTGACCGCACCGATGTCGAGGCGACGGCCAAAGTTGAGAAATCGAACCTGGTAATTTCTTTCGCCGCGCCCCTAGCCGCCGGCAGCAACGTGCGCATCGAAGTCGAGGGCGTCGTGTTCCCCAGCTCTGCTGGCGCCTATGCCGTTGACGGCACCTATGAGCTTGCCGATGGAGGCAAGCGAGATCTTCCCACCAGCCCCACCATCGCCGTAACCGAGAGCACGGTTGTGCAAAATATCGTCCGCTGGCTCGATGACCAAGCCTGGGTCGACGCATGGAATGCCAACCCCTTCCTGGGCATGTTCTTCAAGCCGCAGTATGTGGTGACGTCGATTGCTTCGCTTTTCCAAGGCTGGGGCATCGCACTGCTCGTCACCGCCATCGGCTTCCCGCTTGCCATCCCCGTCGGTTTGCTCTTTGCCTTTATGAAGATGAGCCGCCGTCGCTACCTGCGTGGCATTGCCATCTGCTACATCAACTTCCTGCGCGGAACGCCGCTCTTCTTACAGATTTACATCGCTTTCTTTGGCCTGCCGATGATTGGCCTCAACTTGCCCAACCTGCCGCTCGGCGTGGCCGTGCTCGCCATCAACTGCTCGGCCTATCTTGCCGAAATCTTCCGCGCGGGCATCGAATCTATCAGCAAGGGCCAGCACGAGGCTGCAACCGCGCTGGGCATGAACTGGTTCCAAACCATGGGACTCATTATCATCCCGCAGTCCATCCGCCGCGTGATACCCACCATGACCAGCGAGTTTGTCATGCTCTATAAGGACACCTCGCTCCTTTCGAGCGTGGGCGTCATGGAGCTGATGATGTTCTCCAAGAACCTCACGGCAACCACGGGCAACATCACACCCTACATCTGCGCCGCGCTTTATTACTTGGTCGTCACCATCCCGCTGATCCACTTTGTGGGCAAGATCGAAAAGAAACTCGCCGCAGGCGGCAGCGACGCGCGATAACCTGCATCGAAAACGCAGTAACGCTTGAAGGCCTCCCCGTTCGCATGAACAGGGAGGCCTTCGTTGTGCTGGGCACGTTGAAAACGAGCAAATTAAACGGGCAATGAATCGGAGTCGATGGTCTGATACTCAGAGCGGTCTCCGGGGAATCGGGCTACCAGGCTCTCGAAAGGACGGCCATCATCCAGATAGCCGATCTGCTCGACCTCAAGCAGGGGCGAACCCTCGGGAATATCCAAGATCTCGCACTCGTGCTCCGACGCCGTCACCGCTCGTAGCGTCTTATGGAAGCTATCGGGCGTGACATCGTAATTCTCATCAATCCATTGACGAATAGATGTCTCGGCAGACGTCAGGCGAATATCCCTAAAAATCTCGACCGGATAATAGAGGTACTGCACATCAATTGCCTGCCCGTTATGCAGATGCGAGCGTTCGATATAGAACGTAAAGCTAAACTCATGCAAGCCAAGCTCGTGGCGCACGTGCTCATCGGGTTTGACCACGGTGAACTCGTGGACCGTGCAGCTCGGGTGCTTGGCAAGATTGACATCGATATCGTCGGTGAGGGAAATGGTGTTGAGCGGCTTGTCGAAGGACTGCGTCGCAACTTTCTTCACGTATACGCCCGATCCGCGCTTGCGCGAAACGAGACCGCGCTTCTCGAGTTCATCCATAACCTGCTCGATTGTCGTGCGGCTCACGTGATACGCCTTGGTCATCTCTACAACCGTAGGCAGCTGATCGTAAGGCTGCAGATCACCTCTTCGAATACAGCCCTCGATATCTTTAACGATGTCCTTGTATTTTGCCACTAACCCTCAAACCACCATGCTAGACATGTCAAGTAAGTCGAATCGGATCCCAAGCGTATCGGAACCCGACTCAATGCATTCTAGAATTATATTCCCACAGGCAAGGGCCAATTTTTACGATAAGACCCCGCCATGGGAACATCTACACCGTATTACTGCACTAACGATGCCTACACCATAGCCTTGACCATAGCAAGGAGACGCTCAACATCCTCGATGCGCGTATTGCCCGTAGCCTTATCGATAATCGAGCTATAGACATGCGGGATCACCTTAGGCACACCGGCGTCCAGGATGATATGCATAATCTCCTCGAAGTTCTCCAGGTCGATGCCGCCCGTCGGCTCCAAGATGAAGTCCTGGCGTGCACAAGCCTCGGAAACCGCCTTGAGCTCCTCTTTGACCTTGAGGCCGCCCATGGGGAAGAACTTGAGCGAGTTGCCGCCCATCTCCTTCACGATGGCGATCAGAGTATCGGCGGGAACCAGCGCGGGCTCGGCACACTCGCGGGAAAGCGGACCCGTCGAGATCTTAACCAGACCGGGAGTTCCGGAAGGGCCAACCATGGCGTTAATGTGGCACTCATCGTTACCCACGTTTGCACGGGTGGCAGAGACAGCGCAGAAGGCCTGGTTGAAGTGATTGGCCTTGATCTCCTTTGCGACCTCGGCCACGGCGCGCCACTGATTGGGATTGCCGCCACCCAGACCAACCGAAAGATTGCCCTCAAGGACATCCATGTACTTGCTCATGTCCTCGATAGCAGCCTCGACAGTCTCGTAATCGGCGGTAAGAACGCCAACTTCAACATGGCTCTCGGCAGCCTTGTAGATATCGGCGGCATTCTGCAGCGATCCGCCCAGAACATTCAGGCAAACACGGTCGTTGTAGTAGTTAATCGGCATAATTTAGCCCTCCATAATCTGTTTGAGCACTTCGACAATAAGTTCCTTATCGCCCTCGAGCATCGGACGCGGGTCGAAATCGATCTTCCCAAGGTTCAAAAACTCCGTACGAGCCCACACAATCGGATCGCCCGAAACAAGTTTCTCGTTGACCTGCTCCATGGTGAGCCCCGCAGGGGCCTCGGAATCGAACGTGATGCGACAGCGGAAAATCGCACGTCCCGCCTCGTCCTGAATCTTCTCAGCATGCAAACCGCGAATCTGATTAATCTCGTTGACAAGCCAATCGATCTTCGCCACGTTGACCTCAACTTCGGCGGCATGATCGCGCGCCTCGTACTGATCGAGCGCGGCAAGAAGACCCATGATCTGCTCCTTGCCCACTTTCATGGCGCGTCCCACACCGTGATATTGGCGCTTTGCCCATTCGGCATACTCGCGCTTGCCGCACATAAATCCCGAGGTCGTAGCCTCAAGCGCCTTTGCGCCCGAGTAGCAAACGATATCGGCGCCCAGGGCGATGTACTTGCGGAAATCCTCCTCGGCGGCGCAGTCCATCACAAAGGGGAGGTTATGGACGTGAGCGATGTCACGCATCGTCTCGATATCAACCATGCCCTTTTGCACGCAATGGTGGCTCTTCACGTAGAGCAGGCATACGGTTTTATCGGTGATGGCCTCCTCGATATCCTCGGGGTGTACCTCGTTTGCCTGGCCACACTCGACAGGGCAACCGCCGCCAAGACGAATCATGGTCTGGATGGGCGCGCCAAAGTCGATCGAATGGCCCTTCTGAAGAACCACCTCGTTTGGCGCCCCGCAGGGATCGGGAAGCTTGTAGACTGCGGTCCACTGACCGCGCGTCACCAAGCCGGCGATGGACAGAGCCAGCGCCGCCGAAGCGCAAGACGTCACGCAAGCGCCCTCGGCTCCGGTATGCTCCGCGATCAGCTCGCCCGCGCGATCAATAAGGTCGTCGATCACAACATAGGAGCTTGCACCCTCAACCGCAGCTGCAGCAACCTTGTCGCTAATGGTCGAAACGCCAAGCTTGGTCACGCGACCAGATGCGTTGACTACACGCTTCAAACCGATGTTTTGATAGATGCTCAAGGTCAATCCTCTCATATATCAATGAATCCATAGATACAGTAAAGCCGCTGGCAGCGCCAAGAGGAGCCTTGCGCTGCCAGCGGCGTTGGCGCCAGATTGGCTATTAGAGGATGCCAAGGAGAGCGCACACAACACTGATGACGATAATCGACAGCAGGATGACGTTGTAGCGCGGGCCCTTCTTCTGCATGTAGAAGTAGATGCCGAACACAGCCACGAGCGGCAGGATACCGGGGACGACAGCGTCCAGGATTTCCTGGAACACGAGGGTGTTGCCAGCGCCCATGGTGATCTGGAACGGAGTGCTGATCGCGATGTAGGAGCTGGAAAGGGCGCCCATCATGATCAGACCAAGCACGTTAGCAGCAAAGATGATGGACTGCATCATGCCGGACTGAAGGATGCCGGTGATGGACTGGCGGCCAAGCTTGTAGCCACGATGCGTCATGAAGTACTGGATGAAGATCGTAATGCCAGGCCACAGAATCAGGGGCATGATGCCGCCAAGAGCGCTGCCCTGGGAAGCATACGGGATGAAGACGCCGTAGATGATGGGCATAACAACAGCCCAAACGATACCGTCGCCCATGCCTGCAATGGGGCCCATGAGGCCGGTCTTGATGGAGGTGATGGCGGAGCCAGGAACGGTGCCCTCGGTTGCAGCCTCTTCCTCCATGGCGATGGAGATGCCCTGGATCACGCCGCCAAGCGTACCCTCGGTGTTAAAGAAGGCCAGGTGACGCTTGAGAGCCTCGGACAGGTCCTCCTTCTTGGGATAGAGCTTCTTCAGGCAGGGAATCATGGAAGCGCAGTACACAAGGCTCTGCAGACGCTCGTAGGAGTTGGACTCCTCGCAGCCAAAGTAGTACAGCCAGAACGACTTGGTAACATCCTGCTTGTTGAGAAGGCCGCTCTTTTCCTTCACGTCTTCCTCGGAGGTAGCGGTCACCTTTGCGTTAGCAGCCTCGGGGAACATGATCATGCGGAGCACGAGAGCGATGATCAGGCCGAAGATAGCCATACCCATGACAGGGATGCCCAGGTAAGCAACGGCAAAGTAGCCCAGGAAGAAGAAGGGGATGAGCTCCTTCTTGCCGATAACCATGATGGTCAGGGCAAAGCCGAGGGCGGGAAGGATGCCGCCCATGACCTCGAAGGAATGGGTGAGGACAGCGGGAAGGGCGTTGATGAGGCCCTGTGCCCAATCGGCACCCAAAAAGTCGATAGCGAAGACGAACGGGAAGCGGATCACGAAGCCCATGAGCGCCGGATACAGGTAAGCGCAGCGATAGATGCCAGCGGTGTTGGCGTCCTCGGCATACTTGTCTGCCAGGTGAACCCAGAAGGCGTTGGTGGTACGACGCAGCTGGTCAACGAACACGCCAATGATGCCGAAGGGCACAGCCAGGGCAACGGCGAGCTCGGGGGACATGCCGGACATGACGCCCAGGGGGATGGCGATGCAGCCGGCAAGAGCGGGATCGTTAGGAACATTGCCGCCAGGGGTGGACGTAACACCCAGGTAGACGAGCTGCAAAGCAGCGCCGATCTCCATAGCGGTGACCATCTGGCCGGTAATCAGACCGACGAACACGCCGATCGTCGCGGGCTGGAGCAGGGCACTAGAAATGGTGTAGCCAAAACGCAGGCGGGCAATCCAGTAATAGATGCCCATGCAAATGGCAATACCGAGAGTACTCATGCTGACCTCCTAAAACAGTGATTCATAACGTTGCTAAGCGCGATATTTCTTAAGAATCGAGTCGACCTTCTGCGGTGCGTCCTCGGGGATGGTCTGGAAGATGATGTCCATGCCATCGCCAGCCAGGTGCTCCAAAATCTCGGCATCAGCATCATCAAGCGTGATGTTTTGGAACACGACCTTGCGCTCAGGACCGCCGCCAAGGCCGCCCACCTGCGCAGACGTTACCTTGACGCCAGCGTCGTAGATGTTCTTCAGTGCAGCAAGGCTCGGAAGCAGCAACAATACGTTGCCGTTGCCAAAAACGTCCTTCTGGTACTCCTCGACAGCCTGTGCCTCGGTGAGACAGACGACCTCGATGCCCGCCGGCGCCGACATGAGGTAGATGCTCCTCATGAACTCATCGTTCGCGAGCTCGTCGCTCACAACGATGATCTTGTTCGCCTGCACCTGATTAACCCATTTAGTCATGACCTGACCGTGAATAAGGCGCGAGTCGATACGCGTAAGAACGAGATTACCCATGCTCTTTCCCCCTTTCCTTACATGTTTTTCTTTACGGTTGCCACAACATCCATGCAGGCAGCGCTACCTGCGTTAAGGATCGCGTCGTAATCAAGCGAACCCGTGTTTTGCAGCTCCAGGCATGCCTCGAGCAACATGGGAGCATTGAGTCCGGCAAACACGTGCATGCCGGTCTGATTGCCAATCGCCGCCGCCACGTTGGAGGGCGTACCGCCAAACAGATCGACCATGATAATCGAATCCGAAGAGATGGTATCGGTGTACTCGCGAACCATCGTCATGTACTCCGGAAGCGTGTAGGCCGGCTTGAGGGCGATTTCATGCACGCACTCGATCTTGCCCGCAATCATCTCGATGCTCGAAACAAGATTCGAACCCCATCCGCCATGCGTGAGAAGCACGATTTTGGTCTCTTTGTCCACGCTGATTCTCCTTCGACAATCGCCGTGCCCGAACCTGTTTGCCCAGGCTGATTACAAGTGAGAATCTATTCTCAGCGGTACTTATTGTCAAATTGTTCCGGTTTAATTCTAAATGCTTACCAAACTGTTTCTTCAGCATTACTCCTGCTGGTAGATTGCTATTTTTCTTCGTAATTGATTTGAAATAGAGGTGCTATTTCGTAGCAAACTAAAGCGCATGAACGGTGTATTTTTATCCGTGAGCGGATATTGTACCGGTATGCATTCCGCCTTATCGATACAGTTCATCTCTTCTAAGGAGCCATTAAATCGAAGCGCTCGATGCCGATGGTGGTCATAGCGCCGGTGGAGAACGAGCCCGTAGTGGGACCGCCAATCCGAAGAGCTTCCGGCCAGATAGTATTGACGCTGGCAGCGATAACCGCCGGCATGATCATCAAGCCGCCCAGTACCTTCTGCATATACTTGAGAATAAGGGGGCCCGCAGGCAGTCCTTTTTCGATGGGACACTCTGCAGTGGCGGCACCGCTCTGGGCGACGCGCTAAACCGCAGCTGCGGTGCCGTCGTGCTAAAACAACGCCGAGCCTCGATCTACAGCCAATCCTAGGCAGATTCCCTTTGGGCCCTATTCTTGCAAGGCCCCTATCTCGGTCCCAGCACTGCTAATTCTCGTTTAATGCCAGCATGCGCGCTCAAACTCCCCAACGCGGCTATTTGGCACAAACGGGAACAATCACCCCAATCAGGGCGTTTGTTAGACAAACGTCTCCGACAGCGAGAGGGATGCGAAACCACATAGTCGCCCCAGCGAGTTCGTGCCCATGCCTCTTTGCATAGAAAATCAAACCCTATGCCAGCGCCAATTTAATAGAGTCTATTGTTTAGGTTTGCGTCCGCGTGGCTTATCAACCAGGGCGGCTTCGCCACCCTCACGAAATTGACGGCACCACGTCTTGACTGAAGATTCGCTGGGCACACCGTGTTTAACCATGACATCGCGCACAGATAGACCCTTTTCCAAACGGTCTTTGACCACGGAAAGCTTAAGCTCAAACGGATAAATGCGGTGTTTTGCACCAGCGTTCATCACGGCAGATTGACCCCCCACTGCATAGGCACGAGACCATTGACGAGCCGTCGCTTCGGGAATTCCTAGCTGAGTCGCAAGTGCACGGTGCCCCACGCCGGTCGCCAATATCTTTGCGGCACGGTGACGAGTTTTTGTATCGTACTTAGCTCCATGCATAAAGTCTGTCATGTAAATCGATCAGGTCTCCTTTGATGCGGATTGATGCCACGCGTCACTTTGTGGGTTCAAATAATACCACCGTATTGGGTATATCTGGGTAGCATATAATTAACGACCCCTCTCTCTATTTAATAATCCCCACGCCACGAACATCTTCGGCTCGGACATCTTCTAGAACCGACAGTTAAAAGAGAAGAAAAACGACCCCGTTGCAATAACGGGGTCGTTCCAAAGCGGGCAAATCGTTTTGATTATCAGCAAGGCATTTGCTATCTACCCTGAGCGCGAGACTCCTCGTAGAACTCAACCAGATGCTTCTGGACATCGTAAGGCACCTGTTCATAGCCCGCAGGCTCCATGGTAAAGTCACCGGTTCCACGCGTAAGAGAGCGCAGACGCGTTGCGTAGTCGACAAGCTCCGCATACGGGACGGTTGCCGTAACTACGGTCTCGCCGCGATTGTTTGTATCCATGCCAGTCACGCGGCCGCGCGAACCGGATACATCGCCCATCACGGCGCCGGCGTAGCTCTCCGGGATCGTGACGGTAATGTTCTCCATCGGCTCGAGCACCACCGGGTCGGCATCCTCGCAAGCCTTCTTAAGAGCAATGCGAGCGGCGGTACGGAATGCCATCTCGTTGGAATCGACGGGATGATACGAACCGTCGTAGCAGGCAACACGTATACCGGTCAGCGGATAACCAGCAATAACGCCGTCCTTCATGGTCTCCTGAACGCCCTTATCGACCGCAGGAATCAGCGCACGCGGAATGTGACCGCCTACAACCTCGTCAACAAACTCGTAATCGGTACCATCAAGCAAAGGCTCCACGCGCAGATAGCAATCGCCAAACTGGCCAGCACCGCCGGTCTGCTTCTTATGACGACCTTGAGCGCTTGCGACGCGACGAATGGTCTCGCGATACGGGATGCGAATGGGCACCGTGCGAGCCTCGACCTTCGTGCGTTCCTCCAGACGATTGAGGAGCACGGATACTTGGGCCTCGCCCACAGCGGAGATGATGGTCTGACCCGTCTCCTCGTCACGCTCGATGCGCATGGTGGGGTCTGCCTCACAGGCGCGGTCGATAAAGGTAAAGAGTTTCTCCTCGTCGCCGCGATTCTCAGCCTCGATGGCAATGCGATACTGGGAGTTGGGGAATTTGAACGCCGCAGCCTCGATCTTGCCGGATACCGAAAGCGTATCGCCCGTCTCTGCCGCGAGTTTGGGAACCACCACGATATCGCCGGCATAGGCATGACCGACCTCGGTCATCTCGCGGCCGCACATCACATAGAGATGCGCCATGCGCTCGCTCTTACGCGTGCGCGCGTTGACCAGCTCCATGCCCGGCTCGATTGTGCCCGTGAGCACCTTGATAAACGAGATGCGACCCTGGGAAGGATCGTTCAAGGTCTTGAAGACAAAAACCACGGGGCGATCGTCCTCGGAAGAAATCTTAAGGGAGTCGCCATCGATAAGCGGCATCTCGCCGTAATCGGTAGGCGCAGGGAAGTACGTGGCGATATCGTCCATCAGGGAATTGACGCCCTGCTCTTTGATACAGCTTCCCACAAAAACGGGGACGAAAAGACGCTTTGCGATGGCACGCGAAAGCAGGCCCTCGATCTCTTCCTGCGTAAGGGTCTCGCCCTCGAGATACTTTTCCATCAGGTCATCGTCGGCCTCGGCAACGAGCTCGCACAACGTCTCGTGCGCGGCCTCGGCCTGAGCACGATACTCCTCGGGAATCTCGCACTCCGTCTGCTCGGTTCCGTTGCAATGGCGTGCCTTCATGCGCACCAGGTCGATCACGCCGCCAAAGTCCTCACCCTGGCCCCAGGGAAGGGTCACAGCGCCCAAGCGCGTACCAAAGCGCTCACGCAACAGGCCCAAGCAGGTCTCGAAATTGGCATTTTCCTTATCGATTCGATTGACAAAAACGGCGCGCGCCAGGCGCAGATCCTCTGCCGCATACCACAGCTTGACGGTCGTAGGTTGCGGGCCCGCCGCAGCATCGACAACAAACAGCGCAGATTCGCATACGCTCATCGCGGCGTAGGCATCGCCAATAAAATCGGGATAGCAGGGTGCATCCAATACGTTGATGCGTGAGCCCTTCCAGTCGATGGGGGCGATAGACGTGGAGATGGAAAACTCGCGTTTAACCTCTTCGGCATCGTAATCAAGCGTTGGCTTGGTGCCGTCGTGGCCGCCCAGACGGGCTGTTTTCCCAGATAGGTGGAGCATGGCCTCCGCGAGCGAGGTCTTGCCCACCCCGCCTTGGCCTACGAGAACCACATTCCTCACATTATCGGTTTTAGGCGCACCCATGGTAACCTCCCTGAGCCAAAACCCGGCGAGGCATCCCGGCGGGATGCGCGCCGAGGTTAATTAACCGTTGGCTCAAGCCTACCCGTGCCTATACGTAATCATGCGCCCATTTCGGCATACGCGGGTTTTTCTCCCCTAGAGGGAAAAGCGGCGAGCAGAACAACAAACGCGCTCGCCGCTTAACGGAATACTCAATGAAACCAAACTGCTACAGCGGAACCTCGGACATAAGCTCCTCGCTCATCACACTCAGAACCTCTTCGATCTTTGTCACGTCCTCTGCAGAAAAACGCTTCTTGATGCGCTCCATAACGATATGTACGTAGTCGGCGCTCACATTGTAGTAGTCCAGGTACTTTTGGGTGGGGACCAGATGGTACTCGCGAGCGTCGGTCTTTGAACGCTCCTTGATTAGATATCCTTTGCGCACCAAACTTGCCGTCTTGTACGCCGCATTCGACGAGGAAATGCCCATGAACTCGGCAAACTGTCGCACCGTGGGGTTTCCCAGCGCATAGATCGCCTCCATCGCAAAGCTCTCCACCGTAGTAAGGCTCGCCTCGCGATTTTGGAAGCGCGCAAAGGTCTCCCGATAAAAATGCAGTTTGAATTTGGTATATACCCGAATGAACTTTTTCTCGAGCACGCCAAAACCCCCGAACGTCACCCTACTTGTCGCTCGTTTCATTAGAACCGAACGCCAGCGTGAGTTCAACCGTTGCGGCAAGCTGGCCGTCAACCGAAGCGCGACCCTCGACAAAAGCAAAGTTGCCGCGCGTACGTACGATGCGACTCTCCATCTCCATCACGTCGCCGGGACGTACCTGACGCTTAAAGCGTGCGTTTTTCACCGCGCCCAAAAACCCGATCTTGCCGCGCTGCTCCGGATTGGCAAGCATCGCCACGGCGGCAACTTGAGCCAGGGCCTCTATAATCATCACACCAGGCAGCACGTGATACGTGGGAAAATGTCCTTGGAATACCGGCTCCTGCACGCTCACGCACTTAATGCCGCGCGCCCACGAACCCTCCTCGCCATCGGTAATGCGATCGACAAGCGCAAACGGATAACGATGGGGCAAAATCTGCGAAATCTGATTGGAATCGAGCTGCATGGTCTAACCCTCCCAGGCTTTCATGAGAATACAGGCGTTATGGCCGCCAAAGCCAAGCGAATTGGACATGGCGTAGGAAAGCGATGCCGAGCGTCCCTCGCCCGTTACGTAGTCGAGGTCACAAGCGGAATCGGGCTCTTCGCAGCCGATAGTCGCCGGAAGATAGGAATCCCGCAGGGCGAGCGTCGTAAAAATGGCCTCGACGGCGCCTGCGGCGCCCAGCATATGACCGGTCATCGACTTTGTCGAGCTCACCGCAAGCTCTTGCGCGTGCTCGCCGAACACGGTTTTAATAGCCTGCGTCTCACGCTCGTCGTTGAGCTTGGTCGAGGTACCGTGGGCATTGATGTAACCAACCCGAGAGGGATCGACCCCGGCATCCTCGAGTGTGAGCTGCATAGCGCGCGCAGCACCCTCGCCGTTTTCTGAGGGAGCCGTGATGTGGAACGCATCGCAGGTAACGCCATAGCCCACAAGCTCGGCATAGACATGCGCACCGCGTGCCTGCGCGTGCTCCAGCTCCTCGAGCAAACACACGCCTGCGCCCTCGCCCATCACAAAACCGCTGCGACGCGCATCGAAGGGGATGGATGCGCACGTGGGATCGTCCCCTGTATGAAGCGCACGCATGGTTGTAAAGCCACCGATGGAAAGAGGCGTTATCGCCGCCTCGGTTCCGCCCGCAAGCATGACATCGGCATAGCCATCGCGAATCTGACGAAAGGCATCGCCCACGGCGTTCGTACCGCTTGCACAAGCGGTAACCGGACACGTGCACATGCCTTTGAAGCCAAAGGCAATGGCAACCTGACCCGCCGCCATGTTGGAAATTCCCGAGGGGATGTAGTAGGGGGAGCAGCGATCATATCCACGGGCACTGCAGCGCATTTGCTGCGACTCCGTCTCGGCAACGCCGCCGATACCGCTTCCGATAATGACCCCCGCGCGATCGGCTTTATCGGCATCGAGCGCCAGCCCGGAATCATCCATCGCCTCGCGAGCGGCCGCCAGGGCAAACTGCGTGAAGCGTGCCAGATGTTTGGACTCGCGCGCCCCAAGGGTAGCTGCCGGGTCCCACTCCTTGACCTCGGCAGCCAGCGAAACCTTCATATCCGAAGCATCGAACAGAGAGATGGGGGCGATGCCGCACTCGCCGGCGCGGACGGCCTCCCAGCTCTTCGAAACGCTGTGCCCCAGTGGGGTAACAGCGCCCATCCCCGTTATGACAACCCTGCGTTTTGCCATGATGACCCCCTACATCGCCATGCCGCCGTCGACGGCAAGAACTTGTCCCGTTACGTATGAAGCGGCGTCGCTCGCCAAAAAGGCCACAACGCGAGCGACCTCAAATGCCTCGCCCAATCGGCCGGCCGGAATCGAAGCAAGCGTTGCTGCACGAGCGGCCTCGGGCATCGCGTCGGTCATATCCGTCGCAATGAAACCGGGGGCCACGGCGTTCACACGAATGCCCAAAGCGGCAACCTCGCGAGCAATGGACTTGGTCATACCGATGAGACCCGCTTTGCTTGCCGCGTAATTGGCCTGGCCCGCGTTACCGCGCAGCCCCACCACCGAAGCCATGTTGACGATCGCGCCCGAGCGAGCGCGCATCATGGGGCGTAGCACCGCCTTGGTGTAGAGGAAGGCTCCCTTAAGGTTCGTATCCACCACGGCATCGAAATCCTCGGGCTTCATACGCGCAGCAAGCTTGTCGCATGTGATACCGGCGTTGTTGACAAGGATATCCACGCTGCCAAAAGCGGTACGCGCCTCATCGATCACGCGCGTCGCGTCTTCTGCACTGCGCACGTCGGCACATATTGCACGTGCCACCCCGCCCTGTTCCTCAATCATCTCGAGCGTCTTTTGAGCAGCCTCGGCGTTTCCGGCATAGGTGAACACCACCCGCGCTCCCAGGCGCGCAAGCTCCAAACAAACAGCGCGACCGATGCCGCGCGAACCGCCCGTCACGACGGCGCACATGTCCGCCAAAGAAAGGCCCTCCATCATTACAGCTCCTCCTTAAGCGATTCCACGTCCTCGCGTGTTTCTATCGATACGCAGTGAATAGCTTTGGTGCAACGGCGAACCAAACCAGAGAGAACCCTGCCGGGGCCAACCTCGATTACACGGTCCACGCCCAATTCCACCAGGCGCATGATGGTGTCTTCCATGCGCACGGCAGACTGAACCTGTCGCTCAAGAAGCGCAGAAATGCTATCGCCCGCACCCATCTCGTGGCCCAAGCAGTTAAACAGCACCGGAACGCGCATCTCGCCAAAGGGTTCTTCTTTAAAGCGCTCATGCAGGGCGTCGCCCGCAGAGTGCAGCAACGAGGTATGGAACGGCCCGCTCACATGCAGCGGAATGCACCTACGAGCGCCGGCGTCACGCGCAGCAGCCGCGGCAAGCTCCACCGCGGAGGCGTCTCCGGCGATAACGGTCTGCCCAGGGCAGTTGTAGTTGGAGACCTCAACCGTCCCCTGGCCTGCAGCCGCGGCAAGCTCAACTGCCGATTCAACCGCCTCACGCGCTAAGCCCAAAATCGAGACCATCGCACAGGCTCGGCCCTCGGAAGCGCGCGCCATAGCACTCCCACGAAACGCCGCAAGCTGTATCGCCTGCTGCGGCTCAAATACGCCGGCAGCAGCCAAGGCGGAATACTCGCCCAGGCTCAAGCCCGCAACGTAATCGGGTTTGATTTCCAGCTCATCGAGAACCGCCGTCATGCCCGCCGCAAACGCAACCATACACGGTTGGGTATAGCGCGTCTGGGAAAGCTGCTCGTCCGGTCCCTCGAACATAAGAGAGCGCAGGTCGAAATCGAGATGCGTGCCATCGATAACCTCGCGAAAAACGGGATAGGTCTCATAGAGGTCACGCCCCATCCCCACGTGCTGCGACCCCTGGCCAGCAAACAGGAAAGCCGTCTTGCTCACAAGCGCACCTCCGCGATAGCACGCTCTGCGCTCGCCATAAGGTCCTCGAAGATCGCGCGAGCGGGGCGAATTTCCCTCACCATGGCGGCAACCTGGCCGGACATGAAGCTGCCCCTGTCAAGATCGCCATCGACAACCGCGCGACGCAGAGAGCCAAGCGTCAATGCCTCCAGCTCATCTCGCGAGGGATTGCCCTGTTCGAGCTTGAGATACTCGCGCGCCATCTTATTTTTGAGCACGCGCACAGGCGCGCCCTTTGAGCGGCCGGTCACCACCGTATCGTTGGAGCCCGCCTTGATCACGGCTTGCTTATAGTTCTCGTGGATGGGGCACTCCTCGCTCGCCAGCAGGCACGTTCCCACCTGAGCGCCCACCGCGCCCAGAGCAAGCGCAGCGGCAAGCTGACGCCCGTCTGCAATGCCTCCCGCCGCGATAACGGGAACGTCAACCGCATCGACCACCTGCGGGACGAGCGCCATGGTCGTGGTCTCGCCCACATGGCCACCGCTCTCCGTACCCTCGGCAATCACGCCGTCAATGTCATAACGCGCCAGGCGGCGGGCCAAAACGGGGGCCGCCACCACGGGGAACACCTTGATTCCAGCGGATTTCCACTGATCCATATACTTGCCGGGATTACCTGCTCCGGTGGTAAGAACGCTCACATGCTCTTCGACAACGACCTGCGCCAGCTCGTCGACATGCGGGTTCATGAGCATGAGATTCACGCCAAACGGCTTGTCCGTCAAAGCGCGTGCCGCGCGAATCTGCTCGCGTAACGCCGGAGCGTCCATACCGCCCGATGCCACAATGCCCAATGCGCCGGCGTTAGAGCATGCTGCAGCAAACGCACCCGTAGCGATATTGGCCATACCTCCCTGTATAAGGGGAAACTCGGTTCCCAAAAGCTCGTTGAGCTTCATGTCTGTCCTTTCCATACCGCGTGCGGGACCAAGTTCCCCCTACGCACGCTCCAACAACGCGCCGGCCCAGGTAAGGCCCGCGCCAAATCCAACGCACAGTGCCCTCTCGCCAGAAGCGAGCGCGCCCGTGCGACAAAGCTCATCCAGAAGAATCGCCACGCTTGCCGCCGAGGTATTGCCGGTGTGCGCAATGTTGCCAGCACAGCGCGCGGGATCCACCCCGAGCTTTTTCACCGCCAGGTCGACGATGCGCTGGTTTGCCTGATGAAACACAAAGCGATCGATTTGCGAGGCTTCGATACCCGCACGCTCGAGCACCTTTTTTGCACACGCAGGCAAAATTTCAGTCGCAAAGCGAAACACCGCGCGCCCGTCCATTCGCAGGCGCGGGATCACCGCAGTGCCATCCACCTCATTCGGGGCGCAAAGCGACATGTCGTCTCCACGCGACCCCCACGCGGCGTATAGCGGCGAGGCATCGGCTTGCGCCCTGAGGACCGCTGCACCCGCGCCATCGCCAAACAACACGCAGGTCGAACGGTCGGTAAAGTCGAGCACGCGGCTCACCGCATCGACGCCAACTACCAATGCATAGGGTCGAGGGCTGTCGAGCAAAAGCTGTTCGGCAACATGCAGGGCGTAGACAAATCCCGCGCAGGCCGCATTTAAATCCAGGCACAACGTGTCTTCGTTAAGGCCTAAGTCGCGCTGCAGCAAGCATGCGGTAGAAGGCGTTGCGTTTGTCGACGTAAACGTGGCAACCAGACAAATTCCGACATCCTGCGCCAGAATACCGGCGTCGCCTAAAGCACGCTGGGCAGCGCAGAGCGCAAGCTGCCCATGAGTCTCGTCGGGGGTGCAATAATGGCGCTCGCCGATACCCGTCCTTGTTCGAATCCACTCGTCCGAGGTGTCCACGATCTGTGCCAGGTCGTCATTGGTCACCGTGCGCGAGGGCAAAGCCGAACCCGTGCCAACAAGCTTGACGCCATCCATCATCTGCACCTCCTTTGTGCATGCATTCCCATGGACCTGAACTTCGTGTAGCGCTCGCGCGCAAGCGCTGTGCCCGTCATGCCCTGCATCTCATCGAGAGCGCGCCTTAGATACGAATCGACCGTTTGAAATACGGTCTGCGGATCCTCATGGGCACCACCTGCGGGCTCGGGAACAATCGCATCGATAACCTGCAGGTCAAGCAGGTCCTGCGCCGTGAGTTTCATGACCTCGCAAGCCTCTTCCGAACGAGACGCGTCCTTCCACAGAATCGAGGCGAAACCTTCTGGCGAAAGCACCGAATAAACCGAGTTCTCAAGCATGAGCACCCGGTTTCCCACGGCAAGCGCCAGCGCGCCGCCCGACCCTCCTTCGCCACAGATCACGCAAATCACGGGGACTTTCAAGGCGCTCATGAGCTCGATACTGCGAGCGATTGCCTCGCCCTGGCCGTGCTCCTCTGCTTCCAGGCCCGGATAGGCTCCGGGTGTGTCAACAAATGTGATGATGGGACGGCCAAACTTCTCTGCCGCGCGCATGGATCGCTGCGCCTTTCGATACCCCTCTGGCGATGGCATGCCAAAGTTAAAGGCCATACGCTGCTCGATCGTCGAGCCTTTACGATGTCCCACAACCGTCACCGGGCATCCGTGGAACGTGGCGATGGCGCACATGATTGCCTGGTCGTCGGAGGCTGTTCGGTCGCCTCGCTGCTCGAATACGTTTTCGAACAGCGCATCCACGTACTCCTCGACACCCGGACGATGCGGCATGCGAGCAAGGGCCACGCGCTCCGCAGCGGTGAGTCGCGCGTTATTTTTGAGAGCCACGCGCAACACCTCCAAAACCGTGCAGCATAAGCAAGCGCGACAGTTGAGCGCGCATTCTGCCGCGCGGCACCACCGCATCGATGAACCCATGGCTGAGTTGGAATTCCGCTCGCTGAAAACCCTTAGGCAGCGACTCGCCGATGGTCTGCTCGATAACGCGCGGACCCGCGAAGCCAATCAACGCCCCCGGCTCGGCAAGCATGATGTCGCCCAGCGAGGCAAAGCTTGCCGTCACCCCGCCCATGGCTGGATTTGTCATCACCGAAATAAAGAGCCCGCCCGCGCCCGAAAAACGCTCGATTGCGGCGGAGGTCTTTGCCATCTGCATCAAAGAGATAATGCCTTCTTGCATACGCGCGCCGCCGCTTGCGGAAAACACGATAAGCGGGCACTTCTTCTTTCCTGCGCGCTCGATAAGACGCGTGAGCTTTTCTCCCACGACCGCACCCATGCTGCCCATTAAAAATGAGGTATCGAGCACGGCCACCGCTACGCGGGTACCGTCGATGGAGCCCCAGCCGCACACCAAGGCATCGGACAGGCCCGTATTTTTGCGAAGCGTACGGACCTTTTCTGCGTAATCGGGAAAACCCAGGGGGTCGCTTGAAGCCATCTTTGCCTCAAACTCCCTAAAGCTCCCAGCGTCAAGCACCGATGCCAGGCGATCATGGGCGCCGATACGCAAATGATGGCCACAATGAGGACAAACATGCAGGTTGTGAACTAGCTCATCCTGCGCAAGTTCGTGCTCGCATGCGGGACACGTCTGCTGTGGCAACGACGCCGGCCCCTCGCCTGCTCGGCGAAGCTCACGCAGTTGGAGCAAACGCTCACGTCGCTTCCCAAATGGAGCTATCATGCGCTCACCTTCTTTTGCTCTGCGTCCCACCCAAGAATCTCCTGCAGGTGCTCATCCATAAAGGACGTCGTATAGGTGCCGTGGATGAACTGAGGGTGATACATCACCTGATGCAACAGGTCGATATTGGTTGCTGGCCCCTCGACGATGAGCTCTTCGAGCGCGCGACGACAGCGGCGCAACGCCTCCAGGCGCGTGGGCGCCCACACATCGAGCTTGGCAATGAGCGAGTCATACTGCGCAGGAACGGTATATCCCTGGTAAATGCCCGTATCAACGCGCACACCCATACCGCCTGGCACATGCAAAAAATCGATGCGCGCGGGCGACGGCGCAAAATCGCGCGTGGGGTCCTCGGCATTCACGCGGCACTCGATGGCATGCCCCTTGATATGGATATCCTCCTGGGTAAAGCCGAGCGGAAGACCGGCGGCCACGCGAATCTGTTCGCGCACAAGATCCACGTCACTCACCATCTCGGTAATGGGGTGCTCAACCTGAATGCGCGTGTTCATCTCGATGAAGTAGAACTCCCCTGTATGGTCGAGCACAAACTCCACCGTTCCAGCGTTTTGATAGCCGGCGGCACGTGCGGCGGCAACTGCGGCCGCACCCATACGCTCACGTAGCTCATCCGAGAGCACGCGCGAGGGCGTCTCCTCAATCATCTTCTGACCGCGACGCTGGATCGAACAATCGCGATCCCCCAAATGGACGATAGTCCCCTGAGAATCTGCAAGTATCTGAAACTCGATATGGTGCGGATTGACGATGAGCTTCTCAAGATACATCTCGTCATCGTTAAAGCATGCGCGCGATTCGGCACGAGCCTCCTCGAACAGCTCTTCAAAGCGATCGGGATCGTATACGCGACGCATGCCGCGTCCGCCGCCTCCCGCAGCCGCCTTGATGAGCACCGGATAGCCAATCTCCTTCGCAATACGAGCGCCCTCATATGCGTTGGCAACGGAGCCATCCGATCCGGGGACCACCGGCACTCCCGCGCGTTTCATCATCTCGCGCGCCGCCGCCTTGTTTCCCATGGCCGCGATTACATGTGCCGCAGGTCCCACGTAGGCAAAGCCCTCGTCCACGCACTCCTGGGCAAACGCTGCGTTCTCTGATAAAAAGCCGTAACCCGGATGAATCGCATCGCAGCCCGCGGCCTTCGCGACCGTCAAAATCGCATCGCCGTTAAGATAGCTCTGCTGGGCAGGCGCGGGACCGATGCAGTAGGCGTGCGCGGCAAGTTGCACGTGCAACGCATCTCGATCGGCTTCGGAATACACCATCACCGGATCGATATCGAGCTCGCGGCAGGCACGAGCCACGCGCAGGGCGATCTCGCCGCGGTTGGCAATTAACAATCGTTTGAACATAGGATGCCTAGCCTAGCTCTCTCGATAGCGAATCAAAGGCTGATCGAACGAGACAAGCTCGCCATCCGCAACGAGCAGCTCTTCGATAATGCAATCGCAAGGCGCCGACACCTCGCTCATCATCTTCATGGCTTCGAGCATGCACACCGTATCCCCGGCGTGCACAGCATCGCCAGGGTTCACATATGGCTGCGCATCTGGCGAAGAGGCAACGTAGAAGGTCCCAACCATCGGGGCCTTGATAAAAAGGCCCGCTTCGGGCTCTTGGGCAGAAGCGGCTTCCGCGCCAGAAACCGCTGGCTGAGCCATAGGGGCAGCTGCCACCGCAGGCGCACCGGATACCGCAATCGTCTTTTCGAGCTCAAGCGAGGTGTCGCCGCTCTCGAACTTCATGCGAGCGATTCCGCTTTTCTCAAAGCGATCCATCAGATCGTAGACGTCTTGGTTCTTCATTCCCACGCGCATCATCTCCCTGAAAGTGGCAGCGTTACTGCACCTTGGTCTCCAGGTAGGAAACAAGGTCGTTCACGGTCTTGAACTGGTCGAGCTCGGCGTCGTCAATCTCGATATCAAGCTTCTCCTCAAGCGCCATGATGAGCTCCATAGCAGCAAGGGAATCGGCACCAAGGTCCTCATTAAGACGAGCCTCGGGGGTAACGGCAGCGGCCTCGCAGCCCACGGTCTCTACAATCACGTCGCGCACATCATCAAACAGCATGGTTTTGTCCCTTCGGCGCCATACGGCGCGTTGGCGTTGGTAAGTAGTTCAAGTATTTTAGTTAAGTAATTTGAGTTGTTAATAGGTCAACATTCATTCATATCAACGACACAACTCCAATATGTGTCTCTTATCTTGCTTTGAGCACCTACGGTTCAAGCAATTTCAGCAAATATAGGTTTACGGGTAAGACCTGGGCATGAGACGTATTTATCCCAGCTACACCCTTACAATAGGCGTGTCCGCAACGCCTAACGAAAGACCCGCATGAACCGACGCCTGCCGCACACCGATACGCATGACCACGCGATTTCCAAAATTTCTTGTGAGGGCCCCTGCCCCGTCATGCGAGCCTGTGGAGGCTGTGAATGGCTCAATCTCCCCTACCGCAAGCAGCTCACCCGCAAGCAGCACGCTATGGAAGAGCTCTTTGGTCCCCTTATCGCCGAACTCGATCTAGATTGTTCGGTCGAACCCGTGCGCGGCATGGGAGCCAATGCAGGGGACACCGGAAAGATTGCTTCGCCACGCGGTTTTCGCCACAAGGCGGCATCTCCCTTTGCGCCCGCCGGTAAAAATCATATTGCTTCGGGCTTCTTTGCCCGCGGCACCCATCGCATCGTTGGCGTTCCCGATTGCTGCGTCGAAGCCCCCGGCGCTCGCGCCATCCTCAATAGCGTTGCACGCGCCGCAGAAGCTTGCCATATTCCCGCTTATGAGGAAGACCAGTGTCGCGGCCTTTTACGCTATGCCATCATCCGCATGGGATACCACACCGACGAGGTGATGCTCACCATCGTCACCCGCGAGCGCCGCATGCCGCATTATCGGCAGTTCATCACCGCGCTCCAAAATATCGACGAACGCATCACCACCGTGGCTCAGAACATCAATCCCAAGATGACCAACGCCATTTTGGGCGGAGAATCGCACATCCTCGCCGGCCGTGCCCGCATGCGCGACCGCCTGTTGTCGTGCACGTTTGAGATTTCGCCCACGGCGTTTTATCAAACAAATCCGGAACAAACGGAAGTGCTGTACCAGCTTGCTATCGACGGCATGGACCTCAAGCCCGGCGACGTCTTGCTCGACGCCTATTGCGGAAGCGGCACTATCGGTATGTGCGCTGCCGCAGAAGCCAAAGCGGCCGGTGTCGATATCACGCTCCTCGGCATCGAGCGCAACCATTTTGGCGTGCGCGATGCTGTGCGCAATGCAGAGGTCAACGACCTATGCGACCGCTCTCGCTTTATTGAAGCCGATGCCACGGAATACCTGCAGCACGCGGCACGTCGCGGTGAACACGTTGACGTCCTCGCGCTTGACCCGCCGCGCGCCGGATCCACACCCGCCTTTATCGAGGCAGCCTGCGCCATGGCGCCGCGCCGTATCGTCTACATCAGCTGCAACCCCTATACGCAGGAGCGCGACCTGCGCCTTTTTGCCCAAGGCGGTTATCGCATGATCCGCATGACGCCGGTCGATATGTTCCCCCACACCAGCCATGTTGAAATGGTAGCGGTCCTTACCCGATAGCTTGCCTACAAAACTCAGCACCATGCAAAACACCCGGCAGTTCAAATTGAGCTGCCGGGTGTTTTAGTCAAACGATAAACGCAAAAGACGCATCTACTTATTCTTGCGGCGCACTATCACGCCAACGCCAATGCAAGCAACGGCGATAAGGCAAAGCACCGTCGGCAAAGCCATATTGGCATCGCCCATCTTGGGAATCTGTGCATTGGAAGGGGCACCGGAAGCGCCCGACTTGTCGGTAGACTCCGGTTTAGCCGTAGGTTCCACATACGTGTTCGTGAAGGTCGGGTTATCGCCCTCGATCGCAGCGACGACCAGCTGGCCCCGGCCATTGTCGTCAACCCGCACCGTGACCGTATGTTCGGTCGCATCGTAGGTCATGCCCTTCTTGTCACCAGCGACCTCCACGATTTTGAACGTGTAGGTTCCGGCCTTGTCCAGAGTAAGCTCCTTAAATGCAATATTGCCCTCAGCGTCATTGGTAACGCTGTCCATAACTTCATCGTTGTTCAGAAGCTCGAAAGTAAACGCATCGTCAGTGAGCTGAGCACCCTTCAACACCTTTGTGGCCTTGAGACTCACCGAGGCAGGCTTTGCACTATACGTATTCACGAATTTTAATTCGCCCACGGTCTCCGCCTCAAGGGCGCCGTCATCTCCGAGCGTCACCTTGACCTCAACACGCTGGGGATCCCTTGTCACCGCAGAAACACCCTCGGGAAGCACCGAGGTATCCTCAACGACGTCATAGAGATAAGTGCCCGTTTTAGAAAAGGTGATAGTGCCAAAGGTAATGGAGCCGTCGGCGGCATTGGTTACAGACGTCTCATCAGGAAGCGGGGTGTTCTCATCTGAGCCTTCGGCGACAGAAATCCTAAACTTAAACTCGCCGTCCTCGAGGGTGCGGCCCTCGAGCGTTTTGGTACCGGAAAGCGTAGCGGTAGCAGCGGCAGGAGCGGTCAAAGTGATGATGGGCTTCTCCTCAAAGGGGCTTTTTTGAAGACCGGAGACTTTATCGCCCTCCTCGAGGGTTTTCACCACGGTCTTGTACGCAACACCACTTGTATCGGCATTATTCGTCACGTAGCCGGTGTCGACACCCTTAGAGGCAACATCGGCTTTAGCCTGAGCGTTGGGACGAATGGTAAAGGTCACAGAATAGGTTGTGCCCTTATCGAGCGTGCCAAGATTCCACGTGAGCGTGTCTTCGTCGATCTTTGCGGGAGGAGCACCGATCCAGTCGTTACCGTTTTTGGTATAGCGGATGTTTCCGACAGAGCCATTGTCGGCCGAAACAAACTCGACCCACGAGGAGAGCTGATCGGTAAGCGCAACGTCCTGATAGCTAACAGACTTCCTAATAACCTGACCAATCTGAGAGAAAGCAGCAGCAAGGTTATTTTCAGTAGTGCCATCGAGGAGCGAGCCCCCCGTCTTCTCTGCGAAGATACCCATCTTCTCAGCACTCTTCGAGGTATTCACCACATACATGCTCGAAGCGGGACGTTTCGTCGCCACCTTCGTAGCAGCAGAGAGGTTGCGGCCTTTAGGATCATTGACATACGTGCCGTACGTACCATCCGGATTTTTACCGTCGGCGGGGTGCAACTCGATGCCCGCGCCATATCCCTCCGCGCTCATGCGAAGAGTCGGGTCACCATCGGAAAGGAAAATGACATGCTTCTCGGCGTTCGCACGGCCAAGCTGCTCGTTTGCGAGAATGAGGGCAGCCTCCCAGTTCGTCCCCTTAAAATACTTCGCTTTCGTAGGAACAGCGTTGGAGATATCCTCCGCATTCGTCGAATATCCCTGTTCCAGATAGGCCTTGTTGCCAAAGGTCACTACGGATATCCGGGTCTGCTGGTCTGGAGACAGGTTGGCATTCTCAGCGGTGAGAAGCTCCTTGGCGAGTGCGGCAGCGGCGTCATGTGCAGCCTGCATACGGGTCTTCGAGCCGATGCCGTCAATCTTCTGATTCATGCTCGTCGAGACATCGACAACCAGCACGATATCAACAGGCTTGACCTTATCGGTCTGCTCAGCATCGCCCGAGACCGATAAGGTGAGATCATACGTGCCATCACCATTGTCTTCAAGCGTTTTTTCATGCACCGGCGACGTGGAGGCAAGATCGTCAACAACGTCGGCCATCGCCGCAGCCGGCACCATAGCGGCTACCGCAAACACAACTGCAGCCGCCATGGCAAAAAAGCGGCGCCACATATTGTTCGATCTCATATCTTCCCTCTTTCCAATGCACCCATATCAAGCATGCAAACCGTTCTATCACCTGGGCGAGAAACCAAAACTAGGCAGATTAATCCACCCAGCATTATACTATCCCTCGCCAAAATCCCATATGTGCTCTTTGCGCACAGTACTGGACTATTTTGAAACGTTTGTTGCATAAGTAAGCCCGACGACTCGATGTCTGCCGGGCTTATCTCCTTTGCTTTGTATGGAAAGGTAGTGCACGATCTATTCGCTCAGACAGCTTGTCAAATCACAGACGCCAGCCGCGGCCATTTCGCCTACGAGGGTCTTACGATCACGATTCATGATGAGTTCCTCGGGGAAATGGATTTCCTCAAGAAGCGAGATCGTGCGAGGGAACACACCGATATCGAGCGAAATATGGGCATCGGTAGAAACGGTGATACCGCACCCCAGCTCCGCGCAACGCTCGGCGATTTTGCGACACGTGTCGACGCACGAACCGTGAGGACCTCCGGCAAAGCTATGCTCGTTGATCTCGATAAGCTTATGCTTTTCCTTAGCAGCAAGAACCACTTCATCGATATCATAGGGAACCCCAGACCTGCCGGTATGACCCAGCACGAACACCTTAGGGTTATCCAAAACGTTCAGATACATCTGAGTAGCCTGCGCAAGCGTTGCGTCCTTCGCAAACTCGTCGTAATGGATGCTCGCCACCAAATAGTCGAGGTTTTTTGTCGTGAACTCAAAAAGGGTCTGATCGTCCTTGAGTGCGCGGCCTACGATATTTTCCGGGCAGACGATATCCTGGCCAAAAAGCCCGCCATCAAGTGTGAGGATATCGGTCTCGGCACCGCGCAACACCATCACGCCGTCCCACATGCGCGGCCAGACGCTCTGATTGATAAAGAACTGGTAGTCGCGAATATGAACCGTGGGCGAAATCATGCTCGAAAAGTGATCGGCAGACCCCAGCGCCTCAAGGCCACGCTCGCGCGCTGCCGCAACGTTCTCGGTAATCGTTGAATACGCATGGCGTGAAAACAGCGTGTGGGTGTGGATATCTCCTTTGATGGAATATGTCATGCAATGCTCCCATTCGCTCGACTTCGCATCCATTGTAAGACGACGCGTCCCGCCCTTCCGTCGTTCTTATCAGACAATATAGAGCCGGCGAGATCACTTCACCGCAAGGTATTCCTCGGCAAGAGCGCGCCAAGCGGGCAGGGAGTTTTGAATCGTCTCGTAGCTTACGCAATAGCCCAAACGGAACCAGCCGGGTACGCCAAAGCTATTGGAGGGAACGGCCAGAAGCTCATACTTTTTTGCACGCTCGCAAAACGCCTCGGCATCCGGCTCGAGAGCCTTAACCCACAGGTAAAAGGCGCCATCCGGCTCAACATAGGTGTAGCCGTACTCGCCTAGAGCACCGGCAAGAGCCTCGCGATTGCGCGCATAGGCGTCCACATCGCTCGGCTCGTCGATGCAATCCATCACGACACGCTGAAAAAGCGCGGGAGCACACACAAAACCAAGGGTGCGTGCCGCGCCCGCGACGGCTGGCATCACGCGCTCTGCCTGGGGCATAGTGTTGGGAACAAGCACCCAACCCACGCGCTCGCCAGGAAGCGAAAGCGACTTGGAGTACGAATAGCAAACGATCGTGTGCTCATAGAGCGCAGGCACCCAGGGCACCTCGGCACCATAGACAATCTCGCGATACGGCTCGTCCGAGATGAGATAGATCGGGTTTTGGGGATCGCACTTCTTGTTCTCCTCGCGCAGGATATTCGCCAAGCGTTCGAGCGTATCTTGCGTGTAAACCGCACCGGTGGGATTGTTGGGAGAATCGATAATGATGGCGGCAGTCTTATTGGTAATGGCGCGCTGGACGTTGTCGACGTTTATTTGGAAGGTTTCCTCGTCCGCAAGCGCTTCGACACAGGTGCAACCGGCCTTCTCGATCCACACGCGATACTCGGGAAAATACGGAGCGATGACAATAACCTCATCGCCGGGATTGGTGATAGCAGTGAGCGTGCATGTGAGCGAAGCTGCAGCACCAACCGTCATGAACACGTCCTTGCCCTCGTACGACGTGCCAAAGCGACGATTCAAGGATTCTGCCACCGCAGCGCGGCAGGCGGGCAAGCCAGGAGCGGGCGTATAGCCATGGACCTGTTCACTTGGCAGCTCAAGGGACCTTTTAATCGAATCGTTGACTGCGGCGGGCGCAGGAACGCTCGGATTACCCAGCGAGAAATCAAACACGTTCTCGGCACCGATCTGCGCCTTGCGTTCCAATCCATAGGAAAAAATCTCGCGGATAATTGAGCTCTCGGCTCCACGCGCATACATGGTTTCGTTAATCATATGATCCCCTTTCAAGCAATGCGCAAAGCATCGCCATTTTGTATGCGGCAATTGTACGCGCTTTAACAAGGTAAAGCACTCTTATTTATCAAGATATAAAAATGCCCACCGCCAATCTGCCGGTGGGCACATATCAAATGCTGGATAGGGCTATTAGCAATCCGCCGAATCTTTTGGTGTCGCTTCTTCATCGGACGCGCCATCGTTTTGCGAATCGTTGGCAGCCGCCTCTGCCTCCACAGCTGCCCGAGCATATGCAGCAGCGTCCGCAGCGAGCTCCTCCTCGCTCATGCGGGGAGCGCGACGGTGCGTCGCCGGGGAAGACGTCGCCTCTGCAGAAGACCCCTCTTGCTCTTTGCCGGCAAGGTACTCGTCCCACTTGTTGTCGAGCAGAGCATCGACAGCATCACCTTCGACCGTCTCGCACTCAAGAAGCACCTTGGCCATAAGATCAAGCTGCTCACGGCGCTCACCCAGGATGCGCTCTGCACGCTCATGGGCCTCACGCATGATGCGCTGAACCTCGGTGTCAATGCGGCGAGCCGTCTCCTCGGAATAATCCTGGTGGTCGGCATAGTCACGGCCCAAGAACACCTGATGCTGAGCCTCGCCAAACACCTGAGTGCCCAGCTCCTTGCTCATGCCCAAACGCGTAACCATCTCGCGGGCCATCTTCGTTGCGCGCTCAAGGTCGTTCGATGCACCCGACGTGATGTCGTCGCACATGAGCTCCTCGGCAACGCGGCCGCCCAAGAATACGGCAAGCTCATCGAGCATCTCGTTTTTGGTCTTAAGGAAGTGATCCTCGGTGGGCAGCTGCATGGTATAGCCAAGCGCCTGGCCTCGCGCGATGATTGAAATCTTGTGCACGGGGTCAGAGTGCTCCAAAATGTGCCCGACAAGCGCGTGTCCGCTCTCGTGATAGGCAATCGTGGTGCGCTCAACATCGGTCATCACACGGCCCTTGCGCTGCGGACCAGCAATGACACGCTCCATGGACTCTTCGATTTCGTCCATGCCAATCTGCGTCTTGCGACGGCGAGCAGTAAGCAAGGCAGATTCGTTAAGGAGGTTTGCCAAGTCTGCACCGGTAAAGCCAACGGTCAGCTGCGCAAGCTTATCAAGGCGCACATCGGAAGCCAGAGGCTTGTTCTTTGAATGAACGCCCAGAATATGCTCGCGGCCCTTAACATCCGGACGGTCAACCGTGATCTGGCGATCAAAACGACCGGGACGCAACAGGGCGGGGTCCAAGATATCGGGGCGGTTGGTCGCAGCAAGAAGAATCACGCTCTCGCTCTCTTCAAAGCCATCCATCTCGACCAGCAGCTGATTGAGCGTCTGTTCACGCTCGTCATGGCCGCCGCCCAGACCAGCGCCACGCTGACGTCCCACGGCGTCAATCTCGTCGATGAAAATGATGGAAGGAGCCTGCGCCTTGGCCTCTTTAAAGAGGTCGCGCACGCGCGATGCGCCCACGCCGACGAACATCTCAACAAAGTCGGAGCCGGAAATGCTAAAGAACGGCACACCAGCCTCGCCAGCAACAGCCTTGGCGAGCAACGTCTTACCGGTGCCCGGAGGGCCAACCAGCAAAACACCACGCGGAATCTTTGCGCCAAGCTTGCGATAACGCTCGGGCTCGACCAGGAAGTCGCGAATCTCCTCGAGCTCCTCAACCGCCTCGTCGATGCCGGCGACATCGGAGAACTTGACCTTGGGACGCGTGGACTCGTTGGTCTTTGCGTTGGTCTTGCCAAACTGCATGTTCTTGTTGTTGGCACCCATCATCTGACGCATAAAGTAAATGACGATGATGATGAGCATCACGCTCGGCAGGGCGTTGATCAACATATCCGACCAAAAGTCGGGATTGTTGGTATTCACGATATACGTGGTTTTCGGATGCTTGGCCATGAGCTCGGCCAGCGAATCGGAACCAACATAATGCGTGGTAAACGTCACGAGTTTGGATGCTTTGCCAATCTCGGACTTCTTTTTCCAGTACTGTCCCTCAACCGAACCATCGGCCACGGTATACGTTACCGTCTTGACGCGATCTTGCTTGACTGCGGTTACAAAGCTGCTGGTGGCAAGCTCGGTAGACTTCTTGCCAGCATCAAAAACGCCGCCCAAATTCATAAAGAGATAGGCAAGCAAAGCACAAACGATCAGAAAGTACAGCCAGCTTACACGGCCGGACGGCCTGCGTCCGCCAGGGCCGCCGTTGCCACCCTGACCCATCAAGCGCTTATATTCATCGCGCAGAGCCTGGCGCTCGTCATCTTGCGGGCGCTTGGGCTCTTGAGGTGCTTGGTCTTGAAGCAGCGTAGGAGCTGCCTCGGTATCGGGATAAGAAAGGCTCATATTACGAGTAGACCTCCGGTTTGAGCACACCCACATAAGGAAGGTTGCGGTAGCGCTGAGCATAGTCCAGGCCGTAACCCACCACAAAATCGTCCGGGCAGTGCGTGCACACATACTTAGGATTGATGGCAGCCTGCTTACCCTCGATATCCTTCCAAAGGAAGGTGGCAACCTCGATGGAGGCGGGCTGGCGGCTCGACAGGTTCTTGATCAGATACTTAAGGGTGATACCGGAGTCGAGAATATCCTCGACGATCAGCACGTCACGACCCTTGATATCGATATCGAGGTCTTTGACGATGCGAACGATGCCCGACGACTTAGCGCCGTCGCCATAGCTCGACACGGCCATAAAGTCGATGGCAAGCGGGCAATCGATAGCGCGCATGAGGTCGCCCATGAACACAACGGCGCCGCGAAGAACGGCGATGAGCACAAGGTCTTTATCCTTGTAGTCCTCGCTGATCTGCGCACCGACGCGCTTTACCATTGCGGTGATTTCTTCCTCGGTAAAGAGAATGTGATCGACATCGGGATGCATGGCTTCCATGACGGTCCTTTCTGGCTCGTGAATCCCTAAAAATATTCATCAAAACGCACGTTTATTCGCATGCGAACGATGAACGTCCATTTTACGCGCAGTTTACGCAGGCATACCAGAGGGAGTTGCCCTGTGACGCACAGTCACGCGTAAGACACATATTGATGTGCCGCCACCCATGTTACTCCATTCGTTTGAGCACGATTTTCACGGCATAGCGGGTGGCAGCGGTGCACTTAAAGCGGTCGTCGGCGCGCACTCCGGCAACCCAAACGATCGAGCAGGCGGGACCGGTACGAACAACAGGCACGGCAGCTCGCTCGGAAACGGGTATTTTTGCCTCGTTGAGAATATCCGAAACCTTCTTTGAGCGTCCGTGCATGCCCAGCGGGCACATCACATCTCCCGCGACGGCAGAATCTACCCATACCTTTACGCGAGTCGAAGAAACCGCCCCGCGTTTTTCTGCAAGCGATGCCGTATCGGCAGGACCATACCCAAGCGCCTCGGCATCGGCAAGAAGAACCGGAAAGCCATTGAGATCATGGGCGGCGGCGCGAATCGTAGCATCGAAATCAATCACCGCAGGCAACTCGATAACCGACGCTTCGAGCACGCATCCATTACCGCACGCCATGGTTCCCGGAACACTTAGCCATCCCACGGGAGCAGCCTCGCGCGCAGCAGCCGTGCGCAGGGCCAAGGTGCCAAACTCCATGCGCGCGTCGATGCCTCCCGGCAGCGTGCGCGACCCCGAGCGAGCGGCAACGCAGGAAAGGACCGCCTCGACATGACGCATCTCAAGGCGCGCCTCGGAATCAATCATACGAATTGCAAGGCGAATCATGCGGCGCGCAATCGCTACCTCCGCCGCAGCAAGACGATCGCCATCAAGGACCACAAGCCCCTCCTGTTGGCGACGAATGCAAGAGCGAAGCGCCGTCGAGGCAAGCTGGGATAGGAAAGCATCCTCATCGCCCAAGATGTCACAGGTCGAGCCAATGGTAGATGCGATGTTTCCGTTGCGCTCAAGCGCAAGCGGCATCACGTTATGGCGCACGAAGTTACGCAGGTACGATGTATCGTTATTGCTTTCGTCCTCACGCCAAGGCTGGTTGGCGCACCGCAGGTAATCGCAAAGTTCATCATGGGTTTTGTCAATCAAGGGCCTCACGACGATATTGCGGCGGCGCGGGATGCTCGATAGTCCGGCCGGCCCCGATCCCTTGATGGCGTTCATGAAAAAGGTCTCGGCACGATCGCTCGCCGTATGCGCCGTAAGAATACGAGCGGCAGAACGGGGGACGCCAACCTCTCGGCAAAGCTCACGCACGTAGCGCTTAGCCGCCGCGTAGCGAACCTCCCGCGCTGCTGCCTCGAGATTTTGCCCCTCAAGGCATTCGAAGGAAGCGTGCTCCACACACAGAGGCAGGCCAAAACGCTCGCACAAATCGCGAACGAACATCTCGTCGCCGTCAGAAGCCTCACCGCGCAAGTGATGGTTAACGTGCAGCACGTGCAGCCTCTCCCGCGCGATGGGGGCGCAGCCACGACCGTCTGCGATATCGAGCCGCGACGAGCACGCCATCAAAAGAAGCGCCGTAGAGTCTGCGCCACCTGATACCATGAGCACCACGGGCGGCGCGACACGCATGGAATCATCCGATGCTAAAGCTGAGACATCACCCGTCGTCAGGTTATAGTGCTGAGACACCGTTGGCATCAAAAACCTCCTTGGAACCGCACACATTGTATCTTTTGGAAGGCCTCGAGGCATCTTGAACTCACTTGGTAAGCATCACCCTCTCCACCTTCATATCCTCGCCTCGGGGTCGAAGGGCAACTGCGCGTTCATAGAGGGACCGCAAGGACTCGTCATGATCGACGACGGTCTTTCGAGGCGCGAGGTGCTCAAGCGCATGGACGAGCTCAAGCTTCGTGTTGAAGACGTTAAAGCCCTGGTACTCACCCATGAACATTCCGACCATATCAAGGGGCTCGCCGTCTGGTGCAAGAACTGGTCGGGCTCCATGTTTTGCAGCCCGCAAACGCGTTGTGCAAAGCCCGCGCTCGAAGAGCTTCCCTTCACCCCCGTCGAACCCGGCTGTGCCGTCAACGTAACTGGGATGCGTATCGATACCTTTTCCACCTCGCACGACGTCGCAGGTCCTATGGGATTTAGGTTTTCCTACCAGGATGATTCCATCGGATACATCACCGATACGGGAATCATCACCGAGGGCGCCAAGGCCACGCTACCCGACGCTCGCATCCTGGCGATCGAAAGCAACCATGACGTTCCCATGCTCCGCTGCGGTTCCTATCCCCGCTTTTTGCAAGACCGCATCATCTCATCAACAGGGCACCTTTCCAACCAACAGGCTGCCGATGCCCTTCCCGCCCTGGTTGGTTCCCACACGCAGCATGTCATCGCCATGCATATCTCGCAGGAAAACAATCGTCCCAGTCTCGCCGTGCGGGCATTTGCAGAATCTCTCGGGGCAACCCTCGATAACGAGCTTGGATCTTCTGCAACGCTCGTCCGCACGGCAGGGGAGCCAGTTCACATTCGCGCAGCGGGTCAAAACCGCCCCATCAGCATTTGGTAGCACGCCATGTGCCAACAAAAAGGGTCCGACCCCTAAAAGCCGGACCCCAAACGCGCCAGGCAGGCGCATGTCTTTTGCCGTAATTAGCTAGTCGATGGAAATCTTCGTGACGTTCTTCTTCTCGACAATCTTGGGCACCGAGACGGTCAGAATGCCGTCAGCATACTTTGCAGAAAGGCCCTCGCTCGAAGCGTCCTTCAGATAGACACCGCGCGTCGCGCTGTAAGAGACAAACTCCTTCTGCAAGAAGTTCTTGTCCTTGTCCTCCTCCTTGTCCTCGACGTTCACGGAGATGGAAAGACGACCCTCGTTAAGCTCGACGTCGATATCGTCCTTCGAAACGCCGGTGAAGTAGGCCTTGACCTCGTAGCCGTCGCCCTTGTCCTCAACATCGATGGGGAATGCCTTGGAGGACAGCGGAGTAGTCAAATCCATCATGTCGTCGAAAGCATCAAACAGCGAAGCCGGAACGGTCGGACGAATACCAAAAACCGAACGATAAGGAACCATGCTTGCCATAATGAATCACTCCTTTTGTGATTGCCACGCGCCATTCATATGACTCGCGGCTTCTTGGAACACTTCTGTTATGCCCTGACAATTCTGTTCTAAACAACCTATTTCAGATTTTTTAAGCGTCACACTATCATCAAATCTAAGTTACGTAGACTTAGATTTACGTCGCTCTACCGCCTTGTTGTGAAATTCGTTAAATTCGTTTTTTGATCTATGCCCCATATCGAAAGCACTTTCAAAAATCCTAGAATGTACGTGGATACGGGCTTCACTAAGGTGTGATATGGACGACATTGACGACGGACTGAATAGCTACCCTCAAAGCGACGATACGCTGGCCCCCGACGAGCAGCCGTTGCCGAACCCGCCTGCCGCAAAAGCGCCCTATCGCCGTCAAACGCCGCATATCACTCAATCCCCCATCGACGATGTTGAGCCCAGCTACGTCACGCGCGAACGCTATGTAACACTCGAACAGGCACGTGGGGGTCGCAAGCATATGGGCACCGCCACAAGCGATCCTCAATATCTTTCTCCCACGGGATATGAGAAAAACGGACACCTTTCTCCAAATGCGAGCAGGGAACGCGACGGCGGACGCGCCACGGTGCATTACGAGCGTTATCTGCAGACGCCAAAGCCAGGTAAATCGATTTTTATTTCCCGCCAAGAGCGCGCTCGCAAACGCAATCGACGCCTTCTTCTGGCCGCAATCATCGTTGTCGTGGTGGCGATTCTTCTCAAAGTCTTCGTTTTCCATTAAGGACGCGGCCGAGAGCATATGCTGTCGATAAAACAGGGGGCGGAAACGGTACAAAACCGTTTCCGCCCCCATTCTTTTGTTCTTTGCCGCCTTGGCTACGAAAGCAGCTCGCGGCCGCCCTTCTCGATAGCATCAAGCAGCGAATCGGCCTCCGCCGCATCCTTGCCGGTAGCAAAGATATACAGCTTGATCTTGGGCTCGGTGCCGCTCGGGCGAACGATTGCCTTATTGCCGCCCTCAAGGTCGTACTCGAACACGTTGGCCTTCGGCAGGCCATTCACGCCGTCCTTGTAATCGACAACGGATTCGACCTTCATACCTGCAATGCAGGCAGGAACCTCGTTGCGCAGGTTAACCATGATGGAGGCCATCTTGTCGGCGCCCTCGGCACCCGGATAGGCAATAGCAACCGTGCGGTTGTGATAGTAGCCGTACTTCTTATAGAGCTCCTGCATGGCCTGAACCAGATTCAAACCCTGAAGCTTGTAGTACTGAGCCATCTGGCAGATGAGCATCGACGCGTTGACAGCGTCCTTGTCGCGTACATGGTCGCCCGAGAGATAGCCGTAGCTCTCCTCAAAACCAAAGATAAAGCGGTCGACTTCACCTGTGTCAGAAAGACCCGTAATGATGTCGCCAATGTACTTGAAGCCGGTGAGGCAGCGGCGCATCTCAAAGCCGTATTCCTGAGCAAGGGCATCAACCATGGCAGAAGATACGATTGTGGTGACCGCCACTTTATGGGAAAGATCCTCGCCGCGCTCAAGACGCATCTTGCAGATGTAATCAAGCAGCAAGACACCCATTTCGTTGCCGGTGATGAGCGTGTAGTCGTCGCCGTCGGCGCATGCCACGCCCACGCGGTCGGCATCCGGATCGGTTGCAAGCAAAAGATCGGGCTTGACTTCCTGGCATAGCTCGATGCCCTTCTGCATCGCCTCGCGGATCTCCGGATTGGGATACGGGCAGGTGGGGAAGTTGCCGTCAGGATCGCGCTGCTCGGGAACGATGGTGATGTCGGTCACGCCAACGCGCTTAAGGACCTCGGTGACCGGGATCAAACCGGTACCGTTAAGCGGCGTGTAGACAAGTTTGAGGGGAGCCTGGGCAACCTGTTCGTCGGTCAGGTTATTGACGGACTTAGCGACCACGGCATCGTAGTACGCATCGAGGCAAGAATCGTCAATCCACCTGACAAGACCCTGCTCCACCGCCTCGTCAAAATCCATAGTCTTGACGTCGGCAAAGGGGTCGGTAGCCTGCATCGCCGCAGAAATAGCCGCCGCGGCCTCGGAGGTAATCTGGCAACCATCCGGACCATATGCCTTGTAACCGTTATACGGCGCCGGGTTATGGCTTGCCGTCATGCAGATGCCGCCCGAACAATTGAGGTAGCGCGTCGCCCAAGAAAGGGTGGGCACGGGCGAAATCTTGGGATAGATGTAGGACGTCACGCCGTTGGCAGCCAGAATAGACGCCGTTGTCTTAACGAAAAGCTCGCCCTTGTTGCGGCTGTCACGGGCAATGGCAACGGTAGGATTATCGAACGTCTGGTTGAGGTAATCGGCAAAGCCCTGCGTGGCACGACCGACCGTGTAGATATTCATCCGATTGGTGCCAGCGCCGATGGTTCCACGAAGACCAGCGGTTCCAAACTCGAGGTCTTGGAAAAACGCATCGGTGATAGCTCCGGTATCACCGTCTTCTTTTAGTTTGGTGAGCTCAGCGAGCAGCTCTGGATCCTTCACATGCTCGATCCATGTGTCGAGCAAAGCGTAAACATCAGCCATCAGTCGCTACCTTTCCGTTAATTGAGCCTATAGGGCATCTTGTTAATGATACGGCAGATGCCCTATCCTCATGAGCTCTATTCTCTATGCGCGTCCCATTTGGCTGTCAGCTGAGTTTTATTGGACCCGTCGCGCAGGCGCCAAAGGCACGATAGACACGACAGCGGGATGACGGGGTGACGACCCGACGATGCCGGGGCGTCACCCCGTCATCCCAAATGAAGCAGAAAATCCCATTTAGATTGCCTACGAACCACTTTAAATGGGATTTTTTGCTTCATTTGGAATAGGGACACGGCAACAGGGTTCGAACCCATGGGCGGGCAACAAAAAAGCCCGGGGCGCGTGCTCCGGGCTTTTTCTTGTAAAGGGTGGACCGTCAGGGGTTCCCGCGCGGCGGCGCCGCGCGACTCGCTGCGGGCGCTGCGCGCCCTTGCGGGCTGCGCTGGAAAACGCTCACGCGTTTCCTCAGCTCCGCCCCCTGAACAGGGTTCGAACCCATGGTCGGGTAACAAAAAAGCCCGGGGCGCGTGCTCCGGGCTCTATCTTGTAAAGGGTGGACCGTCAGGGGTTCGAACCCTGGGCCTTGGGATTAAAAGTCCCCTGCTCTGCCAGCTGAGCTAACGGTCCGCGTTTGGCATTGTACCACGCTTGGGCGCTATGATCGCGTTATTCCCAGCTCCATTGGCCGTTCACGAATACCGGAACCTCCGTGCCATCGGCGCAGATTCCCATAATGTCCAAATCATCGGTACCAATCATGAAATCGACGTGTGTAGCAGATGTATTGACACCGCGACGGCGCAGCTCGTCTTGATCCATCTCGTAGCCACCCTCGTAGCACTCCGGGAAACCAATTCCCAAAGCAAGATGGCAGCTGGCGTTCTCGTCGTACAGCGTGTCGTAAAACAGCGTGTTGCTCTGACGAATGGGCGTATTCTTTGAGATCAAGGCAACTTCTCCCAGGCGATGAGCGCCCTCATCGGTCTCAATGATGCTCGCAAGCGTATCGCGACCCACCGCAGCGTCGAAATCGACCACGCGGCCGCCCTCAAAACGCATCCAGAAGTTTTCGATCTTATTGCCATGGCGAACGAGCGGCATAGCGGAATACACTATGCCGTCCACGCGCTCGCAGTCCGGAGAGGTGAAGACCTCCTCGGTGGGCATATTCGGGAAGAACGGATGGCCCTGCGGGGTCTCACCGCGACCGCCGGCCCACAGATGACGATCGGTCATACCGATAACCAAATCGGTGCCGTTTTCGGCCGTATAGTGCAGCGCATCAAAATGATGCTCGTTGAGGAAGCGCAGGTTTTTATCGAACGTTGCGTCATGAAGCTCCCAATCGCTCTCGGGATCGGCGCCGTCGGCGCGGGCGGTGGAAAGAATCGCTTTCCACAGAAGGTAGACCGCCACTTCATCGTCAACGCCGGGGAAGACATGCTGTGCCCAGGCAACGACGGGAGCACCTGCGATACACCAAGGGTTGATGTTGAAGTCCAGACCACGACGATACTCGCGGCACTGCGTGTTGCGTGCGCGAGCGGCAGCCGCAGGCTTCGCGGGATCGATTCCGCGCAAAGCCTCGGGGTCGGTACCCTCAACAAAAATGAAGCATGCACCATCGCGGGCGAGAGAATCCAACTGCTCGCGTTGCCACTGCGGCACCTGCTCAAAATACGCCGCGTCAACGTTCTCGTACGTCAGACGCTGCACGGCGTCGTCATGCCAAAGCATGGTTACATGGCAGGCGCCGGCTGCATAGGCCTGTGCCACCAAAAGACGCGCGAATTCTGCGCACTCTACCGGAGCATTGATAACAACCTCCTGCCCCGCGCGAACATTCACGCCCTTGCGCACGATCAGTCGTGCATAACGCTCGATGGTCGGACGCAGCGCTATCATTCCCACGCGTGCATCGGCCGCCGTCAACCCGTATGATTTCATATCCACTCCCTGGATTCTCAAAACAAGGGCACGCCGCACTGCTGCACGACGCGCCCATATGATACCAACCTTATATCAGGCTCGGCTATTTCTTCTTGCTCTCGCGCTTTGCCTTCTTGGCGTCACGCTCAGCCGCGTCCTTCTCGATCAAATTATTCAATCGCTTCTCGGTAAGACCCTCGGCCTTGCTGCGACATGCGTTGCGAATAGGACGAATGCGTACCAGGTCGTAGATAAACGCACCGAGGATGCACGCATACGCGATAACGATACCGACGATCTGGGTCGTCTGCATCTCCTGGCCCCTCGTGGTACCGATCATGAGCCACACGATGACGATAGCAATGAGACCAGCTGCGAGCAGCACCCAGAAGAACTTACGGCGGCGAGAATAATCCTCATCCTTGCGCATCAACGCGTTGGAGGCCGCATAGAGACGGTCCTCCTGCAGACGCTCGGCCTGCTTGCGGGCGCGCTTCTCTTCCTTGCTCAAGCCGGCAAGGCTCTCGCCACGCTCGGCCTGCTTGCGCTTCTCCTTCGAGCTGGCGGGCACGACACGCACCGAGCTCGCAGCAGAGCGAGCGGGCTTTGCCGAAGCGGCAGATTTGCGCATATAGCCGGGCTTGGCGTCCGGATTGGTGTTACGTTCGTTCTGGGGACTACGGGTGCTCACTTACGCGTTCTCCTTCATGGGCTTAAATTCTTCACCCGTGATAGCCTGGAAAGCCTCACGGTAGCGTTGGGTCGTTCCCTCAAGCACCTCTTCGGGAAGGTGCGGGGGCTCGCCGGTCATATCCCAATTGGCACGGAGCCAATTGCGCAGATACTGCTTGTCAAAGCTCGACTGAACCTTGCCCTCCTCATAGGAATCGGCAGGCCAGAAGCGGCTGGAGTCGGGAGTCATGCACTCATCGATGAGGGTAACCTTGCCATCGATGATGCCAAACTCGAACTTGGTGTCGGCAATAATCACGCCGCGGGTCGCCGCGTACTCGGCAGCAGCGGTGTAGATCTTCAAAGAGTAGTCGCGCAGCTGAGAGGCGATATCGGAGCCCACCAGGTCAACGCACTGCTCGTAGGAGATGTTCTCGTCGTGGTCGCCAATAGCCGCCTTGGTAGAGGGCGTGAACAAAGGCTCGGGAAGCTTAGAGGCCTCGGTAAGGCCGGCGGGCAGCTTGATGCCGCATACAGTGCCGTCCTGGTCGTAGGTCTTTTTGCCAGAGCCGGTCAGATAGCCGCGCACGATGCACTCGACAAGAATCGGCTCGGCCTTGCGCACCAGCATGGCGCGACCGCACAGATAATCACGATACTGAGCGAACTCCTCGGGGAAATCTGCCGGGTCGATGCTCACCATGTGGTTGGGCAGGATATCAGAAAACTTATCGAACCAGAATTTAGAAATACGGTTCAGAACCTCACCCTTAAAGGGAATCTCATCGGGCAGGATGAAATCGAAAGCGGAAATACGGTCGGTAGCAACCATCAACAGGTTGTCACCGGCATCATAGATATCGCGAACCTTGCCGCGGGAATCGGGACGAAGATCCATCGTGCTCACGAAAGTCAACTCCTCAAGTAGGCTTTATTGGAATACAGCGGCAGCGGACTAAGCCTTGAGCCGCAGCTAACGCTCTATTGTAGTAGAAGAGGGCTGCTGCTGTTGCTCACGCGGCAAATGAATCGTAAAAGTCGTACCCTTTTCAAGTTCCGACTCCACCGAAATGAATCCATGGTGACGCTCGACAATCTGCTTGGTCACGGCAAGACCCACGCCCAAGCCGCCCGCTTCACGGGCACGGCTAGCATCGGCGCGCCAAAAACGACCAAAGATACGAGACAGATCCTCTTTGGCAATGCCAATACCGGTATCCGACACCGAGATCGTCAGATGCTTTCGATCGAGGCCCACGGTCACGATCACCCAGCCACCTTCGGGCGTGTAGCGTATGGCGTTACTCATGAGGTTAATCACGCACTGCGTGATCATATCGGGATCAACCTTGATAAAGGGCATCTTGCCCTGCGTCTCGTCCGCGAATCGCAAGCGAAGGTCGCGCTCGTGGAACAGGGGCTCTTGCGCGTTGACGATCCCACGCACTAACTCGACCATATCGACAGCCTCGATGTTCATGGGCGCCGTATGGTTTTCCATGCGCGAAAGGTCAAGCATCTGCTGCACAAGGCGCGCCAGACGGCGCGTCTCGGATGCAACCGTCTCGAGATGCTCGTTATCCGTAGGATACACGCCATCTTGCATAGCCTCTACGGTGGCAAGCATTGCCATCAGCGGCGTACGAAGCTCATGGGCAACGTCGGAGGTCAGACGGCGCTCATGCTTGAGGTCCTTCTCAAGCGAAGTGGCCATCTCGTCAAACGTCTCACCCAGCTGATCGATCTCGTCGTCGCCACGCATATTAGTACGCGCGGACAGATCGCCATCGCGAATCTGTTTCGCCGTTCCGGTGATGCGACGAATGGGATTCGTGAGCATACGGGATACAAATAGGCCGATCATGACAGAAATGGCAACAGCGATCGCCGCGGCCAGGAACATGGCGTCGATCGTCTTCTCCCTAAAGGCAGTATCGGTCTTGGTGAGCAACACATCGCTGCCCAGGACCCACAGGCGAACCTTACCCACTACCTTGCCATCAGAAGTGGTAATGGGTTCGGTGATAGCCCCCTCTTCATCGGTAGGAGCGGTGGAGATCAGGCCATGGCGATCGAACTTGATCTTTGGTTCGTCCTCTTCCGCAGCGGTGGCGGAACCCTCCGCTGACGTTGCGGCCGCTTGCCCGGCAGACCCTTGATCGGTAGCGACAACAGAGCCCTCTTCCGCGGACCCCGTATCCGGTACGGGTTCGGCCTCGGATTTCTTCACGTCGGCGGCAACCGATGCAACCGGCCACGTATCGTCGTAAAGAATGGTCCCCTCGGCATCGAGGACCTGCAGGCCGATGTCGTCGGATATCGAGCTCGATTGCGCAATGGCATACAGCGTGTCGACGGTCCACTCGCCATCTTGCTCATAGCTGTCGGCGAGCTTCTCGCTCGTCAGCTTGGCGAGGTCGATCACGTTGGCGCGCGTATACTCAGAAAAAGCACTGCCCCACACCACCATGATGACGCATACCAGTATGAGCACCGTCATCAGCGATGTGAGGGCAAAGGAAAGCGCCATGCGGGAGCCGTAGCTCAAGCCCGAGCGCGAATCGGAACGAGGCGTATTCCAGCTTGCGCGGGAATTCGCCTCGTTATCTGACTTATGTTTTTGTCCGGTGACGATATGAGCGGGAAGCATTACTTCTGAGCGCCCTCGTCTGCCGTGGCCTGCGGAGCCTCAAAGCGATAGCCCACGCCATGCACGGTGTAGAGCCACTTGGGCTTCTTGGGATCATCGCCCAGCTTGGCGCGCAGGTTCTTGACATGACTGTCGATCGTGCGCTCATAGCCCTCGAAGTCGTAGCCCAAAACCTTCTCGACAAGCTCCATGCGGTTATACACGCGGCCGGGATGACGAGCCAGGGTGGTGAGCAGCTTGAACTCAGAAGCGGTGAGGTCGACTTCTTTGTTCTCGACCAAAATCTTATGACCGGAAATATCGATGACCAGATCGCCAAAATCGAGAACCTCAACCTGCGGCTCATCGGCGATGTGCGTACGACGGAAGAGGGCACGCACGCGAGCGACAAGCTCGCGCGGCGAGAACGGTTTAATCAAATAGTCGTCTGCACCAAGTTCGAGACCGATGATACGGTCCTCGACCTCGCCCTTCGCGGTGAGCATGATGATGGGCACATCGGAGGTGTCGCGAATGGCACGACACACGCGCTCGCCCGAAAGCTTGGGAAGCATGAGGTCCAGCACGATCAGGTCAAACTGGTGCTTCTCAAACTCCTCAACAGCGGACTGACCGTCACCGACGCCGACGACCCAATAGCCCTCGCGCTCGAGGTATGCAGCGACAGCATCGCGGATGGCCTTCTCGTCCTCGACCAGAAGGATCTTCCTTGCATCTGAAGCCATATCAGGCCTCCTTGTCTCAAAGTCCGTAAACTACGTTATTTTAACGCACAAAACGCATTTGCGTTTCGCTCATGTGTCAACGCTGTCCGTTGTTGGGGCAACGGTAGCATCTGGAGTACATTGTTCCCAGATTCTCAAATTTCTTCCAGGAGATGTCATGACTCTTCACATTCGTCCGGCACAGGCCTCTGACGCTGCCGATTTGCTAGCAATCTATGCTCCATATGTTCGCGAGACCACGGTGACATTCGAGTTTGACGTCCCCAGTGTCAAAGAATTCGCAGCACGCATCGAGCAGGCGCAAAAACGCTACGCTTACCTCGTTCTTGAGAAAACGGATGGGGATGAGTCAAAACGCCGTGCCGTTGGATATGCCTACTACGGCGCGTTCAAAAGTCGTCCCGCATACCAGTGGTCGGCCGAGACTTCCATCTATCTTGCCGAGAAAGAGCGCGGGCATGGAGCCGGCTCCATTTTACTCAGCGCCCTGGAATCCTGTATGGCAGCTCAAGGCATTACCAACAGCGAAGCATGCATAACCGGCGAAAACGATTCTTCGGTCGAATTTCATCGCAGACACGGATACGAGGAACGGGCGCGCTTCATCAAATGCGCCAACAAGTTCGACCGATGGCTTGACGTGGTATGGATGGAAAAATACATAGGGCCGCATGGCGAGAATCCTCAGCCCATACAGCCCCTTGATACCCTTGAACTCATGCGAATCGTCGATGTGGCAAACGAACGCCTAAACAAACGCTAGCTATAACGAAAACACGCGCACGCACACGCTCTCGGGAATACCCTGGGCATCCTTAATGGTGGCGAAGGTAACCAAATTGTCCGTGGCGCCCTCGCTTGCGGGGTAGTCGCCGTAATCGAGAGAACGATCGGGGCACGCCACCACCGAGTACTCCTGAGCGTCGGTATCGACAATGCATGTCGAGGAGCGCGTCTTCAGACAAAAACGCGTACCCTTGCCGCACACACCCGCCGCGGGCTCGCGTGAAATGTAAACGAAGGGACCTCCTTCGCGCCCGATAAACGTTCCCATGTTGCCAAGCCTACCGGCACCGTCATAGCTCGCTTCGATAGCAAAGGCAAACACGTCGTTCAGATAAGCTGCCTCGAAAGGACGAACCCCTGCCGGCAGCACGAGCTGATCGATTTTGGCATGGGCGGAATCGGCAAGATTCAGCGCCGTCATACCGTAATAGGTTCCCTCATCCTCATGCACGCGTGGCGAAATGGTAAGGATGTCGTTTGACACCCGCGGATGGGTGGCAAAGCGGCCAGGCGAGGTGTAGAGCGTGGTCTTGCTGCCATCGACCAGACTCCACTGATAGCACTTACTGGAAGACGTGCTCTTTGATCCAGAGGAATTGGGCATCTTTTGCCAAATTACGCACGCGCCATACGGCGAAAACATCGGGGGCTCCCAATCGGCGTTGCCGTGGTCGATCTTTTGCGGATCGCCAGAGACCTGGCCCTCGGCAAAAGCCTGAGCATACAAAGACCAGGCAAACGAAGAGTAGTTGATCTCTACCCAGCAGAACACCCCCGTGCCCACACGCACGTCGTAAAACTCGTAGCCCGCGCCCAAAACCGGCTTGGACCGAAGCGTGACAGGAGACCCGGAAGAAAGCGAGAACACTCCAATCGAATTGGGCGTGGCAGCAGACTCGGGCGCAAACATGGCGGCAGACCAAGAGCCCTGGCTGTAAAAAGGAACGGTTCCCACGGGAAGGTTCCAGGTGTACGCAGCGGTAAGGGTTGTGTCTACGCTCTCGTACTCATCCAACGCGTCGATGATCTTGGAATCATCGGTGAGCACCTGAGGCTCACCCGTGGCGCCCTTCGACTCGTCGTCCTTATCCTTTTTTCCGCTGCAGGCAGAAAGCAGGGTCGCGGCGGCCGCAGCCATGCCGCCGCCAAGAAACCCTCTTCGGCTTATGCCCGATTTACTAATTAAGCTCATGCGTTTGCCTTGGCAACTGCCTCTTTAAGCGCCAAAGTCATTTGGTCGGCACAAGATGTTGGGCGCGGACCGCAGGTGTTGCCAGCAAGAAGATCGACGATCTGCTGAACCGGCTGGCCTGCAACGAGCTTTGAGATTGCCTTGAGGTTGCCGTTGCAGCCACCTGTGAACTCGATGTGCTCGACGGTCTGAGCATCGTCGGAAACGGCAACGTGAATGTTGCGCGAGCAAACGCCGTGCGGTGTGAAGTCGAACTCGATCATGATATGTTCTCCCATCGTTTTGTTACTCATGTCTACATGTTCGTTGGTTGTACCCATTGTAAAGGTGAACACGCAGTTATGGCGATATCAGGGGTTCGACACAAAAGCCGCTGCGCACAGACCTTTACGTAAGGAACTGTACGCAGCGGCTCCACAGTCGTCTTTAGAGAGAATCTTTACGCGAAATCCAGCTCCTGCAGGCGATCGAACACCACGCCGATACGCGTGAGGAAATCCCAAGGATCAAAGATCTCATCGAGGGTCTCCTGGCTGACCGTACAACGCGGATCGGCCTCGAGGCGCTCCTTGAAGGTGGGGCCGCTCACGCAGTCCTGCACCTCGTGCCACGTAGCCATAGCGTTCTCCTGCACGATGGCATACGCGTCCTCGCGCGTAATGCCCGTATCGACCAAGGCAAGCAGGACCTTCGAAGAGAAGATAAGGCCACGCGTCTTGTTGAGGTTGGCCATCATGCGGTTGGGATAGAGCTGCAGGCCGTCAATCACGCGAATGAGGCACTGGAACATATGGTCAAGGGCGATGAAGGAATCAGCCTGGGCCACGCGCTCGGCGGAGGAGTGCGAGATATCGCGCTCGTGCCAAAGGGCGACGTTGTCAAAGGCAACCTGTGCGTTTGCCTTCACCACGCGCGAAAGGCCGCAGACCTTCTCCATGGTGATGGGGTTGCGCTTATGGGGCATAGCGGAGCTGCCCTTCTGGCCCTTGCGGAACGGCTCTTCGGCCTCGAGGGTATCGGTCTTTTGCAGGTTACGGACCTCGGTTGCAATACGCTCGCAGGTGGCTGCGGTGGTGGCAAGAACACCGGCGAGATACGCATGGTGGTCACGGGAGATAACCTGCGTGGACAGCGGATCGTGAACCAGACCCAGGTTCTTGCAGACGTACTCCTCGACAAACGGGTCGATGGAGCTGTAGGTTCCCACCGCACCGGAAATGGCGCCAAAGGCCACGTTCTTACGAGCATCCTTTAGGCGGTCAAGATCGCGCTTGAGCTCCCATGCCCAAGAGCCAAACTTCATACCAAAGGTCATGGGCTCGGCATGGATGCCGTGGGTGCGACCGGCGCAGAGGGTGTCGCGCTCCTCAAAGGCGCGACGCTTGCAGATCTCACCGAGCTTCTGAACATCCTCGATAATGAGGTCGCAGGCCTGGGTGAGCTGATAGCAAAGCGCCGTATCGCCCAGATCGGAGCTGGTCATGCCGTAATGGACCCAACGGCTGGGCTTAGGAGCATCGGCCGGGACATCGGCGTCGATGTACTCCTTCATGTTGGTAAGGAAGGCGATGACGTCGTGACGGGTGACCTCTTCGATCTCGTCGACCTTAGCCTTCTCGAAGTTGGCGTGATCGCGAATCCACTTGGCCTCGTCTTTGGTGATGCCGATCTTGCCGAGCTCTGCCTGAGCCTCGCAGGCCAGAACCTCGATCTCCTGCCAGACGGCGTACTTATTCTCCAGCGAGAAGATATGGCCCATCTCGGGACGGGTATAGCGGTCGATCATTGCGGCTCCTTTTTGGTTATTGGCACGTAACGCACATATTGTACGACGTAGACGCAAAAAGGCTGACGCGCTCTATAAAAACGCCCGAAGAGCAATACGAGCACAGATATGGCGCTTTGGCCCGAAAGCGTCGGAGAGTGTACGATACCATCATCTGCATGCCGAGCAAGCGCCTCGGGTTCAGGATGCAACATGGGATTCGCCTTCCAGCAGTGCTGCACTTTCTCTGAGAATTTCAACCTGATTCCCAGCATGCGATAACGTAATAGCAAGGACGCCTCGCGCAATGCCGAGGTCGAGGACCGGTTAAGGGACACCGAAAGAGCGAGTATGGCAAAAAACACCGCAAACTATGGTAACGACAGCATCCGTCAGCTCAAAGATGAGGAGCGCGTGCGCCTGCGCCCCGCTGTCATCTTTGGATCGGACGGCCTCGACGGCTGCGCCCACGCCGCCTTCGAGATTTTGTCCAACGCGGTCGACGAGGCCCGCCAGGGTTTTGGCAAGCTCATCACCCTTACCGCCTTTCGTGATGGATCGATCCAGGTAGAAGACAACGGTCGTGGCTGCCCGCTCGACTGGAACCCTTCCGAGAAGCGCTTTAACTGGGAACTCGTCTTCTGCGAGCTCTATGCTGGCGGCAAGTACAACAACAACGAGGGTGGCGACTACGATTTCTCGCTCGGCACCAATGGCCTGGGCTCATGCGCAACCCAATACGCCTCCGAATACATGGACGTCACGGTCTGGCGCGACGGCAACAAGTACTCCTTGCACTTCAAGAAGGGCAAGGTTGTAGGGACCAAGAAGAAGGCGCTTGAGGTCGAACCCACCGATGAAGAGCGCACCGGTACCACCATCAAATGGCGTCCGGACCTCGAGGTCTTTACCTCGATCGACATCCCCCACGAGTGGTACCGTGAGACCATGCGCCGCCAGGCCGTGGTCAACGCCAACGTGACCTTCCGCCTGCGCATCGAGGGCGACGACGGCGAGTTTACCGAGGAAGATTTCTGCTACCCGCGCGGCATCGAAGACTACGTGCTCGAGAAGGTCGGCGCCAACTATCTCACCGAGCCCTTCTTTATCGAGGCGGATCGCCGCGGCCGCGACCGTGAGGACCTGCCCGACTACAACGTTAAGATCACGGCATGCCTGTGCTTCTCCCGCACCTTCCAGATGCAGGAGTACTACCACAACTCATCATGGCTCGAAAATGGCGGTTCGCCCGAGAAGGCGGCCCGCAGTGCCCTGACCAGCGCAATCGACGCCTATATCAAGCAACAGGGCAAGTACAACAAAAACGAGAGCGGCATTAAGTGGCAAGACGTCCAGGACTGCCTGGTGCTGGTGACCAACTGCTTCTCCACCCAGACGTCTTACGAAAACCAGACCAAGAAGGCCATCAACAACCGCTTTATCCAGCAGGCCATGACGGCATTCTTCAAAGAGCGACTCTCAACCTATCTGATCGAGAACAAAGATGCCGCCAACAAGATCATGGAGCAGGTGCTCATCAACAAGCGCTCCCGTGAGAATGCCGAAAAAACTCGCCAGAGCATCAAAACCAATCTGCAACAGAAGACCGATATGGCAAACCGCGTGCAGAAGTTCATCGACTGCCGCTCGAAAGACAAAACCCGCCGTGAAGTCTACATCGTAGAGGGTGACTCGGCAGCAGGCGCCATCCGCACCTCGCGCGATGCCGAATTCCAGGGTGTCATGCCGGTGCGCGGCAAAATCCTCAACTGCCTTAAAGAGGATTATCCGCGCATCTTCAAGTCCGACATCATCATGGACCTCATGCGCGTGCTGGGCTGCGGCGTTGAAATCAAAGATAAGCGCATCAAGAACCTCGGTTCCTTTGACCTGGATAATCTTAACTGGAGCAAGGTCATCATCTGTACCGATGCCGACGTCGATGGCTACCATATCCGAACGCTCATCTTAACGATGCTCTATCGCCTGGTGCCCACGCTCATCGACGAGGGCTATGTCTATATCGCCGAGTCACCGCTCTACGAGATCAACTGCAAGGAAAAGACCTACTTTGCCTACACCGAACTCGAAAAGAACGGCATCTTAAAAGAAATCGGCGACCAGAAGTGCTCCATCAACCGATCAAAGGGTCTTGGTGAGAACGATCCGGACATGATGTGGCTCACCACCATGAACCCCGAGACGCGCCGCCTGATCAAGGTGGAACCCGAAGACGTCACGAAGATGGAAACCATGTTCAACCTGTTGCTGGGCAACGACGACGAGGGGCGCAAGCGCCATATCGCACAGCACGGCAAAGAGTATCTAGACCAGCTGGACCTGCAATAAGGCACAGCGCACATCAAAACGGCCCAAGAAGAGCAACAAGAGGAAATCGTGGCAAAGAAGAAAACTAAAACTCAGCCTAAAAAGAAGCAGGTCAACGACGCCAACGTCATCGGCTTGCATTCTGAGGTCACCGCGCAGCCTATTACCGAGACACTCGAGACTAACTATATGCCCTATGCCATGAGCACCAACGTCTCGCGTGCGTTCCCCGAAATCGATGGCTTTAAGCCTTCGCACCGCAAGCTGCTCTACACCATGTACAAGATGGGCCTGCTCAAGGGAGAGCGTCAGAAAAGCGCCAACATCGTGGGTCAGACCATGAAGCTCAACCCACATGGCGATGCCGCCATCTACGAAACGATGGTGCGCCTTGCCACGGGCAACGAAGCGCTGCTCGCTCCCTTCGTGGAGTCGAAGGGCAACTTTGGCAAATATTATTCGGGTGACCTGAGCTACGCCGCTTCGCGCTACACCGAGGCCAAGCTCTCTCCCATCTGCGCCGAAATCTTTAAGGATATCGACAAGGACCCGGTGGATTTTGTTGACAGCTACGACGGCGCCATGAAAGAGCCGCGCTTGCTGCCCACGACGTTCCCCAACATCCTGGTCTCGGCCAACAAGGGCATCGGCGTTGCCATGGCGTCCGACATCTGCGGTTTTAACCTCAACGAGGTCTGCTGCGCCACCATGCACTATCTCGAAGATCCCGATTGCGACCTGCTCGAATACATGCCCATGCCCGACTTCTCGACGGGCGGCGAGATCATCTATCGCCGTGAGGAGATGGAGCGCATCATCGAGACGGGACTTGGCAGCTTCCAGATTCGCTCGCGCTGGCGCTGGATTCCCGAAGAGCGCATCATCGAGGTCTACGAGATCCCCTACACCACTAAAACCGACGTCATCATCGAGCGCATCATCAAGCTCTCCAAAGAGGGTAAGGTCAAAGAGATCGCCGATATCCGTGACGAGACCGACCTTTCGGGCCTGCGCATCGCCATCGACCTCAAACGCGGTGTCGACCCGGACAAGCTCATGGCCAAACTCTATCGCTCAACCACGCTGCAGGATTCGTTCTCGTGCAACTTCAACGTGCTGGTCGACGGTTACCCGCGCGTCATGGGCGTGCGTCAAATCCTACACGAGTGGGTTGCCTGGCGCGTGGAGTCGACACGTCGCCGCGTGAGCTTTGACCTGGGCAAGAAGTCCGAGCGTCTACATCTTTTGCATGGCCTCGAGGCGATTTTACTCGATATCGACAAGGCCATCGCCATCATCCGCGGAACCAAGCTCGAGGCTGAGGTCGTGCCCAACCTGATGCGCGGCTTTGATATCGACGAGACCCAGGCGGAGTTTGTTGCCGAAATCAAGCTCCGCAACATCAACGAGGAGTACATCCTCAACCGCACCAAGGATATCGAGAAGCTCGAAGGCGAGATTGCCGAGCTCGAGGATATCTTGTCGAGCGAGGATAAAATCAAGCAGGTCATCAGCGACGAGCTTGCCGCGGTTAATAAAAAGTACGTGATGCCGCGCCGCACGGGCAGGATCGATCCTGCGGACGTCATCGAAGTGAGTTTGGAGCCGGAGGTCGAGGAATATCCGGTTACGATCATGCTCTCGCACGAAGGCTACCTCAAGAAACTAACGGATCGCGTGCTTAAGACGGGCGCCGCCCTCAAGTACAAAGACGGGGACAAGCCCTTTATCGAGTTCCCCTCCTCCAATACGCACGAGCTGCTGGTATTCACCGATAAGAGCCAGGTGTACAAGTGCAAGGTTGCGTCGTTCGAGGACACCAAGTCAGCACAGCTTGGCTCCTATCTGCCCACCGATCTTGAGATGGACCCCGACGAGTCTGTAATCTGGGTAATCGACCCCGAGGATTACAAGGCAGACGTGCTGTTTGTCTTCGAGAATGGCCGCGTCGTGCGCGTCGCGCTTGCCGGTTATGTGACCAAAACCAACCGCAAGCGCCTCAAGAATGCCATCTACGGCGGCAGCAAACTGCTGTTTGCCCAGGTGCTCAAGGAGGACCGCGACCTGGCGCTTGCCTCAAACGACGGCCGCCTAATGAGCTTCAACACGTCGCTACTCAAGACCAAAACAACCACCAGCACCCAGGGCGTCCAGGCGTTCACGGCAAAGAAGAATCGTATCGTCACCGCTGTGGGCGCGGCAGAAGACTTCCTGGGAAGCGAAGCCTCGACGGAGCGATTCTGCGCACAGGCCTTGCCGTCTGCCGGCGCTCTCATGAAGGAAAACGACATGCCGAGCTTGTTTGACTAGGGCGCGACAAAACAGCCGTTGTAGGCGCTCGCACCCTGTCGGGTTCGAGTCTCGGCACTTTATCAAAAAGGCACGGTAGCGAAACGTTACCGTGCCTGAAATTCGAATGGGAGCGGGCAACGGGACTCGAACCCGCGAGTGTCAGCTTGGGAAGCTGATGCCTTACCACTTGGCGATGCCCGCATATACGACGCAGTGAATGCGCGGTAGTTAGTATAACCTGCATTGTTCCTATGGAGCAAGAAACGTACCAGTCCACGATAAAACTGCGCGAGAAGACCGAGAGCCCATCGAAGATCATGGAGATGCGCGCCTCTTTTTGTGATGACAGTCGTCGCAATCAAAGCTAAGGGGCTTAACACCGCTGATATTTACCCCGTTTCACCTGCCTTGTTAGAAACTGGCAAGAATAAGGGGAATCGATGCGTTCTCTTTTGTAAGCATAGATGGAACTAACGGGGAATGTGTCCTTATACGCTCGACTCCCATCGATTCGAGGGAGGACGATTGTGAATCACAGCAAGGCACGCCGATTCCCCTGGCGCAACACGAACGACAACCGCTCCATAGGACGCCGCAGACCGGTGCCGCTTTTCGTTGTTCTCGCTATCGCCCTTCTCGGAGCGACATGCGCTGTTGGCAGTGCGCTCATCGGCGCGCACGCCAACAGCGACTCCATCACCGTAAGCGACCTGGTTCACAACCCCAACTCCTCTGACGGACACGGCAAGCTCATTCGCGTCGAAGGACAAAACGTCGCCTATTGCGCACAGGGATTTCTTTCCTATCCCGAAGTGGGCCAAAAACTCACTCGATACGGTTCGCCAAAAATCCCCGAGCTCGACTACGTTGCCTATCATGGATACGACGGAAAAGTCGTCACTTCGGTTGCGGGACTCGATAAAGGCAAGTCTGAATCTGCCACTATGGCAGCAATCTGGCTTGCCATTGGTGACAAACGGCCTGACCTTCTCAATTTTGTTCCCAAATACGACCCTCCCTGGCATGGAAACAAAGCTTATAAGGAACGATGGGAAGCCATCAAAGACCCTCACATCAAAGAAGCCTCTTGGAACCTCTACCAGCAGGCAATCGTCTATGCTCAAGCTGGTGGAGGAGGTATCGAAGAGGGGTGCGCTATCCTATGGATCAATCGCACACCAAAAGGCGAGAATAAAACGTTTGGATATCAAAGTCTCGTCACCAGCGAGAAAAAGACCCGCGTGATTTTTTCGAAAACCTCTGCAGACGCAAGCATCAGCGCAAATAACGAAGAGTACGCACTTGAAGGGGCAGAGTACGCAATCTATCACGCATCAGATTCTTCACTAGCAGACACCGTTGTCACCGATGCAAATGGACACGCCGAACTTGCCCTCAAGCCCAATACTGCCTACTATGCCCAGGAAACAAAGGCTCCAAAGGGTTTTGCCATAAACGAAGAACGAATCGAATTTACAACCGCAGGGCTCAACAGCCTTGTTTCGACCACCGACAAACCTGGTACGTTCACCCTTGTTGTTTGCAAACATGACGCCATAAGCGCAGGTGCGGCACAGGCAGGATGCTCGTTCGAAGGGGCGGAGTATGAGCTAACCTCGGATAGCGCGCCAGGGTTTCATGCGACAGCTACCACGAACAAAGAAGGTGTTGCCTCGTTTGAAAACATCCCTCTCGGTACCATCCATGTACGGGAAACTAAAGCTCCGCAAGGTTATCTCCTAGACACAGAAGACCACATCTACCATGTTGGGGCCGACAATCTTGATGAAAACGCCACGTTAAGACTCATCCCCGAAAGCGATTTTGATGAGATACCCGTCGCATTTGATATCGAGATTGCAAAATTCAAAGACGAAGGCGATGAGGGCTCCTCGAAGCAAGAGATTCCTGCTGAGGGGGTGTGCTTCCAGATCATCTCCAATACCACAGGCAAAGCAATCGGATCGATCACAACCGATAAAGACGGATATGCCACAAGTAAGGGCGCATGGTTTGGGAACGGTTCGAACTCCCACGTCGCTCATGGGGCGATTCCCTACGACCCCGCGGGCTATACCATCCACGAGGATGAGCAGACCATCCCCGACGGCTTTGCAGCAATTGAAGATTGGACGATCGCTGCTGACCAAATAATCGACAATTGCACATTGAAGTACATCATCAACAACCATCGAAAGATGAGTCGGTTGCAGATCGTTAAGGTCGATGCAAAATCCGGGGAACGCATTCCTCTTGCCGGATTTTCTTTCCAGCTTCTCGACAACAACAAGAACCTTATTTCCCAAAGTGTCTGGTATCCGGCCCAATCAAGCATCGACACCTTTACCACGGGCGACGACGGAAGCGTCACGCTGCCCGAGCAACTAGCAACGGGAACGTATTACATCCGAGAAATCACAGCAGCGCAGCCCTATGTCCTTGCCGGAGAAGACGTACAAATCGAAATTAGTGGTGATGAGCCGCTTTGCATAGCCACTGTTGCCAACTCCCCCGCCACAGGAATCGCCCAGCTTGTCAAAACCTGCTCCGAAGACGGTGCGGCTCTTGGTGAAGCCGAGTTTGATGTGCGCGTTCATGAGGATATTATCGCCCCGAACGGATCGGTCCTCTTGAGCGCGGGGACCGTTGTTGACCATGTAAAAACCAACGAAGAAGGACGTACAACGACAACAAAACTCCCACTCGGCAACGGTAAGGCAACCTATGAGTTTGTTGAAACAAAACCTGCACCCGGCCATGTGCTCGCAAGCAACCCGATTGTTTTCACGCTTACCTACGAGAACCAAGACACCCCGCTTGTCAGTACAAGCTGTGCGATATCGAACATACCGACAACGGTTGAAATCAAAAAGATAAAAGCAGGGACCGATGCACCTGTCCCCGGCGTGCAGTTCACCCTCTGGCGCCTGGAAGACGAGCAGACACCCGAGCCCGGCAAACCCGCCGAAAGCAACGACATCGTCAAAGACCATAACGACTCCCACGATATTCCCCAACTCAAAGAGGGTTGTTTGCCGCTTACGATCACGACCGATCAAAACGGCATCTGCCGCGCGATTCACCTGCAGCCTGGCATTTGGCGCATCAAGGAAACAAACACGGCCAACGGCTTTCTTCTCGATCCCCTTATTCGCGAATTCACCGTTGACGAATACGGACGTATCGATGGCGAGGAGTCCTATAAGATTGTTATCGAAAACGATTTCACTAAAATCGATGTCTCAAAACGAGATATCACCAACGAAAGCGAGCTTGCCGGCGCGCATCTTACCGTCACCGATTCCGACGGAACTATCGTCGATGAATGGACTTCGACCACTGAGCCCCATCGGATTGAAGCGCTTGCGCCAGGATCTTATACACTCACCGAGACGCAGTCGCCCCAAGGACACGATGTAGCAAAAAGCATCACGTTCACCGTTGAGGAAAGCGGCGAAATCCAAGCTATTGCCATGTATGACCAGCCCATTCAAATCACTGGAGAAATTGACAAGCGCCAACAGCGCCTCACGGAAGCAGGCGAGGGCCGTGTATATACGTATTTGCTTGATATGCGAAACACAAGCAACACCTGGGTCGACGAATGCACGGTTACCGATCCGCTCGATTGCGTAGCTCAAGGAATGGCAGAAGTAACCGGCGTGATAACGCCCGTCGCTCAAGGGGATTACGACGGCAAACTCAACGTTTGGTATCAACTTTCCAACGACGATGATTACCTCAACGAATCAAACGCCAACGCAACCCTCGAAGACGGTCACGAAAATCCTTGGCTCGAAGGCGAAGGTCGCAAGCTCGACTATTCACATTGGCATCTTTGGGAGCAAAATATCGACGCTACACAAGCAAGGATTCTTGACGTTCTCGATCTTGATCTTAAGGAGAGCCAGCACATCTGCGCAATTCGCTTTGAATTCGGCAGCGTTGCGGATTCGTTTACCACGCAAAAGGACGGATGGACGCGCTCCGATCTAAAGAGCGAAAACGACTCCTACGATAAAGCCCCCAATAAGACACAAGAAGGCGACCTTGCGCCCGCGATTATCCAGCTCTCAACAAAAAAGCGATGGGAAGGCGGGAGCTCTCTTCTCAACAGTGCGGTTATCGACCTCTACCGAAACGGCGGAGGCCCCAACCTTGAGGATCACGATAAAGATAAGGTTAAACAGATCATCGGGCGGCCTCTTGCACAAACCGGTGTCGACTCCGATTTAATCCCCTTGCTTGCAAGTATCCTTTGCAGCTTCGCCTTTATAGCAGTCATCCTCTTCCCCAGCATCGTGCGCAAATCGAGCAGGACTAAACGATGATATGCACAACCCGAAGAGCGTTTCTGGCATCCTGCGGCGTCGCATCGCTCCTTTGGATCGGTTCCGCTGGGATAGAATCCGCACAGCGTCTTGCATCTCAGCTCGCTTACAGGCAGCTGCAGAGCAAGACGCCCGCGGTGGCAAACGCAACGCCTCGCTCCACCTCGACCGCAACCTCGGCCTCGAGCAAAGAGGTAGCCAACCTGCTTGATCAAAACAAAGACGCCGCGGGCTGGCTCGTCGTTGAGAACACGGCGGTATCCTATCCCCTCGTTCAGGCATCACCTAAAAACAAAGATTGGTATCTCCATCATAATTTTTGGAATCAAAAGGACGTAGCAGGGTGCCCCTTCATTGACGACAGGTGTACAGTCTCTTCCCAGCATGTCTTGGTCTTTGGCCATCATCTTGGATCGACCAAACTGATGTTCAGCAGCCTCGCATCAGCCTGGAAGAGCAACGTGTTTCAGACACTCGGGTCGGCGAATATCGAAACCGTCGATAACCTTATTTTTCGCTTTAAGCCGCTCTGTGCACTGCGTGTCGAGAAAAACTACGAACTCGTTCAGCGATTTGCATGGCCGGACGCCGACGAAATGCGCAACTGGCTCTCCCTCATTCTTGACCAGGCAGAAACAAAAGCCCAAACCGCTCAGGAAGACGCCCATAAAGCACGGCAAGTCCTAACACTCGCCACCTGCTCGAATGCAGTAGCAGGACAGCAAGAGCGAACGCTTATCGTTTTTTCACGCTGATATGTTTAGAGCGCCGAGCCTGTATCCGATACTTCGTTTGAACCAGCCGTATCCTTCTCAAGCTGCTTGTCGGCTTGAGTTGCGGCTTGCTCTGCCTTGATGCGTTCGGCACGGACGTCTTCAGGAGTCGAGCATTTAACGCCAACAAACCAAGCAGCACCAAAACCGAGCAAAAGAGCAAGTGCAGCTCCTACGGTATAGGCGACCCAATGGCGACGAATAAAAGAAAGCACGGTTCCTCCTGAAACTTGGATACGGCTATCGTAGCAGCTTTTCTAAAGGCGCATGCAGCATATGCGATATCGATTCAAAAAGAAGCCCGCTTCCATAAGGAAGCGGGCGAGCAATCTTTGTTTGACAACAGCCTACGATCTACGAATAACCTCGGTAACCAAATCGGCTGCGTAGTTAACGTTGTCGGCATTAAGATTGATGGGATGATCTTGCTCGGTGTAAGCGCAAGCAAAACTCGACCCCTCAACGCCAGCAAGCGTCATTGCGCGCAGGCTCCTCTCCATTGCGGCGTGCGCATCGGTGTCGACATAGGGCATCTCGACCGAAGCGAGCGGACGATGGAAATCGGACGCCACGCGCGAGAAGAGACCCGTGATGCGCCTGTCGGCCTTCAAAGTACGATGTTCGCCCTCAGTCGTAATCATGGAGAGCTGGCCGGCGCCCACGCACTTGAGGTTGATGATAAAGACACCGCGAAGCTTGTCGCGATGCTCATCGAGAAACGCCTTCATGCCGGCATTGTCGTTCTCGGTAGCGCCGGTTGCAACAAACCAGATGTCGTGACCCAAAAGCTCGTCGTCTCCCAAAGACGTCACTGCCTGGCGAAGCTCATCCTCATTTCCCTCGCCAGCGGCACCGCCCTTCCAGCCATCGTCGCCTTCGAAGTTATCCCACGAACCAATGTCGCGGCCAGAACGCTTCGCATCGAAGTCCTCATCCACGCCGAGCCAATCGCTCATGCTGGTCTCTTCCTTCTTTTTGCGTCCAAACAAGCCACGACGCTTCTTGGCAGGAGTGGCGGACACAGGAGTCACCGCATGGATGGTCTCGAATTGCTGCTGCGGGACAGGCGACACCACATCAGTCGAATCAATAACGGTAAACGTCGGCTTTGCCGCGACGGGCTGGTCCATGTCAACTGGAGCCGGAATGGAGGAGAAAGGATCCACCGGCTTGGCGGAAGGATCGGGCAGGTCAAAAAGCGAAGACCGATTTGCCATGGGGTTCGCACGAACCGTCGGAGTCACCGGCGGGATTTGAGTTGACGCCACTGCGGGGGATGCAGGAACCGAATCAAGCGACGGAATATTGAGCTGTCGTTGGGGACGCGGTGCCGGAGCCGGTGCGGGAGTAATCTGCGCCATCAAAGAATCGACGGTCTCGACCTGTGCAGGCATAGCCTGGGTTCCTTGATGCTGTACAGGCATGGCCTGGGTCCCCTGAGACTGCGCGGGGATGGCCTGTGTGCCCCCAGCCGAAATCTCCTCTACAGGAACAAAGACCTGCGTAGACTCGACAGTGGTCCCTTCGGAGCCATCGGTCAAAGGCACGTCGTTGTTCCCTTGTTCAACGTTATCTTCCTGCTCATCCATTACCTGAGCCATATCAACGGAAACCGTCTCATCGGGCGCGGGCAGCACCTGCTCCTCTTCGACCTCGTCCGCCTCATGTTGGGCAACATCCTCAGCAGCGATGCCGTCCTCAGACTCCTCCGCAGGCTGATCAACCTCATCGAGCGGGAGAGGTTCGTCCTCGACCAGCTCAAAATCGGCCTCGACAATCTCCATATCATCAGTGGGGATGATCTCCTCAAAATCCTCTTCGCCCGTAAGCACAAGCGGCTGTTCTTCGGAGGCGGCAGGCAGGGGAGTCTCCTCAACAAGCTCATCCGGAATGGGAGCCACAATAGAAGTTTGAGAGGCATCGACGGGCTGATCTTCAACAAGCTCGTTTGGAATGGGCGGAACAATCGACGTCTGTGAGGCGTCGAAGGACTCTTCATCGGCCTGTTCTTCAACCTGCTCATCAAAGACAGCCGGCTCATCTGCGGCTTCATCAGTCTCTGTATTCTCGCCATCGGCAAGCTCTGCCACAACGGCGGGAATCGCGAGGACCTCCTCTTCTTCGGTCACCTCTTCGTCAAACAGCGAAGGAGCAATCGGGACGACCGCGGGAGCGGGGACAGGCGCAGCAACGGCATCGGCATGTTCGTCGGAAACCGCGCCGGGAGTCTCCTCGACCGCTTCCTCACCCTGCGTTTCGACAGGAACGGCAACGGGCTCATCCACGGAAGCGACAACAGGCTCATCCACGGAAGCAACAACGAGATTATCCACCGAAGCGGCAGCGGGCTCATCCACGGGGAACTGACCCTCATCGTACTCCAGGTCGCACTCGGCAGGAATCATGCCCAGAGCACGAATGGTGTCCTTGCCAAATCGCAAATTGCCAGCAGCGTTAAGAGGCAAGACCGGCGCCTGCTCCGCAGCATCTGCAACAGTATCCGCAACAGCATCGGTCGCAGCGGGAGTACTATCCACCGGCAAGAGATCGTCATTGGCAAATGTATCGTCGACCGTCTCATCGTCAGCCTGAGTCTCCTCGGTAGCCACCGAGGAATCCTGCTCCGGCTGTTCAAAAGCAACAACCGGTTCCTCCTGAACGGGCAACTGCGGTTGCGAAATGGGCATCTCGTCTGCAGTGCTCGCCTCAGCATCACCAAGCTCTGCCTGCCCGGATTCTTCCTGGTAAAGAGGCTCGTCCTCGACTTCTGCCGTATAGGAACTCTGATACGCACCGCTCAGCGAATCCAAATACTCCTCAAATGGGACATCCTCCGGGAATTCATCGGCACGAGACGACGGCGCAACCGTGTCCATAACGCCCAGCATGGCAGCCACGGAGGATTTGTTGCAGATTGCACCCGTGGTGTAGGGCATGGCAAAGCGATCAAAAAGAAACGCAACAGAACGCAAAAGGGGAATTAAGGAGAACAGGATGGCAATAACCCAAAGTACCGCTTTGAGAGCACCCGGGAGAGGAAGCAGGCGAAGGATGGCAACGGCTGCAGGAAGCACCATAGCAACCGGGAAGAGCTTGTTGATAAGCGCACGATAGCTTGCAAACGGTTCGCGGCTCAAAAGATCGGCACGAGAAGAATCATAATGCGCAACTACGACAACCGGACGATTGCGAGGAGAAGCAAGGGGGCCAGATGCCTGATGATAGGCGATAACGTTTTGAGAAAGACCGTTTGCCCCAATCGCAGGGACAGAGATCTTATCCAAACGAATAAGCACGTACAGAACGCCCAACGCAAGAACAAGCAGGAAGCCAAAAATACCCAATGCCCCGCCGATTCCCATAAAAAGCGTGGCAACAAACAGTACGATTCCCGCAATGGCAGAAACGTTTTTTCGAGACGAAGAAGCGGTAAATTCCTGTATCTCGGGATTAAAACCGTGGTCGGTGAAAATACGTGCGATGACATCTGCAGCGGTGCGTTCTTCCTCGCTGCAGGCAGGGGTAATCTCCGTGCGCTGCAGAAGATGATTCAAATATTTTTTACTGTTAGCCATGTAGGGCTCCATATCGCGGTTGCTTAATGCATGCAGGCATACCGCTCCCACGGTAAGCCTGTATAGGCGAAAGTATACCCTTACTTATCTCTAGCTGCAGCGCCGAGCCCGGATGCCAGCCCCCTTGGCACATTTTCCCCGCGAGACTCCATATCGATTAAAATGGTGCCGTTGCGACGAGATGGTCCGCTGCGGAAGGGGTTGCGCATCTTATGGCTGAAACAACAATTCATTCGATGGATGGCTCAAATGAGCGCAATGAATCCGCTCGGCGCATTCTCAACCTACTCTTTATCCTAAATTGCACCTCGAGACCCCTCACAACCACCGAGATCATCACCGATAGCGATCTTGGGTATGGAATGGCGGGTATTGAGAGCGAAAAGAAAAAATTCCAACGCGATCGCAAAAAACTCGAAGAGTACGGTGTCCACATCCGTGAAGTTAAAGAGAGTGGAGCCAGCGAAACCGAAGAGAGCCGCTGGGAGATCGACCGCGAACGCACCCATATAGATACAGCCGTCGTCACCCAAGATGACGCCGATATGCTCGTACATGCCGTCGATGAGTATCTGGCGCGTACAAAGATATCCTTCCGCTCCGCATTGCTGCGCATCCGAGCCGTCGCAGCGGCAATCGATACCGATGCCGAGCAGGACGAGAGCGTCGATGATGTCGAGCAGGTAAACGAGCAGATTCAAAACGTGCTCGATACCGTGTGGGCAGCTTATTGTTCACGAAAGTCCCTTCCCTTCTGCTATCGAGATGCAAAGGGGAAAGAATCCAAGAGAACGGTATCGATCTACGGCGTTGTTAACCAGGCAAATCAGTGCTATTTCGTCGGTCTCGACAACCTTTCCGGCAAGGTTCGAACCTTCCGCACCGACCGCGTCACACGCATGAACAAGCCCCGCGGATCCTACACCATCCCCCATGATTTTTCCCTCAGCGCTTTTCAGTTTCTCCCCTTCGATTTAGGCGATGAGGAGGAAATTCAAGCGACCTTCGCTTTTCCCGCACAATCCGTAGCTGGAGAAATCGAGGTGCTCACACATGGAAGGGGAACGCTTGAAATACAGCCGGATAAATCCTTGCGCTGGAACATCGCAGTGAAAAATCCAGACGCCGCCGTAGCCATGGCCCTTAAAAACGCCTCCCTTGGCATGCGTCCCTGTTCCCCGGCGTCCCTCGTTTCCCTTTGGAACTCAACAATCACCAAGGCGGTGGAGGCCCATGGCCGAATCTAAACTTAAAGCCGATCAAATCGTCGCCGGCGGCATCAGACTCCTTCAACTGCTCACCGCTGCGCCAAACCAATCGGTATCCATCGCCCGTGCCTGTTCTGCACTAGGGGTCCAAGTTTCCGATCTCGATCGAATCGTCGAAATCGTCTCGAGCCTCTCGGACCGCTCCACTGGCGTGAGGGCCATTATCGATATGGACGAAAAAACAATATCTCTCGGCGGAGATGCCGCCCGCCTCGTGCCGCTGAGGCTCTCTATCAATGACGCTGCCGTATTGAGATATGTTCTCGCCTCGCTGAATATCGATCAAAGCACCCGTCTTCGCATCCAGGCGGCACTCGATGACCCGTCGCAACTCCAAACCCAGATGATTTCCCTAGCAGAACCAGCGCGCTACGGTTCGTTCTATCAAAAACTACTCGAAGCGATCGAGGATGGCGTGCGACTCCGTATGGGGTATCGCTCTATCGATGAAAAGGAGCCACATGTTCGCACCATCGATCCCTACCGTCTGGTGAGCGAGGAATCGGCGACCTATCTCGATGCTTGGGATGTCGAGCAGGACGCACAGCGTAAGTACCGCCTCGACCGCATCTCCTCTCTCGAGGTGACGGAAGAATCGGCGATACATCACCCGTTTGATCGGACCGATATACAGGAAAGTCTCGAAAAATCAGGTGTCCGGGCGCTGGTGCGATGCAACAAGTCCTACCTGCCCCTCATCACCTGGTCCGGTATCATGCGCACCGAAGACCAAGATGACGAGACGGTCGTACTCGAAATATATCTGGCCTCTAAATCTTGGTTGTTTGACCAGGTTCTTGCTGCAGCGGGCAACCTTTTGATCTTGGAGCCCCAAGAGCTGCGCACGGAATTCATATCCTATGCAGAGCGCTTGATCCTCCCCGAACCGTAAGATTACTTCGACCTCGCGCGCCGCCACAACTCAAGATAGCGTCCAACCTGATTGGACTCGATTTTTTGATATCCAGAAGTTGGAAGCGATTGCAAAAACTTCTTCCCGTATCCCTTTGTCACCAGACGGGAATCGGCAAGCACAAGGACCCCTACATCCGAGGACGTACGGATAAGACGCCCCGCCGCCTGCTTAACCTCAAGCACCGCATCGGGCAATGCATACTGTGCCCAGGCCCGCTCTTCGCGAAGATCTCGCTCTTGAGCCAACGGATCGGTGGGGCTCGCAAAGGGGAGCTTGGGAATCACCACGCAACGCAACGTATCACCCGAGGCATCAAAACCCTCCCAAAATGCTTTTAAGGCAAAAAGAGACGACGATTTCTCTGCAATAAAATGATCGCGAAGATAGCGCGGCGAAGAATTGCGCTGTTGACACACAAGCTCCAGGCCTTCTGCCGCGAGCTTTGGTTCCACGCGAGCATAGAGGTCTTCCATGTCTCGCCTATTGGTAAATAGCGTCAGTGCCGATCCGCCCATGGCAAGGTGCACATCGACGAGCAACTTTTCCAAGGTATCAAGATACGCATCGCGGCTTCGCGGGTCGGGAACATCGCCCGCCACCACAACCGTCATGTTCTCATCAAAGTTATAGCTTGAATCCAAATGCACGGTCTTGGTTAATCCCGAGGGAAGACGATTGAGGCCGACAGACTTTGTGAAGTGAGAAAAATTGTCCGCAATCGAAATAGTTGCAGAAGTAAACACGACCGACTGCATCTCCGGAAGCCAACGCTCTGCCAGCGCTTCCCCGATGTCAAGAAGTTCGGCAGAAAGCGCTTCTCCACCCGCCTTGAGGCGACGATTCACCCGCAGCGAGAACACATAGCGCTCGTCGGTACCCTCAACGATAAGGGAAAGGGTTTCCTTCATCTCTTTAAGGCGGCGTGCGCCGTCGGCAGCCTCAACAACAAGGTCCGGCTTATCTGCAACCACGGCCTCCACCAGTGAGGCTAAATTCTTTGCTGCCTCATCGAGAGCAGAAAGCGCCGTATTTGCCGGGGCGAGGAATTCGTCCCATGCCGCGCTTTCCCTCAAATCGGGACCGATCCAAAGGTTGACCATATCGTAGGAACCCCCGCGCTGAGTACGCGAAAGGTCACGGACAGCATCAAATAAATTAACCATGGCAAGCGAAGCGCGGCGCGTGCTCACCACCGCTTTTGCCGTAAGACCCATATAGAGCGTCGCCGCATCCGACCCGGCAAGCTGATGCGTCAGCTGCCCAAGGGCGCCCATGCGCTCGCCACCCAAACGCTCAAAGACCGTCCGGGATTCATCGGCAGAAACCGTTTGAGCCCACTGTCTGCGCGCCTCACGCTCCACCGAATGGGCCTCATCGACAATCCAGTGACGAATGGGAGGCAAAATCTTTCCGTCCGCCGCGACATTTCTAAAGAGAAGAGAATGGTTTGTGACCACGATATCGGCACGGGCCGCGCGGCGGCGTGCACCATGAACCAAACAACCGTCTGGGAAGAACGGACAGAGGCGTCGCGCACACTCACGCGATGCAGTTGTGAGATCGCCGCGGTTCACACTGCGCCAGCGTATGCCCACTCCATCAAGGTCCCCATCGGGAGATTGGCAGGCAAAGGCATAAATAACCGCAATTGCCGTGAGAGTATCCGCCGGGTCTTTATCCGTTTTGATTTCGCTCGATGAGCGACTCAGACGTTCAAGCTTGCGTAAACAGGGGTAGTGGTCGTAACCCTTGAGCGCGGTAAAGGAAAGGTCGCCATTATATTGTGCGGCTAGCCTGGGAAGCTCGTGGAACATGAGCTGATCGGCCAGATTGTTCGATTTTGTGGCGATGCCAACGGTGATATGGTTGCGTTTTGCCGCCTCCGCCGCGGGCAAAAGGTATGCAATCGATTTGCCGACGCCTGTTCCGGCCTCAATAACGCGATGTCCGCGCAATGCAAAGGCATCGCGCACCTCCTGCGCCATCTCAACTTGCTCGGCGCGAGCTTCAAACCCCTCGTACATCGATGCGACTTTACCGCCGGGAAGAAACTCCGCCTCAATCTCTTCACGCGAGGGCATCTCGATGTTTGGCGCATCATCAGCATCGACGCATTCGGGGGAGAGATCGGCATGAACAACACGCTGTCTCTCCGCCACCAGGGAGAAAGCGGCACCCGGATTTTCCGCCGCAAGATAGGAAAAAATCGGACGGTACGACCAGCTGACATCTGGATGCATGTCGGCGAGATGAGATAAAAGACCCGCAGGCAAGTCGGCCAACGCCGTAAGAAGAATGCGCCAGACACCGCACAGCGCCTCAACATCCGCATCCGCACGATGAGATACCGCATCGCAACCAAACAGATCGGCCATAAACGATAACTTGTGGGAAGCAAGACGCGGCAATGCTATACGAGAAAGCGCAAGGGAGTCGATCCAGATGTCACTTACGCGCACTCCGCCCTTTACCGATTCGATAAAGGACCTATCGAATGTCGCGTTATGAGCGATGACGGGGCATCCCCCAACAAACTCTTCCAGCGCCGCTACTGCCTCTTCGGCACTCGGCGCGGTGACAACATCGGCATCGGTGATGCTTGTCAATCGCGTGATTTCCGCCGGTATTGGGCAGCCCGGATGAACAAAAGTATCAAATCTCTCTACCACCTCGCGGCCGTGCATGCGGGCTGCAGATATCTCAATCAGCTTATTGTCCTGCAGCGAAAGTCCGGTCGTCTCGGTATCGAGAACAATCACATCATCTTCTATCAGTCCAAAAGAACGCGTTTTCGCGCGATCGGCGAGCGTCTCGTATGCTTCGATCACATAATCGGGTGTACCGGGTAAAACCGCGTCTTTCATGAGCATAAGGGCTGTATTTCTCCTTATCGCCTTCCCGCTCGCGCAAGAGCCATCTCAACCAAGCTCGCACAAGCATCGGAAAACTCGATGTTGGCATGACGCAGCTCGTCTGGGAACAACGAGGCATCGGTCATGCCGGGAATAGTATTGGTTTCGAGAATAACAGGTCCTGAGGACGTCACGATAAAGTCACTGCGTGAAATGCCAAAACAACCCAAAGCCTCATGGGCACGGCAGGCTAGATCTTGCGCCTTTTCGTAATCTTCTTTGCTAATCCTGGCAGGAATGCGATGAATATCGGTGGGGTCGACATACTTCACATCCAAATCGTAAAAATCACTCTGCTCAGGGCAGCAAATCTCAACAACCGGAAGGGGCTTAAGCGTCTCGCTGTCCCCAAATACTCCAACGGTAATCTCGGTGCCCACGAGGCGCTGCTCGATAAGAACCTTGTCGCTGTATTTAAACGCCTTCTCAATGGCACAAGGCAGTTCCGAAGGATTTTTAACAAGAGAGATGCCGTAACTCGATCCATTTACCGCTGGTTTCACGAAACTCTCTTCCCCCACAACCGCAACGATATCCTCAACGGTTATGGGATCGTCCTTCTTCAAGGTAACGCCCTTTGCGATAGGAATGCCCGCATTGGCATAGATGAGCTTTGAGACGTCCTTGTCCGCGCCGCACGCACTCGAAAACGCATCTGACGCCGTGTAGGGGATACCCAGATAATCGAGAACGTGCTGAATCTCCCCATCTTCGCCACCGGCTCCATGCATGGCAAGAAACGCCAAGTCGTAGTCGCGAATGCAGTCTATAAACATTTTGTCTGCCGGATCGAGCAGGTCAACCTTCTTAAACTCAGCTGCCCGCAGGGCATCTCTTGCATTTTCACCCGATTTGAGCGAAACCTCTCGCTCCGATGAGCTCCCCCCCGCAAGAACTGCAATGCGAAGATTCTTATCGATGGCCTGGGTTTGCATCGTTCCCCCACTCAACAGCAAAAAAGACCTCATACACGATGTACTTTTACGTATCTCGCGCCTCCCTGCTCCTTTTATTTCGCAGAGATACTTTATTGTAGAAGTAACTTTGTTTTGTAGCGTATTGAAAGGGGCATCATGGAGCAGATTGTCCGTAAACGGGATATTCGTGATCTTACCTATGCCGAACTCGCCGAGATTGTCTCGTCATGCGGTCAGCCCGCATTTCGCACTAAGCAGCTGCATGAGTGGATTTCTATTAAGAACGTATGTTCGTTTGACGAAATGACGAACCTTCCCAAAACTCTCCGTGCTGCGCTCGAGGAAGAGTATTGCTTCAACACTCCCAAGGAAATCGTTAAGCAGGTTTCCCGCGATGGATCGCGTAAGTATCTTCTTGAGTTCTCTGACGGCGTTTCCGTTGAGACGGTCGGTATGCCCACGCGCAATAAACTCTCGGTCTGTGTCTCGACCCAAGCTGGATGCGGAATGGGTTGCGCCTTTTGCGCAACTGGACTCTCCGGCCTCACTCGCTCCCTTACAGCCCGCGAAATTGTCGACCAGGTTCTTCACGTTTCTCAGGACTTTGGCGAGCGCGTGACTAGTGTCGTCTTTATGGGGCAGGGCGAACCCTTCAATAATTTTGATAACGTTCTCGAAGCGCTTCGCACCCTTAACGACCCTGAGGGCCTCGCTATCGGAGCACGCCATCTTACCGTTTCTACCAGCGGTATTATTCCCGGAATCCGTCGCTTTGCAGACCTTCCCGAGCAATTCACCCTCGCCATTTCCCTGCACTCTGCCATTCAATCTACGCGCAACCAGTTGATGCCCGGCGTTAAAAAGTTCACTCTGCCGCGTCTTCACGAAGCAATCCAGCTCTATGTCGAAAAGACTGGCCGTAGGCCCACATATGAATACGCCATGATTGACGGTATCAACGACAACAATCCCGAGATGAATGCTCTTGTTGAGTTCTGCGAGGGGACACTCTGTCACGTCAACCTTATCCAACTGAACAACATCGTGAGCAGCCCACTCAAGCCTTCTCCCATCTCAAAGGTCGAAGAGCTCCAGCGTCGTCTATCCAAGCACGGTGTTGAAACTACGATCCGCAATTCACGCGGGGGAGACATCGATGCCGCGTGCGGCCAGCTTAAGCAGCGTCGCTTCAAGAGCAACGAATCTTAAACATCGTTTCACATGAAACATGTAATGCCGCCGCTCGCGATTGAGCGACGGCATTTTTTTCTTTGCTCACTCTGTTATCCATGCGGGATTGATTACAAAAAAGGGATGGAGCTGATGCCCTCATCCCTTTTATTCACTCAACTTAATAAACGAGCTTGTATATAGTAAGGTACCTTAATAACCGATCATATCCCATTGGTTGGAAACCCAGTCCTGATTTACCTTTGGATTTTTGGTCATTTGCGCTGTCTTTAATGCTACATCTTCCGTAACACTATCAACCTTCTTTTTTGATTCTTTATACATATCTTGTGCTCCGCGCGTCAATCGTCCGCGAAACTCGTTATCAGTCGCAATCTTATAGCCAAAGAGCGATCCAGCAACAACAATTGCACCAAGGCCAAGATATCCAATTATCTTTTTCATTATTCCTCCGCACTATTCATAACAACGGATAGAATCTGCGAGAGTTCCTCCTCATCTTTAAACTCAATTTCAATCTTGTTCTTCCCACGCGACGACTTCACCTTAACGTTTGTATTAAAAACTTGACGCAAAGCGCGTGCCGCCTTCTTGTACGACTGTGGTGTCACAGATTTAGGCTTCTTAGGCTCTTCTCCGACAGAAAACAACGGAGCAAGGTTTTCAGTCGCACGAACAGACAATCCCTCATTTACAACCTTCTGAGCAAGACGAATCCTAGCATCCTCAAAGGGAACTGCGAGGATTGCTCGCGCATGACCGGCTGTCATCTTTCCATCAAAGAGAAATTGCTGCACTTCATCAGGAAGATCGAGAAGGCGAAGCGAATTGGTGATCGCAGAACGAGACCTCGAAACAGCTTTAGAAAGGGCTTCTTGAGTCATTCCGCTTTCCTTTAGAAGCTGCTTATATCCTTTAGCCTCTTCGATGGGATTCAAATCTGAACGCTGCAGATTTTCAATCAAAGCAAGCTCAAGCATCTTTTGATCATCAACGTCTTTGATAATCACGGGAAGCTTTTCGATACCGGCCAACTTCGATGCCTGGTACCTACGTTCTCCAGCAATGATTTCGTATTTCTGTCCTTTTTTGCGAACCAGCAACGGCTGCAATACACCATTCTCCCGAATAGACTCGCTGAGCTCCTGCAAAAGAGTCTCATTGAAATGCGTGCGAGGCTGATTGGGGTTGGGTTGAATCTTAGTGATATCTATAAGCGTATCAGACGCAACACTCCCGGTTTCAGTTTGAGCTTCACCCATTAAAGCGTTCAGACCACGACCAAGCGCCTGTTTCTTCTTAGGACTAGGCACGACGAATCACCTCTTTGGCAAGATCCATGTATGCTTTAGAACCCTTATTGTTTGGTGCGTAAGTAATCACTGGCATTCCAAAAGAGGGAGCCTCGGATACTTTTACAGATCGCGGAATACAGGTTTTAAACGCCTTATCGCCAAAGAATCCCTTAACTTCATCAACAACCTGATTTGAAAGCGAAGTACGAGAATCGTACATCGTCAGAAGAACGCCGTAGGTTTCAAGCTCTTTATTGATACGCGTTTTAACCATGCGCATCGACTCCAGAAGCTTTGTAACTCCCTCGAGCGCGTAGTACTCACACTGAATTGGAATTAACACGCTGTCTGCCGCTGTCAATGCATTAATCGTTAGAAGTCCAAGTGACGGAGGGCAATCGATAAAGATGAAATCAAACTCATCAACAATCGGTTCTAGAAGATCCTTAAGGCGTGTTTCTCGCGCCATTGCAGAAACGAGTTCAATTTCTGCACCAGCAAGCTGGATAGTTGCAGGAATTACAAACACTCGCTTACATTCGGTGGACTGAATAATCTCCTCAGCGGGAACATCATGAAGAAGCGAATCATAAACACACGCCTCAAGCTGCTCTTTATCGATTCCAAAGCCGCTTGTTGTATTTCCCTGCGGATCAAAATCCACAATGAGCACCTTTTTATTTTGCTCACCGAGCGCTGCCGCTAGATTTACTGCCGTAGTGGATTTACCTACGCCACCCTTTTGATTGATGATCGCAATTACACGCGTGTTTTTTGCGCTTTTAGATCGCTTAACGTCTCTAAAGCCCACGTCACCCTCCTTGTTTAATTGAACTTCATTTTGAGTGATCATATTGTTTCATGCGAAACGATTGGTTTCTAACCATCAGACCCATGTTTCACGTGAAACAATTCAATTTCTATTGCTCATTATGTTTTACGTGAAACAAACATGCAAGAGAATATTCATAAGCCGCAGTGCATAAACCGCAAGAACAGAGAAGGTTACTAAAGTCTCTATAGGGTTCGTGCATTAGAGCTCCATCATTTAATTGATCAACTTGTTCTTTTTAACTGAATAAAAATAAGCGCTCGTATATAGATCCAAGTGCTTTACTGGATTTAGCAAAGATAAACTAAATCAATGATAAAAAACAGTCTCGTTTGATTGTTTCACGTGAAACATTATGCAAGAGGATTCTTACGAGCCATTCCATTTTGACGAGGTAAGGAAATGGAGGGCTTGGAAACACGTTCAAACAAGAAAAATTCTCGATGACCTAAATCAAAAGGAAGGTCAAATGTATCGGTTCGAACCAATGTAAGACCACAGATGGAAGCAGCCTGCTGGGCAGAAACCAACTCATTATCTTCTGGGTTGCCTTTTGAAATAATGAGACGTCCTCGTTCACGTAAAAAAGGGGTTGCATATTCAATAAGGATCGGCATGCTTGCAAGAGCTCTTGCAACAACGATATCAAAGCATCCTTTATTTTGAATCGCATATTCCTCGATGCGAGTATGAACAGCAGTTGCCCGATCAAGCTGAAGCTTCCGAATAATAGCGTTAACAGCATTTATTTTCTTTCCGACAGAGTCAATAAGCGTCCCCGTGGCCCCGGTAGCAATAGCCAATGGAATACCTGGGAAACCAGCACCAGTGCCCATATCGAGATAGGTAAGATCAGAGGAATCAAAATACCGAGCAAGGACAAGAGAATCAAGAAGATGAAGAATAATCGCTTCATCAAGATCGGTAATACGCGTGAGATTAATGTAAGAATTGACCTGCTCAACATAGAGAAGATGCATAAGACAATCTTGAGCTTGTCGAGAAGTAAGAGTGATATTAAAGCTCGAACAGGCATCAAGGAGCTTTTCCGTCAAAACCTTGATCTCCTGGTCCGTATACTCAAGCTCTTGCAGAACGATGGGGCGACCAGACATAGCTACTCCTTAATCAATTTTGACTGAAATCAGTGTAACAAGAATTTCAGTCAAAAAAAGAGGGTCATTACTGACCCTCTTTCAAGCATATAAATAAATACTTATGCCACGGTAATAACAACACGACGCTCGGGGTCCGAACCTTCGGAGTGAGTATCGACCTTCTTGTTCTCACGAAGAGCGATATGAACAAGACGACGCTCATAAGCACTCATAGGCGGAAGGCTAACAGTGGAATGCTGACGCACTGCGCGTGCGGCAGCGGAGTGAGCCATGGAAATAACCTTGTCATGACGACGGCTCTTATATCCCTCGACGTCAACAGAAACCGGATAGCGGAACCCAAGACGACGACTCACCAGAAGCGAAAACATCGTCTGAAGGGATTCCAGGGTACGGCCATGACGACCGATAAGAACCGCAAGATCGGGGGCGGTCACATCGAGAATGAGCTCTCCTTCATCACCCTCATACTCATCGATGGGGGAATCGGAAGCGTCAAAATAGCCAAGGATAGAACGAAGAATAGAGATAGCAACATCAGCGATGGTGTCGAGCTGCTCATCAGTGAGCTCTTCGCCTGCTTTATATGCTGCGGCGATTTCCGGATAGTCACCTGAATACTCAGTAGACGTTTCCTCGTTGATATCAGACATGAAACACTCCAATTATTAGGTACCTAATAATTACTTCTTCTTGTGCGGACGCGGCTTGTGCTCACGGCGAACAACATCGACCTCGATAGGAGCATTGGCCATACGCTCCTCTTCCTCGGCCTTCGCCTTATCGATAACCTTCTGGGTAACGAAGATCTGCTGGACAACCTGCCAAGCGGAGGATACATCGTAGTACAGAAGAACACCGGCAGGAAGGCTCCAGCCAATGAACAGCATGAAGAAAGACATGATGATGGCCGTGGTCTTTACGGTCTGAGCCTGAGCGCCCGTCTGGTTGCGAGACATATAGAGCTGCGGAATAAGCGTCAGAACGGCAAAAAGCAGCAACGCGACGACATACGGTGCGGCAACGCCAAAACCCTGAGGCAAGGTAGCGGCAACAGAGGTCTGAAGGTTGGGAAGGATGCCATAGAAGGAGAAGGTCTCTCCGTCAAAGTAATCACCAAGGTGCTGGAGAAGCGTAAACAGGGCGCACAGGATGGGCATCTGAATCAGCAAAGGCAAGCAGCCGCCAAAGGGGCTGAACTTATTCTCGGCGTAAAACTTCTGCATCTCCCGCGACTGACGCTGTGGGTCGTCGGCATAGCGCTCCTGAATCTCCTGAATCTTAGGAGTAAGCACCTGCATGCGAGCGGTAGACTTGCTCGACTTGATCATCAGCGGCGTCAAGAGCAAACGAATGATGACAACCAAGATGATGATGGACAGACCCCAGTCGACAGCAAACTGCTGAATCAACGCAAGAATCTGAAAAAGGACGTTAACGATCCAATCCCACATGTAATAATCCTCCGATACGAATCATGCCTCACGGCACGGGATCATAGCCGCCGTCATGCAAGGGATTGCACCGAAGAATGCGGCGCAATCCAAGCCAGCAGCCTTTAAGAACACCATACTTGCCCACAGCTTCGACAGCATATTGCGAACATGTGGGGAAGTATATACATGAATCGGGTAGGAGGGGTGAAATATAACGCTGATAGCACCGAATGAGCGCTATGGCCGCGCGCTGAAGAGGCGACCGACGCGCACTATCCATCCAAACCAGCCCGAACACATAAGGACTCAAGAGCCGCCGTCATCTCTGCGGGAGAGGATGTGCGGGTCTTGGGGGTTGCAAATAGAATGATCTCGTACCCATCTCTCGGTAGGCGACACGTACGTGCGGCTTCTCTCAAAACGCGCTTAGAGCGATTGCGCACAACGGCGCAACCCAGCCTTTTGGCAGCAACGAAGGCGACCCGACCTGGATCGCCTTCGTTGCTTGAACCACATATAACCATTCTTATCAGGGGATGGTTATACCGCTTCCCCTGCGTGAACACATGCTCGAAATCTTTTCGAGACTTCAATGTCCTCATGCGAGAAGCATGCGCTTATTTATCGCTGACGGTCAGACGCTTGCGGCCCTTGGCACGACGGCGAGCGAGCACGGCGCGGCCGCCCTTGGTAGCCATACGAGCACGGAAGCCGTGAGTCTTAGCACGCTTGCGCTTATTAGGTTGGTAAGTACGCTTCATGGTAAAAATCCTCCTGCTGCATTTCGTGAGTTCACGATTTAGACACCTGAGCTTTGAAATTGTAGGGAATATGATGCGCCGATGTCAATCAAAAGAATCTAAAAGAACCCAAGTCACCATAGGTTTCTTCACGTTTTTCAAACCTTTTAAAACACTCAACGATTGTTTTCACACTTTTTCATGCTTTTTTCTCAAGTTTTCAACAGCTCACGTTGAAAGCGTTGATAACTTTTCATTGCGTTTTTTCACTTTTCATCCATTTGGGAAAAGTTGTTGAAAACTGAAAAAACCTTATGCACGTTGCTGCTATCCTTGAAGACACGAGAAAACTGTTGAGAAAGAAAACGATGTCAGACGATTTCTACCCCTTTGTGGACTCGGGGGATCCGGCACCCGATAACGCCCATCTCACCGGTAAAGCGCAACAACATCACGCCTCCGAGCAGGAGGAGACCGCGAGCGTGAGCTACGCCACGCGCATCGCTATCTATGACGATATGTTCTCGACACCGCGCGTCATTGTCATCTCCCCGCAGGCAACACGCCCCTACCTCGAGGAAATCACCAACACGGTGTATAAAAATATGAAAGAGCAAGGCGGCTCCATCTCGGTGATGGTTATCCGTGAAATCGTGGAAAACTTCATCCACGCCCATTTCATGGAACCGATCATCTCGATTCTCGATGGGGGAAACACAATTCGTTTTGCAGATCAGGGACCGGGAATCGAGGATAAAGAGCTAGCCTTCGAGTTTGGCATCACATCTGCCGATAGCGACCAAAAGCGTTATATCCGCGGCACGGGAGCGGGCTTTCCCCTGGTTCAACAATATCTTGAAAATGCAGGGGGGATCGTTTCTATCGAGGACAACCTCAATGGCGGAACCGTGGTGACAGTCACGCTCGACCCGGCTCGTGTAAACGAGATCTCGATGTCCCATACATCGGGGGCAATCAGGGGCGCGGTACCTCACCCCATGGATATGTCCACGGGCGCGGGAGCGACAGGGGCAATGGGGGCGCCGGGGATGCCCACCGCGGGCATGCAGCAGCAATGGCAGCAGATGATGCCGCAGCAGCCGGGAGCATGGCAATATCAGATGCAATATGGCCAGCAGGGCATGCAGCCCCCGTATCAACAACCCTACAGAATGCAAGGCGCATACATCCCCGCCGCCTACCCTCAGCAGGGATTTCCTCAACAGGGATACACGACGCCGGGATTTCCCCAGCAAGGATACCCAGCGGTTCCCCAACAGGCATACCAGCAGGCAACGCCCGCAATGGGCATGCCCACAATGGGCGGGCCGGCAGTGCAGGCGAATGCAATTTTTGTCAGCCCCCGCGGTCAGCAGGCCCTATCTTTCCTGATGTCCAACGCCACCTGCGGACCCACCGACCTAGGACACGTATTTGGATCGTCTCCGGCCACATGGTCACGAGAGCTCTCCAACCTTCAAAGATCGGGCTTTATCCACAAGCACGGTCAAAAGTACATGCTCACCGACACAGGCCGAGCATGGATGGAAGAACAGATGCCCCGAGAGGATGTGAACAATGGATAACGAGGCCCAGATTCTCCTCGATGACATCATCTCGTTTTGCCAGCGCGATGGGCTCGACACGCGACTCATCAACATGCTCGGTCAATCCGTCCCCGTGTCGCTGGACGACGAGTCTCTCACTCTGCAGGTTCCAAGCAGGTTTGCATCAACCTACCTGCTCAAGCAGCAGGAGACGATAGAGCGCTATCTGGAAGAGATTACCTTTGCACCGATGGCACTCAGAGTCGAGGTCCCCGCGATGCCCGCGCCGGCACAAGTACAGCCGCCGGTGCCCCAGGCATCTGTCCAAGCAGCATATTCACCAGCGGCAGCACCCGCAGCCCAAGAGGCGAACGTATCTTCAAAATCAGTTGAAAACCGCGGCTTCGCAGCGCAAGCGAGCGCGTTTTCCGATATACCGATGCCGCATCGGACCAACCGAGACGCAGAGCCCACAAGCGTCAAAGTCAACAACACGATGACGCCCGAGATGTTTCAGCGCATGATGAACAGCATAAAACAGCAGGAGACGGCACCGATTGCTTCACGTGAAACCACACCTGTCGAAGAACCTCAACAGGCAAAGACAATCGGGCCCGCCACGGGCATTAACTCGAAGTTCACCTTCGACACCTTCGTCCCAGGTGTGGAAAACAGGCATGCGTATCAATCCGCTCTACGTTTCACAGCAAGCGTGGAGGTGCCGGGCGAGTGCACATCACTTTTCATCTACGGAAAATCGGGCTTGGGCAAAACGCATCTTCTGTTTGCAATCAAAAACTTCTTGGCGGTCGACAAACCCGAGATCACGGTTAAATACGCCAATAGCCAGACCTATATCGATGACTTTATTAACGAAGTTGCCAAGCAAAAAAACGACGGGCACAGCATCCTTCGCGAATATCACGAGGCCAACGTCTTGATCATCGACGATATTCAAAACATCATCGGTAAGCAGGCGAGCATCGACTACTTTTTTAGCTTGATGGACGAATACATTCGCGAAAACAAGAAAATCGTCATCGCCTCAGACCGCGCGCCAAAAGACCTTGGCATGGATGAGCGCCTCACGAGCCGCTTTAGCTCCGGCATGCTCTGCCTTATCTCTGAGCCTGGATTCGAAATGAAGTACCTCATCTTGCAAAACTATTGCAAGCGAATGGCTTCCAATACGCACGAACTTCCCGCAGCCGGTGTGCCATCGATTTTCTCCAACTTGCAGATGCACGAAGGGCACCTCACCGAAGATCATCTCAAGCATATGGCGGAGGTATCGGGCAACAACATCCGCGAGCTCGAAAGCTTCTGCGAGCGCTGCGCCAGCCTCTCTTATGAAAAAGAACAGGCTGGAAAAGAGCTGTCCGCAGAGGATATCGATGCGGTGGCAAACGAGTACTTCGATACAGCGAGAAAGGTTATTGCGCCCAAAACCGTGCAGTCTGTCGTGGAAGGCTATTACAACATCAGCCATGAGGACATGATTGGCAGAAAGAGGCAAAAAACAATCGCGTTTGCCCGTCATGTTGCTATCTACCTGGTAAATGACATGTGTGATGTGAAATCCCAGGCCGCCCTCGGAGCAGTATTTGGACGAGACCACGCCACCATTGTCCACAGTATCAGCGTCGTGGAAGGAAAACTTCGAGAGGATGCTAATTTTGGCGAGGAGCTCGCACAGCTCAAGAACAAGATCATCCTTAAGTCATAATCATTGTTGAAAAGTAACGGAAAAGAAGAGGGAAACTTGTCGGCAACTTCTGGGAACGCGTTGAAAGATTTCGTGCGCGTGCAGGCTGTTGAAAAGAACGGGCGTTGTCAACAGGTGGAAAGCTGAAAAGAAAAAGCCTTTTACCTGCGAAAATGCCAGTAGTCAACTTCTTCCACCGTCTTATTACTATTATTAGATTTATCTATATATAGAAGAAAGGTAATAGAGATGCGCTTCACCGTCAGTCAGTCTTCTCTCGCAGATGCTCTCGCCATCGTACAAAAGGGCATTGCGAGTGCATCTACACTTCCCATCCTCTCCGGCGTTCTCATCAAAGCGGAAGACGGTGTTCTTGAGTTCCAAACAAGCAACTACACCATCTCTATTCGTCATCGTGTTGCCGCCCGTGTGGATGAACCTGGTCGCGTGGTTGTTCCCTGCAAGATGCTCGCCAGTATTACAAAGACGCTTCCTGACGCGCCGGTTAACTTTGTTGTGGAAGATCGACAGGTTTCCATCACCTGCGCCAAGAGCTCCTTTAGGTTGAACACGCTCGATGCAGTCGATTTCCCAGAGTTCCCCACACTTGCTCTTGAGCGTTCTGTCGAACTTCCTACCGACATTTTGTCCGAAATGGTATCGCGTGTTTGGCGCGTCACCTCTACCGATAAGAACCGTCAGGTTCTCACCGGCGTGCAGATGACGGTTGAAAATAACATGCTGCGCCTGGTGGCCACCGACGCATATCGTCTTGCGGTGTGCGATACGCAGGTGGAGACTTCCTCGCTCGAGGGGAGCTTTGAGCTCATTGTTCCTTCCGACGCCTTCAATGATGCCCTGTCCATCGCTCCCGCCCATGGCACCATCACTGTGGGCGCCACCGACAACCAAGTTGTTTTCATGGCCGAGAACACGACATATGTGGCGCGCCGCATCGAGGGTATGTTCCCGGACTATAAGGGTCTTTTGCCTGATACCTGTTCGACTTCGGTCAATCTCGACGTCTCCTCTTTTAATGCTGTACTCAAGCGCGTCACCGTTGTTGCGCCTTCGAACTCTGCCGTTCGCTTCGATGTGGACACCGATGCAAACACCCTTACGCTGTCTGCGTACTCCAGCGATCAAGATCAGGCGAGCGAGACGATCGAGACCGCTGTTGAGGGAACCAACTGCATGGTTGGATTCAACTACAGCTACATCTTTGGTTGCCTGAATGCGCTTGGCCACGAGAAAGAGATCACGCTTGAGCTTACCGAGGGACGTCCGGGCGTCTTTAAGTCTTATGACAAGATCAACTACATCTATCTGGTCATGCCCGTTCGTGTCTAATGGATGTGCTCGCACGCACTCTTTCGGTGCATAACTACCGCAGCTTTAAGGAATTTGATGTCGAGCTCGACCCCGATATCACGATTCTCATCGGCCGCAATGCGGTGGGGAAGACCAACCTCATAGAGTCGGTTCAGCTGTTGACGGCGGGACAATCGTTTCGCCGTCCCACGGCATCTCAGCTGGTGCGCAACGGCGAGGGCACTTGTCGTATCGATCTTTCGTTTACGGGCGAGGGACGGCGGGTCGAGCACGCGCTTGTCTGTTCCGAGGGAAAGAAGAGCTTCTTCTCAAACGGCAAACGTACTTCGGCCGCCGGGATGCGGGGCTTGGTTCCAAGCATATTGTTCTGCCCCGACCACCTCGATATGATCAAGCGCGCAGCTTCGCATCGCAGGGCTGCGCTCGACGATTTCGGCATTCAGCTCAACGATCGCTACGCCCATCTGGTTTCGTCATATGCTCGCATCGTCGAGCAGCGCAACAGTCTGCTCAAAGAATATCCCGTTCCCACCGACTTGTTGGGGGCATGGGACGAAGCGTTGGTACAGACGGGCTCCGCCCTGCTTTCCCATCGGCTGTCGCTACTCGAGCGCATTCGCTTGCGCATGGTTGACGCCTACCGTGCCATCGCGCCCACCGAAGCCCTCGGCCTTTCCTATCAGTCGACGGTGGGAGAAATTGACATATCGACTTCGCGTGCCGAGATAGAGGAGCTCTTCCGTGGCGCCCTGGGCCGCGCAGCCGAGGACGAGCGCCGCCGCGGTATCACGGTGGTGGGGCCGCATCGTGACGAGATCTCCTTTTCCATCGATGGAAGGGAAGCGCGCGACTTTGCGAGTCAAGGGCAGCAAAGAAGCCTTGTGCTTGCTTGGAAAATCGCCGAGGCGGAGGTGGCGAGCGATATTTTAGGTAGATACCCCATGTTGCTCCTGGATGACGTGATGAGCGAGCTCGATGCGCGCCGCCGCGAGGCGATAACCGGGTTTGTGCGAGGCGAGATTCAGACGATCATCACCACGACGAATCTGGGCTATTTTTCCAACGATGTTATAGACCGCGCGAAGGTGGTGCATATCGATGGCGAGAAGAAGTGATCGCTTTGGCGCCACGCAGGGGCTCGGAAGCATCCTCGAGCAGGAGAGGCGCCGCATTTACGACGATGCAACCCCTGCCAAGCGCGAAGCATTTTTAGAGGCAGAACGGGCGTGGGAGGTTTACCGTGCCTGGAATACCGTTTGCGCCCGCACGCGCGAGGGTCAGCATGTGTGCGGCCTGCACTTTGTCCCCGAGACGCGGGAGCTCATCGTGTACGTCGACGGCTCCTCGTGGGTCAACGAACTCACCGTTTTGCGCGAGATTATCCGTGCGCGTATGGAGGCGTGTGGGGTGCGCGTCTCGGCTCTGGTGTTCAAACTGTCCCGAAAGGGATATGAAGCCCCGCGCGCGGCATCTTCCGTTGCGAACAAGGTCAAGTCCTCGCCTTGCGCAGGTCTGCCTCGAGCCGAACTTTCCTCTGCCGATGTTGCCGCAATCGATGCTCGTGTTTCCCATATCAAGGATGAAGGTCTTCAAAGAGCGCTTAAATCTGCGATGGGCGCGGGGCTTTCGCTAGACAAGACCCGCAAATCAACGAAATAGCCATATTCGGCCTCTGGTGGCCCCAGAGCGCTATTTGTACCTTATGTAGGACCCTGAATGTAGGCTAGAATATGCAAGGTTATCTCTATTTGCGTAAAGAGAGGGAGTTGGCGCGTGGCTAAAGAAGAGTCATACGATGGCAACGAAATTAAGATCCTTGAGGGTCTTGAGGCCGTTCGCAAGCGTCCGGGTATGTATATCGGCTCGACGAGCTCTTCCGGATTGCATCATCTGGTATGGGAGATCGTCGATAACGCGGTCGACGAGGCCATGGCGGGGTATTGCTCCAAGATTTTGGTGACGGTGCATGCTGACAACTCCATCACCGTTGTTGACAATGGCCGCGGTATTCCTGTGGATGAGCACCCGGTCAAGAAGATCCCGACTCTCGAGGTCGTTATGACCATCCTGCATGCCGGCGGCAAGTTTGATAACTCCGCCTATAAGGTGTCGGGTGGCTTGCACGGCGTTGGCGTTTCGGTTGTTAATGCCTTGTCAAAGAAGATGGTCGTACAGGTTAGGCGCGATGGCAAAATCTACGAGATGCAGTTCTCGCGTGGCAATACCGTGGAAAAGATGAAGGAAGTTGGAACTTCCCAGGAAACGGGTACGTCCGTGACCTTCTGGCCTGACGGGGAGATCTTCGAGACCACCGTTTATGACTTCGACATCCTGCATAATCGCCTGCAGGAAACGGCGTTTTTGAATAAGAATCTCGAGATCGTCCTCACCGATGAGCGTGAGAGCACACCGCGCGTAGAGGAATTTTGCTATGCCGGAGGTATTATCGACTTCGTCAAATTCCTCAATGAGGGCAAGGATGTCCCTGAGGCCCTAAAGGACCCCATCTATATCGAGGGAACGTCCGAAGAGGGAGTTCCTACTGATAGGATGGGAGATGTCGAGGTTGCCCTGCAGTGGAATACGTCGTATTCCGAGACGGTCATGAGCTTTGCCAACGATATCTACACCCCCGAGGGAGGTATGCATCTCGAAGGATTCCGCACCGCGCTTACACGTGTGATCAACGACTATGCACGCAAGCAGGGCATCCTCAAGGAGAAAGAATCCAACCTCACAGGTGATGACGTGCGCGAGGGCCTTTCTGCCGTCATCTCCGTCAAGCTTGCCGACCCGCAGTTCGAGGGTCAGACCAAGGCTAAGCTCGGCAGCTCTTTTATGCGTACGCTGGTGCTCAAGATCGTCACCGACGGTCTGACCGATTACCTTGAGGAGCACCCCAAGCAGGGTCGTGAAATCGTCAAGAAGGCCCAGCAGGCATCCAAAGCTCGCAACGCGGCACGCAAGGCACGCGAGGCGACGCGCCGCAAGAGCTTACTCGAGACCGCGTCGCTCCCTGGAAAGCTTGCCGACTGCTCGGTGCGTGATGCCGAGATGACCGAGCTCTTCATTGTAGAGGGCGACTCGGCAGGTGGCTCCGCTAAGGACGGCCGCCGCCGAGACATCCAAGCCATCTTGCCCCTGCGCGGCAAAATCTTGAACGTCGAGCGCGTGGGCGATCACCGAGCTTTCTCCTCCGACACCATTCAGTCGCTCATCACGGCCATTGGCTGCGGCGTGACTACGGGTTCGGGCGATGGCGGAGATTTTGATATCACCAAGGCCCGCTACCACAAGATCATCATCATGACCGATGCGGATGTCGACGGCGCCCATATCCGTATCCTGCTGCTTACGTTTTTCTACAAGTACATGCGTCCGTTGATCGATGCCGGCTATGTCTACGTGGCGTGCCCGCCGATCTTTGGCATCAAGGTGCGCAACAAGATTCACTATGTCTATCCCAACGGCAGGCAGCCCGAAGACGAGATCTTGGCCGATACCATCCGCAGTCTTGGCCTCAACCCCGACGATGGCGATGAAGAAGGTAGGGCCGAGGGCGGCAAGATCACCAAGAAGCGCAAGGGCTACACCGTTCAGCGCTACAAGGGTCTGGGAGAGATGGATCCCAAGCAGCTTGCCTCGACCACCATGGACCCCAAGACCCGTATTCTGCAGCGCGTGACTATCGAGGATGCCATCACTGCCGACCGCGCCGTGCGAGAGCTCATGGGCTCCGAGGTTAGCTATCGCCGTGAGTATATCGAGAAGCATGCCCACGACGCTCGCTTCCTGGATGCCTAACCTGCGCGGCTTTCCCAGGCACCCGACCTTGCTCTTCAATCGACGGTCGCGTACCTAAGTACGCTTCCCTCCTCTTTCAAGGCAATCTCGGGCACCTGGAAAACCCGTCTTCGTTGTCGGGAGGATAGCGTTTTTCTCTCGGTGAAAGTTCTGGGACGGGTTGATTGAGCAGCTGCATGAATGAACGTAACCACGACCAACCAAGGAGGTAGTACGTGGCGGAAGATATGAACAATAACGACAACAAGCAGTCGGAGGGCATGCCCGACGATCTGCGCCGTTTGCTCGCGCGGGCAGAACAGGGAGAGGACGGAGATCCCGACTCCTATAACCCCGACGCCGAAGACGAAGAAGAGGATGATGACGCGGAGCTCGAGGAGAGCTTTGGTGCCGTGGACCGCGGTACCGATGCCGGCGAGGATATCAACGGTGGTCAGCTGCAGATTTCCGAGTTCGGTCAGGAAATGAAGCAGTCCTTCATCGAGTATTCGATGTCGGTCATCACCGCCCGCGCCCTGCCGGATGTTCGTGACGGCTTGAAGCCGGTTCACCGTCGTATCCTATACGCGATGAACGAGAGCGGTATCTATCCCAACCGCCCGCACAAGAAGTCTGCCTGGACCGTCGGTGAAGTAATCGGTAAGTACCACCCGCACGGTGACTCGGCGGTCTACGAAACGATGGTGCGTCTTGCCCAGTGGTTCTCGATGCGCACCCCGCTCATCGACGGCCATGGCAACTTTGGCAACATCGATGGCGACTCCGCGGCTGCCATGCGTTACACCGAGAGCCGTTTGGCGAAACCCGCCATGGAGCTCCTGCGCGATTTGCAAAAGGACACCGTTGACTGGCAGCCCAACTACGACGAATCCCTGGCAGAGCCTGTTGCCCTGCCGGCGCGTTTCCCCAACTTGCTGGTCAACGGCAGCCAGGGTATTGCTGTTGGCATGGCGACGAATATCGCTCCGCACAACCTTACCGAGGCAATTGAGGCGACCTGCTACCTCATCGACAATCCAGACGCGACGGTCGACGAGCTCATGCAAATCATGCCGGGACCCGATTTCCCGACAGGCGCCATCATCATGGGCTCCGACGGTATTCGTCAAAGCTATGAGACTGGTCGCGGTTCCATCACCGTGCGCGCCAAGGCTCATGTCGAGACCACCAAGACGGGCCGCAACCGTCTGGTGTTCACCGAGATCCCCTATATGGTCAACAAGGGCACCCTGCAGGAAAAGATCGCTCAGCTGGTTAACGAGAAGCGCGTCGAGGGTATTTCCGATATGCGCGATGAGTCGAACCAGAAGGGTATTCGTCTTGTCATCGAGCTCAAGAAGAATGTTATCCCGCAGGTTGTTCTCAATAACCTCTATAAGTACACCTCGCTACAGACCACGTTTGGCGCCAACAACCTGGCGCTTGTCAACGGCGTACCCAAGTGTCTCTCCCTGCGCGAGATGTTGCAGTACTACATCGATCATCAGGTTGATGTCGTTACCCGCCGCACGCGCTTTGACCTTAAGAAGGCTCAAGCTCGCGCGCACATCCTCGAGGGCTATCTCATGGCTCTCGACCATATCGACGAGGTAATCTCGATTATCCGTTCTTCGCGTACCGATTCCGAGGCTTCTGCTCGCCTGATCGAGCGCTTTGGTTTCACGACCGAACAGACCACCGCCATTCTTGAGATGAAGCTGCGTCGCCTGACCGGTCTTGAGCGCGATAAGATCCAAGAAGAACTGGACGGTCTGCGCCGCGCCATTGCCTACTACGAGGACCTTCTTGCCCATGAGGAGAAGATTCTGGGTGTGATTAAAGAGGAGATGCGCGAGATCTCCCGTAAGTTTGGCGATAAGCGCCGCACCAAGATCGCAGCGGCGGAGCGCAACCTCGATGTAGAGGACCTCATTGCCGATGAGGATATGGTCGTCACCATCACCCATACCGGTTACGTCAAGCGTATTCCTGTGGCTGCCTATCGTGCTCAAAAGCGCGGCGGCAAGGGCGTCACGGGCGTGAGCTTGAAAGAAGACGATGTCATCGAAGAGATGTTTATCGCCAGTACTCATGAGTACGTGCTCTTCTTCTCCAACCGTGGCAAGGTGTATCGCCTTAAGGTTCACGAGCTTCCCGAAGGTTCGCGTCAGGCGCGCGGAACGGCGATCGTTAACCTGCTGCCGTTCGAAGAGGGCGAGAAGATTGCCAGTGTGATTTCTTGCCGCGAGTTCCCCGAAGATGAATATCTGCTGTTTGCAACCAGCAGCGGCATGATTAAGAAGACAGTTATGAGCGCTTACGACCGCAGCCGTCGCGATGGCATTATCGCCATCAACCTAAAAGATGGCGATGCGTTGCTCAACGTTCGCCGCGTGCGCGAGGGCGACAAGATCATCATGGCGACGACCGCGGGCAAGGCTATCGTTTTCGGCGAGGATCAAGTGCGTGTCACCGGCCGCGATACCAGCGGTGTGCGCGGCATCACTATGAAAGACGGCGCAAGTGTCCTGGGCATGGAGGTTTCCAACGGTACGGGCGACCTCTTTGTCATCACCGAGCACGGCTTTGGCAAACGAACTCCGGTCGCCGACTATCCTGAGCAAAACCGCGGCGGCCAGGGCGTCTTCACCATTCAGATGACCGACCGCAAGGGCCAGCTGGCGGCAATGAAGACCGTGGGGCCGCAGCATGAGCTGTTTATTGTCACCGAGGGAGCCACGGTGATTCGCGTGAAGACCGACGAGATTTCTCAGACTGGTCGCGCGACACAGGGTGTCAAGATGATGACTGTGGCGGATGGCGACCGCGTGACTGCCGTTGCGCGTATGGAGAGCGCTACAGAGAAGGCTGAGGCTTCCGGAGAGGCCGAGGAAAAGCCCGAGGAGGCTTCTGGCGACGATGGCGCGGCAGAAGAGCCTGCCGGGGATTTGATTGACGAATAGCCGGTTTATCGTCGACATAGAAGATGACTAAAGAAGGGTCCATCCATTGGATGGGCCCTTCGTGTTTGAGGCGAGGGTTTATGTTGCTGTAAGAAAGCTGGGTCGACTAGAAGTCGTCGGGGGAGAGCGTGTGGACGAACTCGTCGAATTTTTGCTGCTCCGCCTCATCGTTCGTGTCGGTCTGGTATGAGAAGGTGCCCGCGCGGTTCATAATGTCGTCCTCAACATAGATGGGGGCGTTTACGCGCACAGCAAAAGCGAGTGCATCGCTTGGGCGCGCATCGACTGCGTGCTCTTTGCCATTTTGATCGAGAATGATGACGTTGGCGAAGAAAACCGGGGTTTCCATGTGGGAAATCTCAACGCGAGCGATTTTGGCGCCAAGCTTTTTAACGGCATTGACGGTGAAATCGTGTGTGATAGGTCGTCCGGGGTTCTTCCCGTCAATTCCCTGGCTCAGCGCAGCGGCCTCGAAGGACCCAGTCTGGATGGAGAGGGCGCGAAGAGGGGCTTCGTTTGACTCTGAGGTTTCGCGCTCGCGTAGGACGATGAGGGACGGATGTGGACCGGCGGCCATAACGATGGTTTCGATATCAACGCGGATCATTATGGCACCTCCTTATAGACGATGATGGGATAGGAATATTTCACCTGCTTGAATCGGATAGTAATAGTACCCAAAATAAGGGGAAAGCGCGTGCGATTTCGATATATGAGCCAACTAAAAAATTTTTTAAAAAAGTCGTTGACTTAGAAAAACGGCCTGGGCTAATATAGTCACCGCGCGATGGACCTGTAGCTCAGTTGGTTAGAGCGTCCGGCTGATAACCGGGAGGTCACAAGTTCGAATCTTGTCAGGTCCACCACCTTTTCTTTCGCAATAGACACCCCAGCGAGAGCCGAGTCGCCGCTGGGGTGTTTATTACTGATGTGGGGGTTTAGCTCAGCTGGGAGAGCGCGGGCTTTGCAAGCCTGAGGTCAGGGGTTCGATCCCCCTAACCTCCACCATTTGAAATTAAGGCCGCAGCCGAGAGGTTGCGGCTTTTTTGTTGCCCGTGCACGGGATCGAACCCCGTGAGGGTGCGGAGCTGAGTGAACGCGAAAGCGTTCGCCAGCGCAGCACGCAAGGCGCGCACGCGCCGCAGCGCACCGCGCGGCCCGCCGCGCGCGATCCCCCTAACCTCCACCATTTGAAATTAAGGCCGCAGCCGAGAGGTTGCGGCTTTTTTGTTACCCGTGCACGGGATCGAACCCCGTGAGTGCGCCATTCTCCGGAGATATAAAGCTCATGCGTCTGTCCACCCTTTGAGTGGAGAAACCTGCCGCGCGTAAGCTCGTGCCGGCGTTATGTGACAATTACTATCGATACATCGTTGCATTTAGGAGGTGCTATGACGCGGGAAGAGGCATTGACGGCGCTGGGGCTCGAGGGCGATGCTACTCAAGATGAAATCACGGCAGCCTATCGCGAGCTTGCTCAAATGCTCCATCCCGATAAGTACGGCACGAGCAAACGTCTGCGCGAGCGTGCGGAGCAGCAAATGCGTGTTATCAACGAGGCGCGCGATACACTCTTGCGGGGTCGTGCGGTAAGACGCCCGGCATCTACTTCTGCAACCGCCACGGCTCAAGATATCTATATCGAAGCGACTATCCGCGCCCGTGCTGCCGAGACGGCGCGTCTTGCGGTGGTTACCTCCCTTCGCACGATGAGGGAGCGGCGTCAAGGCAGGATCACCATGCTCGTTATCTCCCTTGTTGTCGCACTCGTAAGCTCGCGTCTTCGTGGTACAGTTGGTGCGCTGGCCTTTTCCATTTCATCCATGCTTGTCCTATGGGGCGGGGTTGATGTGGTGATGCTCGGAAATCAGATCCGTGTATTAAAGCAGCGCTCTCTCGAGCTGCTGCGAACGCGCGACCGTGCACGGGAGATTGCCCAGCAGGCACAGGAGCTCTAAGACAAACAGGAAGGGACTTGCTCGATGGCACAAAATCCAAGCGATACCGGATCGGTATCCGAAGCCCTCGATGGCATGGTGTGTAACCTGTTGGGGGCCTATCTTGATTCCCTTGCTGAAGGGGAGGACCCCGGTGTTGTCCTGGCTATAGAGGACGCTCAGAGCAACTGCTTCCAGGCGGCATTTACCGATGACGGTGAAGAACAATGTCTGGATGCTGCGGAGGCTTTTGTGCAGGGTCATGCCCAGGGTTACAGCGAAGAGGGCGTGGGGCCCATCGAACGCTATGCTATCGCCTACACGGGCGCCGTCGATATCGACGGCTGCTACGAGGATGCCATCATGGTGAGCTTCTTTGAATGCGGCATGGACGTCGCCTATTCGGCGTATGTTTTGTTCTCACATGCCGGCGAGGGCGAAAACTTTATGTGGAGCGACCCTGAACCCGCAGGTGAAGAACCTCCATTGCTATAAAACTCTATTACTATAGAGAAGTTTTTTATGCCGAATCGCAGTCGAAGCGCCTATGCTTTGGCTGCATGTTATGTCGATAGTAGACAAAGGGGAACTGTATGCGTGTAGAGCACTTGAGGGACATCGCGATCATCGCTCACGTTGACCACGGCAAGACCACGCTGGTCGATAAGCTGTTGCGTGCAACGGATGCCTTCCGTGCCAACCAGCAGGTGCAGGAGCGCGTGCTGGACTCCAACGACCAGGAGCGCGAGCGCGGCATCACTATCTTGGCCAAGAACATCTCTATCGAGTACAAGGGCGTGAAGATTAACGTTCTTGACACCCCGGGCCATGCCGATTTTGGCGGTGAGGTCGAGCGCGTGCTGCGCATGGCCGATGGTGCCCTGTTGCTGGTCGATGCGTTTGAGGGTCCTATGCCCCAGACCAGGTTCGTGCTGCGTCATGCTATCGACACCGGCCTTTCTATCATGATCGTCATCAATAAGATCGACCGTCCTGGCGCCGATCCCGAGAAGGCGTATAACGACTGCCTCGACCTCATGGCCGACCTGGGCGCTACCGACGAACAGCTCGAATTCGCCATGGAGCACGTGGTTTACGCAAGCGCTATGAACGGCTTTGCCCGCCTTGACTCCAACGATGGCAACATGGACATGTATCCGCTGCTCGACATGATTGTCGACGACATGCCCGCTCCCGAGGTCGATGTGGATGGCCCTCTTGCCATGCAGTGCGTGACCATCGATCACTCGAACTTTGTCGGACGCATTGGCATCGGCCGCGTGTACTCCGGTACTATCCATGACGGCGACAACATCCTTGTGGTCAAGAATGATGGCGAGCGAAAGACCGCTCAGGTCAAGCAGCTGTTCACCTTCGACTATCTGGGCCGCACTGAGTGCAAAGAAGTTGGCGCGGGCGACATCGCCGCTGTCGTGGGCATTGATTCCACCGATATCGGCGACGTCTACACCGACCCCGAGAATCCCGTTGAGCTTGATCCCATCGAGATCGATCCCCCGACTCTTTCCATTGTTTTTGAGCCTTCGACTTCCCCGCTCGTTGGTCGTGACGGCGACATCGTCGGCGGCCGTCAGCTCAAGGAGCGTCTGTTTAACGAGCGCGAGAACAACGTGACCATGAAGATCGAGGAGCTGCCCGATAAGACCGGCGTCGAGGTTTCCGGCCGCGGCATCCTGCATCTCTCCGTTCTGATGGAGACTATGCGTCGCGAGGGCTTTGAGTTCCAGGTTGGTCGTCCCCGCGTGCTGTTTAAGCAGGATTCCAACGGCAACAAGATGGAGCCGGTGGAGCAGGCTGTTGTCGAGTGCCCCGACGAGTATTCGGGTAAGGTCGTCGAGGTCTTTGGTAATGCCGGTGGCATCATGACCAACATGGACGCCAGCGGTACGGTTACGCATCTTGAGTTCAAGATCCCGACCCGTGGCATCATGGGCCTCAAGAACCGCATCATGAACGTTACGCACGGTGAGGGCGTGTTCTATCACACCTTCCTTGAGTATGGTCCTTTCGCTGGCGATATCGGCGGCCGCAACAACGGCGCCATGATTTCGATGACTACCGAGAAGGCAGTTGCCTATGCTCTCGGAACGCTTCAGGAGCGCGGCCAGCTGTTTGTGGAGCCAGGCACCGAGTGCTATGAGGGTATGCTCGTGGGCGAGCGCTCCAAGCCGGGTGACATGGTGGTCAACATTGCGCGTACCAAGAATCTGGGTAACCAGCGTTCTTCCACGTCCGATATTTCCGTCCAGCTGGTTCCGCCTCGCACCTTCACGCTCGAGGAGGCGCTGGAGTACATCGTCGACGACGAGCTGGTCGAGGTCACGCCCAAGCACATTCGCCTGCGTAAGCGTCTGCTCAATGCGATCGATCGTAAGAAGGCCGCCGTTCGCGCTGCCAATATGAGCAAGTAGGGTTGTTCGGACACGGTCCGTCTTATTGAAAGGGCGGTCACCGGTGAGATGCCGGTGGCCGCCCTTTTTGCGTCGAAGCGTACGGTTGTACCCCCGTTTGGTAACGATGTGTGGCGGGTAATCGTGCGTTTCGGTGTTTAGATATGTTCATGTCGTCCTTCCTGAGGGCGATGTATGGCGG
>NZ_LT699742.1:0-81632 GCF_900155365.1 Collinsella bouchesdurhonensis | reverse complement strand
AAGGTTCAAAAATGTGGAAAAACCGCCACTCATCGCGAAGTTCATGTCAATCTCGAGGGGTGCGGCCTCGAGATTGAGCTCTTTGAAGAAAAAAGACTTCTATCCGGTGTCTGCGTTTACTGAATGGGCGAGCCTGGCATGGGTGGGAGACTGTCTGGGTCACCGGCGGGAGGCTGGGGCCGATTGCCCTTCATACCTTCACCGATGCAATGGATGGCATAGCCTGCCAAATAGATAAAGGAGGCGATTCCGATGACGAAGCCTATAAACGGGAGATGGCTTGCAACGCCGACGATAAAACCTCCAACAACCGTTGCAGCTTGACGCGGCAGGGAATTCAGCACTGCTGGAGCAAGACTTGCCGAGGCGAAGGGGATGCAGGTCAAGATGCATAAGATTGCACATTGAATTGTGGTGAACGAGAGGATGCCGGTTACGGGGATTCCAAAGGCGGCGACAATAATCATAAATAACATGGGCACGATGGCGATGAGCGCGAGCATGCCCGGGACGATGATCTTGGACGGCTGCTTGAGCGCGATGTCCGTACTTGAATTCACCGCGCGAGGAAGAATCCATGCGATGATCAGTGCAATAACCGCAGTGCTGATGCCTGAGAAGAGATAGCCCATAATGCTGCCGAGGACGCTTGCAATACCTTGAGCCGCTCCCCCATCCTCTCCTTTCGCCTTATCAAAGGTCACATTGATAGGATGTTCGATGTGAGCGTTGTCGTCGATCGTGGGCTTTTCGGATAAGGTTGCCTCCACGTTGCCAAGAAGGCTCGCGTTTTTGGTGATGACGAGTTTTTCTGCATAGATGCTCACGTTGCCCGTGACGGTGCCGTCAAGAACGACGGTTTCACCGTAAAGAGCAGCGGTCTTTACAGAGCTGGAAAGGTTGATATCCTGTGCGGCGATATAGGCCCCTGCAGCAGAAGAACTTTTATCGACAGTAACGTACTGCCCGGCAAGGGTGAGATTTCCATCGACGCTTGTTTTGCTGATGTTGATGGTTTTACCTGCAGTTCGAATCGAGCCGCCAACCTGCGTGTTGTCGATATCGAGGGTTTCTCCGGCAGCGAGGACATCTCGCCCGACGGTTGTGCTGTCGAGGTCGAGTGCCCGTCCGATCCAATAGAGATCTCCTTCTATGGAGGAGGGGTTGCTCGAAGAGCCGCTGAACACATTCCCTGCTTCGTCTGCAGCATGTGCTGCTATGGGGAACGCAAACAGGGCAACTGCGAGTGCGAGGGCAAACGAGAGGGCGAAGCCGTGTCGCTGCTGCCAGGATAAGACGCGGTGATCCATAATGCTCCTTCAGTTGGTAGTGCATCGATTGCATTATGGATTACGGCGAGCCGGGCAGACAAGAAACCAGGGGTAGCATTTGGGAAAGGGGCGTGCTGAGGTGGTATGGGCTGCGAGCCACTATCCGGTTGCCCTCTATTTTTTGCGACGAAACCAGCGCGCGAAGTCATCCTCGGTGGGGCTTTTTATGTCGAAGCGAATGGAGAGCCATCGCAAGGCAATCGTTACAAAAACGCAGGCGACGAGTGCGGCCACGCTGGATATGGGGGTAAGACTCATGAGCGCCACATAGGTTGCTCCTCCTCCGATGGAGGCAATGGCGTAGAAGTTTGTGCGTTGGAAGATTCCGGGCACGTCGCCCATAAACCCGTCCCGCAGCATTCCGCCGCCTACAGCGGTAAACACGCCCATCATGACGCAAACAAAAGGATCGAAACCGTGGACAAACGCCTTGTCTGCGCCGGTTGCCGAGTAGATGCCAACCGAGAGGATATCGAGTACAGGGATAATGCGTTCGGGTTTGTCGACGACAGCGGGAACGATGTAGATGATGGCGGCTGTTGCGATGGAGATGGGGAGCGCGAGCGGTTGCTTGAGGATATAGACGTCTCCCACCTGAAGGGTCATATCGCGCAAAAGACCTCCTCCGAGTCCGCATACAACTGCGAGCGCGATAGCACCGATAAGGTCGAGGTTGCGCTTGCGGGCCGTGAGCACACCCGATATAGAGGCTGCGATGACGGCTGCCAGCTCAAGCCAGACGGGGATGGCAACGGGTTGGGAATACACGGGTGTCGAGATCATGACGGCGCCGCAAACGCCGGATAGAGTATGGGAAAGAAGGGTGCAGATAGCGAACACAGGCACTCCAGGGGGATAGACAATTGGTGACGCATGCGATGGGCGCGGCGAGTTTCGCATGCGCGTTCGCGCCCTATCTTACACGTCGAGAATGGGCGTTAAAACGCTTCTTCGATTGACGGTTTAAAATTTTGGAAGATTCTCGGTTGCATGTTTCGGATATTCCGGTAGAATTGCCTATGCACTTAACGGAGAGTTGTCCGAGCGGCCGAAGGAGCACGATTGGAAATCGTGTAGGCGTCAAAAGCGTCTCCGGGGTTCAAATCCCCGACTCTCCGCCAGATTTCACTCAGGGCGTGTCTCATGACGCGCCCTGTTTTCTACCCCACGCGGAGGGGTGGCAGAGTGGTTGAATGCGGCGGTCTCGAAAACCGTTTGGCCTGTATAAGGTCACGAGGGTTCGAATCCCTCCTCCTCCGCCAGTTTGAATTTCGAGCTTCCAGCGATGGAAGCTTTTTTGTTATCGGGCCCGCCCCGTACAAAAGCAGGAGGAGGGGTTCGAACCCGTAGAGGTGCGGAGCTGGGCAAACGCGTGAGCGTTTGCGCCGCAGCGTCCCCGGCGCGAAGTGCCGGGGACGTCCCTCCTCCGTCAGTTTGTTTGTGTTCCCGTTGCGTTAAAGGCCTTCGACGGGGCGATCGTCTTCAAACCACATATCGTCAAGATTTCCCTCGCCGGTCATGGCGTCGGGCGGGCAGATGGCGTACGTTCCTGTGGCCTGGACGGCTACCTTGCCGTCGGGCGTTAGGATTTCGCCTTCTCCCTCAAACGTGCGGCGCGTGATTTTAGTGCAGCGACCATGGCATTCCAGGAGTGTTCCATAGGGAAGTGGCCTGCGATACTTAAGGGAAAGGGAAATGGTGACGCCCCAGATATCGGGGTGTTTCATCTGAACAGCACGTCCGATCACCTCGTCAAGTACCGCCGCCGAGATTCCTCCGTGCACGCGGTCGGGGTAGCTTTGATGTATCTCTTGCGGTGTGAAATAGCACACAACTTCATCTTGCTCGGGGTGCTCCACAATTTGAGCGTGGAGGGAGAAAGGATTGTCCTTGCCGCAGACAAGGCACATGGAAGAGATATTTTGGTTCTTACATTCGCAGGCGTCGTTGCAAGAGCATGCGGATGAGGCGTCGGTGTCCGGTTGCATGGAATCTCCTTACGTTGAGTGATTGACAAACAGTGTAATACGGTGTTGAACCCGACATATCAAAAGTCCTTGAGTGCTTTTTAAGAAATATGAGCCAAGGCTTTCGGAACCTTTATGTGTAAGGAGCTGCATGTCTACAGTCTTGACCTGGGATTGTTTGATTTTGGGTGAGAGCCTACGGAATAAAATGGTCGATTTTTTGCCATATCTGTTTGAAGGGGCGCATATGGCCATGGCATGCTTTGCCCAAGCTCTCCCGAAGGCAGCATAAAGGGCAAGAAGGCTGTTCCAGGCTGTCCTTCGGGAGGCGTTCGTATAACGCGGTTATGTAGAGCTCATGAGGTTCTAGCTGCGAAGATGCGCATGTGCAGAAGATGATCTAGCATAATCAAGTCTTTTCCTGCCCCGGGCGCACCTTCACGACCCGGAGCCTTATGCCCAGAGGAGGTGACCAAATGAAGGCTTATGAACTGCTGTTCTTCGTCGACCCCACTCTCGACGCCGAGACTCGTCTCGCTGTCATGAAGCGCATCGATACCACGATCGCCGAGGGTAATGGCAAGGTCGACAACGTTGACGAGTGGGGCAAGCGCAAGCTCGCCTACGAGATCAACGACCTCACCGAAGGTGACTACACCCTCATCAAGTTCCATGCAGATCCTACTCAGATCGCCGAGCTCGACCGCGTTATGCGCATCACCGACGCCGTGATCCGTCACATGATCGTCCGTCGCGACGACCAGGAGTAGAAATCCGACATGAAGCGCGGCCGGCCATCGAGTCGACCGCACCCGAGAGGTAGTGAGTTAGCATGAGCATCAATCGAGTGAACATTTCCGGTAACCTCACGCGCGACCCCGAGTTGCGCGCAACCGCCGGCGGCACGCAAGTGCTTTCGTTTGGCGTTGCCGTCAACGACCGTCGCAAGAACCCGCAGACGGGCGACTGGGAGGATTACCCCAACTTTGTGGACTGCACGATGTTCGGCACCCGTGCCGAGGCCGTGAGCCGCTATCTCTCCAAGGGGACGAAGGTTGCGATCGAAGGCAAGCTCCGTTACAGCTCTTGGGAGCGCGACGGCCAGCGCCGCAGCAAGCTCGAGGTCATCGTCGATGAAATCGAGTTTATGAGCCGCGGCAGCCAGGGCGGCCAGGGTGGTTACAGCCAGAACGGCGGTAACTCCTATGGCGGCGGCTATGCCCCCGCACCGGCACCGCAAGCAGCTCCTGCCCCTGTGCAGGCGCCGCCCGTGGTCGACGTCTACGATGAGGACATTCCGTTTTAAGGTTGTATAACCTGCGGATGTCACCAGTTAGGTGATGGCGCCGGCTTGAATAGCCTGGCGTTGTATCGAAAGGTATTTTTGACATGGCTAATGATTATTCTGCACGTCAGCCGCGTCGTAAGTACTGCCAGTTCTGCAAGGAGAACACCGAGTATATCGACTATAAGGATACTCAGCTTCTCCGTAAGTACATGACCGATCGTGGCAAGATCAAGCCCCGTCGCGTCACTGGCGCTTGCACGCAGCATCAGCACGACATCGCGAACGCAATCAAACGCGCCCGCGAGATGGCTCTCCTGCCCTACGCCGTTCCCGTGGTTTCTTCCCGCGGCGAGCGCAACCGCGGCTAGGTACCCTGAGCCTTTAGGTTTTAACGATGATCAACGGGAACGACGAACCCCAGCGCCAAATCGTGCCGGCCGGGCCTAAACCTCCGGTGCGGCCCGCTGTGCTGCTTCAGGGCTTGCTTTGGACGGCATTGGGCGCTGCGTTGAGTTCGTATCTCCCTTATTTGGGAGTGTTTCTTCTTGCCTACGGTATGCGCGAGCTTCTGGAGGCAAAGAAGGGCAAGGGCCTTTGTGCGGGTCTTGGCGTATGCGTGCTGGTTTTTGCGGCTGCATGCGCTTGGGATTTCATATTTGCCCTTTCGCTTGTTCCCGTGTTTGTCTGTGCTGCAGGCATCTCATGGTGCATGTGGCGCGGACGGGCGAACGTAACCGCGGTGTGCATCGTGATCGTTGTGGCTTCGCTGCTTTCGCTTGGCATTGACGCGACCATCGCTTCGATGTCGGGCATGTCGCTTTCGAAGTCCTTCGTCGCGTTGCTCCAAGAGGCCGTTCGCTCTGCGGTGGGGTCCGATATCCAAGGCGACTTGCTTGTTTCGCAAGTCATGCCGCTCCTTCGGGTTATCTGGCCGTTTGTCTATGTGGCATCGGCTATGTTTGACGCGCTGGTTGCGGGTATTGGATCGTATACGATGTCTGTGCGCTGCACGGGCATTCGCCGCATGCCGCAAATTGCCAATTTCGATGCGCCCATGTGGTGCGTCGGCGTATTGGCTCTTTGCATCCTGGGACTTGGGGCGTCCTTTGCAGACATCCCACAGCCACAGCTGCTGCGCACGGTATGTGCGTCTGCGCTGGCAAGCCTGCGTGTTGTCTTTGCGCTTCAGGGCTTTGGCGTGGTTTCTGCGCTCGAAGCGAAGCGCCACATGGGTTGCTTAACCAGGTTCGTGACCACGTTTTTGACCGTTTGGCTCGAGGCGATGTTCTTCGCAATGTGCATCGTCGGCCTTATCGACATCTGGGCGAACTTCCGCGGTCTTGCGCGGGAGCAAGCTCGAGTGGAGAAGGCAAAACAATAAACGTTTGCGCACCGCGTAAGTGGTGCATTTCCGCAAGGAGATCTCATGAAAGTCATTCTCTTGGGTGAGATCAAGGGCAAGGGTGGCGAGGGTGACGTCGTAGACGTCGCTCAGGGTTACGCCGAGAACTACCTGTTCCCTAAGAAGCTCGCCGTTGCGGCAACCAAGGGCAATTTGAAGCAGCTCGAGGAGCGTCGCAACAACATTGAGAAGCGCGAGGCCGTCCGCATTGCCGACGCCAACGCGCTCAAGGAGTCCATCGATGGCAAGTCCGTTACCGTCGACGCCAAGGTCGGCGACGAGGGCGTGCTGTTTGGCTCCGTTACTGCCTCCATGGTCGCTGACGCGATCAAGGCCGACCTCGGTGTTGAGGTCGACCGTAAGCGCGTCGAGCTTGGCAAGCCTATCAAGGTTGCCGGTGCCCATGAGGTTCCCGTGGCGCTGTATCGCGAGATTCGCGCTACCGTGACCGTTCTCGTTGGCGTTACCGCCGAGGAGGCTGTCGAGGAGCCTGAGGCCGCTGCTGAGGAGACCGCCGAGGAGGCTGTCGCCGAGGTCGAGACCGAGGCTGCTGCCGAGTAACTCTACTCGCTGCATATGTCGCATGGCATGAAGGCTTGGAGCGCGTTTTGGGCTCCAAGCCTTTTTTATGTCGAGATCCTTTTAGGCAGCAACGCTTCGTTTTTTTGAGTTTCACGGCGCGCATTGCTGTGATATGGGAGAAATCCACAACAATGCACTTGACCTGCTGTTGAAAAGCTGGAGTAGACCAGTAGGAACGAATGCGGCATTTCCATTCTTGTATCAAGGGAATGCAAGGCATCTACCTGCGCATTGTATAAACAGCTATCTCTACCTGCTAAAATAATAAAACCAGCAAATCAAAAACGATAAAGTTCCGGTAAATCGCTGGTAAAAAATGAATAAACGCAGGTCAGAGCTTTATTGTTGAAAACTCAGTAAAAGCGCAGGTAATAATTGTTGAAAACGTTGATAACCGCTATTACCGCAGGTCAAAGACGTGCCTTCAAGTTGAACTTGAAACTTGTACGTTGCTTGTACATAAAACGTATAGGCATGTTTAAACCATGGGAGCCGTGAAACGCGCCCGCCGTGCCGTACTATTGATACGTTAAGCAACATGAGAAAAAGGAGTGCGCATGGACCTGTCTCTTGCCGAGCGCGGGACGCATCAGGGCCTTCCCAATAACCCGGACGCAGAGGCAAACGTGCTCTCGGCTATGCTTCTCTCCAGTGAGGTTGTGGAGGAGGCGCTTACCGAGCTTCTCCCCGACGATTTTTATCGTCCAATGAACAAGTCACTGTTCGAGACCATGCACGATATGTACGATCGCAGCATGCCCATCGACTCGATCACGCTTATCGATTACCTCAATTCCGAGAACAAGCTGCAAGAAGTAGGCGGCGAGGCCTATATTCTTGAGCTCATGGGTCAGACGCTGTCGCTCGTGAACTGGCAGCACCATGCTTCCATTGTTCGCCGTGATGCCATGCTGCGCGAGATCATCGGCGCTACCAATCAGATCAATCAGCTTGCCTATAACGCTCCGACCGATACCAAAGAGGTTGTCGAGCGCGCAGAGAGCATGTTGCTGTCCGTGACCGACCGCGAGGTCAAAAATGCGTACAAACCGCTGAACGACTTTTTGATCGAGGCCTTTAACGAGGCGAAAGAGGTCTGCGAGGCCGGCGGCGTTGCTGCAGGTGTTCCCACGGGTTACCCCAGTCTTGACCGGATGCTCATGGGCCTGCGCGAGGGTCAACTGGTCATCATCGGCGCGCGTCCTGCTGTCGGTAAGACCTCGTTCGCACTTAACCTGGCCCTCAACGCTGCGTCTGAAGGGTATACCGTAGCGTTCTTCTCCCTGGAGATGAGCGGTAAGGAAATCGCCCAGCGCTTTATCTGCGCCCATGCGCAGGTCAGCATGTCCAATTTCCGCACGGGTAAGATTTCTCCGCAGGAGTGGGCGAATATCGGCCAGGCGGCAGAAGACCTTTCCCGCCTTGATATTTTGATCGATGACACACCGGGAATTACGGTAACCGAGATCCGCGCCAAAGCGCGCCGTATGCTTCATAACAAGGAGAAGGCCATTATCATCCTCGACTATCTGCAGCTGGTGAGTCCCCCTGCGGGTCGTCGCGCCGAGAGCCGTACCGTCGAGGTTTCCGAGATGTCGCGCGCCCTTAAGATTATGGCCAAGGAGCTCGCCGTTCCCGTCATTTCGCTTTCGCAGCTCTCCCGTGCCGTCGAGTCTCGTACCGGCAAGCGTCCGCAGCTTTCCGACCTTCGTGAATCGGGCTCTATCGAGCAGGACGCCGACATCGTCATGTTCCTCGACCGCTCGAGCAACGAGCAGGAGGCCGGGCGCGAGGACCGTCCGCCCGAGGGCATCACGCGAATTATCGTCGCCAAGAACCGTTCGGGCCCTATTGGCGATGTGGACCTGGTCTTCCTGGCTGCCTCCACTAAGTTTTATGAGCTTAACGAGCATGCCGAGGAATAGCGCGGACGTGCGCCTATAATAGAAACGTTTGAATGCGCAAATGCGCTTGTATTCGTGAAGGAGTCAAGATGCCGTCTACCGTGTTGGTCGGAGGTCAGTGGGGCGACGAGGGCAAAGGCAAAATCGTCGACCTTATCGCAGGCGATTTTGATGGCGTTGTGCGCTACTCCGGTGGCAACAATGCTGGCCACACCATCGTGGTGGGTGACAAGAAATACGGTCTGCACCAGATTCCCTCCGGCATCATGTATGCAGATAAAAAGGCCGTTATCGCTAACGGCTGCGTCGTGAACCCTAAGGTGGTTCTCGAAGAGATCGATATGTTTGAGAAGGATGGCGTATCGACCGAGAACCTGTGCATCTCCGGTAACGCACACATCATCATGCCGTACCACATGGATCTTGACGGTGCGTTCGAGACGCTGCTGGGAAAGAACAACATTGGCACCACGAGGCGCGGTATCGGTCCTTGCTATCAGGACAAGATGGCCCGCATCGGTCTGCGCATGCAGGATATGCTGGACGAGAATATCTTCCGCAAGAAGCTTGAGATCGCGCTCGCTCGCGTCAATCCCGAGCTGGAACTCATCTATCACCTGCCCACCTACACGGTCGACCAGATTTGCGAGGAGTATCTGCCGTACGCCGAGCGCCTGCGTCCCTACATCTGCGAGACCGGCCTTTTGCTCAACGACATGATCGACGAAGGCAAGACGCTGCTGTTCGAGGGCGCCCAGGCTACTCTTTTGGATATCGACCACGGCACCTATCCCTTTGTCACCTCTTCCAATTGCACCGCGGGCGGCGCTATCACCGGCTCCGGCGTGGGTATGAAGAACGTTGACCGCGTGATCGGCGTTATGAAGGCATATATCACTCGCGTGGGTTCCGGCCCCATGCCTACCGAGCTCGATTACGATACGGACGAGTGCGGCCACAAGCTCACCGAGCTGGGCTACGAGTACGGTGTCACTACCGGTCGCCGTCGTCGCTGCGGTTGGTTCGACGGTCCCATCGCCAACTTCTCATCGCGCGTGAACGGCCTGACCGACCTGGCCTTGACCAAACTCGATGTGCTCTCGGCGTTCGATACCATCAAGGTGTGCGTCGCCTACGATTGCGACGGTACGCGTTATACGTCCGTGCCCGAGCATCAGGAACTGTTCGCACACGCCAAGCCCATCTATGAGGAGCTCCCTGGCTGGAACTGCGACATCACTGGTTGCCGCACGTTTGAAGACCTGCCGGCTGAGGCCCGCAGCTACGTCGAGTTTATCGAGGACCTGGCGCACACGCGCGTCTCGATTATCGGTGTAGGCGCAGAACGCGAGCAGATTATCAACCGTTTTTGGAAGTAGCGCATAGGCGTATGGTTCCTACCCCTCCGCGGATAATTCCCACGGAGGGGTATATTCGTTTTTGTGAGTATCGCTGCGCTGCGCGCGGCAGGTAATAAGGAGGATCAATGAACGCAGAGTCCCAGGCCATCGACATCCTGCTTTTGGGTTCGGGCGGCCGCGAGCATGCAATCGCCAAGAAGCTTTCCGCTTCGCCCCGCTGCGGCAAACTCTACATCGCGCCGGGTAACGGTGGTACCTCTCAGGAGGGCGAGAATATCTCTCTCGACGAGAACGACCCCACCGCCGTCGCGGCGTTTGCCAAAGACCATGGCTGCGGTATGGTTGTCATCGGTCCCGAGGCTCCGCTTGTTGTGGGCGTGGCCGATGCCGTGCGCGAGGCGGGCATTCCGTGCTTTGGCCCGGGTGCCGAGGGTGCGCAGATGGAGGGCTCCAAGCTTTTTTCCAAGCAGCTGATGGAGCGCGCCGGCGTGCCCACCGCCGCCTATGGCTCTTTTACCGATGAGCAGTCGGCCCTCGACTACGTGAACGCTCAGGGCGCTCCACTGGTGGTTAAGGCTGATGGCCTTGCTGCGGGCAAGGGCGTTATCGTTGCCACCGAGCTCGAGCAAGCTCTCGATGCCGTGCATGAGTGCTTCTCCGGTGCCTTTGGCGATGCTGGCAACACTGTGGTTGTCGAGGAGATGCTTACCGGCCCCGAGTGCTCGCTGCTGGCATTCACCGATGGCATCACGGTGCGCCCCATGGCCACGTCTCAAGATCATAAGCGTGCTCTTGAAGGCGACCTCGGTCCCAATACGGGCGGCATGGGCGTGTACAGCCCGGTGCCCATCGTGACGCCCGAGGAGCATGAGACCATGGTTGCCATCATGCATCAGACCGTCGAGCAGCTTCATCGCGAGGGCATCGATTACCGTGGCTGCCTGTATGGCGGTTTTATGCTTACCCCTGCTGGCCCCAAGGTCTTGGAGTTCAACGCACGCTTTGGCGATCCCGAGACGCAGGTTATTTTGCCCCGTCTGCAAAACGATCTGGTCGATGTGATGCTTGCCTGCGCCGAGCAGCGCTTGGATGAGGTTGAGCTTTCTTGGCGCGATGACTGGGCTGTCTCGGTTGTGCTCACCTCTGCCGGCTACCCCGGATCGTACGAGAAGGGCAAGGTCATCACGGGCATCGAGGATGCAGAGGCTCTGGATGGTGTCACCGTCTATCATGCCGGTACGCGCGAGCAGGATGGTCAGATTCTTACCAACGGCGGTCGTGTGATTGACGTCACCGCGCTGGGGGCTACGTTCGAAGAGGCCCGCAACCTGGCGTATGCCGCCTGCGAGAAGATCGATTTTGAGGGGAAGACCCTTCGTCATGACATCGGCCTGCGCGCCCTTAAGGGTCGCAGCGCATGGGACGCATAACCAGCCAGGGAGGGCAAACGCATACGATGGCAGAAGAGATTTCGAATAACGCGACGATCGTCGATGAGATGGAGCCTGAGGAGGAGTCGCTTGTTTTGGGCGATGACGACCCCCGCGACGCCGCCCTGCACGAGCATATTCTTTCTGAGGAATGCGCATGGCACGGCCGTATCATCGATGTGAACCGTCTGGAGGTCGAGCTCCCCAATGGGCGCCGGACCAGTCGTGATATCGTGCGCCATCCGGGCGCTGCCGCCGTTGTTGCTCTTACCGATTCGGGCAAGATCGCGCTCGTTCGCCAGTATCGAACGGCCCTCGATCGCGTGACGGTCGAGATTCCCGCTGGCAAGCTCGATCCGGGTGAGGACCCACTTGAGTGCGCCAAGCGTGAATTGCGCGAGGAGACTGGCTTTGTCGCCGGCCGCATGCGTTATCTCACGACGATTGCCTCGTCTGCCGGTTTTGCAGACGAGCTGATTCGCATCTACATGGCGACGCATCTTGAGCTTGATGAGGCTTGTCCTGACGAGGACGAGTTTCTCAACGTGGACCTCGTTCCTTTGTCCGAGCTCATTGACGCTGTCTTGGATGGCAAGATTGAGGATGCCAAGACCGTTGTGGGTGCTCTTGCTTGCGATGCGATTGCGCACCGTCTTGCCTCCGACGCCGATGTTGCAGTGGAACAGTAGGTACGCGGCCTGCGCGTTTTGACGATCCGGAATCAATCGAAGCCATCGATGTGCGATTGATTTTTAAAAGTCACGCAGAATCGTTCGTTTTTTCCTCTTTGTAGGCAAAAGCTGACGATTGTGCGTGACTTTTCGGCGTCTCGGTACCGTTTTGAAGGGCGAGCGCCGCATGTTGTATAGGAAGGAGCCATTCGTGGCTAAAAATAGTATGTTTGGCCGTTTTCTGGGCTACTACAAACCGCAGATGCACCTGTTTATTGCCGACACCATCTGCGCGCTTGTACTTGCGGGCATCGACCTGGCGTTTCCGATTATCCTGCGCAGCCTGACGGGAGGCCTCTTTACGCGGGGACAGGCCGCCATCATGCAGTCGCTCGGGGCTATCGCCATCGGCCTTGTTGTCATGTACGCCGTGCGCTGTGGTTGCCGCTATTTTGTCTCGGCTCAAGGCCATGTGATGGGTGCGCGCATGGAATCCAAGATGCGCGAGGATCTATTCGATCAGTATGAGCGCTTTAGCTTTGCCTATTTTGACAGCCATAGCTCTGGAGACATGATGAGTCGTGTGGTCAACGACTTGTTTGATATCTGCGAGGGCGCTCACCACCTGCCCGAGTGGCTCATTATCTGCGGCGTCGAGGTCATTGGTGCGTTTGTGATTTTGTTTACCATCAGCCCTGCTCTTTCGGGCGCGATGGCTGTGGTGACTGCCGTTCTCGTGGTGGTTATGGTGCGCCAGAATCTCAACATGAAGGCTGTCTTTAGTGATAATCGCAAGAAGATTTCTGAGGTGAATTCGCAGTTGCAGGATTCGCTCTCGGGTATTCGCGTGGTTAAGTCGTTTGCAAATGAGCGCACCGAGCGCGCCAAATTCCGTCATGCCAACGACCGCTACCTAGATTCTAAGGTCAATCAGTACCATGCTATGGGAACGTATACGGCTACCTACGGGCTCATGAGCGGCGTGCTGTACTTCGTTGTGATCGTGTTGGGCGGCTGGCTGGTGGCCCAAGGCGAGCTGAGCCCCGTTGACATGGCAACCTTTGCCCTCTATATCTCCTTGTTCTGCACGCCCATCGAGACGCTTGTCAATTCGACCGAGATGTTCCAGAAAGCCCTCGCCGGATTCAAGCGCATGGACGAGGTGCTTCAGACGGCACCCGACGTGCAGGACAAGCCCGGCGCGACAGAGCTGCGCGTGGAGGAGGGCGCCATCGAGTATCGCGATGTGTGCTTTAGCTATGACGACTGCGAGCTGGGTGACGATGGGCAAAACCGAGTTCGCCCCGTTATCGATCACATGAATCTCTCCATCAAGGCGGGAGAAACCATCGCGCTCGTTGGACCTTCTGGCGGTGGCAAGTCAACCACGTGCTCGCTGCTGCCGCGCTTTTACGACGTACAATCCGGTTCCATCACCATCGATGGACAGGACGTGCGCGATGTGACGCAGGAGAGTCTGCGCCGCGCCATTGGCATCGTGCAGCAGGACGTGTATCTGTTTGACGGCACTATTCGCGACAACATCTCCTATGGCCGTCCCGACGCGAGCGATGAGGATATCGCCGCCGCTGCCCAGCAGGCGAACATCCTCGAGTTTATCGAGAGCTTGCCCGAGGGGTTTGATACGGTGGTAGGCGAGCGCGGCAGCCGTCTTTCGGGAGGTCAGAAGCAACGTATCGCTATTGCGCGCGTGTTTCTCAAAAACCCCGCCATCCTTATTTTGGATGAGGCGACGAGTGCTCTTGATAACGAGAGCGAGGAGGCTGTCCAGGAGTCGCTCGAGCGCTTGGCAGCCAATCGCACCACGATCATCATCGCGCATCGTCTGTCCACCATTAAGGATGCCGATGAGATAGCCACGGTGGAACGTGGGCAGGTCGTGGAGCGTGGTACACATGAGGAGCTTCTCGCTCGCGGCGGCACGTATGCTCGCTACTATCGAATGCAGTTCGAAGGCGTGCGCGCGGCGCGCACCGAGTAATACCCGAGGACATTGATGGCTAAGAACGCACCCTTAACAGAAGATGAGGCGCAAGAGCTCTTTTCTGAGCTCGACGATTCGGGCGTTATCGACCCGCTGCTGGCGCATCGCCGCGTGCGCGGTGGCGATGCGACTAAGGCCGACGATGAGGCAAGACGTGAGGACGTTCAGGTGGGTCTTAACCTGCGTCGCGCTCGTCGTGCCAAAGTAGACCCACTGTCCGAGCAGGACCCTTCTGGATCCAAGGCGGGCGAGGCGATCTCGCGCACGGCGATCTTGTGTATCGTCGGTGTCTTGCTGTTTGTGGTTGGTATGCAGATTGTCTACGGTGTGAGCCGCCGCTTGAATACGGCAAACCTCTCAGAGTGTGCGGATTACGAAACCGTGACCAATGCCATGCAGTCCGGCGTGGAGTGGGGCAACGGATTCACGCAGTTTCCGGAGCAGTTTACGGTAGACAAGGCGGACGAGCGCACGGGCGTCGTCGAGGTCTCGGTGGTGGACACTCAGTCAAAAAATGAGCTGGAGCTGCTTTCAAACTCCCAGATCCAGGCATCGGCTCTCTCCACCAACGCCTTGCTTAACGAGAAGATCAACCGTGTGGTGTACAAGGTGTATGCCCTCACAGACAATAAGGGCAACTTTGCCCATGACCAGCTATTTGGCTTTGTGCCTGCAACGGGTACCCGCCGTGCGATGCTTACGTTTGTGTGGACCAAGGAGAAATCGGCCAACACGACGTATATCGATTGGAACCTCAAGATTATCGGCATGAACGATAAACTCACCGATAAGATTCAGACCCAGGTGAACTCCGTGTCCTCGCTCACCGATGGCACGCAGGTCAAGCAGTCTCAAATCGATGAAGAGGCCGTTGAGCGCCAGATGGAACACATGCTGCATGGCCGCGAGATATTCCGCGGTGGCGCCTCTGAGAAGCGGCCTTCCGACGTCTTACCGCAGCCTTCCGAATAGGGGAGTATCGCGCCAACAGACGTACAAGACCGTTTACTTAATGTGTCGATATGTGTCTGTTGGCGTACTTTTTTAAATTGTCGTGCCACAGTCGCCTTAGATGACTAAAATACCTCCAGGCCTAAATGACCTTTAAGCCGGTACCGAGAGACCGAAAAGGAGAGAACATGGGCACGAACCTTTCGGCGGGCATCATGTCTGCCAAGGCTGCGCCAAGCGATTTGGCCCAGCGAATCATGTCCCGCACCAGCAAAGGGTGCGCAAACGCCGCGATCCTCATGCTCGCAGATGGAACGGTCTTTTACGGCCGCGCCTGCGGAGCTGCAGGTACGGCATGTGGCGAAGTGTGTTTTAACACTTCGCTCGAGGGATACTTCGAAGTTCTGACCGACCCCTCGTATGCAGGTCAGATTGTCACCATGACATACCCTCAGATTGGCAACTATGGCATCGATCCGGATGACGTGCAAAGTGCGTATCCCGGCTCAACCGAGCGCGGTGCCGCAACTCCCGCTCTTCGCGGCATGATCGTGCACGATATGTGCCACACCCCTTCCAATTGGCGTAGCTCCATAAGTCTGCCCGAATACCTTAAAGATAACGACATCGTGGCCGTAGAGGGTATCGACACCCGTGCACTCGTGCGCCACCTGCGTGACCATGGTGCTCAGCAGGGCATTATTTCGACCGAGGTCTTTGACCTGACGGAGCTTGCGGCAAAGCTCGCCGAGGCGCCTGCGCTGGTGGGCGAGAACCTGGTCAAAACCGTGAGCTGTGCAGATGAGTATTCGTATGCAGCCGCAGACCTGCCGGCCGCCCACGCATTTGCCGATGCTGCCCCTGCACCCGCCAAGTACCGCGTGGTCGTGTACGACTGCGGTATCAAGCGCGGCATTCTCGAGGGTCTGGTGCGCGTTGGCTGCGAGCTTACGGTTGTGCCATGGAATACGCCGGCTTCCCATGTGCTGGAAATGAATCCCGATGGCGTCTTTCTTTCCAATGGCCCGGGTGACCCGGATGCCGTGGAAGAGACGTACGCGCAGGTGCAGCAGCTCATTGGCAAGGTGCCGCTGTTTGGCATCTGCCTGGGCCACCAGATGATCAGTCTTGCCTGCGGTGCCCAGATGGAAAAGCTTAAGTTTGGCCATCGCGGCGGAAACCAGCCGGTTATGAACCTTATCTCGCATCGCGTGGAGATCACGGCGCAAAATCACGGCTTCGGCCTTGTGTTCCCGAGCCTGGGCAAGCTTATTCCCGAGCTCTCTGGTGGCGAGACCGAGCATCCTGCCGACGGCGACCTGCGCGTATGGGCACAGCGCGGCATTGCGCCCGTGGTGCAAAACGAGCGTTTTGGACGCATTCGCCTTACACATATCAACCTTAATGACGGTACGGCTGAGGGCATCCAGCTGCTGGACAGCCCGGCTTTCTCCGTGCAGTACCATCCCGAAGCAGCTCCCGGTCCCACCGACGCACATTACCTCTTTACGGCTTTCGCGCGCCTGCTGGATGGAGATGTCGACTACCTGGACATCGATATTTCCAAGGACCGCCTTGTCGGTTGGGTTTTTGATTCCGAGGATGCTTCCGCGACGGTGGATACGCAGGCATAGGCCCGTGTGGCCGCACCTGCGGCGCTTCGATGCATCAGCTGCACGCTCACCGGCGATAGCTGCAAACTTCACCGGTTTATCTAGGAGGTTTTCATGCCTAAACGTACCGATATCAAGCGTATCCTCGTCATCGGCTCCGGCCCCATCGTCATTGGTCAGGCTTGTGAGTTTGACTACTCTGGCGCTCAAGCCTGTAAGGTCCTCAAGGAGGACGGCTACGAGGTCGTACTGCTCAACTCCAATCCCGCGACGATCATGACCGACCCTGGCCTGGCCGACCGCACCTATGTTGAACCCATTACCCCCGAGTTTTTGGAAAAGGTTATCGTCCGCGAGCATCCGGACGCGCTGCTGCCCACCCTTGGTGGCCAGACTGGACTCAACGCCGCTGTTGACCTGGCAAAAGCCGGAGTCCTCGACAAATATGGCGTCGAGATGATCGGTTGCGACTTGGCCGCCATCGAGCGCGGCGAGGATCGCAAGCTCTTTAATGAGGCCATGGCCGAGATTGGCCTCGAGGTGGCGCGCTCCGGCTATGCCTACTCGGTGGAAGACGCCCTTGCCATCGTCGAGCGCGTGGGGTACCCGTGCGTCCTGCGCCCGAGCTTCACGCTTGGCGGCGCCGGCGGCGGCATCGCGCATACTGAGGAAGAGCTCATCTCCATTGTGAGCCAGGGCATCGAGCTTTCGCCTGCTCATGAGGTGCTGGTGGAAGAATCCATCGAGGGCTGGAAAGAGTACGAGATGGAGGTCATGCGCGACCATGCCGGCAACGGCATCATCGTGTGCTCCATCGAGAACCTCGATCCCATGGGCGTGCACACCGGCGACTCCATCACTGTGGCCCCGGCGCAAACCCTTTCCGACCTTGAATATCAGCGCATGCGCGTGGCATCGCTCGCCATTCTCGAGAAGGTTGGCGTGGAGACCGGCGGCTCCAACGTGCAGTTTGCCGTGAACCCCAAGAACGGCCGCCTTATTGTCATCGAGATGAATCCGCGCGTTTCGCGTTCCTCGGCACTGGCTTCGAAGGCTACGGGATTTCCCATCGCCAAGTTTGCCGCACAGCTTGCCGTGGGCTATACCCTCGACGAGATCACCAACGACATCACCAAGGCTACGCCGGCGTGCTTCGAACCCACCATCGACTACTGCGTGGTCAAGGTCCCGCGCTTCGCCTTCGAGAAATTCAAGGGTACCGACACCACGCTTACCACCCGCATGAAGGCCGTGGGCGAGATCATGTCCATCGGCCGCACGTTTGAGGAAGCCTTTGGCAAGGCGATGCGCTCGCTGGAAGACGGCCATGTGGGTCTTTCTGCCGGTGGCAAGGAGGGCGCCTCCGAGCTGAACTATGACGAGCTTACGCAGGCTATCGCTACGCCTACCGAGAATCGCATCTTCTATGTGGTCGAGGCCTTCCGCCGCGGCTGGACCGTCGAGCGCGTGCACGACATCTGCAAGATCGACTCGTGGTATCTCAACCGCATCAACGATATGGTTCAGGTGCAGGAGGCCGTGCGCGGTATGCGCGTGGAGGATATCGATGCCGACGCTATGCGCCTGCTCAAGCAGTATGGCACGAGCGATGCCGAGATTGCGTATCTCACTGGATCCGATGAGCGCTTTGTGCGCGCCTATCGCAAGGGCCTGGGCGTGGTTCCCAGCATGAAGACGGTCGATACCTGCGCCGCCGAGTTCGCAAGTGCCACCGAGTACCATTACAAGACGTACGAGAACCTCATGCGCACCGATTCCTGCTCGCGCAAAACGGTTGCCGCCGACGAGGTGACGCCTTGCGATAAGCCCAAGGCGATGATTTTGGGCGCGGGCCCCAACCGTATTGGCCAGGGTATTGAGTTTGACTATTGCTGCGTGCACGCGAGTTATGCGCTGGCGAGCCGCGGCTTTGAGACCATCATGGTCAACTGCAACCCCGAGACGGTCTCGACCGATTACGACACATCCGACCGTCTGTACTTCGAACCGCTTACGTACGAGGACGTCATGGACGTCATCGATGTGGAGCGCCCCGACGGTGTCGTGGTCACGCTAGGCGGTCAAACTCCGCTCAAGCTCGCGCGCATGCTGGAGGATTCCGGTGTGAACATCATGGGCACCAAACCCGATTCCATCGACTTCGCCGAGGACCGCGAGCGCTTTGCCGCACTGCTCGACCGCTTGCAGATCATGTATCCGCCGGCGGGTCAGGCCACCTCGTTTGAGGATGCCGAGGCTGTAGCGACGCGCATTGGCTATCCGCTGCTCGTTCGCCCCAGCTATGTGCTGGGAGGTCGTGGCATGATGATTGCGTACGACTCCGAGCATCTGCGCACCTATATGGCGGAGGCCACGCGCATCAGCCCCGACTATCCTGTCTATCTCGATCGCTTCTTGGAGGGTGCGATCGAGTCTGACGTCGATGCCCTGTGCGATGGCGAGGAAGTCTATATCGGCGGCGTTTTGGAGCACATTGAGGAGGCGGGTATTCACTCTGGTGACTCTGCTACATGCATCCCGCCGTTTAGCTTTAGCGATAGCCTGGTGGAGAGGCTGCGCGAGACTACGCGCCGCATCGCGCTTGCGCTGGGCGTGCGCGGCCTGGTAAACGTGCAGTATGCCATCAAGGGCGAGACGATCTACGTGATCGAGGCCAACCCTCGTGCCAGCCGCACCGTACCCTTTATCTCCAAGGCCACTGGTGTGCCGCTTGCCAAGTGCGCCGCACGCATCATGGCGGGGGAGAAGATCGCCGACCTTCATTTGCCTCGCGATAGTCGTCGCCTGGATTGGTTCTGCATGAAGGAAGCGGTTATGCCGTGGGGTCGCTTCCCGGGAGCCGAGGTTATCTTGGGGCCCGAGATGAAGTCGACGGGCGAGGTGATGGGTATCGCCAAGAGCTATCCCGAGGCGTATGCCAAGACGCAGCTCGCTATCGACTACGACATGCCCAATCCAAGTAAGGGAAAAGTCTTTATCTCGGTGTGCGATCGTGACAAGCGCCATATCCTCTCGGTCGCGCGTATCCTGCGCTATCTGGGCTTCGATATCGTGAGCACAGAGGGTACGGCGCGTGTGCTGCGCGGTGGCAACGTGACGTGCGAGACCGTCAACAAGATTGGCGGCGCGCATCCCAACATTGGCGACATGATTGCCAACGGCGAGATTTCGCTTATCATCAACACTCCGTATGGCCCGGGCTCGCGTGGCGACGGATATCTGTTGCGCACCGAGGCGGTTCGCCGCGGCGTGACCTGCGTCACGGCGCTTTCGGGAGCAAACGCCTACGTGAGTGCCATCGAAGCGGTGCGCGAAGAGCGCGCCGGCGTCGGTTCCAACAACGAGGTGGGCATGTCTGCCATCGCGCTGCAGGATCTGCCGCAGTACAACGTGTAAGGTATCGGTCGTGCGCATCTGAGATTGACCGACGCCGGCGTCGATGATCGCATCGTGACTCAATAAGTAAGGCACCCTTGCTGGGCGCTACGATGACGGCGAGGACTCGTGCATAAACGCGGGTTCTCGCCGTTGCATAACAGACGCTTTTGCGGGGACGATTGGGGAAAAGCTACGGCAATCTGCCCGACATCGCTTGGCGCGTCTATACTGAACACGTTGTAGTTAAGGGGCGCGGATATTCGCGCGGCCGCTCTCAATCTGGAGGCATGTATATGGCAGAGAAAACGCCCGTTGTCGGTATCATCATGGGTTCTAAGTCCGATCTTCCTACCATGGAGGGATGCACTGCGGAGCTCGAACGCCTGGGCGTCCCGTACGAGCTGGTTATCGCTTCGGCGCATCGCACTCCCGACAAGGTGCATGAGTGGGCAGCTACTGCGGCCGATCGCGGTATCAAGGTGATTATCGCTGCGGCTGGCAAGGCTGCTCATCTGGGTGGCGTTGTTGCCGCCTTCACGCCGCTGCCTGTCATCGGTGTGCCCATGAAGACCTCCGATCTTGGCGGCCTTGACTCGCTTCTCTCGATGGTGCAGATGCCCTCTGGCGTGCCGGTTGCCTGCGTTGCCATCAACGGTTCCAAGAATGCGGCGATTTTTGCCACCCAGATTCTGGGTGCCACGATGCCCGAGTATCGTACGGTGATCGAGAACATGAAGCGCGAGATGGCCGAGGCTTAAACTCGACATCGTGAGAAATGGGGAAGAGCATGGCCGATATGGCACATACCGATAGAGGAGGCGCTATGCCGGGTGGCCGTCATGTGGCGGGGCAGTCGCGTGTGCGCATGGTAAAGGCCGGCTCGCATTTTGGATCCGCCCCGGCTGCTTCTTCGGCCACGCCCGATCCAAAGGCTGCGGCAGACGCCTTCGAGCCTGCATGGACGCCTCGTCCTGTGGGCGCGCGCTTTGCGACGTCGCCCAAGGCCGAGCAGCCTTCTGCCACGCAGGTGGCGGCGCAGATCGCACCCAAGCCCGTGACGCTTCCGACGCGCTCATCTACATCGGCGAGTAATCCTTCTGCTTGGGAGACCGCTGAGTTCATGCGCATTGCGGCCGCGCGCGGCACGTCCGGTGCATCGTCTGCCGGCGCGGTAGCGGCAAACGCGGCCTCTGTCACGCATGCCATGCAGCCAATCGCTTCGCCTGCGGCGGCTCCGGCTACGGTATCCCGCGCTGCAAAGCAACCCGCTCTGCGCACGACGGCGTCGGCTTCTTCGGCACGTGCTGCCTCGCAGTCTCCGCAGGTAAAGCCCCCGGCATCCGCTCCTGCAGAGGCTCCGGCTTTTGACCCCTTTGCGTATCATCCCGAGATTGCCGAGCCAGAAGAGATGCCGGCGCATGTCGCGCCTGCCGTGTGTTCCGTGTCTCCCGCCACCGCGCCGGCTCCCCATGGCGCCGCAGCTGTTACTGCTCGGATTCCCGTGCAGACACCTCGGACCTCACAAAACCAGATGACATCCCCGAAGGGAATTGCCCCTGTGGTTGCCGCTTCCACGCATCACTCTTCCGCAAAGCAGCCGCGCCCGGTCCGCGCCGGCGGTTCTGTGCCGCCTCGCACTCCGGAGCGTGGAGCCAAAGGCGGTCGCGGTGATAATCGTCCCCCGCGCAAGCAAAAGCAGATACTGCCTCTCATCTTCATTATTGTGGGTATAGCCCTTTTGCTGGTTGCCGGAGGCCTGTTCATCAAGGCTCAGCTGGGCTATCAAGAGGCGCAATCATGCTATAAGCAACTTGAGCAGTATGCCGTCAAGGGCGATGAAGGCGATGAGGTGCCCAGCGTGGACTTCAACGCCTTGGCGCAGATCAATCCGGATATTGTGGGCTGGATTTATGTCCCGGGCACGGTGATCAATTACCCCGTGGTCCAGACTAGCAACAATACAACATATCTGAGCAGGCTTTTTGATGCTTCGGGCAATGGTTCGGGCACCATCTTCATGGACATGGACGATACGGCTCCGGGCTTGGTGGACGAGCAAACCACCATTTACGGCCATCATATGAACGACGGCTCTATGTTCAAGGCAATTGACAATACCCTCAATCAGGGTGATTTCGACAAAATCGGCAAGGTGTACTACATCACGCGCGATACCACCTATGTGCTCAAGCCGATGTTTACCGCGCAGGTCGAGGACACCTATGTCGACGCCCGCCGCACTAACTTCGACGCGTCCGATAAGACGCTCACCGCGTATCTTGAAGATATGCTTGGCCAGGCAAAGGCGAAGTCGAGCACCGCGGGGGAAGATGTCAAGAAGGCAAAACAGGTTCTTACGCTCGTGACCTGTGCGGGCGAGATTATCCCGCGTACCACGCGAGCCGCCATGGTGTGCACGGTTGTGGAGGCACAGCCGCGCGCCGAGGGACAGAGCTCTTCAAACTAGGGCACTTTGCCGCCGCGCCCTCGCACGCGCAAGCCGTCGACGGGTTTCGCATTTTGCACCGATTTCCCCGCGATGTCGTGTCGGCGCACGCGCGCAAGCCCTCGTCGCGGCGAACTGGGATTTTGAATCGAGGATGCCCACGTTTTGGGCCACTCGTCTACTTTCGGAGATGTGCTGCAAAGCGCATCTCCGTTTTTTGAACGTTTGCCGAGCGATGATCATGAACAATGTTGGGCGATAGGCGGCGTGGTGCGATGGGCGATACGTGACGATGGGCAATGTGGGGCGCGTTCGTTTTCCGGAACTGCCAAGATTGCGAAATGAGTGGCGGAAGAACGTGCATTTTGAAATGAGTGGCGGAAGAACGTGCAATTGGACGCTGCATGGAGCCCAAAAACGATTCAAAAGCCGCCATTCATCCGCAAACGAATGAATAACCGCCACTCGTTTGGTCCGGATCCCGAGTCAAACCAGCGCGATGGACCCTGCGCCATCGACACAGGTGACAAAACAACTCTGAGGACTTTTGTCACATGGACTATTGTCGCACGAGCGGCCTGGGGTTTAGGCGGCACTGTCTTCGGCGCTGAGCACGCGACTGGTATCCTGCGGCGTGATCGTCATGCTTTGGAAGCGATGCTGCATGTAATCGTCGTCAAAATGAGCGGCATAGAACTGTTCGATATGCGTTTGCGGGGTGAGGCCGCTTACGCGCTCGAACCAGCAGTCGAGCGATTGCAGGGTCATGACGCCGTCGATAAGCATGAGAAGCGTGCAGATGGACGTAAGCGAATAGCGCCAGGTCCAGGGGATGCGGTTGATAAGCTTGAGCAAGCGCGGCAAGAGCACGCGAATCCATGCGAGACCCAGGCAGCCCCAGATGCCAGCGAACATCGTGCAGGTGCGGCCGCCAAAGAGCACGGCGATGGGGTCGGGCATGCCAAAGAGGCGCATGTGGTTGTAGTCCCAGGCAACAACACCAAACGATATCTGCAAGAACCAGGCGACGGCCACTTCGAAAAGCGCTCCGATGCATGCACTCACCATAAAGATGATGATCGGGTTCTTTTTATAAAAGCGGTTGAGCGCCACCGTCATGAGCAGGGCGCCAAAACCGTAGATAGGCGAGAACGGGCCAAAGAGGAGGCCGGCTCGATCTTGATAAACACCCGGCTCCACCACAACCATATGCCAGATGGTCTCAAGCACCAGGCCAATAACGCTACATGCGACAAATACCCAGAACAGATTGAAGAAGTTGAGGCGAATGAACCCCTCGCCTGTCTCGTCACGGCCAAGCATGGCATCGCGTGCGGCCTCGCGATTGATCATGTTGCGCAGGCGACGCTGCAGCTCGCGCTCCTGGCGAAGCGATGGGTCGACGGTGATTGAGAGGGCGATGAGAATCGCAAGCTGTACGGCAGGTCGGATGAGATGCGACCCGATACCGCTAAGCATCATATCGATGATGATCTGAATGATGGTGACGACGATAAGCGCGTATGACCAGCGTGCAGCGTGGCGTCTGCGATTCTTGATGAGCGAGATGCCAAAAACGATAAGGCCCACGGTGTCGAGTACGGCAAACGAGATACCGACGATGGCGATGACAAGGGCTACAAGTGGGTTTGCACCGATGGTCACGGTGTCGGGGTTTTGAATGAGTTGCTGGGCAATGTAGCCAAAGAACATCAGGTAGACCGGAATCGAGATGACACCGGAGGTGATGCAGAGTCCGCCGTAGATTTTAATGAAGAGGGGAAGCTCTCGAATTTCCGATTCGGTGACGATTTTTGGATCAAGCATATTGCGCGCCATAAGCGCTCCTTTTTGTTTCAATCAAACCTGAATCATATGGTAGCTCATCTAAGGTAGCGCTCCGTGCGGTGTGCGCGGGTTGCATAAGGGTAGTGTACCGATTGCTATTATATGAAGATTATGTACCAATTGCGACTGGGGGATGGCTAAATAAATGCCGCCGTGTCCGTTTGATATTGCGGCCTAATTGCATGTGCGCTAGCGATGAAGTGGCATTTTGCAAATCGGTACGAAACCAGCAGCCCTCTAAAGGGGACAACGCCCCTTTGCATTTTTACCGAGGCGTTTACCGAGGCGGCGTCGCGACTCGCCGACTAAAAATTAAAAATCATACATCAGTGTACTAAAATCACAAAAGGCGACACAGGAATGTTACATAGAACGTGCATACAAGTACGTTGGGCGAGAAGGGTCGGTGGTCGGCCGCATGATAACCGTCGAATTAAATAACGGGGGGGAGGGGTCTTCAAAATCGACCTGTAGCTCAACGATTTCTCTAGACCAATTGCTTTTTATGGGTCGATTGGCAGACGCCACCTTGAATCGTCCTCTCGCTCCTCGGGGTTTTGCAGCATGTTGGATGGCGGCCAAAACGCAGCTGAGGAGTGACGCATGTCTAGGAAAGTAACGCTCACGGTACCCGTCGATATCGTAGTTCGTGATCGGGACGTTCATGTGCTGGCACTGGTAAAAAAGTGCAGTGGGGCATCGAGCCATGGCGTGAGCGCGTCGATTCGTTCGTTTGCAGACGAGCTGGACGTGAGCCTCGACACCGCGCGTCGTGCCCTTGCTTCGTGCGAGGAGGCGGGCTATCTGACGGTGAGAGCCAACCGCATGAAGAACGGTGGTCAGCTTGAAAACACCTATTGCGTTACCAAGAGCGGCGATGGGGTCATCGAAGCCGCGCGAAGGGCGGGGCTCATCTCCTAGGTTCCTCCATTTGCTATGGCTCTCAAGGCGGCTGCTGGGTTTGGGAGGTTTTGGGCTTCGAATCAGAGTTTCGCACGCGGGTCTTTGAGATGCGCCGGGGGAGGCGTTTTTTGCACCTTTTTGCACAACAAACGTGGCAAAACTACAAGCGATAGGGAAATGGCCGCAAAATGAGCGGTCACACTTGATTGTCGCGACACCTTGCGGCATATTCTGTGGCAAAATGACCTTGATATATAAATGTCATGCGAATATGCGCGGCGTAATATGCCATGTTTAGCATGCAAAAGAGTGGTTGGAGTGATTGGATATGAAACAACTGATGCGGGCGGGGGTCCGCTCCATCGCCATAGTGGCATGTGCGTTGGCGTTTTCGTTGGGCGCCTTTGTTGCACCAGCATATGCCGACGGAGCGACTGTCACCAAGATTACCAATAAGGAGACGGGCGCGACCTACGAGAATCTTGCCACCGCTACCGCTGATGCCAAAAGCGGTGAGACCATCCTGCTCCCCGAGGGTAACTATACGCTCTACAAGGTGAGCTCCGAGGGCCACACCAAGGGCAAGGATCTTACGTTTGAGGGTTCCGGTACCGATAAGACATCGTGGCGCATTGGTCCCGAGGTTCCCGATCCAAAGCACGAAACTACCGAGTACAACGGCGACTATTCGTTTGACGGCGCCGGCACCGTTACGTTCAAGAACATGAAGATGCTTTCTGCCCATGCGAACTACCTTGGTTTCATCCGCATCGACAACACCGTTGTCGATAACTGCATCGTTGAAGGCAAGACGTTCTACTGGGGCTATAAGACCGCGGTGTTCAACAACACTACGTTCAACGCCCCTGGTGGAGACTATTCCTTGTGGACCTACAGCTCCCCTACCATGACGTTTGACACGTGCACCTTTAACGCAACCGGTAAGGTCATCAACGTCTACACCGATTACGGTGCCGGCAAGAACAACATCATCGTCAATGTTAACGACTGTACGTTCAACTCGGAAACCAGCTGGTTATTCCACAAGCAAGCTTTGAACATCAACGACTCTAATATGGGGGACTTCAAGTACATCCTCAACATTACCGGTACCAATACGGTTAACTTTACCGGTAACTATGCTAAGGATGCGCGCGACATCACTACCTGCTCGCAGCTCTTTGGCTTTGGTGGCAAGTCGGGCAACGACACCGGCCGCACCGATGTCTACATTGACGGCACTCTCGTGTGGTCCAAAAAAGGCGAGACGTCCAAAGGCGAGATGAAGACCCACTCCTACACCGACGGCGAGCACGACAAGGCCTACGATGTCACCTACACCGAGTGGGCCTCTGACAATGCCGGTACTTGGACTCGTACGGGAACCCCTAAGTGCAAGTACTGCGGCTATACCAAGGACCCGGTCGAGGAGAAGGCCTACGACCTCGCCTACGACCTGAACGGCTCCGAGGATAAGCAAACTGTCGATTTCGCTACCGTCGAGCACGTTACCGAGACTGAGGTCACGGCCGATAAGCCGGTGCGCAAGGGCTATTCCTTCGTAGGCTGGAACACGGCTGCAGACGGTTCCGGCACGAGCTACGAGGCTGGCGCGAAGGTCGAGCTTTCCGCCCCGGTAACGCTCTACGCCCAGTGGAAGAAGGACGAGCCCGCGCCCAAGCCTTCCGACAAGCCTGCCGACAACAAGCCTGCCGACAAGACCCAGACGGGCAAGAAGCCTACTGGTCGATCCCTACCCAAGACGGGCGACAACTCCATGATCATCATCGGTGGAGTTGCGGTTGTGGCCGTTATTTGCATCGCTGCTGGTGTCGCTGTGCTTAAGGGCCGTAAGAACTAACAAGCCACGATTTCGAGCAAGCATTCGCATCGAAACATTGGTCCGCATCCTCGTTTGAGGGTGCGGACTTTTTTCTAAGCTTCTCGAGAGGCTCCGTTGCCGTCCGTTTGCCGTCGTACCTGTGCGTATAATGAGTTGGTAAACGCCAACGCATAGAGTCATGAGGGGATAGCATGTCTCAAGAAACCATCCATGCGGCCCAGGCCGCCGCAGGACGTGTGTCCGAGCCGGAGCAGCTGGACGAAGATAGGGATCAGCTGCACGAGGAGTGCGGTGTCTTTGGTGTTTGGGCGCCAAAGCGCGACGTTGCTCGCCTGACGTATTTTGGCTTGCGTGCGCTGCAGCATCGCGGCCAGGAGTCGGCGGGTATCGCGGTGGGTGACGGCGGTACTGTTATGGTGCGCAAGGATCTGGGCCTTTGCGGTCAGGTCTTCTCCAACGCCGACCTCTCCACGCTTACCGGCCAGCTTGCAGTGGGACACGTGCGCTACGGAACCGCAGGTGCTAAGAGCTGGGAGGCTGCGCAGCCGCACCTCTCTACCATCAACGAGGTTATCATCGCGCTTGCGCATAACGGCACCCTTGTGAACACCGATGAGCTGCGCCGTCAGCTTATCGAGCTGGGAGTGCCGTTCCTCTCAAATTCCGACTCCGAGGTTGCAACCAAGCTCATTGGCTACTTTACCCAACGCACCGGCCATTTGCGCGAGGGCATCCGCAAGACCATGGAGCTCGTGCGCGGCGGTTACGCCATGACCCTCATCAACGAGAGCTCCCTCTACGCCTTCCGCGACCCGCATGGCATCCGTCCGCTCGTGCTGGGCAAGCTCGTAGACGGCGGCCTTGATCAGGCCGACCTCAAAGCGGCTGCCAAGCTTCCCTCGCTCGAGGAGAGCACCGAGGCGAACGAGCCTGTGCCCGAAGTCACTACGGCTGGCGGCTGGGTTGTCGCTTCCGAGACCTGTGCTCTCGACATCGTGGGCGCCGAGTACGTTCGCGACATTCGCCCGGGCGAGATTTTACGCATCAACGACGAGGGCCTTGTTTCCGAGCAGGGCATGCCCGCGGCGGAAAAGTCGGCAAACTGCATCTTTGAGCAGGTCTATTTTGCTCGTCCCGATTCCATCATGAACGGCAAGAGCGTTTATGCTTGCCGCTACGACATGGGCCGCATGCTTGCCATCGAGTCACCCGTCAACGCCGATATGGTCATTGGCGTTCCCGACTCCGGCATGCCTCCGGCGGAGGGTTTCGCTCACGAGAGCGGCATTCGCTATGGCGAGGGCCTTATCAAGAACCGCTACGTGGCTCGTACCTTTATTGAGCCCACGCAGGAGCTGCGCGCCATGGGTGTGCGCATGAAGCTCAACCCGCTCAAAGACAACATCGAGGGCAAGCGCATCGTTGTGATCGACGACTCCATCGTGCGCGGCACCACCATGGTGCAGCTCGTCAAGATGCTGCGCGGCGCCGGTGCCAAAGAGATTCACGTGCGCATCAACTCGCCCGAGGTCATTTGGCCGTGCTTCTATGGCATCGACACCGATGTCCAGCAGCAGCTGATCAGCGCCAATAAGACGGTCGACGAGATCTGTGAGTTCATCGGTGCCGACTCCCTGGCGTTCCTCTCGGTCGAGGGTCTGCTCAAGTGCATGCCGGAGGGCGGCTACTGCGACGCCTGCTTTACGGGTGTCTATCCGGTGGCTATTCCCGATAGCTTTGGTCGCGACAAGTTCATGGAAGGCTACAAGCCGCGCAACCTCACCAAGCCCATGCGCTTTGCAGACGATGCGATTGTCGAGAAGGATAAGGATAAGAGCTGGGAAGAGAATCATCCCGAGGCATAATGCACCTTTTGGCGTCAGGAGCGGCAACCCGTGACTTGGCGCCTGTGTCTTTTTGTTACCAAACCGCTCCACGCGAAAGGAAATCCGATGAGCGAGAATACCAAGCACGTGACGTACGAGGACGCCGGCGTCGATACGGCCGAGGGCGGTCGCGCGGTCGACGCCATCAAGCAGATGGTTAAGGAAACCAATCGCCCTGAGGTCATTGGCGGTATTGGCGGCTTTGGCGGTTTGTTCTCCGCCGCCGCCCTTAAGGACATGGAAGACCCGATTCTTATTTCGGGCACCGACGGCGTGGGCACCAAGCTCGTGCTGGCGCAGCTGCTCGACCGCCACGAGACGGTGGGCCAAGACCTTGTTGCCATGTGCGTAAACGACATTCTCGCTTCTGGCGCCGAGCCGCTGTTCTTCCTTGATTACGTGGCCATCGGTCATATCGAGGCCGAGCACATGGCAAAGATCGTGAAGGGCGTGGCCGACGGCTGCAAGCTTGCGGGCTGTGCGCTTGTGGGCGGCGAGATGGCCGAGCATCCCGGCGTCATGCGTCCGGACGATTATGATCTGGCTGGCTTTACCGTGGGCGTTGTCGATCGCCCCAAGATGATCGACCCGGCAAACGTCCGTCCGGGCGACGTTATCATCGGTCTGCCTTCCACGGGCGTTCACTCCAACGGCTACTCGCTGGTGCGCAAGGTTATTGGCGTCGACGGCATCGTGCCGGGCACGCCCGAGGCGGCCGCCAAGCGCGCCGAGCTTGAGCAGCCGCTTGAGGAGCTGGGCGGCCTTTCGCTGGCAGATGCCCTGCTGGCACCCACTCGCATCTATGTGAAGCCGGTGCTCGAGCTGCTGCGCGGAGGCGCCAACGTGCACGCCATCGCCCACATTACGGGCGGCGGTATCACCGAGAACCTCAATCGCGCGCTGGCGGCAGATGTCGACGCCGTGGTCGAGCGCGACGGATCCAAGATGGGCTGGGACGTGCCCTCCGTCATCACCTACATTTCCGAGCATGCCGAGCTTGCCCCCAACGAGGCGTGCAAGACCTTCAACATGGGCGTTGGCCTGTGCTTTATCGTATCTGCCAAGGACGAGGATGCAACGGTCCGCGCTCTTGAGGCCATGGGCGAGAAGCCCTTCCGCGTGGGTACCTGCGTAGAGGGTTCGGGCAAGGTGACATACTCCGATGAGCGATAAGAACGTTTCCCGTCCCGCTCCCTATACGCGCCCGACGGGTACTCCCGTGGCCGAGCCGCTCAAAATCGGCGTGCTTATCTCTGGCTCTGGCACCAATCTTCAGGCCTTGATTGACCGCATTGCCGAGGGCAGCCTTAACGCCAGCATCGAGCTGGTGGTTTCGAGTCGCGCGGACGCCTATGGCATCAAGCGCGCGGAGGAAGCCTCCATCGAGACGCTCGTGATGAGCCGCGAGGATTATGCCGACCCCGTCACTGCCGATCAAAAGATCGTGGACGCTCTGCTCGAGCGCGGCGTGGAGTATGTGGTGATGGCAGGCTACATGCGCATGGTCCGCACCCCGATGCTTCGGGCGTTTGAGAATCGTGTGGTCAACCTGCATCCGGCATTGCTGCCGAGCTTTGTAGGTGCGCATGCCATTCAAGACGCGTTCGACCGTGGCGTCAAGGTGACGGGCGTGACCGTTCACTTTGCAAACGAGGTGTACGACTGCGGCCCCATCATCGCTCAGCGCGCGTTGCCCATCAAGGAGGAGTGGGACGTCGACACGCTCGAGTCTCACATCCACGATATCGAGCACGTGCTCTATCCTGAGGCCGTGCAGATGCTCGCCGATGGTCGCGTTCATGTGCTGGCCGACGGCAAGGTGGCTATCGATCCGGTGTCCGCCGCATAGCGTTTCTTGCTTGTCGCCTCAATCGACTTGACCCATACAAGCTTCTCAACCTGTTCTTAAATACGAGGGACTGGTTGGGGAGCTTTTGTGTTGGCGAGAGGGCATGCAAGAAACTCGCATAACGTGTTTGCCGGGCATGTTCATTTGTTACACTTGTATGTAAATTGCTGTACAACTTTTGCATGATGTTGACTGTGCTATCATCTATTTTGCTAAGCTGTCTCGCTGCCCATTTTGAGACAGCGCACATGTCAACAAGACAGGAGAGAGAACATGGCAAGCAAGGATACTGAGCTGTTTAGCCCCGATCTGGTTTTCTTCGATATGGAGGCCGAGAGCACCGACGAGTTCTTCACCAAGCTTGGTGCCGAGCTCAAGAAGCGTGGCAACATCAATGACGGCTGGTACGATGGCATCTCCACGCGTGAGAAGAACTACCCCACCGGCCTTCACACCGAGGCTGCTGCTATTGCCATTCCTCACACCGATCCTCAGTTCATCGAGAAGCCCTATATCGCGGTGATCAAGCCTAAGACCCCGATCGTCTTCCAGCCTATGGCGGGCATGGGCGACGAGGTTCCTGCCGAGCTCATCATCAACCTGGGCGTTCTGCGTGACGGCGGCCAGGTTGCCGTGCTGCAGAACCTTATGAACATCTTCATGGACAAGGAGAAGACGGCCGACATCCTCGCGCAGACCACGCAGCAGGGCATGATCGACGCCATCACCAAGTACTTCGAGTAGCATCCGTTTCCTGTTTTGACCAACAGGTTTTAGCTGCCCCCTTTTATGACCCCTGTGAGCAGGCGCTCGCAGGGGTTTTGTGTGTAAGGGGCATTAAGGCATTCGGTATTGTCACGTTTTTCTGAGCTGGGCGTATCTATGAGACAATAGGAAAACTCAGGTAGTAACCATTGTGCGCGCCCGCGAGCGCAGGCGCGATAAGGATGTATCTATGGCTCAGCAGAAAAAGAAATCGCCTACGCCCGCCGATAAGACTCAGGCACCGCGCAAGAAGGACGTGCACGCCCGCGCTCGAAAGACGCGCATGTCCAAGGGTGTCAAGATTTTGCTTGTTGCCATCGGCTGCGCAGCGATGATTCTCTCCGTTTCCACCATGGCGTGCTCTGGCATCATCAACCAGAGCCAGAACAAGGAATCGTATACGCTTACCGGCGGTGTTGCTGCCAAGGTCGACGGCGTGAATATTACCGAGGACACCGTGACCAAGCAAATCATGAACGTGCGCACTTCCGGCGGCTATGACACCGACAAGAAGTGGGCTCAATACCTGGTTGATAACAGCATGACGCCCGAGAGCTATCGCGCGAGTGTGATCGACTCCCTGGCTCGCCAGTACCTGGTGCAGAAGGCCGAAAAAGAATACGACGTCCAAGTGACCGATGAAGATGTCGAGCAGGCTTGGAAAGATGCCGCCGCAAACTATGAGAGCGAGGAGGCGTTCGAGAACCAGATCAAGATGTTTGGCTTCACCAAGGACAGCTACAAGCAGCAGCTCGAGAGCACCCTTAAGCAGACCAAGCTCAAGGAAAAGGTCGCCAAGGCCGCCGACCCCACCGACCAGGAGGTTATCGATTATCTCAACAGCAACCTCTCTACCTACAACGACGCTCGCCGCTCCCAAAACATCCTGTTCAAGGTGAATTCGGGTGCCACCGATGAAGAGAAGGCAAAAGTCAAGGAGAAGGCCCAGGAGGTGCTCGACAAGATTAACGCCGGCGAGATTTCCTTTGACGATGCTGTGAGCAAGTATTCCGAGGACACCGGGTCCAAGGACAACAAGGGCGATGTGGGTTGGGATAAGCTCACGAGCTTTGTCGATGAGTATCAGTCGGCCCTTTCCGGTCTCAACAAGGGCGATGTGAGCCAGCTTGTCGAGTCTTCCTACGGCTATCACATCATCAAGTGCACCGACTATTTCCACGTGGACGAGTCGGTCACCTCGATCGATCAGGTTCCCAAGAAGATCGTGAGCTACGTCAAGAACATCCTCAAGACCCAGAAGGAGAGCACGGCGTACTCTGAGTGGATGGACGCCTATATCAAGAAGGCCGACATCCAAGTCAACGACATGCCCAAAGAGGTTCCGTATAATGTGAGCCTTAAGGGCGTGACGCCAAGCACCGGCTCCTCCTCGACTTCGGGCGAGTAGTTGCGCGCAACAACTGTACGTTTACCTGCGAGCCCGCCCAAACGGCGGGTTCGTTTATCGGAAAGGGGTTTTCGATGACCAACGAAGAGTTGCAAAAAGAAATGATCGCCGCTATGAAGGCGAAGGACAAGACGCGTCTGTCTATCATTCGCCAGGTCAAGGCCGAGGTGAAAAACATCGAGGTCAACGAGCGCCGCGACGTGACCGAGGAAGATGTGAATGGCATGATCAAGCGTCTGATCAAGCAGACGAGCGAGACGCTTGATATGTCTATCAAGGCGGCCAACAACGCCGAGCGCACCGAGACCCTTACCGAGCAGGTTGAGATTTTGCAGAGCTTGCTGCCTCGCCAGATTTCGGGCGAAGAGCTCGTAGCGCTGATCGAAGAGGTCATTGCCGAGACGGGTGCTACCGCCAAGAAGGATATGGGCCGTGTGATGGGCGAGCTCGGCCGCCGTACCGGTGGCAATTTTGATAAACCGGCGGCAGCAAAAGAGGTTGGCTCTCGTCTGGCATAGGCATATCCTCGGGCTCTTTAGCTTGATGGAGAATTCGAGCGGTATACCAGGTGCTATGTATCAAGTACGTAAAGAGCGGGCATAAAACCCACCAATTCGTATAAAACCGCCTTTTCTACCGTTGCCCGTTTGTAACAACTCGATTTCGAATCGAACAAGCGCCCCCTTATACGGAGCGCTTGGTTTTTTCCAACCGTAGAATGGATGGAGCCGCGAAGCAGTATTGCTTGTGGATGCGCCGCGTCCCGATTCGATGGCAGATAAGGAAGGAACTCGTCCATGTCCGATATGATCCAGATCAAAGGGCTCAACAAATACTTCGGGGACCTGCATGTCCTGAAGGATGTCAACCTGAACGTCAAGGCTGGCGAGAAGCTCGTTGTCATCGGTCCGTCCGGTTCCGGTAAATCCACGCTCATCCGCTGCGTCGATTTTCTTGAGGAGCCCACGTCTGGCGAGGTCATCATCGACGGCACGCCGCTTACCAAGAAGAATCACTTGGAGATGGCCCGCAAGTATTCCTCGATGGTGTTCCAGCAGTTCAACCTGTATCCCAACATGACGGTGCTGGGCAACTTGACGCTGGCCCCTATCAAGCTCCAGAAGAAGAGCAAGGAAGAGGCCAACAAGATCGCCATGGCCGCGCTTGAGCGCGTTGGCTTGGCGGCAAAAGCGGGGGAGTATCCTCAGAATCTCTCCGGTGGCCAGCAGCAGCGCGTTGCAATCGCCCGCGCCCTGTGCACCAAGCAGCCCATCATTCTCTTTGACGAGCCTACTTCTGCGCTCGATCCCGAGATGGTCCAGGAGGTGCTCGACGTCATGGTCGAGCTCGCTCACGAGAACATCACCATGATTTGCGTCACCCATGAGATGGGCTTTGCCCGTCAGGTGGCCGACCGCGTGGTGTTTATGGACGATGGCCAGATTTTGGAAGAGGGCACGCCCGATCATTTCTTTGAGAATCCCGAGAATCCGCGTTGCCGTGAGTTCTTGGACAAGATTCTCCACTAGTTTGTTTTCGCATGCGGTATAGCCGCCGCATCGAGATATGCCGAGTATGGGTTCGGCGCCATGGCTGCATGCGTTGCCATGAATTGCGTATCGCAGGGAAGGGGTACCAACAATGGATATGTCTCGTCGTCAGTTTTTGAAGGTAGCCGGTTTGGGCGTTTTGAGCGTTGCCAGCATGGGTGCGCTTGCTGGCTGCGGTTCCGGTAGCAAGGGCTCTGGCTCCAGCAGCGATTCTAAGATCGCCACCATCAAGGAGCGCGGTAAGCTTAAATGCGGCGTCAAGAAGGACGTTTTGGGCTATGGCTACCTGGATGCCAAGACCAAGAAGTACGAGGGTCTCGAGATCGACCTTTGCTACCAGATCGCCGCTGCTGTCCTGGGTGTTTCCTACGAGGAGGCCGTCGAGAAGGAGCTGTGCGAGTTCACCGACGTCACGCCTAAGACCCGCGGCCCGCTGATCGATAACGACCAGCTCGACATCATCGCTGCTACCTACACCATCACCAAGGAGCGCAAGAAGAGCTGGGACTTCTCGACTCCGTATCGTACCGACCACGTGGGCATCCTCATCAAGAAGAACTCCGGTATGAGCAAGATGGCCGACCTTGACGGCAAGATCATCGGCGTCTCCCAGGGTTCTACCACCAAGGACCTGGTTCTGCAGATGCTCGAGGACCAGAAGATCGACGCTACTCCCGAGTTCAAGGAGTTCCCGGACTACCCGTCCATCAAGAGCGCTCTTGACGCCGGCAATGTCGACGCCTTTGCTATGGATCGCTCTACGCTCAAGACCTACACCACCGACGACTGCCAGCTGCTGCAGCCCGAGATTGAGTTCGGCGCCCAGGAGTACGGCGTGGCCACCAAGAAGGGCTGCGACCTGTCCAAGACCGTCGACGATACCGTCAAGAAACTCCAGAAGGACGGCTGGATTGACGAAGAGATCTCCAAGTGGGGCCTGCTCTAAGGTGATGCCGTTGCTGTGCTGAACGCATCTGCGTTGCACGGCTTTTGATCGCCCGGGCGCCAGCGCGTCCGGGCGATATATGTTCGTAAGTTAGGAAGGAACTCTCGCCATGCTTGAAGGACTCCTCGATTCCATGCGATGGGAGATGACCTTTAGCGAGATGGGAAGCTTTTGGGATGGCTTCTTCGTCACGCTGCAGGTTGTAGTTGCCGGTTTGGCACTCTCGCTGATCCTGGGCACCCTGCTCGGTGTGTTTTCCACCACGCGTTCGCGTGTGTTGCGTGCTATTAGCCGCATCTACGTGGAGTTTTATCAAAATACACCGCTGCCGGTCCAGGTGTTCTTCATGTACATGGCGGGCCCCCAGCTGCTCCAGTCCGTCACCGGAGCGGCATCGCCTGTGCGTATCTCCTCGTTTGCCCTGGGCTTTTTGGGCGTAGGCCTCTACCACGCCGCCTATGTCTCCGAGGTTATCCGTACCGGTATCGAATCGGTGCCGCGCGGTCAGATGGAGGCGGCGCTTTCACAGGGCTTTAGCCGTGTGCAGGCGTATCGCTACGTCATCTTGCCGCAGACCTTTAAGGTTATCCTGCCCCCGTTGTGCAATCAGGCGCTTAATTTGGTCAAGAACACTTCGGTGCTCGCCCTTATCGCTGGCGGCGATTTGATGTACAACGCCGACGGCTTTGTTTCTACCTATGGCTACCTGCAGGGTTATATCCTCGCGTGCGTGATGTACTTTATCATCTGCTTCCCGCTGGCCATGCTTGTTCAGTGGCTCGAGCGTCGCTCCAAGCGTCGTCCCCGCGCCAAGGTGATCCCCGGTATCACCGATGTTGCTGCAAAGGAGGCCTAAGGGATGCAGATCTTCAATGCAGACAACCTGAGCTTCATCATGCTCGGCTTTGCCAAGACCATCGAGATTTCCTTCTTTGCCATCATCTTCTCGATTGTCTTTGGCACCGTGCTCGCCATGGTCAAACAGTATTGCACCGGCAAGCTGCGCCCGCTCTCGTTGCTGGTGAGCGCCTATATCGAGCTGTTCCGTTGCACACCTAACCTGCTGTGGATTCTCTTTATCTACTTCACGGTCAAGGGCAACGACGTCATGATCTCTGTGCTGGCGTTTACCGTCTTCACTTCTGCTGTTATGGCCGAGATTATCCGTGGCGGATTTAACGCGATTCCTAAAAGCCAGTTTGAGGCTGCGCAGTCGCAGGGCTTTGGATTCTTCTCGACCATGCGCCTGATCATCTTGCCGCAGACGTTCAAGATCATTATCCCGGCGCTCTTTAGCCAGTGCACCACGGTGATCAAGGACTCGTCGTATCTTGCTGGCATCAACGTGGCAGAGTTCATGTATTCGACCAAAGTTGTTATGGCTCAGACTTCCGACCTCTCGCAGGTACTTGCCCTCTACGGCTTTACCTTCGCGCTATACTTCGTGCTGAACTTTGGCATTTCGCTCATCGTTCGCGCATATCAGCGTCGCGTTGTTGCTGCGTAGCCGAGCGTTTTGACTGGATGATTTGCCCGAAGGGCCTGATTTAGGCTCCTCTCGTATGTGAAAGGGAAGACCGATGGCGGTTATCAAGGACAAGATCGATCAGCGTCGCGCTCTTCGTGAGGCTACGCGAGCGGGACAGCCGGTGGTTATCACCATCGCTCGCGATTTTGGTGCCGAGGGCCACGAGATTGGCAAGATGCTCTCCTGCGAACTGGGCATTCCTCTGTATGACAACGAGCTGTTGGTCCGTTCTGCCATGCGTGAGGGCGAGTCGCTCGACAAGATGGCAGCCTACGACGAGCAGCTTGCTATGGACAACGTGGCCTTTTTGCCCGACCGCGTGGATTCGCGCTCGCTTTCGGACAAACTGTTCAAATCCATGTCGCAGGTGATTGTCGATTTGGGCGCTACGCGCAGTTGTATTATCGAGGGTCGTCTTTCCGATTACCTGCTGCGTAACAATCCCAATCACATCGCTGTGCTGGTGACGGCTCCCTTTGAGGACCGTGTTGAGATTGTGCGCAAGAAGCGCGGTCTTAACAAGAAGAAGGGCGCCAAGCTCGTCAAACAGATGCAAAAGATGCGCGAGGCGTTCTACAAGCGCTATTCGGGCGGTAAATGGAAGATGACGAGCGGCAAAGACATTGTGGTCAATCGTGCCAAGCTTGGTCGCGAAGGCTGCGTCGAGGTTATCGCTTCTGCATACCGCTATAAGCTGCGCGAACTTGGCGTATGCGAGGAGGCTGCGGCACGTGCTGCCGCCGAGGCGGAGGGCGCACCTGCTGCTCCGGAGACTGCCGAATAGACCTCGCGTTGCATATCGGCATATCACCTGGAATGGGGACGCTCTTTGCTCTTGCGCGAAGGGCGTCTCTTTTTTGTCGAAAGGGATTGGATGAAAGTTCTCGTTACGGGGTTTGAGCCATTTGGAGCAGACAGCATCAATGCATCATGGGAGGCTGTGCGTCGCTTGCCGGAACGCATGGCAGACATTGATGTTGTGGCGGAGTGCGTGCCCGTTGTGTTTGGCGATGCCGCACGGATTGTCGAAGAACTCATTGAGCGGGAGCGGCCCGATGCTGTTTTGTGCATAGGCGTTGCCGCGGGTCGTGCTCAGGTGACGCCCGAGTACGTGGCTATCAACCATCGCCATGCACGCATTGCAGATAACGAGGGGTTCCAGCCGTACGATGAACCTGTGGTTGTGGGAGGTCCCGACGCCTATTTTGCCGCCGCGCCGGTCTATGCCATGGTGAAGGCGTGCCGCGAGCAGGGTATACCTGCGGCGGTTTCTTATTCTGCGGGCACGTATTGCTGCAACGATCTGTTCTACAGCGTGCGTCATTTTGCGCAGCAGTACTATCCCGGCATGCTGGTCGACTTCATTCATGTCCCGCAATGTTCTGAGCAGGTGGCGATAACGGGTGAGGCCAAGCCCTCCATGGAGCCCGCTATGGCAGCTCGGGCCCTGGAGATTATGGTCGAGACTCTCTTTAAAGACGTCAACTAGGGACAGCGCGCCCAAGGCGCCTACAGAAGACCTTCCCGCTACGGGGGACGACGCAGGTATGACAATCGCCGCCATGGGCGCGTTACCGGCGCTACCCTGTTTGCCGCCGGTACTGCGGTCTCCAAGCGCCGCAAGCAGTGGAACGCTCAATTTTGCTTAAGCGAATTCGATCCGTTAGCAAAAGTCCCCGCCGGGCGTGTGCTCGACGGGGACTTTGCCGTTTAATGACTAGCGCTGTAGGTGATTACTCGCCCAGCAGGCTCTTGGTGATGGAGGCTGCGGCCTTCTTGCCAGCGCCCATGGCCAGGATGACCGTGGCGGCACCGGTCACGATATCGCCGCCGGCCCAGATGCGCGGATCGGTCGTCTGACCGGTCTCCTCGTCGGCGATGATGTAGCCCCACTTGTTGAGCTCCATCTTGCCGCCGATCTTGGAGGCAAACGGGTTGGCGTTGGTACCGATCGCCGAGATGGCAACGTCGCAGGGAATCTCCTCGATAGCGCCCTCGATAGGCACGGGACGACGACGGCCGGACTCATCGGGCTCGCCAAGCTCCATCTTCTGGACCTTGACGGCGCACACGGTGCCATCCTCGCCAGCGATAAACTCGAGCGGGGAGACGAGTGGCATAACTTCGACGCCTTCTGCCTTGGCGTGGTGCAGCTCGGCGCGACGGGCGGGCATCTCGTCCTCGGTGCGGCGATAAGCGATGATCGCGCGCTCGGCGCCCAGGCGCTTGGCGGTACGGACGGCGTCCATGGCCACGTTGCCGCCGCCAAAGACCACGACGTTCTTGCCGTGCTTGGTGGGGGTGTCGTACTCGGGGAACTTGTTTGCCTTCATAAGGTTCACGCGGGTGAGGTACTCGTTTGCGAAGAAGACGTTGGGCAGGTTCTCGCCGGGGACGTTGAGGAACTTGGGCAGGCCAGCGCCCGTAGCGATGTAGAGCGCGTCAAAGCCCTCGTCAAACAGCTCCTCGGCCGTGGCGATGTTGCCCACGACGGAGTTGTACTCAAACTTGACGCCCATTTCTTCGAGACCGTCGATCTCGCGCTTGACAACCGCCTTGGGCAGACGGAACTCGGGGATGCCGTAGACCAGCACGCCGCCACCGGTGAAGAACGCCTCGAACACCGTGACGTCAAAGCCGTTGCGGGCAAGTTCGCCCGCGCAGGTGATGCCAGAGGGGCCGGAGCCCACGACGGCGACCTTCTTGCCGTTCTTGGGCTTCATAGCCGGCTTGGAGGCAAGCTCGGGCTGATCGCCCACGAAGCGCTCGAGTTGGCCGATAGCCACCGGCTCGCTCTTCTTTCCGCGGATGCACTTGCCCTCGCACTGGTTCTCCTGCGGGCACACGCGGCCGCAGATGGCGGGGAGCATGGACTCCTCGCGGATGGTGTCCAGAGCGCCACCGTAGTTCTTCTCGCGAATCTGCTCGATGAACTTGGGGATGTTGATGTTAACGGGGCAGCCCTCGACGCAGAACGGCTTTTTGCAATCCATGCAACGCTCGGCCTCGGCGAGTGCCATTTCCTCGGTGAAACCCTTGTCGACGGGGCGGAAATCGCATGCGCGCTCGGCTGCCGGCTCCTCGTTGTCCGGGGTGCGCGGCGACTTCATATCAGGAACAAAACGGCCATTTACTTGTGGCATGCGCAGCTCCCCTCCTCATAGGCCTTGAGGGACTGGCCCTCCTCGGTACGGTATGCAGCCTGACGTGCGCGAAGATCATCCCAGTCGACCTTCGTGGCGTCAAAATCGGGGCCGTCGACGCAGGCGAACTTCGTCTTGCCGTCGACCTCGACGCGGCAGCAGCCGCACATGCCGGTGCCGTCAACCATGATGGGGTTGAGGGAGGCGGTGATGGGGGTGCCGTACTTCTCGGCGGTGAGTGCCGAGAACTTCATCATCGGCACGGGTCCTACGCAGAAGACCTGCGTAACGGCCTTGGACTCAAGCAGGCGCTCGAGCGGAGCGGTGACTACGCCCTGCTCGCCGTAGGAGCCGTCGTCGGTGGTGATGTGGATGTGCTCGTCGTCGAGCAGCTCGCGGAACTGATCTTCGAGCAGCAGGAGGTCCTTGGTGCGAGCGCCCATGATGGCGTGCACCTCGTGGCCGGTCTCGATCAGATGCTTGGCCACGGGGAAGGCGATGGCCAGGCCAACGCCGCCGCCGATAACGGCGCAGGGGCCGTCGGGCATCTCGGTGGGAACACCCAGGGGACCGGTGACGTCGCGCAGGGCATCGCCGGCCTCGTAGGCAGATAGCATCTCGGTAGTCTTGCCGATCACCATGAAGATGAACTCGACCCAGCCTTCGTCGGCATTCCAGCCCGCAAGGGTGAACGGCACGCGCTCACCGCACTCGTTGGCGCGGACCATCAAAAACTGACCAGCATGTGCATGCTTGGCCATGGCGGGCGCCTCGACGCGGAACTTGAACACCTTCTCCGAGAACTGCGTCTTCTCAAGGATCTTGTACATAGAACCCCTCTCTATTGTTGTGAAAGCGGCAGAAATACGCAGGTAACTGCCGTTTTCAATTGCAACCAGGTTGCGGTGATATGCGCGTGCAAATCGGGGCCAGACGATAGACCCACCGGCATCTTGAGCCTTTGCGCATACCGCGCTCAATTATAGCTTTGCCGGGTGCTTTATCGTGCAACGCTGCCGTGAACGGTAAGGGTTGACGAGGTGTTGGAGACAGGGCTCGATTCGTGTGTTGGGGGTGGCATGCCCGCAAAAGGAAGCGGCCCCATGACGGGGCCGCTTCGTGAACTTGTATCTGCGTGCGAACGATGCGCTACTTGTTGCGCTTGCGCGCGAGCGTTAATCCTGCCGCTGCGGCGGTAATTCCTGCGATGCATGCACTCGTTGCCGCTAAAGCTGCGCTGTCTCCCGTGGCAGGAAGTGCATTCTTGCCCTTTGTCCGCTTTTCCGTTTTTACAGTGGTGCCGTTCTTACCCGCATCAGCATTTGCGTTGTTGTTGGGCTTATCGGTCGGAGCCGAGTCCGAGCTATGGTCGGAGTCATCAATGGTGAGGGATTCCTCGCCCTTGCCGTCGGCTCCACCGTTTACGCCCTTGCCGCCTGCAATCTGGCGTTTGTTCGCCTTGGTGGTAACGGTGACGGTCTTTACGCCTGCATCGGCTCCGTCGATTGCGCTGTTGTAGATGGTATCGGCGTCGCCTCCGGTGAGGGTGAGCGTGCCTGTCGAAAGTTTGCCCGTTCCCGTAATCGCTGTGGCGGGAACGCCGTTGCCTCCGACCTCGTAGGAACCGCCGGTTGCCGTAAGCGCTCCCGCTCCGGTGATGGCGCCGTGATCGAGCTCGATGGCGCTTGCGGCATTGCCGGGCGCAGTGCCGCCGTTGCCGCCGGTCACCGTGAGATTGGACCCTGCAGGAATCTGCGCGGTGCCCGTGACCTTGAGGCCGATCTGGCTTTGGTCGGCCTTGATGACGTTGGTGCCCTCAAAGGTGACGATACCGTTGGCGGTCACTACCTGCGCAGGTGCGGCAGGCGTCGGCTTGCGGCCGTCTGTGAGGAATTGAGCGTGCGAGACGACCTCGGAATCCTTGAGCGTGGAGCCGTTGTTGAGCGTTATGGTATTCGTGACGGAAGAGCTTCGGTTTAGCGTGAGCGTGCCGCCGTTGACTTCAATGGGACCAAAGGCACAGGAGTCGGTGAGCGTCAACTTGCCGCCCTTCTCCACGACAATCTTGACGGAGCTGTTGATCTTGATGTTCTCGAGCGTGACGTCGGCTCCGGCGGGGATGACGAGTGTATCGCTCGCTGCGGCATCGGTTGCGTTGCCGATCTGTCCGTATAGGCCGCTTGTGTGGGAGCCGTAGATGTGGTGCAGCCATGTGGGAATCGTCGCGTTATCGCTCCGGTCGATCTCGTAGGGCTCCATATCCCAGCTGTCGGGGTTTCCGGAGAGTGCGGCAATCTGGCTTGCGAGTGTTTCGTTTCCGCTATAGATACGCAGCTCTACCGTGTTTGTGTCAAAGGTGTAGTCTCCGAGCGTTGCCGTGGCGCCAACCTGGTAGGTGCCCGTGGCTCCCGCCGTGCCGGAAAGCGTGACGGTCGCCTTGCCGCCGGCGTTGAAAAGCGTGGCAGAAAGACCTGCGCCTTCGGGCGAGATTTGGGGCCTGAGGGAATACGCCTTGCCCTCTGTTGTGGACGAGAAATCGAAGTAACTCTGTTTGTTGCCGGCCTCGTCGGTGACATAGACGGTGAGTTCGTGGTTCGAGCTGTCCTGGTAGTCGCCCTGTCCCGTGCGAACGGCGTCGAGGGTTCCTTCCACCGTAAAGGTGTAATCCTGGTGCACCGTGATGCTTGCGGTTACAGATTTGCTCTGTGTACCGTTCCCGGATTCATCCGGGGCGACAGCGGTGATGGTGGCGGTGTAGGTTCCGAATGTCGCGGGTGTACCGGAAATCGTGACCGTGCTGCCGTCTACAGAGGCGGTGAGCCCCGAATCGGCCTGGTCGATGCTGGCGCTGATCGTGGCCTTCTTCGCATTGGTCCCGCTCAGCGTGAGCTTAACCTTGTCCTGGAACGCGTGGCCGTGCACGGCGTCGTTGAGGGTGGTTTTGCTCGCAACGATGCCGAGGTCCTCAAAGCTGCTCTGGGCTTTGCCTTTGTTGACGGGTTCCTTTGTCGTTCCGGTATAGCTTGCCTGGCCATTATTCAGGATGGTCGCCGTTTTGAACGTGCAGTTTTTGAATGTGATGTTTGCGCCTGCGGGGATAACCAGGTGATCATCGAGAAGCTTGAGCGTCAGATGGTCGAGCGTCGTGGTGGAGCCGGAGGCAAAGGTGAGAGTCTCGTAGTTGCTTGCATAGCCAAGCTGGCGATCATACGCCTTGCCCTCGCTCTCCCAAAAATACTGCTGCCAGCCGGTCATGCTTTTAACCTGGGCCGGGATGACGGTCGTGCCGTTGCCATTGTCCGAGACGCCGCAAGCGCTCGTCGAGATCTTGATGCTCGTTGCGTCGTTGAGCTTGTTGTTGATCCAGCCGTAAAGGGCGGGGTAATTGTCATCGACAACAAGCTCGCTTGCTGAGGTCGTTGCCGCAAAGGCGGGTGTAGGGAGGACGAGCGCTGCGCCTGCGGTTCCGCTCACAACGGCAAGGGCGACGGCTCCTGCCGCAAGTACTCCCGACAAGCGCTTCGATGGTGCTTTCATAGAACTCCTTCTCCTGTTTCGATATTAGTTAGTAGAGACTAACTAATATCGAAACAGGAGAAGGAGACCTTTCAACCGAGAAAGTTATACAAGGATAACAAAAGAAGATGATGACGACTGTGCAGAAGACCGAGTGTGGAGGTTGCCTAGTGCTTTCCGTTGCTGGCGGCGGCGCCGTTCACGTGGTCGCGCGCAAAGATCACGCCGCGGGTGAGTGCGGTTGCCGCGGCTTCGGCGGCGCGAACCGTGGTCTCGTCAAAATCCTCCGCCTCGCGGGAGCGCAGCTGCTTGAGCACGAAATCTGCCACCGGCATGCGTCCCGGAGGGTTGCCAATGCCCACACGCACGCGGCTGAAGTCGCGGCTGCCCATCTTGTCGATAATCGAGCGCAGGCCGTTGTGACCGGCATGCCCGCCACCTACTTTGATACGCACGTCACCTGCGGGGATGTCCAGCTCGTCATGGATTACCAGCAGCTCTTCGACACTCACCTTGTACTGTGCACAGAGCTTGGAGATGGGGCCGCCGCTCGTATTCATGTACGACTGGGGCTTTACCAGGATCACTTCGCGCTTGCCGCCCTCAGCCTCGGCATCGTTAACCTTGATGGAGGCGACTTCGGCTCCGGCCTGGTTTTTCCAGTACGTCACGTTTGCCTGACGAGCGAGCTCGTCGATCGCTTTGAATCCGGCATTGTGGCGCGTTTGCGCATACTCCTCGCCCGGGTTGCCAAGACCGGCGATCATTCTGATTTTTTGCGGCTGAGCTGCTGCCATGGGTGGTTCCTCTCACACGTGTTGTCCATGGGTATGGTGATGGGACGCGTGGTCTATGTCAAACCATCCGCAGCAAAAAGCGGGACAAGACCATGCTCGGTCTTGTCCCGCTTGGCGTAGACATTCAATCGATGCCGCAGACGATAAACATGACAAAAGTCCACGGGTTTAGTTATATGGATGCCACCTCATATAACGAGGAACATCAGGAAGATTTTTGCTGCATTCAGATCCCCGTTGCTCTGTAAATGGTGACGAGCGTACCCCATTCGTGGGCTTATACTTTGCCCATATGGAAAACGTCCAGGTTAGGATGCGCTCATGATTTGTGCTCATTGCCATAGCGAAATTGCTGACGACTCTATGTTTTGCACCGAATGCGGAGCAAGGGTCGAGGCCTCTGCCGCATCGTCGATGTTGCATCCTTCCGCCCGCGTTTGCCCGCATTGCGGCAACGACATTCCGGCAGACGCTGAGTTCTGCACCATGTGCGGGGCACGCCTCGAGGCGGGCGATGACGCCGCGCTCACGACTGCGACTGGGCCCGAGCCGGAGTCTGCGCCCGATCCGGCTTGTCCGCATTGCGGCGCAGCGCTGATGGATGGTGCCGAGTTCTGCACGCAGTGCGGATCGAAGGTCGATGCCTCAGACGTCTCTCAGACAGAGGGCGAAATCGAGACGCGCTCCTTGACCTTTGAGCAGCCCGATGCAGATGCCGAGCAATACCGCGCCGATGCGGCTGCTGCCCATGAATCGCTCAACGTCGTGACGCCGGACCTTGGCATGGCAGGTCCTGTTCCGGTTGATAAAACCGCATTGATGCCCAAGCCCGTTCCCGCTTCGGGCGAGGGCGGCGGCCCGGTTTCGCCTGAGTCCCTTGCCGATAAGGCGCGTGCCGGTGCGAATGCGCCCAAGAAGAAGGACCCTTGCAAGATTGCCGCTATCGTGGCGGGCGTTATTGTCGCAATCGCCGTGGTTGGTGGCGGTACCTGGGCGTTTATCAACTATCAGCATCAGCAGCAGGTGGCTGCCGAGCAGGCGCAACGGGAAAAGGACGAGGCTATCGCCAAGGCGGAGCACGTGGTCGTTATCAAGGTGAGTGGGGACGGCTGGGATACCTCGGCCGGGGCCTCGCGCCTGCCGGTGCACGTCGAAGGAACCGACTCTAAAGGCGAGAAGGTCGACGAGGTCCAGTACGCCACCTCCGATGGCCGCGGCATCAATCTGCGCCAGGGCAACTACGTGCTCTCGGTGCCCGCTTCGCCCATCGCCGCCGACGGCACCGTTTTCAGCGTCTCGAACACGCAGGTAGAGGTCTCGTTTACCGCGAAGGATGAGGAGGGCTCCGAGATCGATGCTACAGGTAGGGGTGGCTTTGAGCTCACTCCCATCGACGCCCTCGAGGTGACGGACGAGCAGATCAACAAGGCATACGAGTATGCCTCGAAGGATACAACCGACGGCGCCCCCGATGCCGATGCGCTCAAGACAGCCGCGACCAAGCGCCGCGACGATGCCGTTGCCGCCAAGAAGGAGGCCGACGCCAAGGCTGCACGTACCATTACTACCGCAGACTATACCCTCGAGCTGCCTTCTTATTGGGATGGTCGCGTGACCGTTAAGTACGAGGGAGATTCCGTGGTTGTGTACTCCAAGAATTATCCCAAGCGCGAGATATGCTCGATATTCGTTGACACCCAAGGTGACGGCCCCATGGGAGACATCGGCACTTCCCAGATGGGTTACGCAAGCCTTTCCAATGGCCGCTATGCGCACGTTTGGTGCGATCGCTACTCGTTTATCATCGCATATGCCAACATTACGAATTCGACCAATCCGGACGACTACTACACGTACGACGAGGCGCGCGAGCTCGTGGACCTGCAGACGGGCGGCGCGGTCCACTATGACGACGTCCTTGCTGCCATGAAGGACGATGACGCCGACGCGAACGACTTGATCTTTGCCCAGGACACGTTCTTCCAAGACAACATCGTCAGTCAGATTAAAGCCAAGTAGCGACCGGGCGAAAGGATGGCTATGGCAATCGTTACGATTACAAACGATACCTGTACGGCTCAGGTCGACACTATGGGCGCACAGCTTTTGAGCATGCGTTTTGATGATCGCGAATATCTATGGCAGCGCGATGAACGCTGGTGGGGGCGCACCTCTCCCATCCTGTTTCCCATCGTGGGCAATATCCGTAATGGCGAGGCGATGTCCGAGCAGGGGCCGTGCCACATGAAGCAACACGGCGTGGCGCGCAATTACGAGCACCGCGTGGTGGACGTTGCAGCCGATGGAACGTCGGTGACGTTTGAGCTGTGCGATTCTTCCGAGACGCGCGAGCAGTATCCGTATGCTTTCCGTCTTAACATGACCTATGCCCTTGTGGGCGAGGCGACGCTCGCGCAGACGTTCTCGGTTACCAATACGGGGTCGGTGACGCTACCGTTTTCTGTTGGCGGTCACCCAGCGTTTAATATCCCCGTCGAGGGAACGGACGAGGCCTTCGACGAGTATGACTTTACGTTTGCCGAGCCCTGGCACGCCGAATGCCCCAAGATTGTGGAAGGCGGCCTGGCCGATCCAACCGATACCTTCGTCGTGCTCGATGGCGGCGACACCTTGCCGCTCACGCGCAGTTGCTTTGATTACGACACCATGGTGTTTAACCATGTGCCGGGCAACACCGTGTCGCTTACCGGTCGTCGCAGCGGCCATGGCGTGCGCGTCGACTTCCCGGGATTCGATTATCTGGGCGTATGGTCGATGGCTCCCGACGCACCGTTTGTGGCTATCGAGCCCTGGACGGGCCACGCCACGTTGACTACCGAGGATGACGTGCTGGAGCACAAGGAGGGCATCACGTTGCTCGCCCCCGGCGCCACCGACAAGCGAACGTTTACCATTACGGCATTCTAATTTCATGACAAAAGTCCACGGGTTTATTTTGTCACATTTTGTAGAATGAAAAGAAAAGCGCCCTGGTAGGATGCCTGATCCTGCCAGGGCGCTCGCGTGCTTTGCGGCGGGGTGCTACTTGCTATGCTCCACGTCGTAGATGGTCTTGATGTTTTGTTGCTCGATGGAGGTTAGGGGGCTGTTCGGCAGCGAGTCGAATTCCTCGGCAGTGTATCTTTGCTGGTACCAGCTCTTGCTCTGGAAGTACTGGCGAATCTCCTGGTCGTTAAAGCCACGGCCATGGCGTGCATAGATCTCGTTGCGGGCGAGCATCAGCTCGTACTGGGAGTACGGCTGCAGCTCGCTGGCGCTGTAGAGGCGCGTGGATGAATCGGGCAGGATGTAGTCGCCTGCGCTGCTAGAGCTGGCCGACGTGCTGGTTTCGCTACTTTGCGAGTTGCTTACGTTGGAGAATTCCTCGCCGTCGTCGAGAAGAACCTGGACGTCTCTCAGGGCGCGCGGCTCGCCCAGGGGAAGGCCCGTATCGGAGGGCCACCACATGGCCCCCAATGCACAGGTGACGTGCTTGCCGTCGTATGAGGTCCATGCGTCGACATCGGAACCTTGGGCAAGCAAAACCATGCTTGCGGATTCGCTGGACGATCCCGGGCTTCCGTCCCCGTGGCCTGCGGTCACATAAGCCGTCGAATCAAACGCGAAGACTGCATAGGGGCCGCACTCATAGCCCCCTGCATTGGGGTTCTGGATTCCCTGGAAGTCTGTCATTTGGGCGTCGGTCTCAAAGATGCGAATCGTGCCTGGAAGGACTGTCTTGCCCGCGGCTTTTGCGTTGTCGATGGCCTTCTGGCGTGCGTTTTGCTTTTCGGCGTCGTTGCTCTCGATTTTGCCCTCCTGCTTGGACTTCTTGTCGTTGGGCTTGTCCTTACCCTTTTGCTTGGGTTGTTCGACCTGTTCCTGCTGTGGGTGCAGGATCTGGGTGTAGACGTAGTAGGCGCCAAAAGCGGTGGCGGCAAGGGCGAGGATCACAAGGACGATGAACAATACCATGGGAATTTTGCGGCGGCTCTTCTTGCGCGCTTGCTGGGTTTGGTTTTGGATGTCTCCGGCAGACTGTTGAGAAGCGCCGTCTGATACGGCGGGGCGTACTTCCGTCGGGGCGGGCGAGCTGGCGGGATTGGTGTCACTGCCGCTGGGCGCTACCCTCTCATTCATAAAGGGGGCTCCGCAGGTGGTGCAGAATTTGGCCCCGTCGGGATTTTCACAATTGCACTGAGGGCACCGCATGAGGCTGTCCTTTCTTTTTTCGATCTGCATCGTGCTTGTGCGTTGAGCGCGCTTTCACGAGTTCTTTTTCGAAAGCGGCCGAGTGGTTTTGGCTGATAACAATTTAAAATAAACGTGAACGCAATAATAGTGTTTTTGAACCAGTATAAAAATCGGAGGACGTACGTGGGGCGCGATGCATTTGCTCAGATTCGCAAGACGGATGGAAGTGTGCCTGCGGCAGCGGTGCAGCCTATTTATGCCGAGGGCGGGCCGAGCGACTCTTTTCATATGAGGGGGCTGAGGTTTAGCCCCGCGGCGCCTACGGGGGCAGGGCGCGATGGATCGCCCTTTGTGGAGGCAACGGCTCGCGGGCGTGCGGCCATGACGCTCGTGGACCTTTCCGCGTGCACTACGGTGCGCGGAAGACTTCCTTCTCAGTGGGGTGAGGAGGCCCCTGCGGACGCTGGGTATCAGCTGAGGGTTTCTGTCGAGAGGCTCGTCGAGTTTGCCTTGGAGCATGGACCGCTTTGCGCGCGTTTTCCGTATGCCCGCTCTTTAGACGGCGGCGAGCTGGTAGAAGACGAGGAGTTCAAGGAAAGCATGGGGTTTTGGGCGTCCGCTGCCATCATGGCGGACCTTGCCGTTACTGCGCAGCGCTGCGCAAACGGCTCCTTGCCCCTAGCGGCGGCGCAGGCCGCCTTGGGAAACCTTGTTCTTTGGCGTGTCGACAATCCTCGAACAGGGTCGAGCTTCGACCTCTTTGTGATTTCCAGGACCCTCGATGGAGCGTACGCATCGTGGCTTGGCGTGCCGCGATTCATTCGGCGCGAAGAGGTCGAGGGGCGCATCAATTACGCGTTTATTCTGGGGGATGCCGATTTAGATGGCGTTGTGGAGGTCGCTTTGGCCTCTTTTGAGCATGAGATTACTGCGTCGGACTATCGTCTTTTGAGCCAGGCGCTCGACTTGGCCCCTTCGGTTGACCGCGAGGTACGCGAGGTCCTCTCGCTCGAGGCGGCGGAGGTCTATTCGGGGGTCGAGAGCGACGGGTATCGGCTTGATGACGAAAAGCTGCGGGGGTGCGCGGGGAAATTGGAGAAGGCGGATTTGCCGCGGATGGCGTCTATGGTGCGCGCGCTGGTGACGGCACACCTGGGTGATGCCTATGTCGATGTGTTTTCCGTCAGTGGGGCCACGGGGCATTTTTCGTTTCGCAGCTATCTATCCTGGCTGTGGTACGACTTCTCCTGCGATTTGGGGGCCGTGCGCATCAAGTATTGCGCTCGCTGCGGCCGGCCGTTTTCGGTGGTGGGGCATCGCGGTCCCGAGAAGAATTACTGTAGCGCCGTTTGTCGCGACGCGGCCCACAACGAGCGGATGGCTACGCGGCGCGATGGGCTGCGGCACGGTTTTCTCGACGAGGGCAAGACGGTGGAGGAGCTTGCACGGGAGTTCTATCCGAGCGAGACTTCTCATGAGGCAACCAGGCGCACGATTGCGCTTTTGCAAGGATGGCCGAAGCTCAAGCGCGCCGTTGAGGACGATATCGAGGAGCATGGTTGGCACGCACCCCTGTTTGTGCGCTGCCATGCCGAGGGGATCGACGTTCTTAAGCTCTTGAATGCAAAAAGGCACAAGCAGCTCAAGGAGCGCGGCGGCCGGTAGACCGTGTGGCGGTGGGCTGCGGGTGCCGGCCGTTGTGCACCGGAGGCCGTACGTTGCTCAACGACTGGCGGTTCCATATACGTTTTTCGGCAAAAAACGCCTCCAAAACGTTGGATTTTCCGCCACTCATTTCAAAATGCGCGATTTTCCGCCACTGATTTGCTGGAACAATACTTAACATGGGGCATGCTGTCGATTGCCCCGGGAAAACTGCCCGCCAGGGAATGCGGGATGCCAATTGCCCCGGTAGGAAGCTCGTCTCCGGGCACCGTCGTCGATTATCTCGACAAGAGGTTATCGCTCGGGACGCCATCGTCATTCCTTCCGGTAAGAAACCTGTCGTCCGGGACAGCATCGCCATCCTCTCCAGCAAGAAACCCGCGTGGGATACCTGTCAGATGACATCTCGGCAACAGGTCTGTCGATGCCCTATCGAGCCTTCCGTTCGTGCTCGTCTACGAGCTTGAGGGCCGCGATGGCGCATTCGAGCATTCCCTCATCTGCCGTGCGCGTTGTGAGCTTTTGCATCATAAGGCCTGGCCACAGGGCGATTTTCACCAAGGGATTATCGGGGTGCGAACCCGCCCACTTGACCGTGACCTCATAAGAAAGTCCAGCGACGAGCGGAAGCATGGCGATGCGCGAGGCAAAGACAAAAAGCGAGCGTGGGATGCCAACAAGCCCAAGCCCGTCCGCCCAGGCACCAACGGGTACGAGCGTGTGCACCACGATGGCGACCATTACGGTCATGACCAAAAAAGCGGTGCCGCAGCGCACGTGGATGCGCGAGAACTTGGCAGCGTTTTCGGGCGTGAGGGACAGGCCGTGCTCAAAGCAATGGATCGATTGATGCTCGGCGCCGTGGTATCCGTAAAGACGCGCCATGTCGGGAACAAGGCCGATGCCTCCAACGTAAGCGATGAGCACTATGATGCGCAATAACGCCTCACAAAGGTTCCAGGCAACCGTATTATCGCTGGTAAGTGGCCCCATAAGAAGATTCGACAGACCAACGGGCAGCGCCACGAACAATCCCATGCCAAGGGCGAGTCCAAGCACGGTGGAGAGGACAAACTGCCAGCCGGATCCATCCGAGGAGGTCTGTTCGTCATGCTGGGAGTTTTGGCTTGGGGCGCAGGCGTCGGCGGTGGAGGAGGCCGTCGCGGGCTTGTCGGGCGACTCGGCGGTATGTGATTTCCCGACAGGCGATGATTTGCCGGGGGCATCGTCCTCTTCAAAGGCGTGCTCGGCGGCGATTTCCATTGCTTTATAGGAAAGCGACAGGGAGCTTACAAGGGAGACACATCCGCGTACGAGCGGGAGCTTCGTCCATGCCGGGCGGCTCTCGGGGGCAGGCAGGTCGTGCTCCTCGGTATAGATGGATCCGTCTTCGCAGCGAACGGCTACGGCCCAGTGGTCGCGACCGCGCATCATCACGCCCTCGAGTGTGGCGGCTCCGCCGATATGCGTGGCAAAAAGCTCGCCTTCCTCGGCGATGGGTCGATCATTGTTTGGCATGTTTGCGCTCCCAGTCGATGCGTGCGTACCGATAGCCCATGATACTAGGTGCGTCGCGCCTATCCTTCTGCGTAAAAGCGGTTTTATGTATGTTGCAGAGATGCCCGTTTTTTCGCGGTATTATGAGGTGGTTTACACGAGGAGAGTCTATGTACCAAAAGATCGACATGTTCTAGCTGCTTTTGCCATTGCCTGCGGCATACTGCCGCGGCCGCTACTCTCTGTCGATTTTTACTTCCCCATAACGGAATAAAGGAGCCGCACATGCGCGACAAACTCGAGAAGCTCATCGCTGCCTACGAAGAGCTCGAAAAGAAGCTGGCAGACCCCTCTGTTGCCTCCAACATCAAAGAATTTACGCGTCTCAACAAGGAGTACGCGCATCAAACCGATCTTGTGCGCGCCGCCCGCGAGTACCTGGCTGCACTCGACGACATCGAGGCCGCCAAGGAGATGCTGCACGAGGCGACCGATGCCGATGAGAAAGAGATGCTCCAGATGGACATCTCCGAGAACGAGGCAAAGCTTCCGCAGCTTGAGGAAGACATCAAGTTCATGCTCATCCCCGGCGACCCCAACGACGACAAAGACACCATCATCGAGATTCGCTCCGCTGCCGGCGGCGACGAAGCCGCCATCTTTGCGGGCGACCTCTTTAAGATGTACCAGCGCTTTATCGAGTCGCGCGGCTGGAAGATGGAAGTGCTCGATTCCAGCCCGTCCGAGGCCGGCGGCTTCAAGTCCATCGAGTTCAAGGTGACGGGCGATCGCGTGTACTCCGTTATGAAGTATGAGTCCGGCGTGCATCGCGTCCAGCGCGTCCCCAAGACCGAGAGCCAGGGTCGCATCCAGACTTCGACGGCGACCGTCGCCGTGCTGCCCGAGGCCGACGAGATCGACATCAAGATCAACCAGTCCGATCTTCGCATCGACACCTATTGCGCCTCCGGTCCTGGCGGCCAGTGCGTTAACACCACGTATTCCGCCGTGCGCATCACGCACCTGCCCACCAACACCGTGGTGCAGTCGCAGGAGCAGCGCTCGCAGATCCAGAACCGCGAGGTCTGCATGCAGATGCTTCGTGCCCGTTTGTACGAGATGGAGCTGGAAAAGCAGCAGGCCGAGCTTGGTGCCGAGCGTTCGAGTCAGATTGGCCACGGCAACCGTTCGGAGAAGATTCGCACCTACAACCAGCCGCAGGACCGCGTGACCGATCACCGTATTGGCTTCAACTCCACCTATAACGGCGTCTTGCTGGGCGATCAGCTCGTCACGGTGATTGACGCCCTCGCCGCCGCCGACCGTGCCGAAAAGCTCGCGCAGGCTGTCTAAGGTTCGCGCGGAGAAATGCGCGATATAACAACTGTATTTGGCGAAATGTCCGCCACCCGCCCGGTTGCCCCACGGCAGCCGGGCCTTTTTATGCCAAAAATAAACTATCTAGCAGGGGATTCGTTAAACAGGATCCTTAAGTGCCCAGATGTTCGCATGCCGTTCATCATCTTTATTCGACCGCTGACCGGTACCCGTAATATCTGAAACGTTATAGACGTATAGTACATACCAGATGAACACGAGGTTACGAGCTATGGGGGCCGTAACTACGAGTTCGGTTCATTTGGGAGGGACAAAACGGTGGAGAAGCGAATCGTAATCGCCACGCATGCAATGTTCTCGGAGGGCATCGCCTCGTCGCTCAAGATGATCTTTGGCGACGCTGTTCCTGTTGAGTGCATCACGGCATATGTCGATTTGAGCGTCGATTACCAAGACAAGCTGGAGAAGATCGTCTCCGAGCACGATTACGAGCATGCGGAGCTCGTCGTGCTGACCGATATCCTGGGCGGCTCGGTGAACAACGAGTTCATGGGCCTGCTCGACAAGTACAACTTCCATCTTATTACCGGCATTAACCTAGCGCTTTTGTTCGAGGTTGTCACGTGTCCCGCAGAGGATCTGACCGCGAACCTGCCGTCGATCGTAGAACACGCTCGTGAGCACATCGTTTTGTGCAACGAGCTTGTTGAAGCCAAGGCAGCAGCCGCGGCAGACGACCAGCTGGCTGAACTTAACGAGTTTTAGGAGGCAAAACCATGATCAAGTTGTTCCGAATCGACCACAGGCTTCTTCACGGTCAGGTTGCATTCTCGTGGACCAAGTCCATCGGTGCCGACTGCATTCTTGTGGCAGACGACGAGGCCACGACGAACAGCCTCAAGATGACTACGCTACGTCTGGCAAAGCCCCAGGGCGTGAAGCTTGTCGTCAAGTCCATCGACGACAGCATCAAGGCGCTCCAGAGCGGCGTTACCGATAAGTACAAGCTGTTCATCGTCACGGGCAGCGTGGCCGACGCCAAGCGCATCTGCGACGCCGTGCCCGAGATCAAGAGCATCAACCTTGGCGGCATCAAGAATCGCGAGGGCGCTCGCCAGGTAAGCCAGGCGATCTTCCTTCTTCCGGAGGAAGAGGACGAGCTGCACGAGCTGGCTGCAAACGGCGTCGAGCTCGAGATTCGCCAGGTGCCAACAGAGAAAAAAGAGCTCTACAAGTAATCAAGTAACGATACACGCACGTATTCAATGCGGTTCACATGCGCGATGCGCATTAAGAAAGAAAGGGAGAACCTATCATGATGGAACCGATGCACGAGCTTCTGCAGGAAGCGAAAAAGGGCGGCTACGGAATCCCCGCTCCCAATGTCTACAATCGCTTTACTATCGAGGCTGCACTGCAGGCTGCAGATGAGCTCAATGCCCCGGTGATTCTTGGCTGCCCCGGTGTCTTTGGCATCGAGGAAGTCGGCGAGCTCGCTCGTTACTACGAGCGCAAGTATCCGCGCGTTCCGTTTGCCGTGAACCTTGACCACGGCGGCCCGTTCGAGCACCTCATCCGCGCTATCCGCGCTGGTTTCTCCTCCGTTATGGTCGACCGCTCCACGCTTCCCTACGAGCAAAATGTCGCAGAGAGCAAAGAGATCGTGAAGATCGCTCACGCCGTCGGCGTTTCCGTCGAGGCCGAGCTGGGTCATGTTGGTCAGGGCGTCGAGTACGAGCAGACTCGTGACGCTGGCTTGACCCATCCTGAAGAGGCAGTTTCCTTTGTCGAGGAGACGGGCGTCGACTGCCTGGCAGTTGCCGTCGGCACCTCCCATGGCGCTTACAAGGGCACCCCGCACCTCGAGTTCGAGCTGCTCGAGACGATCGCTAAGAGCGTCGACGTGCCGCTGGTTTTGCATGGCGGTTCCGGCACCGGTGACGATCTGATTGCCAAGGCCATTAAGTGCGGCATTCAGAAGGTCAACCTCTGGACCGACCTCTCCCAGGCTTCCAACATGGCGGTCAAGGAGGCTATCGAGGCAGACTACGCTCCCGATGTCGATCCCGATAAGAAGAAGATCAGCTCCTGGCAGTACGACATGATCGGTGCCGATGGCTACAAGGCCGCGCTCGAGCACTACATGCATGTCTTCGGCTGCGTCGGCAAGGCTTAAGGAGTAATTCCATGCGCTTCCTGCCCACCAACCAGATTTGGCGTTATTGGAGCTTCGATACCTGTTTGCGAGATATCGAAGCCACGGGAACACGCGATATCGATTTGTGGTTGTGCAATAACCACGTAGATATCGACGCTCACGATATCTACAACGCCAAAGCAGTCGTTGATGGGCTCCGGAAGCACAGGGTGCGCGTACGCACGTTAACCCCCGAACAGGGTAATCCAAAAGCTTACAACATCATGTCTTCGGATTGCCATATCAAGCGGTTAACAGAAGGTTACTATCGGCAAATTGTTCGCCTGGCGGGAATGTTGGACTGTTCTCGCATATCGATAAACGGCGGCTGGTTTTCGCTCGATGAAGATCCTTCAAAGGCTTGGGACAACATGGTTTCAAGCATCGGACTGATTTGCGATATCGCGGGGGAGCAGGGAATCGACGTTTGCCTGGAAACCCTTACGCCCAAGCGATATCGCCTACTTACCGATCGTGGCTCGATGGCACAGGCACTTTCCGATATCGACCGTCCCAATTTGCAGGTGACGCTGGATACCGGAACGATTGCCCGCGGCGGAGAAGACCTCGAGGATTATCTCGAGCAGTTCGAAACAAAGATCGGCTACGTGCATCTGACAAATCTCGACCCGAGCGTTTTCGCACACTTGGCCTGGGGAGACGAGCACGGCATCCTTGACGCCGCACGCATCGTGAACTCCTTGATCCAACACGGTTTTGACGGCGATTGCGCTCTCGAAATGACCTGTCCCTCCTATTTTAATAACCCGCGCGAAGTCCTTGCTCGCGCACTCTCTGTCCTGAAAGGATGTGAACGGTAATGCTCGTACAAGCTCTGCTTGCTGGCTTGGTAGTCGGTCTTTCCAAGATGGAATACTTCTTTGGCTACAGCATGTTCAATCGCCCCATCGTTGAGGGCGCTATCATGGGTCTCGTTTTGGGCGACCCCGTGACCGGTACGATCATCGGCGCCACGCTCGAGATCGTCTTCCTCGGTTCGTTCCCGGTTGGTGCCGCGGTTTCCCCCGACGGTGGTACCGCTGCTGGCGTCTCGACGGCGTTTGCCATTCTTACCGGCGCTGGCACCGCGGTGGGCACCGCCTTCGCTGTGCCCCTGGCACTTCTCGGTGGCTTTGCCTTCGTGCTCTGCAAGTTCATCAACAACGCTTTTGCCGAGGCGATGAAGGCGCAGCTTGCCAAGGATAACGATAAGGCTGCCCGCGCCCTGTTCTGGGCAGGTAGCTGGGTTGGCACCTTTGGCCTCTACTTCTTGATCGGCTTCCTTTCCGTCTTCTTTGGAAGCACCGCGCTCGAGTCTGCAGTCTCCGCTATCCCCACCGATGTGATTAACGGCCTGGCATCCGGCGGCAACTTGCTTCCCGCCGTGGGCTTTGCCCTGCTGCTGTCCATGATTATGGACAAGAAGCTTGCTCCCTGGTTCTTTATCGGATTCATCCTCGCTGCCTACCTGCAGCTCCCCGTAATCGCAGTAACCGCTCTGGCCACTGCAGGCGTCGTGCTCATCCTGGTGAGCCGCAACGAGAACCCCGCTACTTCTACTGCTGATGAAGGTGATGACAATGAGTTCTAATCAGACCACGAACGGCAAGCTCACGAACAAAGACTTGACGCAGATTTACGGTCGCTACATCCACCTTAACGGCATGAACGACTATCCGGGCCAGATGCATGCTGGATTTACCTACTCCATCATCCCGGCGCTCAAGAAGATCTACGCGGACAACAAAGAGAAGCGCATCGATGCTTACCAGCGTCATATGAACGAGTACTTCAACGTGACCCCGTATCTCGGCGGTTTGCCTCTGGGCGTCGTTCTTGCTATGGAAGAGCAAAACGCCGCGGACGATGACTTCGATACCGCGACGATCACCGGTATCAAGACCGCTCTTATGGGTCCCCTTTCCGCCATTGGCGACACGCTTTTCCACGCGACGCTTCGCGTTATCGCGACGGCCGTCGTGATCAGCATGGCTTCTGCCGGCAACATCCTGGGCCCGATCCTCTTCCTGTTGATCTTCAACATTCCCCAGTTTATCTGCCGTTGGTGGTCGCTCAAGAGCGGTTACAGCATGGGTACTAAGCTGCTCGAGCAGGCTGAGTCCTCGGGCATCATGGAGAAGATCTCCTACGCTGCGAGCGTTATCGGCCTTGCTGCCATCGGCGCCATGACGGCGTTCAACGTCAACCTTTCCTGCGCCCTCACCATCCCGAACGCGGCAGGTGGCGACCCCACCCTGGTTCAGAGCCTCTTTGACGCTGTGTGCCCCAAGATCTTGCCGCTTGGCCTCGTGCTGCTGTGCTACTGGCTGCTTGCTAAGAAGAAGGTCAATGTGATCCCTCTTCTGCTTGGCCTGCTCGTCGTCGGCGTCATCCTCCGTCTCCTGGGCATCATCGCTTAGGCGACATAAGGAGGATTGAATCTTATGTCGACTGAAGAATCCCCGCGTGAGATTGCGATTCTCGGTGCGGGAAAGATCGGCAGGGGAGTCGTCGGCCTGCTCTTCTCCCGCGCAGGATACCGCCTGCACCTGTACGACATGTACATGGAAGGTATGCGCAAGCTTGAGGCGCAGGGCTACTACGACGTCCGCGTGACCGACGGCCATGATGTTGACGAGTCCACGCGCATCGACGACTTCGATATCGTCGATAGCACCACCGACACCGAGGCCATTGCTCTTCTTCAGAGCGTAGACATCGCTGCGTGCTGTGTGTACGAGGGGGCATTCAAGAGCCTCGCCCGCGTGATTGCCGAGGCTGTCTCCCAGCGCCATGCATCCGGGAACGAGCGCGATCTCAATATCCTGCTGTGCGTGAATGCTTTGGGCGCTCCCGCAAAGGTCGTCTCGTATATCGAGGGCGAGCTTGCCGAGGAATACCTCGCGTATTTCCGTGAGCATGTGGGCGTTTGCCAGGTCATGGTTCTCGCCGCCGGCATTCCGAGCGACCCAGACGCCAACCCCTGGCAGGTAGTTGTCTCTGCGAATCCCGGACTGGAGATTGACGCGGATGCCTGGAAGGGCCCGCAGCTTCAGATCGAGAGCGTCTCTTTCATCCGTGGTGCCCAAGGCCATATCTACCGCAAGGTCTATTGCGGCAATATGCGCCATGCTATGGCCGGCTTTATGGGCAAGGCCGCTGGTCACGAGTTCATTTGCGATTGCCACAAGGATCCGTGGATCCGCGCCAACATCGTGGCGGCGTTCGAGGAGGCTCACGCAGCCATCGTGCAGGAGTACTCCTTTGATCCGGCAGAGGACGCCGAGTGGGTGGAATTCATCTACTCCAAGCTCGATGCCGACGTCAAAGACCCGGTCGATCGCGTTATCGCAAAGACCGACGAGAAGCTGTCACACGATAACCGCTTCGTTGGCCCGGCTCTGATGTGCTTGCGGCACGGAATCGTCCCGTTCTATCTCGCACGCGGTATCGCCTACGGACTTGATTGTCTTGCAGCCGAGCAGGGTGTGGAGCTTAAAGACGACGCGGCGGTGCGCGCCTACGCTCGCGAGATCTGTTCGCTTGGCGAAGACGAATGGATGCTGCTCGATCTTGTCGCCAAGCAGCACGCCGATATCGCTTTTCGAGCCGCCGAATAACCGACGGCTGTAATAACCAATACCAACGACTGAAAACGAGGAAACCATGAAAGCAAAAACAGCTGTACTCACTGCGGTTGAGACGGCAGAGGTGATCGATCGCGAGCTTCCCGAGCTGGGCGAGCACGACGTTTTGGTCAAGATCGATGCGAATAACATCTGCACGTCCGAATACGGTGCCTTTAACGGCGCACGCAAGCGTCCGCTTCCCCTGGTGTTTGGACACGAGTGGGCAGGTACCGTGGTCGAGGTCGGCTCTGCGGTCGACAGCGTTGCCGTAGGCGACTACATCGCGAGCGGTTACCAGTACGACCCCTATTCGGAGCCCAGCCGCGAGGGCCGCACCAGCGAGTGCACCAAGCTGCAAAGCGCCGATCACCCCAACCCGGATGGCTATTTTGGCAACGCCGGCTGCGCCAACTACGCCGTTGCCAAGGAAGTTGCCTGCTACAAGATCGATAAGGGCATCGATCCTTCCGTGGCCGCCCTTCTTGAGCCCTTGGGCACCTGCTGCGCCGGCTTCCGCCGCTTTGGCATCGAGTACGGCCAGACCGTTGTCGTTATCGGTGCAGGCACCATGGGCGTTCTCAACGCTCTGGTTGCCAAGGCGCATGGTTGCCGCGTCATCATCACCGAGATGATGCCCAAGAAGCTCGAGACCGCAGCGAAGCTCGGCCTGGAGACCATCGACGTTTCCAAGTGCGATCCGGTGGAGAAGGTTCGCGAGCTTACCGGCGGCAAGGGCGCAGACGGCGTCATCATCGCCGTTGGTGCTTCGGGCGCTTATGCCCAGGCTCTCGAGATGGCCAAGGAGAAGCGCGCCCACCTGCTTATCTTCGCAGCAGGATACCCGGCACCCAAGTGGGAGCTCGATCCCAACACCGTGCACTATCGCCGCATGGTCATCGTGGGCTCCTACGGTGCCGACGCTGTCGACTTCCGCGAGGCCGCCTCGATGATCAACATGGGCGCAGCTGACTTCTCCCAGCTTGTCGAGGAGAAGATTCCTCTGGATAAGATCCAAGAGGCCTTTGAAGAGGCATGCAAGCCCGGAATGTATCGAATCAGCGTTCAGTGCCAGGAGGACTAACAATGCGTTACAAGACAATGAAAAAATCCGGCGAGAAGATCTCTGCTATCACCGTCGGTACGTGGGCCATCGGCGGCAAGAACAGCATGGGCGGCGGCTACGGCGAGATTGACGACCAGGATTCCATCGAGGCAATCAAGGCCATGATCGATGGCGGCGTCAACCTGATCGATACCGCTCCCATCTACGGCGAGGGCCACTCCGAGGAGGTCGTTGGCAAGGCTATCGAGGGTATCCGCGACAAGGTTTTGATTGCCACGAAGTACGGCTCCTACATCGAGAACGGTAAGGGCGTTCACTGCAGCCGTCCCGATTCGGTCCTGCGTGAGTTCGACGCATCGCTCAAGCGCCTGAACACCGATTACGTCGACATGTACCTCATGCACTGGCCCGACGACCTGGGCACTCCCATCGAGGATACGATGGCTTGCGTCAACAAGCTCAAGGAGCAGGGCGCGGTTCGCATGCTCGGCCTGTGCAACTCCGATAGGGCCCTCATCGAGCGTGCAAGCGCCGTTGCCGATATCGACATCGTGCAGCTTCCGTTCTCCATGGTCAACCAGTCTGCCCTCTCCGACCTCAAGTGGTGCGAGGAGAACGACATCGATGTCATGACGTGGGGTTCTTTGGGTGCAGGCATCCTTACCGGCGCCGTGCGCGAGAAGCCGAACTTCGATGAGAAGGACTTCCGCGCTACCTTCTATCCGTTCTATCAGGAGCCTATGTTCTCCAAGATTCAGGAGTTCCTCAAGACCATGGACGTCTTGAGCGAAAAGTATGGCAAGCCGCTGGCCCAGATCGCCATTAACTGGAGCACGCAGAAGAGCTTTGTCTCCACCGCGCTCACCGGCGTTCGCAAGGTGTCCGAGGCTCAGGAGAACTGTGCCGCCTTTGAGTGGAGCCTGAGCGACGAGGATATCGCTCTGCTCGATGCCGAGCTCACGCGCCTCGAGATCACCGAGGCAGTCGCATAGCTCATCTTGCTATTGCCCGAGGCGCGCGTCGTCTTGCGCGCCTCGGGCATTGAGCCCATGACCTTGGGCTCTTTTTTCGTACCGTTCGATTGGTCATATACCTTTCGAGGATAATATGACCTTATGACCTTGTATTATGGGGCATGCAAGCGGCAAGCGAGCTGCTGCCGAGTGAGGAGTTTGAACATCATGAGCCAGCTTGAGATGCCGCTGTATCAACAGATATACGACGAGATTAAGCATGCTATTGACAACGGCATATATGTTCCGGGGGATAAGATCCCAACCGAGACGGAGCTATCGACCAAGTACGCCGTGAGTCGCATTACGGTGCGGCGCGCGATCGAGGATCTGAGCGCGGCAGGTTTTTTGGTAAAGCGACGTGGTTTGGGCACGTTTGTTTGCGAACCGCGCATGCGCAGGAAGCTGCTGCAAGGTGGCCTGCCCCAGAGCTTCAGTGAGATTTGTCGCAAGAGCGGCCGCGTTCCTGGTGCAAAGCTCATTAATCGTGAAATCGTTGTTGCTCGCCAGGACGAGCGCGAGTTCTTTGGGCTCGATGAGGGCGACCTTGTCTTGCATGTTCAGCGCCTGCGTACGGCCGATGAGCAGCCCATATTCGAAGAGAACATGTGTCTTCCCTACGTTGAGAACAAGGAGCTCGCAAGGTGCGACCTTCAGGGAAATTCGCTCTATGAGCTGCTGGACGAATTTTATGGAAGGAAGCCGGTACAGAACCAGAAGGTTCTGGTCGAAGCCATGGGCGCGTCGAGCGAGCGTGCGGGCCGTTTACAGGTGCCTGTTTCCGAGCCGCTGCTGTACATTACGACATATGCTCTCGACCAAGATGACAAGCCTGTCTATATTGGCCGTCAATACTTTATTGGCTCGCGCTACATGCTCGATCTCTAGCAGCTAGCTGGCGCGATACCGTTGCTCTAGAGCCCGGTTGTCCCTTGGCAGCCGGGCTTTTTGCATGTGTTGTTTGATTTGGAGAGAGATGTCGCGGAATTTGGGGAGAGACGGCGTGTTGAGATGGTGATGGCACCTCAAGTTGCCTGCTTTTTCGCATTGTTGAGAGACAGATGCCATCGCTGCTTTAGAATCGCTAGGCGATACCCGGACCCGCTTTATGGAGTGTGCCATGGCAGCTAAGAAAGACTGGACAGTGAAAGAATGCCTTGATTGGACGGCCGATTATCTCGGTTCCCACGGCATCGAGCGTCCTCGTCTCTCGGCCGAATGGTTGCTCTCGGCGGCGACGGGGTTAACGCGCGTCGGGATCTACACCAGCTTCGATACGCCGCTGACGGCAGATGAGCTCTCCTTTATGCATCAGGCCGTGGCGCGTCGTGCGAAGGGCGAGCCGTTGCAGTACATTTCGGGCGAAACTTCCTTCAGGACTATCGATGTTGCCTGTGAACCCGGCGTGCTCATTCCGCGCCCCGAGACGGAAGTGCTGGTCGAGGAGGTGCTTGCCTATCTTGACCAAGAGGTGTTGGGCAACGATGGGCGGGAGCAGAGAGTTCGCGTTGAACTGCCCTGGAACGACGAGGTCGAGGCCGCGCGCCGTGCCGAGGCCGAGGCGGCGGCAAAACAAGCTGCGGATGATGCCGATAATTTGCAGCAAGATGGTCCCGATGAAGGGACGTTTGGTCATATTGAGCCAGACGAGCTCAATGATGAGCCGGAAGAATCCCTCGATCCTGTGTCGGATGGCGTCTTGGACAAAGGTATGGCCGAGTCTCCTGCCGCGGATGACGGTTCGATTCCCGATGCCGAGCCTCGTTGCGCGAGGGTTTTGGAAGTGGGTTGCGGCACGGGCTGCATCTCTCTTTCCATTGCGGCGGAACGCGCTGGACGCGTGGTGTGCATAGCGACCGATATCGAGCCGCGTGCCGTGGCGCTTGCAACCAAGAATCGCGAGAGCCTGGGCATCGCCCCCGAGAGGGTAGACATTCGTCTAGGAAATCTGGTTTCCCCTCTTGATCGCGAGAGCGAATGGGGGACGTTTGATGTATTGGTTTCGAACCCTCCCTACATTCCCACGAAGGTGATGGACGAGCTTCCTCACGAGGTGGCCGATTTTGAGCCGCACCTGGCACTTGACGGCGGATGCGACGGCCTGGATATTTTCCGCCGCCTTCTTAATGCTGCTCCCTATATGCTTCGCGAGGGCGGTCTTTTTATCTGCGAGCTCTTTGAGAAGGCGTGCGATCCGGCGGCTCAGCTGTGTCGCGAGGCGGGATTGGGAGATGTGCGCGTTGTGGAGGACCTGACCGGTCGTCCTCGCATCGTTGCCGCCCGCGTGCTGGAAGCTCGTACGCGCGATTAATGCAGGCATGCGCCCTATAGTGCGATTTTGCATCATATAACCATCACAGATGTGCCCCTTTGCCGAGCGCATGTTTCCGTTTGTCGCGCATATGCTGCCCGCATGGGCACGAATGTGCGCTTCGTGCAACAATGAGCACTTGACCTCTTGCCCTGTGTGGTGGGGAGAAGACGATTTGTGCCGGAAAGGGATGGATGCATGCGGCGTATCTACAACATGAGTACAGGCGTATGCGGCGATTTTGCCGTGAGGGACGCTGCCTCTTGTTTGGCTGCGGGCGCATTGGCCCTACTTCCTACCGAGACTGTCTATGGCGTGGGTGTTGCCGTTGCTGCCTACGGGCAGTGCGCAGAGCTTCCCGTCGAGGGGAGTGGGTATCGACGCATTTTCTCGCTCAAGCGACGAGAGCTCACCCAGACCGTTCCATGGCTCGTGGCAGATGAATCCGCTCTCGATCGCTACGGCGTGGATGTGCCTTGCGCTGCCCATGTTCTTGCTCATGCGTTTTGGCCGGGTGCCCTCACTATCGTGGTGAAGGCTTCCGATGAGGTTCCCCTCTATATGCAGGCGGCGGACGGCACCGTTGCGTTGCGCGCGAGCGCATGCGGGTGCGTTCAGCGTCTCGTTCGCGCATGCGATTCTCCATTGGCGGTGACGAGTGCTAATACGCACGGCATGCCGGCCCCTGCCTCGTTTGAGCAGGTTGAGCAACGTATCCTTGCGGGCGTGGACCTTGCGATAGATGGTGGCAAAACGGTTTGCCAAGAAGCCTCGACTATCGTTTCTTGCGAAGGGGGTCAAATTACCCTTCTTCGCGTGGGCGCTCTTGCCCAATCCGATCTTGAGGCCGCCCTGCGCGCCGCAGATATCAACACTCCAATTCGGAGGGGATGCTAACCATGCCGTTTTCGCTGAAAGACTTGGGCTTGGTCGACACGATTTCCGTATCAACCGGCAACAACTACATCATGGCCCTAGACTCAGGTACTACTTCGGTGCGCGCCGTGATTGTGGACGAGTACGGTTGCATCGTTGCCCAAGCGTCCAAACCGCTCAAGACCATCTGTCCTCATCCGGGCTGGGTGGAGCAAGACCCTATGGAGATTCTTGCCTCGCAGATTGCCGTGATGATGGAAGTCCAGTTCAAAAGCGGCATCCATTCCGATAGCATCGCCGCCATCGGCATCAGCAACCAGCGTGAAACCACCGTGGTGTGGGACCGTGACAGCGGCCAACCCATATACAACGCCATCGTGTGGCAGTGCCGCCGTACGGCGCCTCTCGCCGAGCAGCTTATCGTCGACGGCTACGAGGAGGAAATTCGCGCTAAGACCGGTCTCACCCCTGATCCGTATTTTTCGGGCACCAAGATCCGATGGATTCTCGACAATGTGAGCGGCGCGCACGAGGCTGCCGAGGCCGGCGAGTTGATGTTCGGAACCATCGACACCTGGCTTATCTACAACCTCACCGGCGGGGTTACTTATGCAACCGACTACACCAACGCGAGCCGTACGATGCTCTTCAACATCAATACGCTCGAGTGGGACGAAGATTTGCTGGGGTACCTCGATATTCCTCGCTCCATGATGCCCGAGGTTCGCTGGAGTTCGGGTGATTTTGGCCGCGTATCGAGCGAGATCATGACGCACATGCCCTCCATCATGGGCGTTGCCGGCGATCAGCAGGCATCGCTGTTTGGCCACGGGTGCTTTGAGCCGGGCGCTGCTAAGAATACGTACGGTACCGGTTGCTTCATGCTCATGAATACGGGCGAGACGATCGTGGAGTCTGCGCATGGTCTGGTTTCTACTATCGGCATCGCCGAGGGCGGAAAGATCAGCTATGCCCTCGAGGGATCCATCTTCCATGCGGGATCGACCATCCAGTGGCTGCGCGACAAGATGGGCATCATTGCGAGCGCAGGGGAAACTGCTGCAATCTGTCGCTCGGTGGAGGGTAATTCGGGATGCTATTTCGTCCCTGCATTTAGCGGCTTGGGCGCCCCTTGGTGGGATCCGAACGCTCGCGCGATGATCTGCGGGCTCACTACCGCATCCGACCGAGCGACCATCGTGCGCGCGGCGTGCGAATCCATGGCGTATCAAAGCTACGATGTCTTGCGCTCTATGGAGGCGGATTCGGGTATCAAGCTGCCAAGTCTTTGCGTCGACGGCGGAGCCTCTCGCAACGAGTTCATCATGCAGTTCCAGGCAGACCTTCTGGGCATTCCCATTGTGCAGGCCGAATCTCTCGAGACCACTGCCCTGGGCGCCGCCTATCTTGCGGGTTTGGCTGTTGGCTACTGGGAGGACCACGAGGACTTGCTGCAAAACGTGGGCGATGCCAAGACCTTTGCGCCGGCAGGCGATGCGGCTCAGGTGAAGTTCAACCTTACGGGCTGGCATGATGCCGTGGCGCGTGCGAGGACCTCTCAATAGGGCTATATACGTGGTACAGTGAGCGTGGGGTGGCCGTATCCTCCTGAGGTTCACTTTCGTCGGGTAACTCCGTTGATTGTTCGGCGTGCCCGCCATTATCGAAACGACATGTCGGAAAGGACATCAATCATGCGCGTTGCAATCGCATCAGATCATGCCGGATTCGAGCAAAAGCAGCTTTTGGCTGCCTATCTTGCAGAGGATCTTGCGCAAGACGTTCTCGACCTTGGCCCCGATTCCGACGACCGTGTCGATTACCCCGACTTTGCCAACAAAGTTGCCCACGCTGTAGCCAACGGAGACGCTGAGTACGGTGTGCTTGTATGCGGTACGGGTATCGGTATGGCTCTCACGGCGGATAAGGTTGCAGGCATCCGCGCCTCTTCTATTACCACGCCCGAGTTTGCGGCGCTCTTCCGCGAGCACAACGACGGTAACGTGGTCTGCCTTTCCGGTCGCTTTGTTGATCTTGACGTGAACAAGCAGATCATCAAGACGTTCCTTGCCACCGAGTTCGGTGGCGGTAGGCACCAGCAGCGTGTCGACAAGATCATGGCAAACGACAACAGGTAATCGCGGCCCATAAACCTTAGTAGTATATATAGTGCATGGTTCTATATATTAGTGCGCGATGTTTACGGGGGAGAGAAGAGGGGATATGGCAGAAGAGTTCGATATAGCGCGTGTGACCGTTGTCGACCATCCGATGGTGCAACATAAACTGTCGATTCTGCGCGATGCGAATACCGGCTCAAAGCAGTTCCGCGAAATCGTGAAGGAGCTCGGCCTGTTTGAGGGATACGAGGCAACGCGCGATTTCCCTCTTGAAGATGTGCACGTAACTACGCCTGTTTGCGAGACTGTGTGCAAGAAGATCTCTGGCCGTAAGGTCGCTGTCGTTCCCATCCTTCGTGCGGGCTTGGGTATGGTCGACGGCTTGCTCGAACTTGTTCCCGCGGCACGCGTGGGTCATATCGGTATGTATCGCGATGAGGGGACCCATGAGCCTCACGAGTACTACTGCAAGATGCCGGCCGATATAGACAAACGTATATGTTTGGTCGTCGACCCTATGCTGGCCACCGGCGGCTCTGCCATCGCAGCGATTCAATACCTGCGCGGGCAGGGTGTGAAAGATATCCGTCTGCTTGTGATCATCGCGGCCCCCGAGGGAATCAAGGCTGTCCTTGACGCCGACGAGAATGTTCGTTTGTTTACGTGTTCTATCGACGAGCGCCTGAACGAGAGGGCCTATATCGTGCCCGGACTTGGTGATGCCGGCGATCGTATCTTTGGAACGAAGTAAAACGAAAAAACGCAAACGGTTTTGAGCAAACCCTCCTATCGATTTTCGGTGGGAGGGTTTGTTTTGATGTCAAAAAACGCCGTTTGCGACTGAATACGGAACGCTCACGGTTGGATTGCGCATTGTGCTTGCTGTATCGCGACAACTAGGCTGCAAAATAGGACCCACGTGCATTGGGGACGATATGGTTTGGAGCGTTCGGGTGACAACGCGACGGTGAAAAACGATCATCAAAAATGTCAAACATGTGATGATTAATTATCAGTTGTCGTTTTTCTTCCGAAAGCTTGCCGGGGCATTATTCGCTACCAGCGCGTATTCGGCCGTATCCTTTTTTGGCATGATTTCATGACAAAAAGAAGCGGTTGATTTTTGGATTTGGGTGCCTAGAATAGTTGCAGCGTCTGTGGGCCCTGGTGATGCGTCTGTCACGAGGCCACGCGAAAGGGGGAGGGCATGCTTGCCTTTGAGCTCTCAGCTCACGGTCCTTTCGTACTGGCCGGCGTGGTGGTGGGCGTCTTCGCGTTTTTGCCGATGTGGCTGGCATTGGAGCCGGTGCTTCGGCGTGGACGCGAGGCCAATATGACCAAGGGGATGTTGAGCGTCGGTGCGTCGTTTGTGGCTCTGCTGCTTGGCATCGTAGTTGTTCACTTGCTGTTTCACGGCGTCCTTGTCGCGTTTGTGGCAGGAGAGATCGGCGGTTTCCTCGCCGGCTCTGTTGTGGTCGCGTGCCTCGTCATCGCGGCCGAGTAGGAAAGAGTCTCCGGGTGTACCCGGCGGCATGAGAAAGGTGGAATCTTGGACGCGTTCGCCAAGCTCCCAGATGCAATTGCAGAGCTCGTTGCCGAGTTCTCATCGACGCCTGTTGTCGGCAATTTGAATGTTGGTCTCACCCAATATTCGCTTTGGCTGCTCATTGCGGGTGTTGTGCTTCTGGCTGTTATTTTCGCATTTGTGAAAAAGCAGTCTTTGGCTCCCAAAGGCTTTTTCGTAAATGGCGTCGAGTGGGTCATCGAGTATGTTGAGGATGATATCGCCAAGGGCGTTGTCGGCTCCAATTGGCGCCAGCACTTCCCGTTTTTGGCGACGTTGTTCTTCTTCATCTTGATCAACAACTTCATCGGCCTGGTGCCCGGCATGAAGCCCGGCACGGGCGCAATAGGCTGTACTGCCGCCGTCGCCCTGGTCTCCTTCATCTACTTCCTGTATTTCGGTGTGAAAAAGCACGGTCTTTTCGGCTACCTCAAGAGCCTTGCTCCTGCAGGCGTTTCGTTCCCCATGAACATCTTCGTGTGGGTTATCGAGGTCTTTTCGCTCCTGCTCCGTTTGGTGACGCTTGCCGTTCGTCTGTTCTGCAACATGTTCGCCGGACACATCGTTATGGGTTCGTTCGCCATCATGGCGAGCATCTTCGCCCAGCCCCTGCTCGCGCATTTCTCCGCCATGAACGCGGTGGGCGCGCTTCCCAGCGTGGCTTGGGTTCTCATTCTGCTCATCATCTACGCGGTCGAGCTTATCGTCGCGTTTGTTCAGGCGTACGTGTTCACGGTTTTGTCTGCCGTGTACATTCAGATCGCCGAGGCGGATGCCCACTAGGGCGCGCCCCATTCATTTCGGTGTCTAAGGGCGCGGCTTCCCGCACGCCCTTAACAGCATAGGTAATCATGCACACAGGTGCACGACAAAGGAGGAATCGTGGGAGTTATCGGATATGGTCTTGGCGTAATCGGTGCCGGCCTTGCAATTGGTCTCGCGGCGTTCGGCGCAACGAGCGCAATGGCCCGCCAGCCTGAGGTCCAGGGTCGTGCCTTCACCGTCTTCATTCTGGCATCTGCCTTTACCGAGGCTCTGGGCCTCATCGGCTTCGTCGTTACGCTGATCTCCTAGGGAAGTCGCATATCGTGTCCCAGAAGGAGAACAACATGAAGCAGATCAACCGCGCAACCGTCGCGGCTGCCATCTCGAGTTTCGTGCTCGCGGTGCCTGCCCAGGCGTTTGCTGAGGAGTCTTCCAATAAAGCGGAGATCCTCATCCCCAAGATGGCCGAGTTCATCCCTGCGCTGATCGCTTTCCTTATCATCTGGGTGGTGCTCGCCAAGTTCGCTTGGCCGCAGATCCTCTCGATGATGGATGAGCGCGGTAAGCGTATCCAGGAGAGTCTGGACGAAGCCGAGACCACCAAGAAGAAGGCTATCGCCTCTCGCAAGGAGTACGACGAGCTCGTCACCGACGCCCGCCGTAAGTCTGCAGACATCGTTCTTGAGGCCCGCAAGGATGCCGAGGCCGAGCGCGCTCGCATCATCGAGGCAGCGCACAAGGAGGCCGAGGACATCATCGCCAAGGCCCATGCCAATGCCGAGGACGAGCGTAACGCCATCTACGCAGCTGCTGCCGCCTCTATTGCAGACCTTTCCGTTTCCGTCGCCTCCAAGATCGTGGGCGAGACGCTCGACCAGGACGGCGAGCAGCGTCGCCTCATCGAGCGCTATGTCAAGGAAGCGGGTAGCCTGAATGCCTAATAGCCGCATGCAGGACAGGGTGCTGGAGACGTACGCACGCTCCCTCATGGAGGCTGCGAAGGCCGAGGACCGTGTGTTCCGCGATCTCAACGAGCTTGAGACTATCTCGAACGCGGCCCCCGAGGTTTTCGCCGTGCTCATGTCCCTGTTCGAGCGCGGTCAGCTCGATCTTCTTCCTCAGATCGTCGCCACCTTCAAGGAGATGACCGAAGAGGATGAGGACGTGGTGGGCGTTACCGTGACGACGGCCGTTCCGCTCGACGACGAGCTGCGCCGCACTATCACAGAGAAGTGCGAGGGCGACCTTGGCCGCAAGGTCTTCCTCATCGAGAAGGTCGACCCTTCTATCATCGGAGGCCTTGTACTCGAGGCGCGCGGTCAGCGCCGCGACATCTCGGTCAAGACGCAGCTGCGTGCTGCGCGCGAGGCCCTCGTTTCTACGAGTATTACAAACGGAGGTGAAGCCTAATCATGTCAGAGATCAATGCTCAAAGCATTGCCGCCGCACTGGCCGAGAAACTCGACAGCCTGTCTGCGACCGTTGACACGCAGGAGGTTTCCCATGTTGACGAAGTCGGCGACGGTATCGCCCGCGTCTCCGGACTGCGTGGCGCCATGGCCGGCGAGCTGCTCGAGTTCAAGAGCAGCGAAACTGGTGAGACCGTTTACGGTCTGGCCCAGAACCTTGACCGCGACGAGGTCGGTGCCGTGCTTTTTGGCGCGGTCGACATCATCAAGGAAGGCGACGAGTGCCGCACCACCGGCCGCATCATGGACATTCCTGTAAGCCGTGCCATGCTCGGCCGTGTCGTGAATCCGCTGGGTCAGCCTATCGATGGCTTGGGTGAGATTCGCGCCACCCACACGCGCCCCATTGAGTTCAAGGCTCCTGGTGTTATCGAGCGCACTCCGGTGTGCGAGCCGGTTCAGACCGGTCTTCTCGCCATCGACTCGATGATCCCCATTGGCCGTGGCCAGCGTGAGCTTATCATTGGCGACCGTAAGACGGGTAAGACCGCTATCGCCATCGACGCTATCTTGAACCAGCGCGGCAAGGATATGATTTGTATCTACGTCGCCATCGGTCAGAAGGCATCGACGGTTGCAAACATCCGTGAGACCCTCAAGCAGCACGGCGCTCTTGACTACACGGTCATTGTTTCCGCTACCGCTGCAGACTCCGCTCCTATGCAGTACATCGCGCCTATGGCCGGTGCCGCAATCGGCGAGTTCTTCATGTATAACGGCGAGAATGGCGAGCCTGCTTCCGAGGATAACCCCGGCGGTCACGTGCTGGTCATCTATGACGACCTGTCCAAGCAGGCTGTCGCTTACCGCCAGATGTCCTTGACGCTGCATCGTCCGCCCGGACGTGAGGCCTACCCCGGCGACATCTTCTACCTGCACTCCCGCCTGCTGGAGCGTGCCTGCAAGCTCTCCAAGAAGAACGGCTATGGTTCCCTGACGGCTCTGCCGATCATCGAGACCCAGGACGGCGACGTTTCCGCCTACATTCCGACCAACGTTATTTCCATTACCGATGGTCAGATCTACCTGCAGTCCGAGCTCTTCTTCCAGGGTCAGCGCCCCGCAGTCGACGTTGGCATCTCGGTGTCCCGCGTCGGTGGCTCCGCTCAGACCAAGGCAATGAAGCAGGTTTCCGGTTCGCTGCGTCTTGACCTTGCCGCTTACCGCGAGCTCGCCGGCTTTACGCAGTTTGGTTCCGACCTGGACGCTGCCACTCAAAAGCAGCTCACCCACGGTGCCCGCATGACCGAGCTGCTCAAGCAGCCGCGCTTCAAGCCGTTTGATGTTACCGAGCAGATCGTTGCGCTTTTCGCCGGCAATAAGGGCTTTGTGGACGACCTCCCGGTCTCCCAGGTCCTGCCGTTCCGTAACGCGCTTCTCGACTACATGACCAAGACCTATGCGCCGCTTCTCGACAAGCTGCGCTCCGCGAAGATCGACGATGAGCTGGACGACCAGCTCATGCAGGCGATCTCCGATTTCAAGAACGACTACACCGCAAAGCTTGCAGAGACTTCTGCGAGCAATAGCGGTGCCGAGGAGAACTAGGCTCTATGGCTAACCTTCGCGACATCAAGAAGCGAATCTCCTCGGTCACGAGCACCAAGCAGATCACGCGCACGATGGAGATGGTCTCTACGGCCAAGATCCGTCGCGCGCTCGATCGCGCGCATCAGGCTGAGCCCTACAAGACGGCGCTTACCGATGTCATGCTCACGGTGGCAACCGATGCCAGCATCGCGTCTGACAATCCCATGCTCGCCGTGCATGAAGAGCCCAAGCGTGGTCTTGTGATCGCCATCGCGTCCGACCGCGGTCTCGCCGGCGGCTTCAACGTGAACGTTGACCGTGAGTGCGAACGCATTATTCGCGAATGGCGCAATGAAGGCATCGAGGGCCAGATCATCACATGCGGCCGCAAGCCAAGCGAGTATTTCTCCAGCAGGGGAAACGTCGTCATGAAGTTCGAAGGCTTCTCGGCAGACCCTCGTCTGGAAGACGCGCGCATGATTGCCGACTACATCTGCGACAGCTATGTTGCAGGTGAGCTTGATCGCGTCGAGGTTGTGTACCATCACGCTCGCAACCGTGTCGATCAGCAGCTGCGTGTCGAGCATCTGCTTCCGCTCGATCCCGAGATGGTCGCTATGGCTCATGGTCCTCGCAAGAACGAGGATGAGGGCCCCAAGCGCGTTTCGTCGTCGTTCAAGTTTATTCCGAGTGCTCAGCATGTTCTGGGGGAGCTGGTTCCCTCTTACGTTCTGACCATCATTCACCAAGCGCTTATCGATTCGGCAGCCGCCGAGCAGGGCGCAAGGCGCAAGGCGATGCACTCGGCAACGGAGAACGCTACCACGATTATCGCGACTCTCACCCGTACGTATAACCGCGTACGTCAGGCTTCCATTACCACCGAGCTCAATGAGATCGTGGCGGGAGCCGCAGCATTGGAGGAACACTAATGGCAGAAACCACCGTACAAGCGGCGGTCGAGGAGGCCACGAAGCGGGAGACCGCAGGCGAAGGACGCGTCGTTCGCGTTATCGGCCCTGTTGTCGACGTTAAGTTCGACGGCCAGGTCCCCTCGATCTACAACGCACTGACGGTCGAGGCCGATACCCCTATGGGGCATCTGAGCACGGTTCTCGAGGTTGAGTCCCAGCTGCCCGGCGGCGTGGTCCGCACGGTCGCTATGACTTCTACCGACGGCCTGCAGCGCGGCCTCACCGCAACCGATACCGGTGAGCCCATGAAGATGCCCGTCGGTCCCGAGACCCTCGGCCGCATCTGGAACGTCATCGGCCAGCCCGTTGACGGCAAGCCCATGCCCCAGATTGATGAGTACTACCCCATCCATCATCCGGCACCGGCGTTTGACGAGCTCACCACCAAGACCGAGATCTTCGAGACCGGCATCAAGGCAGTCGACCTGCTCGAGCCCTACATCCGTGGCGGCAAGACGGGTCTGTTTGGCGGCGCCGGCGTTGGCAAGACCGTTCTGATTCAGGAACTCATCAACAACCTTGCACAGGAGCACGGCGGCACGTCCGTATTCACGGGCGTCGGCGAGCGCACCCGTGAGGGCACCGACCTGTTCCTCGAGATGAGCGAGTCTGGCGTTATCGATAAGACCTGCTTGGTCTACGGTCAGATGAACGAGCCGCCCGGAGCGCGTCTGCGCATCGGTTTGGCGGGCCTTACCACTGCGGAGTACTTCCGCGACCGTGGCCAGGACGTTCTGCTGTTCATCGATAACATCTTCCGCTTCTCTCAGGCAGGTTCCGAGGTTTCCGCACTTCTGGGCCGTATGCCGTCCGCTGTTGGTTACCAGCCCACGCTGGCAACCGAGATGGGCGACCTCCAGGAGCGCATTACCTCTACCAAGACCGGTTCCATCACCTCCGTCCAGGCTGTTTACGTCCCCGCAGACGACCTGACCGACCCGGCTCCGGCAACGACGTTCACCCACCTGGATGCAACGACCGTTCTTTCGCGTTCCATCGCTGAGCTCGGCCTGTATCCGGCTATCGACCCGCTGGCGTCCTCTTCCGACGCTCTCGACCCTGCGGTCGTAGGCGAGGAGCACTACCGCGTGGCCGTCAAGGTTCAGGAGCTCCTGCAGGAGTACTCCGACCTTCAGGACATCATCGCTATCTTGGGTATGGACGAGCTTTCCGAGGAGCAGCGCCTTACGGTTAACCGCGCTCGTAAGCTTCAGCAGTTCCTGTCCCAGTCGTTCCACGTGGCAGAGCAGTTCACCGGTAACCCCGGCGTGTACATTCGCGTCGAGGACACCGTTCGCTCCTTTGCCGCAATCGTCGACGGCGAGTGCGACGACCTGCCCGAGCAGGCTTTCCGCTATGCGTCCACGATTGACGACGTGCGTGAGCGCGCCGCCAAGATGGGGGAGAAGTAAGCCATGCTCATCCGTATCGTATGTCCGGAACATTGTGCCTATGAGGGCGAGGCTGCCTTTGCGGTCGTGCCCTCTACGGACGGCGAGTGCGGCATCCTTCCCAAGCACGCGAACGAGATCTGTACCATCACGGACGGTTACGTGCGCGTGTGTGACAAGGAGATGGGCACGGTCGACCACACGTTTGCGGTGGGCGGCGGCTATGCTCAAATTGCCGACGACACCGTTATCGTGCTGGCCGAGCGGGCCTGCGATCTGGCGGATGTCGATGCCGAGAAGGTTAAGGTTGAACTTCAAGGTTTTGAAGACAACCTGAGGAATCTGTCGGAAGACGATGCGCGTCGCGCCTACCTATATAATGAAATCGCATGGTGTAAGCTGCTGCTTGCAAAATAGGTACTGAGGATTTATCCTCTGCCAACAATGCGATGGACATCATGCCCGGGAGACTTGTGCTCTCGGGCCTTTTTTTGAAGGGGACAGGTTTGGATATCATCCGCGTTGAAGGTGGTCATCCGATCGAGGGACGCGTGTGCGTTTCGGGCGCTAAGAACTCTGCGCTCAAGCTCATGGCTGCAACCTTGCTTGCTCCGGGCAAAACCACCCTTACCAATGTGCCCAATATTTCCGACGTACACGTGATGGGCAAGGTTCTTAAGGGCATGGGTGCCACGATCGAGGTCGTGGACGAGCATAGTCTGGCTATCGATACTTCTGCTGTCGATCAGTGGGAAGCGCCGTACGAACTCGTTGCCAAAATGCGCGCGTCTACGGCGGTCCTCGGTCCGTTGTTGGGCCGTATGGGCAAGGCGAAAATCGCAATGCCCGGCGGCTGCAACCTGGGTGCTCGCAAGATCGATATGCATATTCTGGGTCTTGAGGCCCTGGGCGTGAAGTTCGATACCGAGCATGGCTATATCTATGCCGACGCCGGCGAGGGAATGCACGGCGAGACCGTTACGCTTGAGTTTGCGAGCGTAGGCGCCACGGAGAATCTCATCATGGCAGCGGTTCGCGCTAAGGGCACCACGGTTATCGATAACGCCGCGCGCGAGCCCGAGATCGTTGACCTCGCTAACATGCTCAACGAGATGGGTGCCCAGATCACCGGCGCCGGAACCCCTGTCGTTACGATCGAGGGCGTCTCTGAGTTGCATCCTGTTACGCATCGCGTGATTGGCGATCGCATCGAAGCTGGCACCTTTATCGTTGCGGGCGCTTTGATGGCTGGCGATGCCGGTGTTGAGGTGGTTGGATTCGCTCCGCACCATTTAGGCATGGTTCTTAAAAAGCTCGAGCTCATGGGCATCGATTTTGAGCGCATCGAGGGCGGTGTGCGCGTGTACCGCGTTGATACCATTCGCCCGGTGGACATCCAGACCTTGCCGTTCCCGGGTTTTCCCACCGACATGCAGGCTCAGGTTATGGTTCTTTCCGCTCTGGCAGATGGCAGCTCTGTCATCACCGAGAACATTTTCGAGAATCGCTTCATGTTCGCCTCTGAGCTTGTGCGCATGGGGGCAAATATTCGCATCGAGAGCCACCACGCCATGATTCATGGCGTCAAGGGCTTCTCAGGCGCTCAGGTCACCTCTCCCGATTTGCGCGGCGGCGCTGCGCTTGCCGTCGCTGGCCTTATTGCCGACGGCACGACTGAGGTTTCTGCTATCCATCACATTGACCGTGGATACGAGCACTTCGTAAAAAAACTCGTAGAGCTGGGGGCGCATGTGGAGCGCGTCACCGTCCCCGATCCTATTGACGACTAGACAGGTCCTTCTTATGAGAAAAAAATCCGTACAGCAGATGCGTGCTGCGGCTGACGAATCGAGCAGCCGCGTTTACAGTCGCACAAACGTGGCCCGCTATTCAGAGCGCGCTCGTCAGCGCCAACGCGGAAAGCGCATCCGCCGCACGATTTTGCTTACGCTCATGGGTGTGCTTATCGCAGGCGTTACGGCATGCGGTCTGTGGTTTGGAAAGATTGTTTCCAAGCTCAATAACGGCGAGATCATTACCAGCGGACTGCTTTCGTCTCTTACCGATTCCGATGTCACGCGCGATCCGTTCTACATGCTGCTGCTGGGAACCGATGGCCGTCCGGGAGACACTGCCTATCGTGCCGACTCCATCATCCTTGCGCGTGTTGACCCTAAGGCCAAACAGGTCACGCTCATCTCCATTCCGCGCGATACGAAGGTCGAGTACAAGGGTTCGACCATGAAGATCAATGCAACACACGCCTACGACGGCGCCGAAGGCATGGTCAATGCCGTTAACGAGCTGTGCGATGTCGAAATCGCCCACTATGCCGAGATCAGCTTTGATGGCATGAAGACCCTTGTGGACGCTGTGGGCGGCATCGATATCAACGCTACCGACGGCGTGGATGACCCAGAGGCCGGTCCGGTTACGATTGAGCCGGGGCAGCAGCACATGGATGGCGAGACGGCGCTTACGTACTGCCGCGCGCGTCACCAGTATGCCGATGGCGACTATACGCGTATGCGTCATCAGCGCCAGGTCATCGGTGCCCTTGCGAACGCAGTGCTCAACAACATGGACATCACGCGCCTGCCTGGTGTCATCGAGTCTCTCTCCGACATGGTCGTCACCGATCTGGGCGTGCAGGATATCGTGTCGCTCGCAAACGCGATGCGCGGCATGGATACCGATACTATGTGGTCGGCCAACTTGCCGTCTTGGGCGGGCGAGGATACATACATCGACGGCCAGAGCTACGTCTTTGTCTACGAAGACAAGCTTAAGGAGATGATGGAGCGCGTCGATGCCGGTGAGGATCCACAAGGCCCGCAGTCCATGGGCTCCTCCTCGGGCGAGTCGAGTACGATTGCCGACCTTGCCAACAACGATTCTCGTTCGTTTAGTAACGGAACCGATAAGGGCACATCGTCGTCATCGGAAGAAGAAACAAGCTCCGAAGACTAAAAAAGAAAGCCGCCGGGCACAAGCTCGGCGGCTTTTTTGTGAGCAAGAGACGAGAGGTGCTTGCTTGAGGGGCGCTTGCTTTAAAGCGCCGTTACTCGGCAAAGCGACGTGCAAGCTCCTGCAAAACGTCAACGACGCGCTCCATCTGTGAGACGACAACAAATTCATTCACGCTGTGGCCGCAATAGCCGCCCGTGCCCAGGTTGGGGCAGGGGAGACCGCGGAAAGAGAGCTGCGCGCCATCGGTGCCACCGCGGATGGGCAGGACGAGGGGTTTGATACCCAGGGCCTCGTATGAATCGCAGACGATCTGTACGAGCTGCGGATAGTCTTTTACGATTTCTGCCATGTTGCGATACTGCTGCTTGATTTCGACGGTCACGCGCGGACGGTCAAGCTCATTATTCATAAAATCGGCGGCACGCTGCATGAGGTCGATCTTTTGCTGGAACAGCTCGGCATCGTGATCGCGGATGATATAGCGAGCGGTGGCATGGGTGACGGTTGCCGAGACGCTTTCGCAGTGGATAAAGCCGTCATAGCCATCGGTGTGCTCGGGACGCATATGCGCGGGCAGCAGGCTCTGGAATTGGACGAACAGGTCGTTTGCATTCACCATGCGGTTCTTGGCTGATCCGGGATGGATGGAATAGCCCTCAAAACGAACGGTTGCCTCGGCGGCGTTGAAGCACTCCCACTCAAGCTCGCCCACGGCGCCGCCGTCAACGGTGTAGCCGTAGGTGCATCCAAAGGCGGGGATGTCCAGAAGCGAGGCGCCGTGGCCGATTTCCTCGTCAGGGCAAAAGCAGATGCCCAGGCGCGGATGCTTGATGGAGGGATCCTCGTGAATGCGCGCCACGAGCGCCATGATTTCGGCAACGCCGGCCTTGTCGTCGCCGCCCAGCAGCGTGGAACCATCCGAGCAGATGATGTCTTCGCCCACCAGGCCATCAAGGTCGGAAAGCATGTCGGGGCCGATTGCGACCTCGTTGCCATCGACAACGCCGGCGACCAAGTTTCCGCCCTCGTAGTGCACGATATGGGGCTTTACGCCAAAGCCAGGGGCGGCCTCGGTGGTGTCGATATGGGCGAGAAGGCCAAGTGCGGGCTTATCCTCGGCGCCTTTGCTTGCGGGGACGTGCGCAACAACGTAGCAGCTCTCGGTTACGTAGGCGTCCTCAGCGCCGAGCGCGCGCAGCTCGTCAGCCAAAAGATTGGCAAGATCAAACTGACAGGCGGTCGAGGGAACCTGGTCGCAGTGCTCGTCGGCAGATTGTGTATCAACCTGAACGTAGCGGAAGAAGCGCTGTACGACGTCGCTCATCGGGGTATCAGACATAGTGACTCCTTATGCTCAATGTGCTGACGACTGTTACTCTAGCACGGTCGGGTCGTTGGCTTGTGGCGCCGTTGCGCTACACTAGGTGTACGGTTTAGGAAGGACGCGTGCCCATGGATACCACTGATGCTTCTCGTGAGCTGCATCTCACAGTTGCAAATGAAGATTATCTCGAGTGCATTGTTCGCATCGAGGAAGAGAGCGGCTCTAGCGAAGGCATCCGCTCTGTCGATATCGCCCAGCACCTCGATGTCTCAAAGGCATCGGTTAATAAGGCCATCAGTGCGCTCAAGGAGCGTGGTTTGGTCGAGCAATCTCACTACGGCAAGGTTCTGCTTACCGAGAAAGGCCGTGAGCTGGGGCGAGCGGTGTGGTATCGCCATCGACTTTTGAATGCCTTCCTAACGCAAGAGCTCGGTGTCGATGCCGAGCGCGCTGATGCAGAGGCCTGCATGATGGAGCATGCAGTATCTGAGGATACGATGACACGGTGGCTGCATTATCTCGAGAAGCAGGGTATAAGCATCGGCGAGGAATAATCGGCTCGGCAAGGATTAGACCGATGGATCAAGACCAAAATCAGCTGTATTCAACCGATTCTTATGACCGGGCGGGCGCTGATCGCTTGCTCGGTCTTCTTTCGACGGGCGCCGTGCTCATGCAGGGGCCTGTTGGGACGATGCTCGCATCGGAGCTGGGCGCCCAAGATGTTCCCGCTGCCTATTGGAATGTGGCGGAGCCTCAGGAGGTTACGCGTATTCATCAGCAATATGCCGATGCGGGCGCTCAGATTTTGCTCACGAATACATTCCAGGCAACAGCGCCGGCGCTCAAGCGCGATCATATCGAGTCGAGCGTCAATCTGGTGTGCGCGGAGGCCGTGGCGGCAGCTCATGCGGCGGGTGGCCAAAATCTTGTAGGTTCGATTGGCCCGTGTGGCATCGAGTGGTTTCACAAGGATGAGCCAGAATATCGTCTTGCACGAGACGCCTATCATGAGCAAGCGCACGCCTTGCTCGCCGCGGGTGTTCAGGCATGTATGCTCGAGACCTTTACGTCAATTCGTGACCTCGAGCCTGCTGTCGCTGGTGTTGCAGATGTTGCAGATGGCATGCCTATGTTTATCAGCTTTGCTGTCGATGACGAGGGCAATCTGCTGGGTGATGGTCTGAATGTCGAGGCGGCCTGCATTTGGGCCGAGAAGCACGGTGCTACAGCGGTAGGCGTTAATTGCTGTTCTATCGCTGCGGCGACGTTGTGCGTGCCGCGCATGGCAAGCTCTTCGCGCGGATATATCATGGTGCGTCCCTACGCGAGTCTTCCGGTGCGCGATGATGAGGGCTGCCTCAGGTGGAGCGAAGATGCCGAGGCCCTCGCCACCGCTTCCGTGCGATGGGCGACCGATGGCGCTCGCATCATCGGCACGTGCTGTGGGGCCACGCCTGCATCGACATGTGCTATCGCCGAGGAGCTTGACGCATGTCATCGGCTTGTCGAAGAGTGACTATTCTGGTGACAGAAGCATGTGTGGGGCGCACGGCTTGTGCGGCCCTTATTGAGTAAGAAAGAGTGCAGATGAGCACGATTATTCATTTTGGAACAGGCGGCTGGTACGCACGGCGTGACGGCGACTTTACGGAAGAAAACGTCGTGCGCCTTGCGGATGCGGCGGCGCAGATGTGGTCTCGCACCGATTCGGGTGCCATCGTCTACATAGGATATGACACCCGCGAGGGTGCGGAGCAAGCGGCGCGTCTTGCGGGCATGGTTGTTGCGGGTGCTGGCCTTGTTGCCATGATTTCCGATCGCTACACGCCTACGTCGGCGCTGTCTTGGGCGATTGCAAACGATCCGCGCGCATGCGGCGGCCTGATGATTACGGGTTCCAATCATTCAAGCGATTACCTGGGTATTAAGGTTCGTATGGCCGATGGCGGCACGGGCACCGCCGATGTGATTGACGCGTTGGAGGAGTCCATTCCTCTTGAGGCTACCGAGGCGCGCGGCCCCCTTATCGAGAAGGATATCGTCTCGCCATATCTCGAAAGCCTTTTTTCAAATATCGATACTCAGGCGATTACCGAGGCCGGTTTGCAATTGGTGTATGACCCCATGTATGGCTCGGCTCGAGGGTATCTTCCCGCTGTGCTGGGCCCTCTTGGCGTGCAGACGATTGAGATCCACGGTACGGACGAGCCTGATGCACAGACCTTGCGCCCCGAGCCCATTGAGCCGTGGGTGGACGATTGCGAGCGGATGGTTCTCTCTTCCAAGGCTCATGCCGGCCTTATCTGTGACGGAGACGGCAGCCGTATTTCTGCAGTCGACGAGCGCGGACGCTACATCGACGCCCATCGGGTCTTTACGCTTGTCCTGGGGCATCTGGTTAAGCACCACGGCGCCCATGGGCGTGTTGCCATGGGCCTCACGGGGTCGATTCAGACGCGTCGCATGGCTCGTGAGCTCGGTTTGCCCCTCGCGATAAAGCCCATCGGTTTTAAATACATATATGAGGAGATGGTAAAAGGCGGCGTGATCATCGGTGGCGAGGAAACCGGGGGGATTGGTTTTCCCGAGCGCTTTCCCGGGCGCGATGGTCTGTATGCACATGTTTTGCTGTGCGAGATGATGGCGAAGGAGCATAAAACTCTGGGCCAGCTCATCGACGAGCTTGATGAGCATTATGGCCCCGTTGCCTATGCTCGTCGCGATATCCGCCTGCAAAACGAGGAAGTGGAAATGCTTCGGACGCTTATGCCGGGGCTGAACCCTCAAAACATCGTGGGCAGGGCGCCGGTGCATGTGAGCCATCGCGATGGCCTGCGCATGGAGTTTGATGATGAGTCTTGGTTGCTGCTTCGTCCTAGCGGAACCGAGCCCGTCGTGCGTATATATGCCGAGGCCGGAACGATTGAGCTTCGCGACGAGATGCTCGAGGCCGGCACCGCCATCGTGAAAGGCGAGTACGGCGGCATCTAGCGAAAGCCGGCCATTTGGCACACCGATGTAGGGCCGGTACATATATAGATATAGGAGAGTTCGCGAAAGTCGCGGCGCATGCTCCGATTGGAGGGGGCATGCGCCGCGTTTCGGATACCGGGGCCTTCGTATATGTGAGGACACCGCGCCCGCGGGCCCGGTCCCCTTGCGCCACGGGGCGGGCCCGAAAGCCCCCCAATTGTGTGCGAGATGTGGAGACCGATATTCCCGTCCCCGGAGGGCCTCCCCTCTGGCATTATTAATCCCTGCGCGACGGCAGCCGACAGGCGGGCCGGCGCGGGTACCTTGAGAACCGGATACCGCGGGTGGAGCGATGGCATATCGGCTCCATCCGGGACAGATGCACTAAATCATACCAATTCGAAGTATGAGCGAATGTGTACGGAAGAATAACT
>NZ_LT699741.1 GCF_900155365.1 Collinsella bouchesdurhonensis | reverse complement strand
TCTCGCTCATCGGCACCGGCGCGGTCGGCTTCACCGACCTCGACTGGCTGCAGATCGCGAGCGTGTCCGGCGTCGCCGCAGTGGTGAGCCTGCTCACCTCCGTGGCGGGACTGCCGGAGGTGGCGGGCGGCAAGAGCCCGCTCGCATCGACCACGAAGGAGGACTAGATGAGCGACGAGAAGACGCTGCCGGTGGACGACACCGGCGAGAGCCTGAGCGAGGAGACGCTCAAGCACTTCGACGGGTGCAAGGGGGAGGAGGACTAGCATGGACTTCAAGGGACTCCACGCCGACGTCAACAAGTGGCTAAACAAGCACTACACGCCCGGTCGCCGCGGACGCAAGATCCAGTACATCGGCATCCACCACAACGCCGGCAACTTGAGCGTTCAGGGCTGCTGGAACGTCTGGCAGACCCGCCAGGCCTCGGCCCACTACCAGGTGCAGAGCGACGGCATCATCGGGCAGCTCGTGCACGACTGCGACACGGCCTGGGCGCTCGGAGACTTCGACGCCAACTGCCGAAGCATCAACATCGAGCACGCCGACATCAGCTCCGACCCCTGGCGCATCTCTGACAAGTGCCTCGAGTCCGGCGCGCACCTCGTGGCGGCGCTCTGCCTCGCCTACGGCCTCGGCCGTCCGGCATGGGGCAAGAACGTCTTCCCCCACAGCCATTTCAGCTCGACCGCCTGCCCGGCCTCGCTGCAGTCCTCCCAGAAGGACGCGTACATGAAGCGCGCCCAGGAGTGGTACGACGCCATGGCCAAGGGCGGCAGCGCCCCGGCGGCCAAGCCGAGCGCACCGTCCGGCACGGCCTCCAAGT
>NZ_LT699740.1:10314-11694 GCF_900155365.1 Collinsella bouchesdurhonensis | reverse complement strand
GCCCTCCGCCGAGGCGCCGCCGCGCCTGACGTAGCGCTCGCCGGTCTCCAGCTCGCGGAACACCATGTCGAGCGGGCTCATGTAGCCCGGGTCGTCGCGGGCGTCGGCGAGCGAGAGCAGCGTGAGCAGCCCGTCGAGGTTTCGGTCGGCAGGCTCGCAGTGCATGACGAGGTAGGCCGTGAGCGCGGTGTAGACCAGGCGCTCGGCCTTCTCCCAGTAGGGGTCGCCCTTGTGGTCGGCCTCGCCCTCGGTGTTGGCGACGATGCCGCGGGCGAAGCGGATGACGCCCGCCTCGTCGCGTATGTAGGCTATGGGGTTGAAGCGCATCGAGCGCGTGAAGTCGATGGTGTCGAACGCGCGGATCTCGTAGCCGAGCTCCGCCAGCGCGCCGCCCATCTCGCGGATGAGCGTGCCCTTCGGGTCGGTCACGAAGAAGCTGGCGTTGGCCTGCAGGAGGTTCGGCTTGACGTAGTAGCGCGTCTTGCCGGTGCCGGGTCCTCCAACCACGAGCACGTTGTCGTTGGTGTCGGTGGAGAGGTCGAACCTGCGGCTCNCGCGGCGCGCTGCGCCAGCGGCTCGGGAGCCTTCTCGTGCAGATGGGCCCACTCGCCGCTGCGGCACTGCTCCGGCGTCGCCTCGCACATGTCGCGCATGGCGCGCTCGAACCGCTCGGGCTCCTGGGCGATGGCGCCGAAGCTCCAGCTCTCGAAGCCGGTCCACGCGTCGCCGTCGCGCTTGAGCGTCCACCACTCGTCGCCGCCGTTCACCTGCTGGATGAACGCGAGGTCGCGGTAGCAGAACCCCTGGCGTATGGCCCAGTTGCCCGAGCCGAGCGCCTCGCGGAGCCTGTCGACGCTCTCCGTGCGGGAGAACTCGTAGGGGTACTCCTCGAGGAACGGGTCGTCCTGCCAGTCGAAGCCGCCGACCTTGAGCCAGCCGTTCTCCTGGCACTTCTCCACGAGCCCGTCGTGCTCGCGGCCGGTTATCCTCTCGAAGCCGTCCATGGGCCCTCCGCCTTTCGTTTGTTGCTTGGCGGGCGGCGTCCTCGCGATGGGGGCACGGTGCGAGTCGGAGCAGGCGTGCGTGCTGGCGCGTCGGCGCCGCCCAAGACGTGTATAGCGATTTCGATTGCGGCGGCGACCGGGGCCGCCCGCGATGGGTCGAGCTGGGTCGAGCCGTCCGCGCCTCCACGGGAAGCGCACAAGCTAGCCGAGCCGGCGCCTGTCCCTTCCGCCCAGGTAGACGGGCCTGCAGGTCTGGGAGATCCTGCTCGCGATCGCCTCTGCCGTGACGCGCTCGCCGCGCCTTGCGAGCCTGTCCGCCAGCGCGCCCGGCGCGTAGTTCGACGTGACGATGGTCGGGCGCATGTCCTCGTAGCGC
>NZ_LT699740.1:0-10218 GCF_900155365.1 Collinsella bouchesdurhonensis | reverse complement strand
AGGCCGGAGAGGCCCAGGTCCGCCATCATGAAGTGCCGTACCGTCGTGAACTCGCGCGGGGAGGGGCCGTCGCGCCCCTTCGGGCCTGTGGCCGCCATCGGCGCTAGCCCCTTCTGGGCGAGCCGACGACGCTGTTGCGCTCGACCCATGCGACGAGCTCGTCGTGCAGCACGATGCCGTCGCGAGTCTTGCCGCCGATGTAGCGGATCGGGAACGGGTCGTCGGGGTCCTTGGCGAGCCGGTACATGGCGTCGCGGCTGATGCGCAGCATCGCGCACGCCTCGTCGGCGCCGAATATCGCGTTGGTCGATGCGATGAGCCTCACCTGGCTCCTGCTAATGCTCTTGGTCATGGTCGTCCTCGAGCTCCTTTCGTCTCGAGGCTCCCTCGCGTGCCCGGCCGCGGGCGGCTCCTGGGGCGGTCGCCGCCGTCATTTCCTGCCGCTCCTCGACTCGATGTAGGCGTCCACTGACGCCCTCGACACCAGGAGCTTCCTTCCGAGCCTGTACGAGTCGATCTCTCCCGACCAGATGAGGTCGTATGCCTTGTTTCGGCTCGCCCTCATGTACTCTTGCATCTCGATTACCGTCATCCATTCGTCGCGATCTTGGCTTCCCTCGGGCGCGGCGCATTCGGCTGTGTGTGCCATGGTTCCTCCAATCTTCCCGTGCGGCACCGCGCGAGCACACCGCACGGCACCGTGTCCCTTTTCGTCTGCGCGACGATTGAACCGCCTGATGTCGATTGGTGAGCACGGCGGGAGCGGAGACGGGTCGAGATGGGTCGAGCTGGTCGTGCCTTCACGAAACGGCCATGAGCCGCGTGCCTTAGCTCTCAGCTAAGTCCCTGAAAAGTAAAAGGCGCCCATGCGGGCGCCTGCCTAGTAGCTGGAGTTGTTCGGTTGTGGTCGGAATGCTCGTCTTCCGCGGTGCTGTCGTCCGGGGTCCGGCATCTGTCGTTCGCCTCTTCTGTCGTGTTTGATGTTGCGTGTTATGCGAGCGACCTTGCGCGGGCCTGCTGGCCCGTTGCCCCAGGTGCACCCGGATAAATGGTACCCATCCGTTGGAACATGGACATCGCGGGAGGGCTGTTTGGGCAAGCTAGGATGGATGAGCGGCTGGGTTCTAAATGCAATAATTCGAGCTAAAGGGCCTTGTACTCTCTTTTGTAAAACGCGAGGGTGCAATAAACTCGACGATCCCCCTGAACCTTTTCTGAACGAATCGGCTCTTAGGCGGTATGACGCGACACGCATCGGTAGTGCTCGGACTGGGTTAGTCATCGAGTGGGTATAGAACATACGTTCTGTATAACGTTATAGCACCAGGTGGCAGGCGTAGTTTCAATCGAAGCTACGCCTGCTGCTATATATGGGTTGATGGTGGTATCAATGACCGCGATGCTTCTGTTTGCGCTTCAGTTTTCGCTGCTCGAAGCGCGCCTCCGCCTCATCCGCGCGACGCTGGCTTCTTGCTTGAGCCGATTTCCGCTTCATCGTCTCCCGCTGATTCGCGAGCGCCTGCTGCGCCTTGGTGCTCATCGCCGGCTGCTTGAGGGCTTTCGCCGCCTCGCGGGCGCGTCGCTTGGGGTTCTTCGCGGGCTTGCTCGCCTCGGCCGGACCGTGGCAGAAGAACGAGAGCTTCGCCCATTTGCTGACAACGAATCGCAGGATCTCCTCATTGGACGGTTCTGCGCCGAAGACGATGCGGGCGGCGCCGTATCTGCCGTCCTCGACGTGCTCCGCCAGCCCGACCCAGAATTGGCCGTCGTGATATACGGTCAGGGTGGACGACACGCTGATCTGCATGGCTGGTTCCTCCTTTATGTAGATGACCATGCAGAGAAGGGACAACCAAGGAGGCAGGTTACTGATGCGGACTCCCGCACGCCCACGACTACCCGACGGGGACTGTGTTTTCATCTCTGGTGCCCGCATTGTAGCACGCGCGGATTCACGATGTTGATTGCCGGCGCCTAGACGGAGATGAAGGCGGTTCGATCTAGGTCAAGCCGGTCGCTCGTTCATGAAGCGGCCGATTCCCTGAAAATAAAAGGCGCCCACGAGGACACCTACAGGCTATCTTCGAACTACTTGGTTGGGGCAGACGGAGGAAAAAAATAGGGCAGAATCGCTCTCACGATCCCGCCCCGCAAACCCGAGGGTTTCTAACTGGCTCCATTATTCCGGGCTTCTCAGTTCTGTCATTGACCCAGGTATCATCCGTCTCCTATAGCGAGTGAATATAAAAATAGGGCAGAGTCGCTTGCGCAAGTCCGCCCCTAAAACCGTGAAGGTTTTGCTATCTGCAGGCTATTCTACCAACCCGAGCGATTCTGTCAACCTGCGAAGGAACTCGAGCGCGGAGCGAGCTGCGGCGTCGGGCCCCTTGTCGGGCAGCGCCTCGGTTTCGCCGTCGGCCCTGGCGAACATCTCGGCGAGCTCGGATGCGGCGCGCGAGCGCGAGGAGCCCTCGGGTACCAAGCCGGAGTGCGCCACGAGCACGGTCGCGACCTCCTGCATGGCCGTATTCCCCATCCACTTCCTCCTGGTCGCCTTGGGAATCCCCACGGCGGCGACCCTTCGGGAGACGCCGCTGGACGCCGAGCCCCGGGCGGCGCCCCTCTCGGCGAAGCAGTTGATCAGGCACGAGCCGTGCGCGGCGCAGTTGCGGACGGACTTCACGCGCTTGAGGTCGTAGTGGGAGGCCTCGAGGCGCCTGTCGCCCCATCGCCTGGCGCAGAAGCGCACGAAGTCGATGAGGGTGCCGAACGAGGTGAGCTCAAGGAAGGCCCAGGCAGGCATGTCGCCGGAGTACTTCGCGTAGAGGCTCGAGCTGTAGGGGCTGCGGCCGCTCATCTTGAGCTCGCGCAGGCGGTACTCCCTGTTTGCAGTGGTAAGCGATGCCATGTAGTCGGCCACGATGGCGTAGCCGTCCTCTCCACGGTCCTCCATCTCGCGAAGCAGTGTCACCTTCTGGAAATGCTCGATGTCGAGCGTCATGCCGAGCAGGGCGTGGCGCAGCTCCTGGTCGAGCGCCGCGAGCAGGCGCAGCTGGCCGAAGTCGAGGTCTACGTAGCGGCCGTCGCGCGGGCCTCCCTCGTATTTCGAGAAGAGTTTGCGGTAGGATGCGAGCTTGAAGAAGTTGCACTTGTCGCGCAGGTAGTCCGCGGCCTCTTCCTCGGAACACAGTTCGAAGGCTACGCCCTTCTGCTTGAGGTGCTCTATCTGCTGCTCGATCGTGAGGATCGGCTTCCTATCGTGGGGTTCGGCCATGCTCGGTCTCCTGTCATTGATTTGAGAATCCTATTCTACCAGCATGTTTGCCCTGAATCCTGAAGGCCCGTTCGCCAACTCATAAGCAAGCCACCTGAGACTACTCACTTTGTTCACGAATGGCGAAGACCTGCGACCTGGGGTTTTGCAAATGGCGCGCAAGCCACCCGCGTTAATTCACTTGCGATTGCAGCTGGCGGCTTGCGGGCAAAAGGGCGGTTGAGTTTCAAAACGGGCGTTTTCGGCGCCATCGAGCCTCCAAAGGCGACCCGCCGCGCACTTTGGGACAAAAACAAAAACTCAAAGCCCTGAGTTTGAAAAAAGTTTTTGAGGTTGTCCCAGCTTTTGTCCCCGAAGCCGACGAAACGAGACATCGCGTCATTCGGCGGCACGCGTTCCGTGTCGATGCCGAAAACTGGGTGTAACTGGAGTGACGGGACGGCAGAACCGACGCCATCNTTTGGGACAAAAACAAAAACTCAAAGCCCTGAGTTTGAAAAAAGTTTTTGAGGTTGTCCCAGCTTTTGTCCCCGAAGCCGACGAAACGAGACATCGCGTCATTCGGCGGCACGCGTTCCGTGTCGATGCCGAAAACTGGGTGTAACTGGAGTGACGGGACGGCAGAACCGACGCCATCGAGTGGGAATAGCGGGAACTGGCTTCTGAACTCGCGTTTTGGTGCTGCCGAATACCGCCTGATACTGTTTCGGCATCGCCGCAGGACAAAGCCACCAGCGAAATAGTGGGAATAACAGCCCTCGAACCCTCTGGTTCGAGGGCTTTCTTTTTGCATCTCTACCTGGGAAAACGGCTCAATTATTCCCGTATGCCCCTACTGGGCGGTACGGCGGAGCACTCGGCGGTACGGGAATAATAGGGCCCTGCGGGAATAATTCACAATTCGGGTCCCCCGAGGGCCGATTTCGAGCGGGTGAAACTAAGTTGAAACTGCGAGGCGGATTCAAGCCCTTTTCAATTGCATTTGCCCAGGTCAACAAACGGGAATATAAGAACGCGAAAATCGGTTTCCGCAGTTTCGACAACCCCGAATGCCGCCGAATAACGCCGCGTACTCTGCCGTACTCGGGCATGCAATTATTCCCCGAACGGGGCTTCCGGGGTGCCGATTTCATACGGGAATAATGGAGCAGCCTCCGGAGAACCGGAGGCTGCTCGCAAGGAAACGTCAATTCACCTGGGAAGATGTCAGAAAGAGGCCTTCCAGTCGGCGTAAGCGGCCCCGTCGAGTTCGCCGCGTTCGAGCTCGGCGCGCTTTTCGGCCCAGGACTTGATCGAGCGCGCGAGCTTTGGGGCGTGCGGCGCCTTCGGATTGACCGCCAGGCCCATGCCGTCCTCGCTGGGCACGAGGCCGTAGCCCTCCTCCAGCTGCAGCAGCAGGGCCATGAGGTCGCGCGACGTCTCGACTCCGTAGTCCTTGAGCGCGCCCACGGAGACCTCGAGCGCCTTCGCGATCTCCTCCAGCAATTTGGGCTTCACCGCGCGGATGCCGCTCTCGTAGTGCCTAATCGCGCCCTCGGTGAGCCCCACGGCATAGGCGAGCTGGGCCTGCGTCAGCCCCTTCGCCTTGCGGTACCGCCGAATGTTGTCGCCTGTCGCCATGTGCCCTCCTGTTTGATTTCGTCGGCGACCATTCTATCAGCGTACGAGTTTGTACGCAATTCTATTGACAGTACATATACGTACGGTTATTCTCGGGAATATAAGCGTACAAAGATGTACGGATAGACAGGAGGTCAAAGATGGAACAGCCGGTGGCAAAGACGCCGAGGCCGAGCATGCTCACCGCCGACGAGGTGGCGGAGCGCCTGAAGATCAAGAAAGGCAGCGCCTACGAGGTCATCCGGCAGATGAACAAGGAGCAGGAGGCCCTCGGGCGCGTGGTGATCCGCGGGCGCGTCCGCAGCGACCTGTTCGAGGCCCGCTACTTCCCGGAGGTGAACGATGCCAGCCTATAAGGACAAGAAGACGGGTCTCTTCTACGTGCAGTTCTACTACCGCGACGCGCGCGGGGCCAGGCGGCACAAGACGAAGAAGGGGTTCCAGACCGAGCTCGAGGCGCTTCTTTGGGAGAAGAACTTCAAGGCCCTCAAGGACGACGCCATGGACATGACCTTCGCCGACTTCTGCAAGGTCTACGAGGCGGAGGTGAGGCCGAGGGTCCGCGAGCACACCTGGCTCACCAAGGAGACGATCATCCAGAGCAAGCTCCTGCCGTTCTTCGGCGACATGCGCATGTGCGACATACGGCCCGTCGACATCGTCAGGTGGCAGAACTCCCTCACGGGGTCCACGAGGTCAGACGGCGACAGCTTCAAGCCCACTTACCTGAGGATCATCAACAACCAGCTCAACGCCATCTTCAACCACGCCGAGCGCTACTACAACCTGGAGAAGAACCCCGTCCACAAGGTGGACAAGATGGGCAGCAAGGAGGCCGGCGAGATGCAGTTCTGGACCAAGGACGAGTACCTCCGCTTCTCCGAGGCCATCTCCGACAAGCCGCTCGCCTTCTACGCGTTCGAGGTGCTCTACTGGATGGGCGTACGCTGCGGCGAGCTCATGGCGCTCACGCCCTCGGACTTCCTGATGGAGACGTCGGAGCTTCGCATAAACAAGTCCTACCAGCGCCTGCGCGGCGAGGACGTGATCACGAAGCCGAAGACGCGCAAATCGGTGCGCACGATCAAGATGCCCGCGTTCCTCCGCGACGAGATGGCGGAGTTCATCGAGATGCGCGATGACGTGGCGCCCGACGAGCGGCTCTTCGGTTTCACAAAGCACTTCCTCGTGCACGAGATGGACCGCGGCTGCAAGGCGTCGGGCGTCAAGCGGATACGCATCCACGACCTTCGCCACAGCCATGTGAGCCTGCTCATCAACATGGGCTTCTCCGCTCTCGACATCGCCGAGCGCGTGGGCCACGAGGCGATCGACATCACATACCGCTACGCGCACCTTTTCCCCGCCAAGCGCGCGCAGATCGCCGATGCGCTCTCCGAGCTGAGGGGCGAATAGGATGCCGTGCGAGAACAACGCCCGCAAGCGCAGCAAGACGATGGCGTTCCGCTGCACCCCGGAGGAGTACGAGCTGATCGCCAACATGGCCGCCTGGAGCGGCATGAGCAGGCAAGACTACATCATGGCGAGGCTGACCGGGACCGAGGTAACCGTGAGGCCGTCGTCGCGGACGCAGCGGGCGCTGCGCGACTCCATGAAGGGCCTGGCGGAGCGGCTCCTCGCCGTGTGCGACGCCGACGAGCTCGATGCGGGCCTCCAGAAGCAGCTCGCCCTGGTCATGGAGATCTTCAACGGGTTCGGCGAGGCGCCGCCGCCCGGAAGGCGCGCAAAGCGCGAGAAGGGGCCCAGCGACGATTTCTTCGGGATGCCTCGATGCTAATCCCGGGTCGCGATTGGGAGGCGCAACCGCTTCCGGGCGCGCGCGTGCCGGCGCGGCGAGGGACCGCAGGCGCGATGCATGGGTAACCAAGGCGATCAGAGGCAATTTGATGAAAAAGGTATATACTATTTTCATCAAAAGGAGGAACGCTATGACAGAAGCAGAGGCCATCGCTAAGCGCATAGAGAGCTTCGGCGCCGGCAGGGCCTTCACAGCCGCCGACTTCTCCGACGTCGCAGGCCGACGCAATGCCGCCAACGCGCTCGGGCGCTTGCATGCAAAAGGAGGGATCGCCCGCGCCATCCGCGGCGTCTACTACGCGCCGGAGCGCAGCGCGCTCATGGGCACCGAGGTGCCGGCCAGCGCCGACGAGGTCGTGCGCGCCGTCGCCCGTGCCAACAAGTGGATCGTCGCACCGTCCGGCGACGCGGCGCTCAATGCGCTGGGCCTCGACACGCAGGTGCCCGCAAAGCTCGTCTACGTCAGCAGCGGTCCGTACAAGCGCTACGAGTACGGACCGTACGATATCGAGCTCCGGCACCGCGCCAACCGCGACCTGCTCGACTGCTCGCAGATCACCTGCATCATCGTGCAGGCCCTCAAGGCGCTCGGGCGCGAGAACGTGGGCGACGAGGAAATCGGAACGCTCGCGCGCAACCTCACGGAAGGGCAGGCCGGCGCGTTCCTGGAAGAGTCGGCGGGGCTCACCTCCTGGGTCGCCGACGCCGCGGAGAAGATATGGGAGGCGAGGCATGGACAGGATCGCTAGGGCCTCGACCGGCGAGCGCAGACTGGTCTTCGAGGCCGCCGCGCAGAGGATGGCGCTTGCGCCGGCCGTCGTCGAGAAGGACTTCTGGGTGTGCTACACCTTGGACCACCTTTTCCACAGAAGCGGCTTCGCCGAGTCCATGGTGTTCAAGGGCGGCACGAGCCTGTCGAAGGCTTTCGGGCTCATCGAGCGCTTCTCGGAGGACATCGACCTCATACTCGATTGGCGGCTCCTGGGCTACGGCGAGGACGAGCCGTGGGAGCCGCGCAGCAACTCGGCGCAGGAGCGGTTCAGGGCCGACAGCATCGAGCGCGCGAACGCCTTCCTGGCCGACGCCTTTGCCCCGAAGCTCAGGGCCACGCTCTCCGAGTCCCTCGGCACCGAAGCGTCCGTCAGGTGCGGGGCCGAGGAGGAGACCGTGTACTTCGACTACCCGCGCTCCTACGAGTCGGCGGGCACGCTCGACACCATCAAGCTGGAGATAGGACCCATGGCGGCATGGTCGCCCTCCGAGGAGGCGGCGATAGCCCCGTACGCGGCGGACGTGGTTCCGTTCGGGCCCGAGCTGTCGACCACGGTGCGCACCGCGAGTCCCGAGCGCACGTTCTGGGAGAAGGCCACCATACTGCACCAGGAGGCCAACAGGCCCGAGGGCAAGGCTATGCCCAGGCGCTACTCCCGCCATTACTACGACATGTACCGCCTCGGCCACTCGTTCGTGCTCGGCCGCGCCGTGGCGCAGCCTGGCCTCCTCGAACAGGTCGTCAGGTTCAAAGAGAAGTTCTACCGCACGCCGTGGGCCAAGCTGGCCGACGCGAGGCCCGGCACGCTCAGGCTCGCCCCTCCAAAGGGCAGGCTCGACGAGTTGGCGGCCGATTACGCCTCGATGAGGCCGATGCTGTTCGGCAACTACCCGAGCATCGATGAGATAGTCGCCTACATGGCGGAGCTCGAGGAAACCATCAACGGGCTAAGCTGATCAAGGCCGCCAAGACCGCCCCAATTCCGGGCGCCTGCCTGAATCGAAGAGGCTATTGCGTGCGCTGGAGCAACCCGTTCTTCATTAACGTGGAATAGGATGTACTGTCAAAGTGTATGCAATTGCGTTATAATTACCATGAGGTGATTACTATGCAGAAGACAGCAACGCTCAACCTCCGCGTCGACCCTGATGTCAAGCAGTCCGCGGAGTCGGTCCTCGCTCAACTGGGCATGTCGATGTCGACTGCCATCGACATGTTTCTGAGACAGGTTTCGCTCACGGGCGGCATTCCCTTTAGGGTCGCGCTGCCCGAGGCCCCCAGGTCAGTCGACGTTGGCTCCATGACCGATGAGCAGCTCCGCGATGCACTCCTGAGGGGCCTCCGGGAGATCGAGAGGGGCGAGGGGACTGAGGCATCGGTGGCGTTCTCTCGGATGAGGGAAGAGCTCTCCGATGCAGTGAGCTGCACCATTTCCCGGGCGCTGACCGAAGACGATTCGCCCATGCAATAGAGGTTGGCGACATAGGCGGCCGTCAGTCGCGCGAAGTTGCGCTGCGCGTGCGCGAGGTCCGGTTGGCCGCTGGCGCTCAGCTCGCTATTCATTCCAATCACCAGCCCATTCCTCTCCGTCCTAGCCGGGGGCGGTTTCGTCGCATTCCCATTCCCTTGGGTCGAATGTATACACGCGGCCCTCGTCATCCGTGATGCGGTAGTTAGATTGTTCGGCCTCTTTCTGCGCCTGTCGGTGCGACCTTGAATGAGCCGTGATTTCCTCTACCGAGGTTTTGACAACATCAGCCGCTTCGCCTTATTCGATAAAACAGCCGACCAGCACCTCTATGATCTCTTCGTCCGGTACATCCATGCTCAGTTCATCTCGCGTCTGATAAAAACAGTCTTGAAGCGCAGCGAGCGTTGACGCGGCGTTTGTATTTGCCAACGTGTTGGATTCGGCAAGCTCCTGCGCGATCAGCGCAACTGCCGGGACGTCGAACTCGATGCGCTCGGTTTCGCAAAGGCATTGCTCCCGCTGATGAGAGGCGATTTTTATGAGGTAGCCAGTGTCTTTCCGACTCCAATTTGGGACATGGGGTAATTCCGCCTGCACGGAATGCGCGTTACGCTGAATGCAGGGTAGAACGCGGTGCTGTCTCCTGCGGCGGGTTCGCCCTGTTCCATAGCGCACCGCGCCGCTATCAGCGTCCCCGCATCGAGAGGAGTTCCCATGGCAGTTGGAAACGAAAAGGCCCCTAAGGAAATCATTGTTAGCGCTAATCTAAAATTGACCACTTTCGCAAACGCATCTCGCCGAATGCGCTAACGCGCTTTCGCCGACCCCGCTAACGTACTTTCACCAACTGCGCTAACGGAACTATGCTCCGATCGGGTATCCGACCCGGGAGGAGCGGGATATGGAGCGAAACGTAATGGGAGAGCTGAACGTCTACAGGGGGTCCGGCGCGAAGCCGAACTTCAGCGAGATCGCGAGGAGGCACGGCATGGACCGGCACACGGTCGCCAAGTACTGGCGGGAGGGCGAGTCCGCCGCCGACGGGAGGTCCGCGAGGGGCAGCGCCTTCGACCCGCTCGAGGAGGTGTGTTTTTGATAGCTTTTATTTTTAGGAAATCACGAGATAAAAGTTTCGGGTTTCACGACGATTGTTTCGCCTCATAAGCAAAGGCGCCGACCACCTCCAACGGATGGCCTAACTTAGTCATTGCTTCGGTAATCGACTCAAGGAGGCCGGAAAGGAAATGATCGGCATGTCAACTA